>NZ_CP031941.1:4112500-4712500 GCF_003443655.1 Nostoc sphaeroides
AATAAGTCGGAGATCGGGATCAACAGACTCGACCGGATCGAGAGTAAACCTGAAACTGCCAGCCGTGTTCACAACGAAATTATAGATATCAGAGGTATCATTGTTGCTCAAGGAGTCCTTAAAGCTTCTTGAACTCGTTAGAGGGCCAACCGGGATATCGCTGGTCAGGAGGTTACTGGGTAAGGTAAGGCCAGTGGTTGATAGCTTCAAATTATATCCACTGTTATTACTAGAAAACCGATTAACTTGAGCTACGTAAGCTCCTGCTGCCTGGTTTGCAATGTTAATTGCTTCATCCGAGGTGCCACTACGAGATGAAGTACCAAGCTGCGTGTCAACAGCATCAACAATTCCATTACTGTTCAAGTCCTTGAACACTGTGACATCAACATTAGCGCTCAAGCCAGTGAGAGCCACATTGATGTTACCATCGCTACTAGGTAGGCTGAAACTAAAGGTGTCTTGCGGGTCGAGATTGCCAACAAAGTTACTAACAAGGGTTGGGGTATTACTGAGTGTACCAAGGCTAAATTCTGCTGCCATTTTTTTACTCCTGAGATATTCTAAATGATTTTTGATACAGAATACCAAGCAGATAGAAAAACCAAGGGAGCAATGCTTCAAAGTTAAATCCAGTTTTCATTCACAGTGACATAGCTATATTCTTAATAAAAACAGCTATTTCGCTGCCATGCCCCGTGTGGGCTATGCCTATGCACTATTAAATAGATGATTTATAGACCTAATTTTTAGCACCCCACTTTTTAGCATTGCCCTTGCTAATTAGAGTGTTAGCAACATAATTTTAGCATTGTATGTGCTGTAAGTAATTATCAAATCTTGGCGTTCATTTAAAAGTGCAATACTCTACCTAAGTAGTCAGACAGAATTAATTACACAATGTCATTGCGAATGGAGCGAAGCGGAATGAAGCAATCGCAAGGGCTGGGATTGCTTCGCTTCTCTTCGAGACGCTAACGCGAACGCTCGCAATGACTGTAAATATTTTTGTCCGACTACTTACGCTCTACAGTTCATCATAAAATTTCTGACTCCTGGCTTGTGAGTTCTTTATTGGTAAAATTTATAAAGATTAATATAGAGTTAGGAAAATCCGCCCAAGCTGGGGTATCTCGCGCAAAGAAAGATGAAGATTAAAAAAAAAGAAATATCCTGCGCCAATCACTGACGGTTTTTCGCTACAGTGGACGGGCTGTAAGCCTAGTATGGACTACTAGCCGATCGCTTACTATTCTTCTGGCGAGTTTAACTTTGGTGGCTGGTCTTTTACCGGCGGCGATATCCTACATCAGTAAGTTAATTGTGGATGCAGTGGTATTTGCCTCTCAAGTTCATTCACAAAGCAATGGTTTTGTCAATATTTATCCTTCTCTATCTTATGTAGGATTAGAAGCGATCGCTGTAATTTTACTAGCAGGCAGTCAGCGAGGAATCACCATTTGTCAGTCGTTATTGCGGGCACTAATGGGTCAGCGAGTGAATGTACTCATCTTAGAAAAGGCGCTAACACTCGATCTTAGGCAGTTTGAAGACTCAGAATTTTATGACAAATTGACCAATGCGCGACGAGAAGCATCAGTTCGTCCCCTTTCTTTAGTAAACCGCACCTTTGGGTTAGTGCAAAATGCTCTTTCCCTATTCACCTACGGTATTTTGCTAGTAAATTTCTCAGGTTGGGCGGTGGTGGTGCTGATTTTGGCAGCTATGCCTGTATTTATTGCCGAAACAAAGTTTGCTGGAGAAGGCTTTCGCTTATTTAGTTGGCGTGCGGCAGAAACTCGTCAACAGCACTACTTAGAAAATCTGCTAGCAAGAGAAGATTTTGTCACAGAAGTCAAACTCTACCAACTGGGAGAGATGTTGCTAGGGCGTTACCGCAACCTATTCAATCAACTCTATGGCGAAGACCGCGATTTAACTCTGCGGCGAGGATTTTGGGGGTATCTCCTAAGTTTAGTTAGTACTGGTGCTTTTTACCTAGCTTATGCTTGGATTGTACTGGAAACAGTGCAAGGTAAGATTTCCTTGGGAGATATGACAATGTATCTCACTGTGTTTCGCCAAGGACAATCTACTTTTTCCAATGCCCTCACTTCTATTGGAGGGATGTATGAGGACAACCTATATTTATCAAATCTCTACGATTTTCTCGAAGAAGAAGTACCAAAATCTTGGGGTAATGCAACCATTGGTTTAAATTCCCAAGATGGTATCCGTTTTGAGAACGTATCATTTACTTATCCAGGAAGTTCCAAGCCAGCGTTGACAAACATTTCGCTGCATTTGAAACCGAGAGAGAAACTGGCAATTGTCGGTGAAAACGGTTCCGGTAAGACTACCTTAATCAAACTACTTACCCGACTCTACACCCCTGACTCTGGGCGAATTTTCTTAGATGGCTTGGATTTGCAAGAATGGGATGTGGATGTATTGCGGCGTCGCATTGGTGTAATTTTTCAGAACTTTGTCCGCTACCAGTTCACTGTGGGGGAGAATATTGGCGTCGGAGATGTAGAACATCTCGAAAACAAAACTCGCTGGCGAACTGCTGCTGAAAAAGGCATGTCCCAATCATTTATTGACCAATTACCTCAAAGCTTCCAGACTCAACTTGGTCGTTGGTTTAAGGGAGGACAGGAACTTTCTGGGGGACAGTGGCAGAAAATTGCTTTGTCTCGTGCTTTTATGCGATCGCAAGCAGATATCTTGGTGTTAGATGAACCAACATCAGCAATAGATGCCCAAGCTGAGTTTGAGATTTTCAATCATTTTCGCGCTATTACTCAAAATCAGATGGTACTTTTGATTTCCCATCGCTTCTCAACGGTACGAATGGCTGACAAAATCCTAGTTATAGAAAACGGGGAAGTTATAGAACAAGGAACTCACGAAGAACTGTTACAGCTAGGAGGACGTTATGCCAAATTGTTTTTGTTACAAGCAGCTGGTTATCAATAGGAAAAGAAGCTAGCAATCTTTGTGAATTGAGATAGCGATGCCTACGGTCGGCTGCGCCTACGCTCACTTTGTACAAAGCACACTCTATCTAACCACGTTAAACTGTTCAGTAAATATGGGTCACTAGACGCTCCGTATCGTTAAACATTGCTCCCTGATAAAATTATGCAAATAACAAAACAGCGATACTATACCCCAGAGGAATATTTAGAGCTAGAAGAAGCTGCTGACTACAAAAGTGAATATATTGATGGGGAAATAATTCCTATGGCGGGTGGAACAGTAAATCATAATCAAATAGCACTCAACTTAAGTACTGAGTTAAATTTCGCTTTTAAAAAGCAGAACTACCGGGTTTTTATGGGTGATGTTCGTCTATGGATAACCCAAAAGCGTACCTACACTTATCCAGATGTGATGATTCTGGCGGATGAACCAGAGTTTTTTAACAACCGAAAGGATATAATTCTGAATCCACAGATTATTGTTGAGGTTTTATCAAAATCTACCAAAGGCTACGATCGCGAAGATAAATTTCAGGCTTACCGCACTATTTCCACTTTCCAAGAATACCTGTTAATTGACCAAACTCAGATTCATGTAGATCAATTTTCTAAAACTGGGAAAAAGCAATGGGCACTTCGTGAATATGATGAAGAAGATGAAGCGATCGCACTTGTAACCGTACCCTTTGAGATTTCCTTACAGGATTTATACAACAAAGTTAAGTTTGAGCCTGTTGAGTTGGAAGGGGAAAGTGCTGATGTTGAGGGATTGGGGTAAGCTGCAATTCCTAAATCCATTTGTCTTATGTAAGCTTTTTAAAAGCTATATTTAAGTCATGCAGGCTTTAAAATAATACGTACATCAAAAAACTCAGCAGTTTTAAAGGTAAAATAAAATGGTTTGTAAGATTGCCTTATTTAATCACAAGGGTGGTGTCAGCAAGACCACAACTACTTTTCATTTAGGTTGGATGCTTGCTTCCAAAGGTAAGAGAGTTATCCTTGTAGATACCGATCCACAATGTAATCTTACAGGGATAGCTCTAAAAGAGGAAACTGAAGATGATGAGACAAGGATAGAAAACATCTACAACACAGTTTCAAATATTAAGACTGGTTTAGCTCCTGCTTTTGAGTCACAACCAAGGGTTATCGAAGCTGTAGATTGTATTCCAATACAAGGTCAAGAGGGTCTATTTTTGTTACCAGGTCATGTTGGGTTTGCTGAATACGAAGTAACATTAGGTATCGCCCAAGAACTTAGTGGTTCAATTCAGACGCTTAAAAATCTGCCAGGTTCTATTTCTGATCTTTTGGAAAAAACTGCTAATAAATTTGATGCTGACTATATTCTAATTGATATGAGTCCAAGTTTAGGAGCAATTAATCAGAACTTACTAATGACCAGTGACTTTTTCTTAGTGCCTACAACTGCTGATTTCTTCTCTGTAATGGCAATTGATTCTCTATCTAGAATTTTACCTAGATGGTGTAGTTGGGCAAAGATGGCGAGTTCACTTCCTATATTAAAAGAAGCAGCTTATCCCTTTCCTGAATTTACATTACGCTTTTTAGGAACTATTGTTCAGAATTATAGAATTATACGAGGTAAAGAAACAGCAGCATTTCAATCATGGATAGAAAAAATTGAGCGAAGAGTTGCTTTTAAATTAATTCCAATTTTACGTGATAATAATCTGCTGTTACCTAATAATATCTATACTAACCAAGGTATTAATGGTAATTTCACTTTGACAAAGATTTCTAACTTTAACAGTTTAATTGCCTTATCGCAGGAACATAGTACACCAATTTATGCGCTAACACCTGAACAGTTAGATCAAAAAGGCAAGGTGTTAGATAATAATCAAGCAAAGCAAGAGGAGTTTAAAAAAACTTTTTCTGACTTAGCAGATAAAATTATTGCACTATCATCCAAGAATTATGCAGTCAGCGCTTGATCAATTTCGTATTAGTATTCAGCGCGTTCGAGATATGATTGCTATTCATAATTCAGTTAAGGCTCAAGCTACTGCTGTCCTAGATATTTCAGATATTTTACGAGCTGCTCTGGTTCTAACTGTTAGCGCTTTAGATTATTATATTCATGAAGTTGTCACGTTGGGTATGCTGGAAATTCATCGAGGGCAACGTACTGAACCAGCACCTTCAGGTAATAGTACTCAATCAGCCTTTTCCCGTTTTCAAGTTTCCTTGGGAAGCGCTCGTGAAGATAGGAGAATAGCTATAGATATCGCCTCTTGGATAGAGACTGACATACAGCAAGTTTATGGCGCTAACTTTTTACAGCAGTCTTATACTATTTCTGGTTTAATTCCAGTTCTATCAAATAGTATTTTGAACAGATTAAATAATACTTCATGGTTAGAAGACGAGATTCGAGAACGTCTAAGTTATCAAAGCTTCCAGCAACCTGACAAAATAGCTGATGCAATTAGACAAATTTCAGATAAAAAATTGTGGGATGAAGTTGCTACTAAAATGAGCAAATCTCCTAAAGATATTAAGCAACAACTTAGTTTGATTGTAGATCGCAGAAACAAAATTGCTCATGAAGCAGATATAGATCCTACCCTCAACATAGGTAATCGCTGGTATATCGACGAATCAATGGTTGGTGATACAGTTGATTTTCTTGAGCAGCTTGTTGAGAGTATTCATCAAATTTTGTAGCTTTGGTGAATCAAGAGTAGATATTATTGACTAACTGGTTGGGTAAGATAGGCAGGCAATCGTTGTGGAGAGATGAAGACTGCGATCGCCCCACCATCCCCCACCAACTTCGATAAAATCACTATGGTGCTAGTTAACCCTAAATCTAATGAAAAGCGATCGCCCCTCTCCCCCTCTTTCTCTTCAACGCCCTGAACTACTCGCGCCAGCAGGTAACTGGGACTGTGCTAAAGCTGCTGTGGAAAATGGGGCAGATGCGATTTACTTCGGTTTGGAATCGCTTCAACGCCAGAATGCGGGCACAAAATTTTACTGAGGCAGACTTACCCCAATTAATGACATTCCTGCACCGTCGGGGCGTAAAGGGTTATGTCACCGTCAATACGCTAATATTTCCCAAAGAACTAGCAGAAGCACAGCAATATCTCTGCACAATTATTGCAGCAGGTGTAGATGCGGTAATTGTTCAAGATATTGGTATATGCCGTCTCATCCGTCACCTGTCGCCCGATTTTCCCATCCATGCTTCCACCCAAATGACCATCACCAGTGCGGCGGGAGTGGAATTTGCCAAGTCCCTCGGTTGTCAATTGGTAGTGTTGGCGCGTGAATGTTCTCTTCAGGAAATCAATAAAATTCAGCAGCAGATTGCCCAACAAGAAACTTCGCTGCCCTTAGAAGTGTTTGTTCACGGTGCTTTATGCGTAGCGTATTCTGGTCAGTGTTTGACTAGCGAGGCTTTAGGCGGACGTTCTGCAAACCGAGGTGAATGTGCCCAAGCTTGCCGGATGCCCTACGATTTAATCGCTGATGGTGAAGTTGTAAATTTAAAAGAACGCAAATATTTACTCAGTCCTCAAGACTTAGCAGGGTTAGATGTTCTACCAGATTTGGTCAAATCAGGAGTAACTTGTCTCAAGATTGAAGGTCGTTTGAAAGCCCCAGAGTATGTTGCTAATGTCACCCGCGTTTATCGGCAAGCTTTGGATAGCGTGATGGAGGAATTGGAAAGACCTAACCCCCTAACCCCCTTCCCTACTAGCGTTGGGGGAATAAAGACTCCCCTCTCCGTTTCGGAGAGGGGCTGGGGGAGAGGTCAAACAGATCAAGAACACTACAACCTAGAAATGGCATTTTCTCGCGGACTCTACACGGGTTGGTTTGGCGGGATTAATAATCAGGAACTAGTTCACGCCCGCTTTGGTAAAAAACGTGGGGTTTATTTAGGTGAAGTTAGCCGCATTCACAACGAACAAGTAACAGTCAAACTGGAAGCGCCTGTTAAACCGGGAGATGGAATTGTGTTTGACTGCGGTCATCCAGAGGCGAAGGAAGAAGGCGGCCGGGTTTATGCTGTGGTGTCCAAAGGTAAAGAAACCATGCTGACCTTTGGTCGAAATGACTTGAACCTGCGGCGAGTGCATACAGGCGATCGCATTTGGAAAACCAGCGATCCAGAATTAGATAAGCAACTACGTCAGAGTTTTGCTGGCGAAAATCCCCAATTTCAACGTCCGATTGACTTGGAGGTTTATGGAGAAGTTGGTCAGGCGTTAATTGCGATCGCCCGCGATAAATTCGGTAATATTGTCCAAGTAGAGTCTGCAATTTCCCTGGTGGAGGCGCACACCAAACCCTTAGATACAAACCGTTTACAAGAACAATTCGGTCGTTTAGGTAACACCCCCTTCTGTTTAGGAACCCTAACCAACCACCTCATCGGTGCAATTATGCTACCCGTAAGTGAGTTAAACCGGATGCGACGGGAAATTGTCGTGCAGTTGGAAGAATTGCGGAGTCAACCCAAACGCTGGCAATTACATTCTCATGTCTCTTTCCAAGACTTACTCCCCTCCTCATCTCCCTCATCTCCCTCACCTCCCTCACTTATAGTCTTAGTACGTAACCTCAAGCAACTCCAAGCCGCCCTCAAAGCTGGTGTTGAAACACTGTATTGTGAATTTGAAGACCCCCGTGCCTACCAAGAAGCGGTGCAAATGGTGCGCCAGCAACAGCAAAAAAACAAAGCAGAAAATTCTTCACTTTTAACTCATAACTCAGCACTCCTAACTCCTAACTCCCAACTCCCCACAATTTGGGTTGCACCACCCCGAATTACCAAACCAGGAGAAAACTGGATTTTGCAGCAAGTACGTGCTTGTGAAGCAGATGGCTATTTGATACGGAACTATGACCAACTGCAATTCTTTGCAGCAGACCGTTGTATTGGAGATTTTTCGCTCAACGTTGCTAATGCCTTAACAGCAGACTACTTTCAGCAACGCTTTGGTTTAGAAAGGCTGACGGCATCTTATGACCTGAATATTACCCAACTGCAAGACCTGCTCACCAGTTGCCCACCCCAGTGGTTTGAGGTGACAATCCATCAGCATATCCCAATGTTTCACATGGAGCATTGTGTATTTTGTGCCTTTCTATCGACGGGTACAGACTACACTAACTGTGGACGACCTTGTGATAAGCATGAAGTTAAATTAAAAGACCGTGTAGGTACTGAACACGTTCTCAAAGCAGATGTAGGTTGCCGCAATACTGTATTTAATGGCACTGCTCAAACGGGAGCCGAGTACGTACAGCGCCTCATAGAACTGGGGTTACGTCACTTCCGCATTGAGTTTGTCAATGAAACACCAGAACAAGTGAGTAAAACAATACATTTTTATAGTCAATTATTGCAAGGTGAGATTACAGGTTCCCAACTTTGGCGCGAGTTGAAGTTGCAAAATCAATTGGGTGTAACTCGTGGCCCTATGGGAGTATCTGCATTGCGGTCATAATTGATTTTGCGATCGCCCAGCTTGAAAAATCTGTTCAGCAGTCAAGTTTAATTCTGGGAATGTAGGCGATATGATGCGATCGCTACCCCGAAACAGGTTAACTTGATACTCACCATCAACTAAACAGTAAACGGAGATAGTCGGTTGTTTAGGATTACCTATGTACCTTCTACCGCCCAAAGCTAAATAATCAACAATCCAGTATTCAGGAACGCCAAAAGTTTCGTAGTCAACCAGTTTGTGTGCATAATCATCTTTCCAATTAGTGCTGACGACTTCAATAACTAAGGGAACCGACGCAGCTTCAGTAACCGTTGATGACTTTTTCCACATCGGTTCTGCTGAAAGATTATTTTGATTTATCACTATTACATCGGGCGAATAACCTGATTCTTTGTCAGGAATCTTAACTAGTGCTTGCTTGGGTATGATGTATGGGAGTTTTAATCGTTTGAACTCTAAAGTGATTTCACCCGCTAAAAAACCATTAATCTCTTCATGATCTCCTACTGGCTGCATTTCAACAATTACCCCATCGTGTAGTTCATAGCGATCGCCGTCTGGCTTCCAATTGAGGAATTCTTCAAAAGCGATCGCTTTTGGTAAGGCTTGAAACATCACACTTACTCCTGACTCTGGTTTAGAGTTTAGCAAATTACTTGGTATTGCTCACTTGACCCTCAGATCCCCGACTTCTTAAAGAAGTCGGGGATCTCTGTGTACATAAAACCTCGCTAAATAACGTCAAAACGAGGAATCTAGAAGATTTGACAAAATTTTGTATCTAATTTGGTAACAATGTTAGTTCAGATTCATGAACGTTATAAACTCAACATTGGAATCACAGAAAGATTCCTTAAGCAATTCAACCATAAATATCTAAACCCAAGTAACTGAAAGGTGATTGAGGCTTCAGCATGAAGAAGAACGCTAAGTTTGAGTGTAATTTTTGCTGCTCATTTTCTCAGGTTTCTCGTTATAGTTTAACTGTATTACTGAGTGTGCTTTTTCTGTCTGATGCGGTAGGTGCAACATCGATAAGTAGATGGTTGCAGATAAGACAACAGATGCAAGCTGACTCGCAAAAGTCAATTGATGCTGCACTAGAACAAGGGTATACAGATTCGTTTTCAGAAAAAATAGCGAAAAAAGTCTCTGCTAACGTCAAAATAGCGCAGTCGCCAGATGCAAAACCACAAAATACAAACCCTGCGCCAAGTGAAGCCGAGGCTAAAATTAAGCCGCTTTGGGATAAAGCACACCAACTGTTAAAAGAAGGAGATCAACTACAGAATCAACCATCAGCAGCAGCAGTACGACAGGCAATTACTAAATACGAAGAAGCGTTGAAAATCTGGAGATTACCAGAAGTGCGTGCAGCAAAACCTCAAGAAGCACCTTTTCAAGAGGCTGTTACACTTTATAACATTGGTATTATCTACAACTACCTAACAGAAAACACAAAAGCTGTGGGATATTTGGAGCAAGCATTAGCTATTGTGCAGGAATTACAGCAATCACAGGCTCGTGAATGGAAACCTTTATTATTAACATCACTTGGTTATGTTTATCAAGAATTAGGGGAAAAGCAAAAAGCGATTGATGCTTATAACCAAGCACAGTCACTATATCATGCTGACAAACAACCCAAAGAAGAAGCTCATGTACTGTTTGGCATTGCTGTAGTTTATAAAGTATTTGGCGAACCGAAAAAAGAGAGTGAGTTTTTAGAAAGAGCTTTGGCAATTCAAAAGGCAAATGATGATTTACCAGGGCAAGCAAAGACGCTTGGGGTTATTGCTATAAACTACGGCCTATTGGGTGAAACAAATAAAGCGCTTGATTCCTATCAGCAAGTACTGAAAATATACAGTCAAACTAAAGATTTACTTGGACAAGCAGAGACATTTATAAATATAGGTTTAGTCTACAGTTCCAGGGGCGATCGCTCTTCAGCCGAGAAATATTTTCAGCAGGGATTAGAGTTACAAAAGACAAACGCAAGACAAATAGAGCAGGACACAAAAAATCCATTTGGTCGTAGAGATTTTTTTGATAGCCAAATGAGTATTTTCGATTCAATTGCCACTAGCTACTTGCTTCTGGGTGATATACAGCAGCAGATTGTCTACTTAAATAAAGCAAGAACTATCGCTCGTCAGGTAGGTAGTTTCAAGCAGGAAGCAAATTTTATTTTCAGTATTGGTAGGGCGTACTATCAATTAGGTGAGACACAAAAAGCTCTTGAGAATCTCAATCAAGCCCTAAAGCTTCAACGCGACATTCATGATTCTCAAGGAGAAGCTAAAACACTTGTAAGCATTGCCTCTATTCATACAAATTCAAGTGAATTTCAACAAGCCCTAGATATACTCTTTAACCAAGCACTAGAAATTTCTAAAAGACAGCAAAATCCTATTCTAGAATCAAAGACTCTCTATGAGATAGCTGGGGTGTACCAAAATTTAGGAGCCTATGACTTAAGCATTGATAAGTATAAGGAAGTTTTGAAGATATATCAGCAAAGCAATCCGAGTTTGATAGCAACTGGTTTTTATAGGATAGCCACTGTTTATCTAGAACTCTGCTTTTATCAAAAAAAAGCAGAAGATTGCCATCAAGCATTGAAATATTTTGAGGATGCGTTAAAGTATGCCGGAGAAAGATACTTTATAAAAAATTATATTCTTTCTTCTACTGTCAGGGCTTATGAGTTATTAAAGGAATATCCCAAAGCTATTGCTAAGGCTAAACAAGCTTTAGAACTGTCTCATAAAAAGAATATCAAAGAAGGTGAAAGGACTGCCCTTCGTGCTTTAAGCACCGCCTATGAAGGTGCAGGAGATTATCAAAATGCCCTTGATACAAACAAACAACATTTATTGGTATCCCAGCAGCTAGGAGATGTATCATCACAAGCTACCGCCTACAGAATCCGAGGTAAGATTTACACCTCTATGAAGCAGCCGCAGCAGGCGATAGAGGCTTACAACCAAGAACTGAAGCTAAGGCAGAAAACTGGTGAAATATATTACCAAACTCATTCACTTTATAAAATAGCCATCATTGAGCGCGACAGAGGAAATCTCAACCAAGCCAAGACGCACATAGAAACTGTCATAAACATCATTGAGAATACGCGCAGCAAAGTCAACAGCGATGATTTACGTTCTTCATACTTCGCCACAGTGCAAGATTATTACAAATTCTACATCGACTTGTTGATGCAGTTGCACAAAAAAGGCCCATCAAAAGGATACAACGCATTAGCATTGCACATTAGCGAACGTTCTCGCGCCAGGGTATTAGTCGAACTGTTAAAAGAAGGTAATGTCAATCTCCGTAAAGACGTTGATCCCCAACTATTAGCAGAAGAACGCCGTTTAAATTTTAAATTGAATGCCAAAGATAAGTTTTTATCCGACTTATTGAGTCGAAATGAACCACCCACCGAACTGATCGCAAAAACCAAACAAGAAATTACAAATATTATCCAAGAATCGCAATCAATTTCTGAAAAAATCAGGGCGACTAACCCAGAACGTGCAGAATTAATTGACCCAAAAGACGTACTGGAATTGTCAGGAATTCAACAACAACTAGATCAAGATACCGTAATGTTGCAATATTCTTTGGGTGAAGAACGCAGTTATCTGTGGGTAGTCACTCCTAACTCTTTGGAAAGCTACGAACTCCCAGGACAAGAAAAGATAGCGAAAGCAGCAAAGAAATTTAACAGTTTTGTAAAGCAGCCACTAAATCAGGGAGCAACCGCAGAAGACAACGCCGAAGCTGTTGCAAATACAGGGGAAGCAGCAGACGCACTCAGTCAAATTATCCTCGCACCAGTAGCTGGGAAGTTGGGTAATAAACGTTTAGTTATCGTTGCTGATGGAATTTTGCATCAAGTGCCATTCGCAGCTTTAAACGAACTGAGAAAATCGCCAGCCAGTGCAGAATATCAACCCCTAGTTGTGAATCATGAAATTGTCAATCTCCCTTCAATATCTAGTCTCGCAACTCACAGAAAGAAACTCAAAGGACGCAAGATTGCACCCAAAACTCTAGCCGTTCTCGCTAATCCTGTGTTTACTGTTGATGATGGACGGTTGAAAAATAGTCAACCCTCAACTGTAGAAAACAACCTCGATCGCTCAACTTTAGAAACGTCTTTGAGAAACATCAATAAAGACAAATTAGACCCACTCCCAGGTACAAAAGACGAAGGAGAGGCGATTCTTGGCTTGGTTAATTCTCCTGGTGAAAAGCTTTCCGCCTTTGACTTTGATGCTAACTACAACTTTGCAACTAGTAAACAGTTGAGCCAATATCGCTATCTGCTATTTGCAACTCACGGCATTTTCGACCCTGTAAACCCAGCCTCATCAGGTATCGTGCTGTCTCTCGTAGATAGAAAAGGTAAACCCCAAACCAGAGGCTTCCTGCGGCTCAATGATATTTTTAACCTCGACTTACCAGCAGAGTTGATAGTGCTAAGTGCCTGTGAAAGTGGACTAGGCGATGATGTCCAAGGTGAAGGGCTGGTGGGCTTGACAAGAGGCTTTATGTATGCAGGTGCAGCTAGAGTTACCGTGTCTCTGTGGAACGTGAACGATCAATCTACCAAGGAGTTAATGATTGGATTCTACAAACAAATATTGGAACAAAAAAAATCTCCCGCCGCCGCCCTTAATGTCGCCCAACGCCAAATGTGGCAAGGGAAAGATTTTCAAGGAAAGGATTTGAAAAATCCAGAATGGAAACATCCCCGTTATTGGGCGGCTTTCACCCTCCAAGGTGAGTGGCGATGAATACTTAATTGACCTTCTCCTTTTAGGCTATCGTGTACACACAAGTCTTTTAGAGTGGCTCCACAGACTTTTAATCCCCCCAACCCCTCTTGAAAAGCAAAGCTGTTTCATTCACTCATTGGCTCAAAAAATACTTGTGTTCTGAACAAAAGTTCTTGTGTTCTGAACGAAAGTCCTTGTGTTCTGAACGAAAGTCCTTGTGTTCTGAACGAAAGTCCTTGTGTTCTGAACGAAAGTCCTTGTGTTCTGAACGAAAGTCCTCGTGTTCTGAACGAAAGTCCTCGTGTTCTGAACGAAAGTCCTCGTGTTCTGAACGAAAGTCCTCGTGTTCTGAACGAAAGTCCTTGTGTTCTGAACGAAAGTCCTTGTGTGTACACCGTAGCCTAAAAGGAGAGAGAACTGAAAGAAAACGCAATTTAAAGCCTATCTCCTCGCAAAACAGAGGTCTAATGGACTTCCAAAGAAAAAATATTCAATTATTTCTTGTGGGGTGGGCGTCTCGCCCGCCATATCGATTGGGCGGGCAAGATGCCCACCCCACAATTAGTAGCAATTTATTTGCTGGAAATCCCTAATCTCAAATTTTCACTTTGAATTCAGGAGTAAAATCAATGCGTAAACCGTCTATTTACAAACAACTGCTTGCTTTCTTTATCGCCGGAATTGTCGGTTTTACCGCTTTAGGTGGTTGGATATCAGTCCAAGCAGAAACAGAATCACCGATATCGCCAAATACAGAACAGCTGAATTTGGTAGGGGATGGTAAACCCTTCAAACCTGATGATCTCGAACAGTCGGAAAAACCTTATGATAGCGATCGCGGTATCCCCACAGGTATAGATAACCGTATCCCCATGCTGAGTAGAAATTATCCTTGGTCAAAACAATTCAAAATTCAAAATTATCAATTTCATTATTACAATCAGTGGGGGCTTGAAACCCGCCACTGATTGTAGACCACTGATTCTTTGAATCAGTGGGGGCAAGAAAAGAGCGAATTAATTAATTCAAAATTATTCTTCTTACTCCTAACAGAATTTTGAATTTTGAATTTTGAATTCAAAAAATGGTCAACTATCGGACGAGTGCAAGGCACAGCAGCCGATGCTAAAAGCTATTATTGTACAGGCACACTGGTTGCTAGTGATATAGTTTTGACAAACGCTCACTGTGTAATTGACCCTGAAACTCATCAACTCAGTAAAGAACTTCGGTTTATACCCAATGCTATTAATGGCAAGTCCCAAAGTTCTAAAGATATTGCTACAGTACAAAATATTGCGAAAAACGTACTTTATGGTACAGACTTCAAGAATGGCGGCTTTGATAACGTCCAAAATCAAAGCAATGACTGGGCATTGATCGTAATTAATCAGCCATTGGGTCGTAAATATGGTTATTTAGGATGGCAATCTGTGCCTGCTTCTACTTTGATTAAACAGAAGCGAGGAAAACTGTTCTTTGTTGGTTACTCTAGTGACTATCCAGACCCCAGCAAAGAAGGCTATGAATTCTTGACTGCCGGCAAAGGCTGGACAGCTGGTTATGAAAATGGTTGTAGCATTGTTGGTGAGGAGTCAAACCATTTCTATCATGATTGTGCCACCGCAAGCGGTTCTTCAGGTGGCCCCATTATCGATGTAATTGATGGTCTGCCGTATATTGTCGCCTTGAATAATGGTGAGGCTAAAAATCTTATCACAGGGCAAGATATTATCAACTTTGCAGTGAAAATGGATTTCTTGGATAAGTTGACTGGTAGAAAGTAAACCAGCGATCGCTCTAATTTAATGTAGAGATATTGCAATGCAACGTCTCTACACACCATAAAATCTTATGAATAATATTTCGACAAGCAATAATTGGGACACTTCCCTTTACGAAGATAAACACGCCTTTGTCTGGCAATATGGCGAAGACTTATTGCAATTACTCAACCCTCAGCCAGGAGAATCCATTTTGGATCTCGGCTGTGGTACGGGACAACTCACAGAAAAAATTGCCCAAGCTGGTGCTGATGTATGGGGAATTGATAGCGCACCTGCAATGATTGAAAAGGCAAGAGAAAACTATCCCGATATCCGCTTTGATGTTGCAAATGCGGCAAATTTTCAAGTAGACAAGCCATTAGATGCTGTGTTTTCCAACGCTGTATTGCATTGGGTGAAAGAAGCAGATAGTGCGATCGCTTCCATCCATCAATCCCTAAAACCCGGAGGCCGTTTTGTGGCAGAATTTGGTGGTAAGGGAAATGTACAAGCGATCGCCACAGCTTTAGAAAGTGCCTTACAAGGAATTAATATCTCCACACAAGCCCTAAATCCGTGGTATTTCCCTAGTATTGGTGAATACGCAACCTTACTAGAACAGCAAGGCTTTGATGTCATTTATGCCATGCTTTTTGCTCGTCCAACTCCTTTAGCAGAAGGAGAAGCAGGTATGGCAAACTGGATTGAGATGTTCGCCAGCACTTTTTTAGCAGGACTGTCTGGTGAGCAACAAATACAAGTAATTCGCGTCGTTGAGGAGTATCTTAAGCCAACACTGTATCAACAAGGAACTTGGACAGCAGATTATCGAAGAATTCGCATCGTTGCCATTAAACTTTAAATTGTGCGAATTTTTACTATTGCCTTAATTACGAATTACGAACTGGTACTGAGCGTAGCCGAAGTATTACGAATTACGAATTATTTATGCATATACCTAAATTGTGCGATCGCCAGAGATCACTTTCATTATTACTAACCATTAGCCTCACCACTTTACTAGTCCCCCCCTCGCTAGCGCAAACCCCCCGCATACCATCGCCTTCTAATGCGCCTCTGGAACTAGACTTATTGACCAAGCCAAAAGACTATGTAATCACAGCTAACACCATAAACCCAGAACGATTAACCGTTCCTAGTTTATGGTGGGCACAAGCAAACTCTGAGAAAAAGCTATTGGATAATTGGATAGCATATCCAGCTTCTGAAAAAGAACCTGCACGAGTAGACTTGATCGTGAATCAGCAAATTTGGAGCTTACTAGACTATGTAGAGCGCTACGACTTCGTAAATCGCTTGGGTAGCACTGCACGGAACTTTGGTTACAACATCCGGGTATTTAATTATCAAAAAGAACCCTTAGCAACCTATACTTGCAACTTTAGTACAAGTCCAGCTTTATGCAGTATCCAAACGACTGTTAAGAACAAGATAGGGTTAGAGCGTTTACTCTAGTAAATAGTTAGGAGTTAGGAGTTTGTAGAGACGCGATTAATCGCGTCTGTTAGGAGTTAGAAGTTTGTAGAGACGCGATTAATCGCGTCTGTTAGGAGTTAGGAGTTTGTAGAGACGCGATTAATCGCGTCTGTTAGGAGTTAGAAGTTTGTAGAGACGCGATTAATCGCGTCTGTTAGGAGTTAGGAGTTAGAAATTGGGGGCGATGAGGGAGATGGGAAAATTCCAATACCCAATACCCAATACCCAATACCCAATTAAACCTTAATTTTGGCGAATAAAGACTCGTATTGTTTTATTGCTGATGGGGGTAAGGGAAGCAAAAATTCGCTTTTATCAAAAACTTCGCGCCCGTCGTAGACATCGCTCTCTAACAAACTCCATAATGGTTCTGGGATATCAGAAGCAGTAATATTTGTAGAAATTGGCGAATTACTTTTGGTCAGCACCGAAATTTGTTTAGCTGTGCTTGGTTGCCAACAAAAGTCAATCCATTGATCTGATAAACTACTCTTAGTAGTAATACCTGCCGGACGTACCCACAAGTCTGCCCAGATTGCTGTTCCTGACTGGGGAATAACTGCGCCAAGTTGCGGATAACGTCCCAGAACAGGCAATACATCGCTTGACCAACCAACCGCTAGCCAAGTATCTCCCATAATTAGAGGTTCTAAATAGTTATTGGAACTGTAGAACTTTACCTGTTGATTTAATGTCTGTAATTCCTTTTCCAAGTCTGGTACTTGGTCAAGATTCTCTGTATTATAAGATTTTCCTAGCTTCTTTAAGACCAAACCAATAACTTCTCGTGGTTGATTAAGTAGAGAAATCTGCTGCTGCACTCCATCTCGCCACAAATCACTCCAATCTTTGGGCGTCCATCCCAATTTTCGCAACTTGTCACGGTTATAAACAATTACTGTGCTACCCCACCGATAAGGCGCACCCCACACCTTCCCTTGAGTATCCAAGTTACCTTGGTCGTTGCGCGTTACCAATTGTTTCCACTTTTCATCTAAAGCAGACCACTGCTTTAATTGGTTTCCCTGTACCTCTTGCAGTGGTTGAATCAGTTTCTGCTCAATAGCTGCTTTTAGCCAGTAATCTCCCAATGTCACTAGGTCTGCATCAGCTGTTTTTTGACCTTGCATAAAGGGTATAAAGCGTTTCCATCCCTGCTCATCAGTGGCTTTTGGTTTCTGCTGCCAATTTTGTAATTGCTGAAATAAACCTTGTATCTGCTCAACTGGAGTAAACTTTAACTGCACCTGTTGCTGCAAACCTTTGTGGAACTGATTAACCACCTGACCAGGTATAGAACCTTTTAATAACTGTACTTTTAGTTGCGTCTGGTTGTTTCCACCACAGCCAAAAAGCAGTTGTGAAAGTGCCAGTGTGCTTGTACCTAGCAAAAAAGACCGTCGATCCATTGATTTTGGATTTGAGATTTTTGATTATACCTAATATTAAGCAGAGATTCACCAGAGGCTGACTAGTTTAAAAAGTAAAATTGGAAAATTACCGATATTTATTCTTGTTAATACCGACAGATTTGAGTATTTGGCTCAAAATAGCGAGTTTTTCGACAAATAACTACCCAAAGATTAATTTTACTACTTAAATTTCCTTAATAGTACTTATAGTCAAACTTTACTTATATTTAGAAGTAATGATTTAAATGTCAGATTTGCATCAAAAATTATCAATACTTAAATAATCCCTAAGTATAGTTAAGATTGAGAGTAAATTGAATAACATAAAGAAAATGTACGGATGAGGGGATTAAATGGAGCCATTACAGAAGCAAATCCTGACTTTAAGCGAAAAACTGGATGCGCTCTGCCAAGTGATTGAGCAGCTTGACAGTAAAGTTGCTCAAGCTTTCTCAGAGTGTTCTTTAGCGAATACACAACCAAAGGATAATTATCAGGAAAATGGCGCAGCTAGTGGCTACCAGTTCAGACGTAACAATTTAAATCCAGAAATGGAACACAAAGATGTCTTGATAGATGGCATTTATCTAGATATGCATCGTCAAGGTGGAGATAATATAACACCAGAAATTCAAATACAACGACTAACAGCGCAATTAACAGCAGCATACAATCGCATTGCTGCCTTGGAAGAACAATTACTCAGAGAGAGAATTCATTAAATTTAGCCTGAGTTCAACGAATTAAAAAAAATGGCTGGATAGAGGGAAGTAAAAGCTTTAGTTTTAACTAATTTTGGAAGTTTAAGTTGCATAGCAACTAACTGTTTGGCAAATTTTGTAGCTCTTTCTCTCTTACAAAATTCAGAGTACCAAAAATCGGCGCTCTGAATTTTGCCATAAATCTCCTTACAAAACTTAATTACGTTAGTGTAGCGTTAACAACATAAGAGCATGTTATTTGAATGTGGAGCGATCGCACTGTGGGCATATATTTAAGTATCAGCAACTAATCCAGCCATCAAATTGATAAAAAACTTAAACACACTATTGCATATATCTACGTAATAGTGTGATATACCTACCTATAGACTTTTAGTTACTACCTCACTATGAAACCAAAACACAACAACCCTAAGACTGATGTCTTTAGGGTTTTGTTTCGTTCAAAAACCAAGATTTTCTTATTAATCTGCGTTTTTGTCATTAGTGTTTTTGGCATCTTGTTATCAAATTGGTTGATGACAAGCCAGACAGCTTTTGCAAAAATTGACCTTTTGCAACCTGCGCCGACTCAACCGCTAGGCTATTACGACTATTTCGGTAAACTGCTGAGTCCTCAAGAAGCATCACAACTAGTTGTAAATAAAGGACTCGACCCAAAAAATCCCATTTCCTATCAACGGGTAGGAGCAGTTAAAATTACTCAGGAATTAATCGCAAAAGGTGAAGATATATTCTTCAACCGGAAAATTGGCGACACATTTGGTTTACAAGGAGTATTCGGTCTTGGGCAAGGCTCTGCTATTCTTGCAGAAGAATATACGAGAGCAGTTTATAATTTGCAAGGTCAGCCAACAAACAACTTGCAAATTACCCTTTTGAAGGATATCCCTTTAGGTAGTCGGACTTTTCTCAAAGGAACTGTTATTAATACAGGCTTAAAAGTGGACAAAGGAGGGAATATTCTCGGAAGTGCGCCTAATGGCGACATTACTTGTGCAATTTGTCATGTAACTCTTTCCAAGGAAGGTAAACGTCTTCCGGGAGTCCCCAATAGTGAACTTGCTTTTCCCTTTTTGCTTGCCTTAGCACCAAATTCAGCGGCGGCGTTTGCGCGGGCAAAATTCAACCCTCTAGACCCACAATATCAAGGTAATGGCAAAACTATTATTGACAGTAAAGGTAATGTAGTCAGATTACCAGATCCGAAAAAGTTTGAAAAAGCTTTTGATGATGCCTTACTAGGTTTACCTTCTGGTAATTTCGAGAGTTCACCAGATGGTATTAATAACACCACCCAAATTCCCAGTTTATTCACATTTAAGAGTCAGCCTTATGGTGCAGATGGATCTGCGGCTGTTGGCCCCTTTGGGGGACTGACTTCTCTCACCAGCGCTGTCCATTCTTCAGAAATTAACTTGTTGGCAGCTGCTCAATTAAGTTCAAAAACGCTTGGTATTGACCCAGAAGTTTATATTGGTACATTTCTTCAGAATGCTGCCGTTCCTAGCCTCCGTTTACCAGAAGGTGTGACACTAAAACCCTCGGAGTGGCTGCGGGGAGCGATCGCACCGAATCCTACAGAAGCAGAATTAGAAGATCAAGTTGCTGCCCCTGGTACAGGAACTTATCCAAATCTGCAAATCAATCTATTTACAAGCAACGGTTTGGTTTTTAGCCCCAATAGTGGAAAGCCTGGAGATATTGCTAGCGGCACTTTCCTATTTGCTAACAATGCTATGTCTGCTTTTCAAATAGCTTAGTACCACCTGCAAACCAGACTTCGGAGAACTGGCAAGCGTTGAATAGCAATTCTGTTAAGCGTGGCGCAAAAGTATTTGAGAAAGCTAATTGTGCTACTTGTCATATTTCACCATTTTTCACCGACAACAAAATTCATCCACTTGATAAAATTCGTACTAACCCAGCCCGTGCTCAGTCTCGCTTGGCGCTGAATAAATTGTTAGTGCCATCCAAGTTATACACTTTTAATACTCCAGTTCCCATACCTGCTAACGCTGAAGTGCTGGATATACCAACGCAGGGTATATCTGATACTCCCACAACTCTACCCAAAGGTATATTGCCAAAAGGCGGTTATAAAACTACTTCCTTGCGTGGTCTTTATTTAAGCGCACCATATTTGCATGATGGTGGTGTAGCAGTAAGGGCAGGAAGTTTGAACGTTAACTCAAATGGTCGTTTTACGGTAGTTGACAAGAGTGGATTAGGGTTAACTGGCACTCTCAACCAAGGTATAGCAGCCGATGCTGCTAGCAGCTTGCGTGCTTTAGTTGATCGTGATCTGCGTGCCTTAGTTATAAAAGCCAATAAAGCTAACCCTGGATTAGTGTTTAGTAACATTGATGGCACAGGTCATGAGTTCTACGTGGATAGACAGGCTGGGTTTAATTCTAACCAGCAAGCAGACCTGATTAATTTCTTGCTGGCACTTGATGACAATCCTGGAAGTTTTTAATTAAGCTACGGCTGATATCGTAGGTTACAGCAGTTTTCATTTATTTGAACCACATCTGTCGTAAGGGCACAGCAATGCTAAAGCCCCTACCGGGTGGTCTATTTAACTAAAAATAGCTGTAAGCGTTCAAGTTGGGCTTCAATGGCTGCTAAAAGTTGTTGTTGCTGCCAATCTTGGCTAAGATGGGCGGCTATGCAAGCGGCTCCAGCACCTATACCTTCTTTGACAAAGCCCTGCTCATAAGCTCGAAGTTGGGGATAACGAGAATCAGCAAAGCTCAGATGAGTTGCTAATAGGGGAGGGATTCTTCCACTCTTAGTTAAGCTGCCTTTTCCTAAATTGAGGGCTAAGTCAACTGTAGCGCCAGTTGGGTCTTCTGCTACCCAGCGAGTTGTGCCTACAACTACTTCTTCTGGTTGCCATGATAAGGCGTAAGTTTGAGCGATCGCACTAATCAGCGCATAAACCGCCAGCATTTGCGTCCCACCAGCCAACATTACACCACAACTCCGACTAGCTGCGATCGCCATCCCAGCTACCACCACTTGCATCGGATCGCCCACAGCAGCGACAAGTTGCAAGGGGTTAACTGAGGAGGACAAAGTAAAATTTTCTCCCCCTGCTCCCCCTGCTCCCCCTGCTAAGAGTTCCCTACTCCCCCTCATCTTCTCCAGCCCAGCTTGCACTAGTGCCCACTTTTGCGCGTGGTTACAAATAGGGTGGCTACTGTTAACTTTTCCGCCAGCATCTATACCCAAACCAGTTAAGATTGCCAGGGCAGTTGTAGTGCCTCCAACGACGCACTCACCGAGAATCACATACTTATGTTGGTTATTGGCAGCAAGGCGTTCTCCCCAAAGTAGCCCTTGTTTAAACAATTGGTGTACTGTTGTGATTTCCATAGCAGCACCACTACTTAAACACCGAGCAGCCATGCCGCCCAAATCAATTACTGGCACAGCCGGAGGCTGGGGTAAACCAGCATTAAACAAATTAACTGGTATCTTTAGCGACTCAAAAACAGCGCGAGAAATCAGCACAGGTGAAGCCCCAGCAGCTAATGGTGGTAAGGGATATTGGGCTTTATGTTCTGGGCCGTAATACAAAAACTCGGCATCGGCACAAGCAGTATATTTCCGATCCTCTGGAGTGCGACCGGCTGCTGAAATCCCTGGAATTAAACCAGTTTCAGTAAATCCTAAAACGCAGGCAAATACGGGTAGACAGCCACGATACCGTCGTAGCCATTCTTCACCCTGTTCTTTTTGCGTATAAATACTAATCATTTGGAAAGTTAAAAGTTAGAAGTTAGAAGTTAGAAGTTAGGAGTTAGGAGTTTAATTCATAACTCCTAACTCCTAACTCCTAACTATCCTTCATAATCCATAAGGACTTGTACCCAGCGTGGTGGAGGGGGAATGGGGTTACCCAGCCGATCAAAAAGCAACCATGCTGCCAGGTGTACCATAAAAAGGTAGATAAAGTTGTTGAGTACAATTAAAGCGATCGCTCCCACTTGAATCAAAAACACGCTGGGACTCGCCAAAAAACTCAGCTTCAAAAATACCCACTCTATGAACTCAGTCACCTGGGTAATTACATAAATCCACAGGTCTTCACCTGACAAAACAGACAACAACCACAGCCGAAAAAAGACTCCCAAAGTACCCAACAGCGTACCCAAGGTTATAGAAACAATCCAGGGAACACGACGACGACACCATGTCGCTCCTAAAAGTACGCCCATAAACCCGTAGGGCATGACAAACAGCAAACTGCGGGCTGGCCCCATCAGTACCGTCAGCAGTAACCCAGAGGTGAGTGCTGCCATCCATGCCGCACGCCTGCCCCAACGCAGATAAACTAGAGCGATCGGTACCGGAAAAAATATCCGCAAAACTGGGCCTAAGGGAAAGTAGAAATTAATAAACCAAATCAAGCTAGCGGCACTGGCTAAAAACGCTGTTTCCACCATCCTCAAAGGTGCATCAGCCTTGAGTTGAGGAGGCATTAACTGCTGTTCTTTGTCTAACCAATGATTGTGGGGAGTTGGAGATTCAGGGGATGGATCTTCCTCCGGCTCATCTGGCAGAGAATCTAAAATACTCATAAGTTTTTAACGTGTCACGGAAGTCCCCACCTTCAATGTACTCATCTCTGTGGGGATAAAGAGCGGGGGATGAGGATTGCATCTGATATTGATTTCTTGCCAAGCATTAACAAATATCAGATGTATGACGAATCCCCAAAATAAACTGATAAGCTGTTACGCATTTAACTTGAACATTTACATGAAGGCTGATGACCGATGACTGATGACTGATAACCGAAAACCTGTCAACAGTTAACAGTTAACGACCGTAAAGAGTGTTTATACAATTTAGGCGCACATCAGCTTAGAATTGTTGGGTCTTGACCACCAATGCCGTAAGCGAAAACCAAGCTGTATAGGTAAAGTGTAGCAAGAAAAATATTTGGGTCTTGGGAACCAGGACTTCTGACAAGAGGAGGGAATGTAAGACCAAAAAAACTACGGAGTTCTGGAGGCTGTTCCCGATGAATTGGGAGAGCTACGTCCGTCTTACGGCGGGTTAGGTTACACGATCATTCTTTCTAAGGCTGACAAATCGGGAATACAAATAGTATCTTGATCCCGTTTAATCAAGCCTTTTTTTTCTAGTCTTGTCAATACTCTTGTTACAGTTTCCCGCGCCAGTCCGCTCAAACTACTCAATTCCCGATGAGGTAAATTGGGGATTTCAGTTCCTGTTTGCCCTTTTTTTCCCTGTCCTTCTGCCAAAAATACCAACGTATCTGCCACCCGTGACTGGCTATCAGATTCCCGCAACCGCAATCGGCGATTTACTTGCCGCAAACGTCGTGCCATTAGTTGCGCCAATCGAACTCCCGCTAAGGGTTCTATCTGAAGTAACTTGACAAAATCCTGAGCAGGCATACTACCGATTATCGTTGGGGCCAAGGTAATCACATCTGTGGATCTAGGCACTTCATCTAGCGCCGCCATTTCGCCGAACAATTCCCCTTTACCAAGAATATTCAGCGTTATCTCTTTTCCCTCCAGATTGTAGGTGCGAATTTTTACCCATCCGTCCAGAATAAAATACACAGAACCGCCCCAGTCATTTTCTAGCAGAATTACCTGATTGGCTGGGTGAGTGCGGGTAACAAGATGGATGAGGGCTGATTCTACAGCAGTTTCTGGCAACCCTTGAAAAAAGGGAGCCGAGGCAATCATCCAGGAATTAGCCTGTGCTTGCAAGCTATATCGGTCTTCCATTACGACATCTTTATTCAAGCGGCTATATACACACAACAAACAAGAGCGCCATTTTCTGCCTAAGCTATCATTGCACAGCTCCCTTTCAAAAAGAAAACTAAACTATGCTACATAAGAAAGCGACAAGAACGTTTTTCTAAATAATCTTTACCTATAAGTTTAAACGGGGTAAAAGTTTTGCAAAAAGTAGTTTATAGCCGGCAATTGTATAGCTTAGGCACTAGCTGCACTGCAAACTTGATTAGTTCAGAATATAGGCAAACAACATCAATGATACTAAAGGGAGTAAATTATTGCTCAGGTATTTTAGCGATTTTCATGCAATAGGTAATTAATGATCTGTAAAACTAAGCTTCTCACACAAAAGCTGACCGAAGATTGCCACGACTCCCGGTAATCCATAACATAATGACAGTCACAAGTCCAAAACGGCTTTTGCCACTCAAAACTTTTCCTATGGGGATCTTGCTACACGCAGCGTCGCCCATAGGGGTACGGTGATTGTAAAGTAATTGTCAGATTAGTTGACATACATCTCTAGGTAAGGTAGGAAAAGTGACTTCCAGTGCAGACGAAATTCAAAAGTTGATCGCAGACATTGACAACTTACTTGCCAGTGGTGGCAAGCGTGTGTCTAGATTTCTGTCTGGTCAGGCGCAAGAGCCTAAAGAAGTTTTAGAACGAATTCGCAACTTCTTGGTGAGGCTAGAAGAAAAAGAAGCATTAGAGAATGGCATCCCAAATCAGTCTTCTGAAGAACCGCGATCGCCTTTATTAACAAAATTTATTGATCAAGGTAATAACCAGTATCCACTACCCCAGCCCGAACTCAATCAGGAACACAGTACTGTTGGCGCAAGACAATTAAAAAGTGAATTTTCGAGCTTGATCCAGCCATTGCGATCGGAATTAGAATTGCTCTTGCAAGAGCGAGCCGCTCTCATACAGGAAATTAAGCAGCTAGAGCAAAGGCGATTGCAAAATTTCTCCTTAGCGCAGCAGTTGACAAACCAGGAGCAGATGATTACCGAGTTTTTACAGGTACTCATGAGTCGTCTTGTGCCAACTTTAACGCCACTGCTAGCACAAACGCGGGAAAATTCCGCCAGTTCTTCAGGAGCAAATAGTGCAAACTCAGAACCAGGAATCTCGGCAACTCAACCGTTATTAGAATCCCCAGACCCTACAGAGCGTTTAACTCACCTGGCCAGGGAGTTGGATCAACGTTTATTATCACTAGATGGGACTGTGAATGTAGTATTTGAAGCACTACAACGCAATATTAATACTTATCACGAGTCGCTGTCGCAAGGATTGGCAAGAATGCATAGCCAGGGGATGCAAGGCGAACAGTTGATGGCCAGCTTTCTCAACAATTTGACCCAGCATTTGCAGGAGCGATCGCCTAGTTCCCAGCTATCTTTCCTTGAGGTAGAATCTGATACATCACCATCATTGCCTGACCCAGCCGAGATTACTGCTGGAATTGCAACTCAACCGTTGGAGCTTATACAGCCAGAAACATCTTCACTCACAATTGATCCTAAGCAACAGGATACTACGATCGCAGAAGATTTAGATACAGTGCTGTTGCAGCTTGGTATAGACTCGTCTCAATCTTCCCAGCAGACCGAGTTACCACAAGATATTTCTGCTTTAATTGGTGATGAAGTAGACCAACTTTACGCCACCTTGTTTGGTACTGGTGCTGTTAATAATCTAAGTGTTGAGGTTTCCCCAGCCTCAGAATCAACGTCGAACATCGCTGAGGGCGCATCTGTCCCTCCAACTGGGGATTCTGAGGCTGTAACAGCAGATACGGATCTGTTCAATCTGAGCAACGTTAACCCACAAACAACCCAACAGACTCCAGTAGAAACCATAGATTCATCAGATTCACAGGAAGAACTATTTTTTGAAGATACAGACCTAGAGTTTGTTAATTTCTCTACACCACAAGCAGTTTCCGCAACAGACAGCTTGGAGATCGGCAATCAGCCAGCTAGCGCTGATACAATTAATACTCTAACTGAGCTATTGCCAGATACAGGTAACGATCTGGAACTGCTGGAAGTATCATTTTATGAGGATAATGGCACAATTACAGCACCAGCTACTCCAGAAGTAGCGGAAATTGCGGAAATTGCGATTGCCAAACCGGAAGTATTAATTAACGACGAGCAACCAGAACCGTTTTCAGATGACTACATTGCTGCTTCGCCACAAGAAAACTTACTTGCTGTTGAGTCAAACCAGGCTCCAGCCGTACCTGATATTTCTTTAGATGAAGAACAGTTGCAGCAATTAGATCGGGATTTGGCTAATTTTGATCGGCAGCTAAATTCTGAGTTGCAGCCAGCTACCAACTTGGATATTTTCTCAGAACTACTTGATGAAAATCAAGACATAATTCCCATAACTTCCCCTGAGCCGCTAACAGAAAATACCTCAACTACTGCTTTCTCTACTTTGGCAGTTCCCCAGGTAGAAACTGAACAACAAAATGAAGTCACTACTCCTGTTGAAGAAAGTTCTTTACCTCCAATTTCCAACTCCATTAACAATCCAGAATCGCTCAATGTTCTACAATCAGTCTGGTATTTAGGAATTGATTTAGGTACAACAGGAATTTCTGCCGCCTTATTAAATCGCTCTACTTTTGTTGTACATCCTATCTATTGGTCAGCAGAAAATCCGCCGGGAAAAACTTCCTTCCAGCAATCATTTCGTTTACCAACAGAGGTTTATCTGCCTACAGCTTCTGTACCCCACGGAGAGAACGAAAGTATAGAAGTACATGAGCGGACTGCACCTGCGGCTGTTGCCCAAGATAAAGTGCCCGATCGCTCGGACAACACTCCTGCAACACGATCAACAACAGATGCGACGACAAATAATCTCTACTCGGCACAGTTGAAGCCTTATTTACAAGTAGCCATTCCCTACAAGAGTGAACGGCAGAAATGGGAACCTGTTTTGCAATTAAATGAATTTTCCGCAGGCCCTTTAATTTGGGTTGTGCGATCGCTATCTAAGTTATTATTAACCCTCAAATCCGAAAAAACTAGTACCACCCCTAGTTTAATGGCTGCTGCTATGGGGATCAGCGAACAAGATTTTCCCAAGATTATCAATAATATTGCTGGTGTAATTTGCACCTGTCCATCTAGTTGGTCGGAACAATACCGCTTTAACGTGCGAGAAGCTTTACTCACCAGTAAACTCATCCAACATCCGCAGCAAGTCTTTTTCGTCGAAGAAGCGATCGCTAGTTTACTCCCAGAACTCGATGCTGCTAACGGTGAGCAAGTAAAATTAAGCAACCATCAGGGTTCTCATCCGGCAAAAACCAGCGAAGATCCCATTGTTGGCAATACCCTTGTGATTAACATTGGCACAGCTGCCACAGAAATGTTGTTGGTAAATCTCCCAGAAACATTGCAGGAATTGACATACAATGATTTCATGCTCCACAGTTTTGCTTATGCTGGTAAGGGAATTGAACAAGATATAATCTGCCAGCTGCTATTGCCACCGAAATCTCGGCAATTACGAAAAGAAACACAAAGCGAGCGCAAAACTACCACCAATAATCCTTGGCAATGGCAATCGTCAATTCCCGGTTTAGACCAAATGCGCTGGCAGAGTTTAGGGTTGGAACAATTAGAACTACCCAGAGTCGGAGAACCAGATATCACCACTCGGATTCGCCTCCAGCAGCGTCTAGAAAGTTCCCTGCTGGGACAGGCGGTATTAGATGCGGCATTAGCTCTAAAGCTGATATTGCAACACCAAGAGTCTTTCACCCTAGAATTGGCCGATCAGCAATGGATTTTGCAGCGACGAGATTTAGAAAGCCAGGTATTTATCCCCTTTGTGCGTCGCCTGAACCGAGAACTCAACAAGTTATTGGTAGCTCGTGGCATCCCCACAGAATCCATTAATCAAGCTATCCTGACTGGTGGGGTGGCTTGTGTCGGGACGGTGAATCGTTGGCTACGGCAAAAACTCCCCAGCGCTAAAATTATTCAAGATTTATATCTCGGCGAAAACGGCGCTCCTCATTGCAGTCGCGTTGCTTATGGTTTGGCGATGCTGCCTTTGCATCCCCAGATATTAGATATACCCAGACAACAATACACTGATTATTTCCTATTTACAGAATTGCTGCGGCTGCTACCAGACCGATCTTTGTCTTTCGGTGAAGTTATCCAGTTATTTGAGGGTCGTGGGATCAATACTCGCACTTGTCAGCAACGCCTGCTGGCTTTTTTGGAAGGTGAACTGCCTTCCGGTTTGATACCTTCAGTTATAGATTCGGCTTGGCTGACTCAGAGTTCCCAAGAAAATCCTGACTATCAGGCGATCGCTACAGCACCACTTTTTGAGAAACAAGGCAATCTCACTTATCGTCCTAATTCTCAACAACTGTTGTCTTTGCGTCGCTATCTAGATGCAATCAAGGCTAGTAATCAGCAATCACTGGAGGAAGCATACTTAGTGAATTTCGCTTTAGAGGTTAATCATTGAGATTAGTAAGTAAGTCGGTGCGAATAAATCGAAATATGTTTAGTAATGTAAAATTAGTGTAATCGATTTCGTAGTAAGAACTTTAGTCCTAAAAGAAGGAATGAAGTCCTTACTACAAACATGCAAATTATTTACGCCGTTTTACTTACATCACGGATGTTTCTTTCTAAGTAGCGAAGATACTGATGGGCTTTCTGCTCTCAACACAGTAATATTTGGCATGTGTACCAATAACACTATTTTTTTATTGGATGCTATGAAATACTGTAATTTTACAAATTTCCACCTTAATTAAAAGATTCTGTAAACTTTGGGTTTTCGGTTTTTATATTGCTTGATTTTTGCGTATGTTAACACTCAGTGGTAACGACAAAAGCAGTAAAAATCGCCTAAGAATTATGTTCATGTCTACACTACTGATTCAAAAAGTCCTGTTGTAGATAAGTTAGTCGTTGTGAATCATCTTTATCTTTATTCAGTTAATTGTTCGCAACAGCCTTTCCACCCGTCAACCTTAAGCGTGAGAAAACGATTAATTGACATTGTTGGAGCCATTGTGGGGCTGATAATTACATTTATGGTAGCAATTCTTGTAGCAATTGTTACCTTTGTTCATGAGCCAAATCCAATATTTTATTCCCAAATTCGCTGTGGTTTGAACGGAAAAACTTTCCGCATCTGGAAATTCCGTTCGATGATCGTCGATGCTGATAAGCTCAAGCATTTGGTTGAAAACCAAGCCAAAGGTCACATCTTTAAATCTGCTGACGATCCTCGCATTACTCCTGTGGGTAAATTTTTGCGGCGTACTAGTTTAGACGAATTTCCCCAATTTTGGAATGTTCTCGTAGGGGACATGAGTTTAGTTGGTACTCGTCCACCCACTCCTGATGAAGTCAGCCATTACGATCCACACCATTGGGATAGATTGCGAGTTAAACCAGGTATTACTGGAGAATGGCAAGCTAATGGGCGTTCTAGCATCACAGACTTTGAAACCATTGTCAAGATGGATATAGATTATCAACGCAAATGGTCTATAACTTATGACCTGAGTCTAATTATTAAAACTATTTGGGTAGTCTTGAAAAAGACTGGGGCTTATTGAATTTGTCATTTGTCATTTGTCATTTGTCATTTGTCATTTGTTATTTGTTATTAATTCTTGTCCCTCATCTACCACTTTCTTGTTCTAACTTCTTCTTCAACCCTTGACGCCGCTACCAGTTTCCGTGGGTACAATGTAACGTTGCAAAACAAAAATAGTAATAATACTGGAGCGATCGCAATTACTGAACCAGCAGCTACTAAGCGCCAGTCAAGAGAAAATGTACCTGCTAGCTTTGCGACTCCCAAGGGAAGAGTGTATAAATTTTCGTCTTGGATGACAATTAAAGGCCATAAAAAGTCACTCCAAGCACCAATGAATACGAATATAGCTAAAGTTACCAATGCTGGGCGAATTGCTGGTAACATAATATGCCACCACAAACCTAACTCCGAACTGCCATCCATGCGGGCGGCTTCTTCTATCTCTTTGGGTACGCTCATAAAAGCTTGGCGTAACAGAAAAATGCCAAAGGCAGAAGCTAAACTCGGAAAAATCATCCCTAAATAACTATTTCTTAAACCCAACTGGACTGTCAAAATATAAAGGGGAATCATCACGATTTGGAAGGGAATCATAATCGTAGAGACGACCGCCACAAAAATCCAGTCTCGCCCGACAAATGATAATCTTGCCAACGGATAGGCAGCTAAAGCGCAAAACAGCAGATTTAAGCCCACAGTCAGCACTGACACCAAAGTACTGTTATACAGGTATTGTCCAAAAGGTAAAGAGTTCCACACACTAAAAAAGTTATCTAGTGTAGGTGAGGCAGGCAATAACTGTGGCGGCGACTGTAAAATATTTTCCGTGGGTGATTTTAAGGCTGTGCTAATTAGCCATAGTAAAGGAAAGAGCATCACCAGTGCGATCGCTCCCAATAGCGCATACATTAACAGAATTTGCGATCGTGATTTTTTCCAGTTCAGCATTTGATTAATAACTTTCCGAAATTTGTAAATATTTATTACAATTTTATTTATAAGACTACAACCAATACGGTTCGGTTAAGCCAAAAGACGCGATAAATCGACGTCTCTACAATAATTAATCCTTTGTAGAGACGGCGATTTATCGCGTCTTTGTGATTTAGAATTTTCATCAAAAAACCCTAACCGAACCGTATTGAGACTACAACTTGCTTTACATATTTTGCACTTGCTCAAATATTTGGTGGATACTCACCCATTTTCACCCACATTTTCCGCACACGAGTTAATTGCAGACGATTCATTTTTAAAGTATAGATTGTTGCTCTACCAATGGTTGTAAGTCCTACAATTTCTGTAGCATCTTCACTCCAAGTAAAATGGTCTGCCCACAGTTGCTGTTGTGGATTAAATAATTTAACCTCATTCTGAGTATTAGGGTCAATTGCTGTTTGGCGAGTTGCTTTATAACGATTACAAGATGGACAAGCCAAGCAGAGATTTTCAAATATAGTTTTCCCTCCAGCAGACAAGGGAATGATATGCTCAAATTCAAAGGTAGTGACTGTTAAAGCTTCAGCAGTGCGACAGTAAGCACAACAATCAGCAAAATAATTACGAATTTCCTTTTTTAATTCAACAGGAATGTAAACACTCACGCTAGTTGCTGTTTATTTTGAAAAATATTTAAGGTATATCTAGCTCTAGTTTTAAGAATATTTAATTGGTCAACCTGTGCCAATAATCTGTCTAAGGTTTCAGTTTGGTCATGTGACAAATCATTCTCAGAATTTTTAACTAATAATTCTTGTAACTGTATCTGAGCTTTGGGAGATAAATAACTTTCTGCCAAAGCTTGCAATTCATCTAGATTTAAACCCATCAATAATTCAGAATCTACAGATAAGTTAGTTAGCTTTTGATAAGTTTCTAAATCTAACAGTACTCCAACTTTTTTTCCCTCTGCGTTAGTGACATACTGAACTGAGTCAGACATGGCTTTACTTAAGAATTTGATTAATTTTATAGTAATCTATCACCAAAAATATTGTTAAAGCAACAGGACTTACGCAAAATAATGAAAAAACGAACCGCATTCGCGCAGCGTCTCCCCTTGGGAGAAGGACACAAAGGACACAAAGAAATAAGAGTTTCAGAGAGTTATTGCATAAGTCCTGAGCAATTCAATAGCATAATTAGGGCTATTTCATTCTATACATAAACCGCCCAGAACTAAAGTTCTTTGGCTTTTAGCTAAAGTCCGTTTTAACGGACTAGAACATGAGTCTCAGTCATCTTTAGATGACTTTCGCTATTAGACTCAGAATTCATTCTGAGGCGGGCTAGATGAAAATGAAATAGCCCTGATAGCAGAATACAGTTCCGTTAAGCATTGATTGTAAATTAAAGGGTTCTAATACCCCAACCATAAACGTACCTCTGAGAAGGAGTGGTTCCGACTTGGCTCGTTTTCAGTAGGGGTTTAAATCCCCCTTTGAAAATGTCTTTAATGCAACGATTTTGAATTTTTAACTGGTAATTTTAAGCTAATTCACAGTAGTTAATCTTCAACCGCTACATAAGGTTGTGGTTCCCGCAAACGTTGGGCAATTTGTTCTCGCCGATACTTTGCAAGTTCGCTGTAAAGCCTCTTACGAGATAGATTTACACTTCCAACAGGCTCATGCTCTAGCAGTGTATGCCAAGGGGAAAACAATATACCCTCGTCTAAACGTTTGCGTTCTTCAAAGTCAAATTTCTGGCTGGGAATGCGGACAGTTGCAACTTTAATAAACGGGGAATCTGTTTCTTGCCATTCTTTAACGTGGTCTTCAATCGGTGTTTTTTCATCATCTACATAAAACTGAATTAAAAAGTCAAAAGACGCTTCTTTCCCTTCTTCAGTCAAATATTTTACCAGCGTTTCTCGGAGGTAATTTTCTGATTCTGGAAGTGTTTCTGGTTGTTGTTCCGGCTGTTGAGATTTGACAGACAATTTTACAATGCGACTACCAAACTTAAACGGAGCCATGCTCCAATATTGAATCAAAAGTGGATTTCCTATCTTATGGCTGCCAATTTTTTGCAAGATAGCAAAGGCGTAACCAAGTTCCTCCAGCCGCTCTGGGGTAAGTTCTCCACTACCTGCTCTGGAAAGATCAGCATAATCACGAACGTCTTTAGTCAAGAAAATAGGATAATTGTTGAGTATAAAATCTTGAGTTTTTTCTTCATCATCCAGCACTTTTTGCCCGTCCACATTCATCACCTTAATGGCGATACCGCGAACATCAGGTTGGCTATCGGAGTTGAATTGACCACGCTTTTGAGGCGCACCACCATTAGAGAAACGAATCCACACAGGATAGGTTTGGGGCGTTTTGAATAAACCTACTTTCAGGTCTTCAGAAAGATTGGGTTCAATAATAAACTCTCCCGAAAGGAGTCCATGACTTTTGCTATGAATTTGGCGGAGGTCTGGGCCGGTTTTTTGTTGAGCTTGGAGACTACCTGCTATAATGTCGTCGATGATTGCTTCTTGCTCAGTGGTAGATGACGTTGGGTTAGTCATAAAACATTTGATAATGTGTCTTCATTATCCTGAATGCTTCAGCCTTTCTGAGTCAATCCGGTTTCCGTAGAAACAGCTTGTAGTGGTTTATCCCAAGGTTCTATAAGTATTTCAGACAAATAGGCAAACTCAAAGACAATTCCGATAGTCGGCTTTGTCTGCCACTGCGGTAAACTGAGCAAGCGATCGTAATATCCACCGCCATAGCCCAGGCGATATCCTCGATAGTCACAAGCGACACTGGGGACAAGAATCAAATCCACTTCAGCCGGATTTAATAGGGGAGCGTCGGGGTGTGGTTCAGTAATGCCATAAGCGCCGCTTTGGATAGAATCATTCGGTGTCGAAATATGCCAAGATAGGGATTTTTTATCAATGCAGCGAGGAAATCCCCAACGGTATTTGGTGTTTGCAAATAGTGGACTGAGATCGGGTTCTTGGCGAAAGCTGAAATAAGCTAGTATTGTTTTTGCTTGGGTGAATAAAGTAGAGTTTTGTAAATGAGAGCATAAGCGATCGCTTTTTTCTCTCCACTCTTGAACGGGCATTGATTGACGTGTTTTGAGTAGAGTGCGCCGTAGTTCTGCCTTATTTAATTGATGATTAACTTTGTCCATAAAAATAGTCCAAAAAATAAGCTGGGCATCACCCAGCTTGTATCACTCTACACTCACCAGTACATTGTTATGCAGCGTGTTGACGATACCACTCAATGGTATTCTTTAACCCTTGCTCAAAGCCCACCTGAGCCGTAAAATTAAAGGCAAGATTTGCCCGTTCAGTATCTAAACAACGGCGGGGTTGACCATTTGGCTTGTCAGTTTGCCAAACAATTTCACCCTTAAACTCCATCAATTCACAGATTAGAGTTACTAAATCAAGGATGGAGATTTCATAACCTGTTCCCAAGTTAACTGGTTCCGATTCGTTATAGAATTGAGTTCCCATAACAATCCCCCGCGCGGCATCTTCTGAATACAAAAACTCACGGGTGGGACTGCCATCACCCCAAACTGGAAGTTGCTTTTCTGCCTTAATTTGGGCTTCGTGAACTTTGCGAACTAATGCTGGAATAACGTGAGAACTTCCTGTGTCAAAGTTATCTTCTGGGCCATATAAATTCACTGGCAGTAGATAAATCCCATTAAAACCGTACTGCTGGCGGTAAGATTGCAATTGGACTAAAAGGGCTTTTTTTGCAATTCCGTAGGGGGCGTTGGTTTCTTCTGGGTAGCCATTCCAAAGATCATCTTCTTTGAATGGCACGGGAGTAAATTTAGGATAGGCGCAGATTGTGCCAATACAAACAAATTTTTCTACTCGAGCTTGATAGGCAGCGTGAATTAGCTGCGTTCCCATGATCAAATTATCGTAGAACAACTCTGCGGGTTTTTCACGGTTCAGACCGATACCCCCAACATGAGCTGCTAGGTGGATAATTACGTCTTGCTGGTCAACTGCGCGTTGGCAATTTTCCCAAACACGTAAATCACAATCGCGCGATCGCGTGATTGTAATCTTCTCACGATCAGCCCCTGCAATACACAGTTGATCTATCACCTGACGACCTAGAAACCCCGACCCACCGGTGACGAGAATGCGTTTATTATTTAGTTCTAAGGCGGTCATATTTTTATCCTCTGTGGTGCGAATCAGAAGTGCAAAGCGCCGAGTTGTTGACGACTAGTAGCAATATCTAATGGAAATTGCGAACCATTTCCATTTGGTGAAGTGTGACCCAATGCTTGTAAGTCTGCTTCTACCATTAAAGAAACTAGTTCTTCAAAAGTTACTGATGGTGCCCAGCCCAACTTCTGGCGGGCTTTGGAAGAATCACCAATCAACAACTCTACCTCAGATGGACGGAGGTAACGCTCATCAAACTCTACATAATTTTCCCAATTGAGATTTACGTAACTAAATGCTAGTTCCAAAAACTCTCGCACCGAGTGGGTTTCACCAGTAGAAATTACGTAATCGTCTGGCTGGTCTTTCTGCAACATCAACCACATTGCTTTGACGTAATCCTTTGCATAGCCCCAATCTCGCTTGGCGTCTAAATTACCCATGTAAATTTTTTTCTGCTTACCAGCAACGATACCAGCCACTGCTCTAGTAATTTTGCGAGTTACAAAGGTTTCACCCCGGCGTGGTGACTCGTGGTTAAAAAGTATGCCATTACAAGCAAACAAATCATAAGACTCACGATAATTTATAGTTTGCCAGTGGGCGTAAACTTTCGCACAGGCATAAGGGCTGCGGGGATAAAAGGGCGTTGTCTCAGTTTGAGGTATTGCTTGTACTAAACCGTACATTTCTGAAGAACCCGCCTGATAAAATCGCACCTGAATTCCGGTACGGTGTTGATAGTCCCGAATTGCTTCCAACAGACGTAGCGTACCCATTCCGACAGCATCCACCGTGTATTCTGGTGAATCAAAGCTTACTCTGACATGGGATTGAGCGCCCAGGTTGTAAATCTCTACTGGCTGGACTTCTTCTAAAATGCGTCGCAACGTTGTACCATCTGTCAAGTCACCATAGTGAAGAAATAACCGCACTCCCTCTTTATGGGGGTCTTCGTAAATGTGATCGATGCGGTCTGTATTAAAGGTAGAAGTCCGGCGAATAATGCCATGAACCTCATAACCTTGTTCCAACAGAAACTCACTTAGATATGAACCATCTTGACCAGTAATACCAGTAATCAACGCTCGCTTCAGTTGCGTCATGCTCAATTATCCCTTATTGTCTTTGATTAAAAAGTTACAGCCAATCTGATACAACTTAGCAGCTAATTGCTGAATTGCTAATGGGAAACCTACGAGTTATTGTTCTTAAAAGACTTTCTCCATCAATAGATATACTTAATAAAAAGTAATTTAACATGTAAATTAAACTTAGATATATCAAGATTGTTTCATTCTGTATATTTTTTTACTAAGCACTTCCAAGAAATAAATTATCCAATCTTATGGGGTGGGCGACACGAGAGCACATAGTCAAAGGCAAGATGCCCACCCCACAATAAAAATTCAGAATAAGAGCAAAGCGAACCACACATGTACACTCGAAGAAGTCTAAGCTAAGTAGAAACCCATAAATTATAAATAACTATATAAATCAATACAGTTCAGTTAAGGATAACCTACGCAGTTTAAGGTTTTTGGCTCTAACCCAAGCGTATTGCTATATAAATAGGACTTACGCAAGAGTTACGGAATAACGTAGACACTAAGTGGCTTGCCGCAGGCTACCACAGAGGTGCAGTATTTCGACAACTCTTGGAGACGCTACGCGAACGCTCAATAACCGGACACGGAGAAATAGGAGTTTGAGAGATATTTTGAGTAAGTCTTAATAAATAAAGAAGAACCAATCGTTTACTCTTAGGGAAAGAATTGGTATTTAGGGGCATTAACTGCCCCACAGAATTGACCCTAAGTAGTTACTCAGTATGCCCCGTTATTTTTGGGCAGAATGACTACATCAACAGTTTTCAAGATGATCCATAAATCAAGCCATAAATTCCTAAACCTAGCATAATGCAGGTCTATTTGGACTCGCCGAGGGTAGGGTATATCATTACGCCCAGACACCTGCCACAAACCTGTAATTCCTGGACGGATCGTTAAAATCTCATCAATGTAAGAACCGTATTTTGGCAGTTCTTCTGCTACTAAGGGTCGGGGGCCGACTACACTCATGTCCCCTTTTAAAACGTTCCAGAACTGGGGAAATTCGTCTAAGCTAGTAATTCGCAAAAATCGGCCAATTTCGGTAATCCGGGGGTCTTTTTTTAGCTTAAAACTGCTTTCAAATTCTTCTCGCAATTCGGGGGATGTTTCCATCATTTGCATGAGGATTTCGTCCGCATTGCTTACCATTGTTCGGAATTTAATACAATTAAACGTTTTGTAATTTTTCCCTACCCGTTCCTGGATATAAAAAATTGGGCCTTGTGAGCTGAAAGCAATCAGCAAGGCCAAAATTAAGTAGACGGGGAAGAACAAAATTAACACCGACAGCGAAAACACTATATCGAACAGTCGTTTAGCAAACTCTCCGTTTAAACCCTGAAAAGATAAACCTTTGGGTTTAACTTTTGGTGTTTTCGTTTTTTGAGGGCGTTTTAAGAAACGCGTAGACGCTCTGGTGTCTTGCCTTACGCCTCGTTTGCCGGAGAGGAGTGAGCTCTGGGCAGTCATCATACTCCTTAATAATCCACACCACACATAGTCCCAATATTAAAGCCAAAATGAGGTGCTTCTGGGGAAAATTGCCAAAAGCCTAAAAAAATAAGACGTTATTCAAGACCATCATTATAAAAATGGTCTTTTTTCGTTGCATTTGTTTACAAAATCTAAATAACGATCTGCAAAAATCTGCGGTGAGAACTGCGCGGCGTGCGATCGCATATACTCAGAACTGAACGAACCCTCATACACTTCAAACTTTTCTACTGCCTCCACTAAAGCCGCCTCTGTTTGCGTCTTGAAGAATATACCTGTCCCTGTATCCGCACAAGAGCGAATATCTCGCACTGTTTCTAAAGCACCCCCTGCACCGTAGGCAATCACTGGCGTGCCACAGGCTTGTGCTTCCACTAGGGCAATACCAAAATCTTCACAAGCTGCATATACAAACGCCTTAGCCCTAGACATATATTTTTTTACCACATTATCGGGTTGCCATCCTAATATTTGGATATTAGAGTTTGCCATTTCACGAATCTTGTTCATTTCATCTCCTGTACCAATGACTACTAATGGTCGTTTTAGTTGATTAAAAGCCTTGACAATCAACGATATTTGCTTATAACTCACTAAGCGGGAAACAGTCAGATAAAAGTCGTCTTTTTCAGACAGAAATGGAAATTGAGCAATATTCACTGGTGGGTAAATGACTGTTGCTTCTCGTCGATAGCAACGCCAAATCCGCCGAGCTGTATGTTGCGAGTTGGCAATGAAGTAATCAACTCGATTGGCACTTAATACATCCCACTGACGCAAACTATGTAATAAATATCGCGTTACCCATCCAGGAAAACCACTGCCTAGTTTGCTGTGGCGTAGATAATCAAAAGTCAAGTCCCAGGCATAGCGCATAGGGCTGTGACAGTAGCAAATATGTATCTGTTCGGGAGTGGTAAGAATTCCTTTGGCAACAGCGTGGGATGAAGACAGAATTACGTCATAATGCCGCAAATCAAGTTGTTCAATTGCCAAAGGCCACAAAGGCAAGTAATTTTGTATACCGTTGCGGGCAGATGGAAAGTTCTGGAGAAACGTCTTGCCAATTTGACGCTTATATAAATAACTTTCAGGATTACTGGATTCAAAATCGATGAGGGCATACAAATCAGCATCAATGTGATTCAAAATTTCTCGGACAACGAGTTCTGAACCACCGGTGGCTTTGGGTGTCAGCCACTCATGAACCAGAGCATATTTCAAGGGCACAGCTAAACAATTCAAAATTCACGCATTCAGGCATTCAAAATTGAAGATAGTTTTCTTAGACTCCGACTGAAAATTTTTCCTCTTGTGATTAATAATTAATGGAAAGTGCCCTAGATTAGCAAATGGGACGCAATCTTTCGCTTAGAGGTTCCAGATGGATGCTGCAACCTGATAATCTCAGATTGGGGATTGGGCATGGGGCATTTCCTTCTGTCCCTAGTTCCTAATCCCCAATCTCCACCCCCTTGATGAAAAATCATATAGAAAGGGCGAATTTATGCGAATTCTGATTATGGGCGGTACTCGGTTCATTGGTGTCTATTTGACTCAACTACTAGTGGAACAAGGACATGAGGTGGTGCTGTTCAATCGGGGAAATCGGCCAGCACCTTCTTTAGAGGGAGTAGGACAAATTATAGGCGATCGCACTGATGCTACTCAATTAAAGGCAAAGTTATCAGAAGAAAACTTTGATGTCATTTTTGACAATAATGGGCGGGAACTTACTGATACTCAACCACTAGCAGAGATTTTTCAAGACCGAGTGCAACATTTTGTCTATATGAGTTCTGCGGGGGTATATCTCAAATCTGACCAATTGCCCCATGTAGAAGGCGATTCAGTAGATCCTAAAAGTCGCCATAAAGGTAAACATGAAACAGAAGCTTATCTAACTCAATTGGGATTACCTTTTACTTCCATTCGTCCTACTTATATTTACGGGCCTCGTAATTATAATGAGTTAGAAGGCTGGTTTTTTGATAGAATTGTGCGCGATCGCCCCATTCCCATCCCCGGAAATGGCTTGCATATCACCCAGTTAGGTCATGTAAAAGACTTGGCACAAGCTTTGACTAAGGTTTTGGGGAATAAACAAGCCATAGGACAGATTTATAATATCTCTGGCGATCGCTTTGTCACTTTTGATGGTTTAGCCCGTGCTAGTGCTGTAGCGGCTGGCAAATCACCCGATGCTGTAAAAATCGTCCATTACGACCCGAAAAAGTTTGATTTTGGCAAACGCAAAGCTTTTCCGATGCGGGTGCAGCATTTCTTTGCTTCGGTGAACAAAGCACAAACAGAATTAAATTGGCATCCTGAATATGATTTGATTTCTGGGTTACAAGATTCTCTAGAAAATGACTATTTAGCTAATGCAAAAGATAAAGCTGATGTTGATTTCTCTGTAGATGAAGAGATTTTACAAGCGTTGTAAGTCAATTTTGGATTTTAGATTTTGGATTTTAAATTGACCCCATGTATGAATGCAGGGGCTTCAATTAAAAATTTTGGATTTTGGATTTTAGATTTATTCTCGCATTTGAATTCGCTTTCTCTCAAACCCCTTTATATTTTATATTTCAATACCGTTCAGTTAAGCCGAAAAACCTTGCTAGAGACGCGAAATTTCGCGTCTCTACAGGTCTAAAATCAGTACCAAAAATCCTTAACTGAACTGTATTGTTTTATATTTTGGATTTAAGATTCAAAATATAAAATCTAAAATTCGGTGAGTAAATATGTTTAGGGGCGCATCGCTGTGTCTGGCTTTTTACGGTATCTGGAAAACCTCTCTTCTATTTCTCTCTCCTCTTAGGAGAGAGACTTTGACTTTTCCCCCTTAGAGCGACGAGTTGGGGGTTAGGGGGTTAGGTAAATCGTTAGCTTTTCCACATAACGTGAAAAGTCAGATCGCTGTGTGCCCTTAATGATGCGATCGCACTTTCACAACTCATCAGGGTTAACGCCTAACTCTCGCAGTTGTGCTGCTAATCTGTTAGCACGTTGACTTTCTCGTTCTAGTTTCTCTAGGGGTGTGGGAAGCCAATTCCCAGATGCATCATACCAACGTAGCCACAATCGCTCAATTCGTTGGTAAGAACCTTGCCAAAGTCCTAAGCCCAGTTCCAAACCCGGCATCCACACTCGTGGGGTAGTCAAGTCTAATTCGCTGTAACTATCTGCAATTAATTGGAATGCTTGAAGTTTATCTGTGTAGCGGTCAAACACAATGTAGTAAGGAACTCGCAAAATCCGCTCATAAACTTCCCATTTGGTCGGCGGTTGGTTAATCTCCCGCAGAGTTTGTCCTAAGTCTTCTTTTTCAGTGCCAGGAGAAAGCAATTCTACCACGACAAAAGGAGCAACCCCTTCTTGCCAGATGACATAACTCAGACGCAAGTTTTGCTGTTCGTAGAGACGCGAAACTCCCACAGCAGCAAACCAGTCCGGGCGTTTGTACCACAGTGTATGCCGGAGATCATAGTAAAGGTTTAAGTCAGTGGCAACAAATACCTCCTCTGCTGGATAGTTAGGTGGACAGAAGGTTTCGCGCAGAAGTTGGGGTTGAAAAAGGTGAAATTCGTCAGGCAAACCAGAGTCCTCCGGGTATTCACTGGGAAGATCATACATGGTGGGTAGAGTTTCTTTTGGAGGGCGCGGCGGGTCTGTTTGGTACATATTAGGTATATACTTTTGAAGATTTAATATTTAAATTAACTGGTTATGGGACAATATCCACTCCAGAATGTTCTAGGAGCCAGGGCCCGCTTAGGTGAAGGCCCCATCTGGGATTCTAGCAAAAGCCTACTGTACTGGGTTGATATTTATAACCATCGGGTGCATCAGTTCAACCCTGCTACGGGGGAAAACAGCTTTTTTGATGTGGGAGATGTCGTAGGTGCGATCGCAACAGCAGGTGCAGATAGATTAATTATGGCACTGCGTCATCACCTGGCATTCCTCGACACCCAGACAGGTGTAGTTACCCCCATTTTGGAAATTGAAGGAAATTTACCAGATAACCGTCTCAATGATGGTAAATGTGACCCTCAAGGACGTTTTTGGTTTGGCTCAATGTGTTCTTTAGAAAAACCCCATGCTAGCCTCTATCGCTATGATAAAGACGGTTCATTGCATGTAATGGAAACAGGATTGACTATTTCTAATGGTTTGGGGTGGAGTCCCGATCAAAAGACATTTTACCTAGCAGATTCTCCGCAGCAAAAGATATATTCTTATGACTTTAACTCAGTAACAGGAAATATTAGTAATCGTCGGGTTTTTGTTGATTTAACTCATGAATCCTTCCATCCAGATGGGTTGACAATAGACAGTGAAGGACATATTTGGTCAGCTATGTGGGATGGATGGTGTGTAATTCGTTTCAATCCCAAGGGTGAAGAGATATTGCGGATAAAGCTACCTGTGCAATTGCCAACTAGCTGTACTTTTGGCGGCGAAGATTTGCAAACACTTTATATTACCACTGCTTCAGTTGGACTCAGCCAAGCAGAGATCGAAAAAAGCTTTTACTCTGGTGATTTGTTTGCTCTCCAAACTGATGTTACTGGATTACCTAATAATGATTTTTAGGAATTATGGCAATTTTCAGGTAATTTAACCATTGTACTATTGTTTATTATCTCCACAGTCAATATGGTTCGTTGAAGCCCAAAAATAAAAATATGTAGGTTGGGTTGAGGAACGAAACCCAACATCTTACAGGATTTGTTGGGTAACACTAAAGTTCAACCCAAACTACAAATATTCTTAACCGAACCATATTATCTCCAAAGTGCCACTTGTTGTTTAAGTTCTCTCATATCTAAAGCATCGCTAGCAAAAGCTTTTCGTAAAAGTGAATGAGGAATAAATTGGTCATATTTTTGAATTTCTGGTGCTTCTGAACTACTGAGTAAATCTTCTGAGGTAATTCTTTGCTCACACAAGGAAGCAATTTCATCATACAGATATTTAAATTTATCCTTGCCTAATTTAATTGTTAAATAATAAGGATTTACTCCGCCAATACTTGTAATTTCCAATGATTCTCGACAGTAGGAGTTGAGTAATCTTTCTAAAGTGCGATAAGCAACCGTACCCATCCAGGGAAAGATGCAGCATTTACCTTTTTCTAATTGCAAAATATTTTGTTTATCTAATCCAACTTGCTGCACTAATTGGCGAACTTTACGTAAACGTTGCAAAGCATTTTTTTGCAAATAGCTGTACTCGACATTTTCCAATAGAACCTGTTGCATTCGTTGCAAAACCTTGGTATGAATAGTGCCACCACTACCACGCCAATAAATACTAGCTTTACCCTCGGCTTGTTTAACAAAAATAGCCTTCTTTTTAAAGTCAACTTCTACAACTTCCCAAGTTCTCCCAGCTAAAGCAAATTGATTTCCAACAGCAGGCGGCGTGACAATACTGCCAATTTGCGTTGCACCTTGCTTAACAATATATTCTTGCTGTTCAGCAAAGACAGCATAAAACTGGAATTTTCTCACAATCTTTTCTCCTGCCAAACCCAGGATTAATTTACCTTGTTCAGTATGCTGAATATGACCAATATCAATTAAATAACGTAGTAATAATTGAAAATCTTCTTTTAAAATAGCAGCAAAGGGCGGTAAGCTAAAAATTTGTTTAGCTAAGGCATTAGGTGAAATTTCCCCTGCTGCTGTTAAAATACTCATTGTTTGGTGATAAAGCAAACTCAAAGGATATTTAATCGGTCTGATTGGTTCAATCCATTGTTCCTCTAAATAAAGTTGAATAATAGCAATAGACTGCAAAAGTTGCCAGGGTATTTGCTCTGGTAGAGAAGCTTCTAATAATGGTTTTTCTTCAGCGCAAATTAAGCGCATATCGGCAGCTTCACCTCTTCTACCACTACGTCCTAAACGCTGTAAAAAGCTAGCTACAGACAAGGGTGATTCTAACTGAATAACTCGCTCTAAATGACCGATATCTATGCCTAATTCTAAAGTCAGAGTGGCGGCGGTAACTGCTGGATTTTTGGGTTCACGCATCGCATTTTCAGCTGCTTGCCGCAAACTAGCAGAGATACTTCCATGATGCACATGATATATATCTGGTAGCCTTTGTTCTGCGGCAATTTGTCGCAAAGATGCGATTACAGATTCAGTTTGCGTGCGATTATTAGCAAATATCAGGCATTTGCGAGATTTGCTGAGGTTGAAAATATATTGTTCATAAGCTGTTGCCTCTGATTCATCTACTTCATCAGTAATATAAAAATGTTCTACAGCTAATTTTAGTTGGCGTTTTATCCCGTCAGGTTCCGGTGTAATCACTGGTTTATCTGTTCCCGAACGCAACCAATCTTCCGCTATTGAGTAATCACCAAGAGTTGCCGATAAACCAATACGGCGCGGTTGTTTTTGCGTCAACTTTGCTAAACGTTGTAATTGGCAAATAATTTGACAACCGCGTTCTGAACCCATAAAAGCGTGAATTTCATCAATGATGACAAATCTTAAATCACCAAATAAGCGAAGTAGGTCGTTATTTTTGTTGATTAATAAACTTTCTAGAGATTCTGGTGTAATTTGTAAAATGCCTTGAGGATTCTTTAAAAGGTTATTTTTTCGAGTTTGAGAAACATCACCGTGCCAGTGCCAAACGGGAATATTTGCTTCTTTGAGTAAGTCGTTGAGACGCTCAAATTGATCGTTAATTAAAGCTTTGATTGGACTAATATATAATACCCCTACAGTTGCAGCAGGGTTGGCATGTAACAGAGTCAAAACTGGTAGAAATGCTGCTTCTGTTTTACCCGCAGCAGTTGCAGCAGTAACTAGCAAGTGAGCCTCAGTGTCAAAGATAACTTGACAAGCGGCAATTTGAACTGGTCGTAATTCAGTCCACTGGTGATGATAAATATATTCTTGGATGAAGGGTGCAAGTCGGCTAAAGGTATCGCTCATGTTTTTTATCACTGATTTAACTGTCTTTTTGGATTTCACGGATTGACATCGCCGATTTTTCCTCCTGTTGACTCAAGACAGATTAACATTCATAAATCAAACTGAAATAATAGGGACAAGTATATAATCAGGCAAAAACCATGAATAAGTATAAGGAAATATTACGTGTCATCCTTGCTATATCCATCATTGTGGTTGGAGTGACACACTTTGTTATTCCAGAACCGTATGTCAAAATTATGCCACCGCAACTACCTTACCCTTTAGAATTAGTTTATCTCAGTGGATTTTATGAAATTTTGGGTGGTATTGGGTTATTAGTCCCGCCTGTAAGTCAAGCTGCTGCTTGGGGACTTATTGCTCTTTTTATTGCGGTTTTCCCTGCCAATATCAACATGGCGGTTAATCATATTCAGCTAGAACATATACCAGATTCACCTTGGGTACAGGTAGTCAGGCTTCCCTTTCAAGCAGTTTTAATTGCTTGGGCTTGGTGGTACACCAAATCTTATGATGGGGAAAAACAAGCTTCTATTATTCCCAAGTCGCTGATTCCCAAAGAATTAGAATTGAAATGAGGGCGTTTTTTTATATTTGAATTATGCGCGTTGCAAGTTTGTTTGGAATAACACTCTCGTTAGCAATAAGCATTGGAGGAGTTGCTGTTCGGGTGACTCAAGCGGTGCAGCTTAGAGATGGCATAGTCTACTTTGTCCAACCGCCGAAACTTCTTAACGCGACGACTACTTACAAAGAAGTGAATGTTTGGGGCGGGACTTATTATTTTACTATTAATGTGCCGGAGAATGCTGGAGAATCCCTTCAGAAGGTAACGATCGCACAGAAGGAGGGAGCAGAAAACATCGACTACAAGCTTAAGGATACCCGCGCATTTGTCGGAACGAGCGATCGCAAAGAATCTCGGCTAACACTAGGTGCAGTCACAGCAGAACGCGATACACAAACTGTTACTGTGAACTTTAATCCGCCTGTGACTCCGGGACAGACAATTACAATCGCCCTTCGCCCTGTGAGTAATCCTAGCTTTTCTGGTGTCTACTTATTGGGTGTGACAGCCTTTCCGGTGGGTGAGAAATCCCACGGACAATTTCTCGGCTTTGGACGGTTTCAGTTTTACAGCAATAGAAGCAGCTGGTGGTTTCCATAAATACCACGAGTTTATGTAGACGAGGTTTCTAACTGCCTATTTCACGTTAAGTTGACTTGTCGGTAGACATCGCTTGCAGAAGTTTGGGATAATCTAGAAGATATTCAGTCGGTAGCTTGAAATACCTATGACTAGTAAGGAAGAATTAAGAAGTGTTGCCTCAGAAATTCCATTATTTAATAATATTGAGCAAAAAGAAACATTTTTGTTTGTGATTGGGGCGTTATTTTCGAGAGTTATTAGTTTGAAAAAAGCCGCAGAAATCATGGAAATAGAGCCTGATGTATTTCTTCAACTATTAGATTTGATGGGGTTGGAATTTTCCTACTTGACTGAACAAGATATCGCTATAGAAAAGGATTGGTAGGGTGTGTGAAGATTGTTTTTAACTCTTCTCCATTAATCTTTTTATCGCGTCTTGAATTTCTCGATATTTTTCTAGATTCTTCCGATGAGTTTTATTTACCAAATTTTGTTGCAGAAGAAATCAGTGCTAAATCTGATGCACCTAGTCAGCAGATAAAAGCTTTAATTGATGCCGATAAAATGTTAGTCAAAGAAATTAAATTACTTTCCTTAGCCAATCGTTTAAATATGCGACTAGGGAGAGGAGAATCAGAAGCTATTGCTTTAGGCACTGAATTACAAACAGATTACATAATTTTAGATGACTTCGCAGCCAGAAAAGAAGCAACTCGATTGGGATTAAATGTTAAGGGAACCTTAGCAGTCATCAAGAAACTTCAGGTAGATGGCAAAATCACCATCAGTAGCACAGACCAATTGTATCAAGACATCCTAGCAATGAATTTCAGAGTCAAGCGATCGCTCTTTGATACTATTTTTTCAGATTAGATGCAGAGTTGGCGGGAGTGGTTACAGGGTTGACGGTAGTGGCTTCAGGGTTGACGTTAATGACTCCAGGGTTGACGGTAGTGGCTTCAGGGTTGACGTTAGTGACTCCAGGGTTGACGGTAGTGGCTTCAGGGTTGACGTTAGTGACTCCAGGGTTGACGTTAGTGACTCCAGGGTTGACGGTAGTGGCTTCAGGGTTGACGGTAGTGACTCCAGGGTTGACGGTAGTGACTCCAGGGTTGACGGTAGTGACTCCAGGGTTGGTTTTTGTTTGCTGCTTAATTATAAAAACTCATTGCTAGCAAAGCAATCTCCGAAAAGTGCGATCGCTCTTGAACACCATTTTTTCAGACTAGATCAGGGTTAGTCTTTGTTTAATGCGATCGCCTAATTATAAAAACTCTTTGCCAGCAAAGCAATCTCGAAAAGAGCGATCGCTCTTTGATGCCATTTTCTCAGATTAGATGCAGAGTTCGTCTTTGTTTAATGCGATCGCTTAATTATAAAAACTCATTGCCAGCGAAGCAATATCCGAAAAGTGCGATCGCTCTTAAACACCATTTTTTCAGACTAGATGCAGAGTTTGTCTTTGTTTGGTGCGATCGCTTAATTATAAAACTCATTTCCATCAAAGCAATCTCCGAAAAGTGCGATCGCTCTTAAACACCATTTTTTCAGACTAGATGCAGGGTTCGTCTTTGTTTGGTGCGATCGCTTCACCATCGGCAGCTGGTGCGTTGAGACTCTTTAAGCGGTCATACGTATTAATTCCCACCACCAAAGCGTCTCGACTCATCCTGTAAAGCCCTATGATAGTTGTGCCGAATTATTTCCAGCTTCTACAAGAAATTTACCGCATTTTCCGTAAAATTTTGTAGATAATCACAGTTGGGCTACCCTAGACGCAATTCTTTTAGGCAAAATTACCCTATGACTCAACTCACACCTATTCAGTTAGAAGATGGCACGATTATTTACATTGAAGCCACAGATAAGGGACTTCCAAGTAAAAAAATATTCCATTGCTATTGTTCACTGTTGACCGTTGACGGTTCACGAGTTTTCAGTCAACAGCCAACAGTCAACAGTCAACGACTTGAATGTGGAATAATTTATTTTTTGGAGTTCCCTAATGTAGATGCACCACCAGTCATTACCGAAGTTTCTCCAGAGGGAGAGGAAGAAGCACTAATCGATAAGGGATGGGATGCTGATGCTGCACAAAAGCAAATAGTGCAAAATTTCCAAGCAATTGAAGGTACAATTCGGGCTTACACTGTTTATTCACTCAATGCTTTTAAGAAAATCCCTGTTGCTAATATTGATAAAGTCACTCTTGAATTTGGCATCAAAGTTGGCGGTGAAGCAGGTATACCTTACGTGACTAAAGGGACGGCTGAAAGTAATCTGAAGATAACGGTAGAGTGTTCATTTCCTGACCAACCGGAAAAGAAAACTCAGCAATCATGAGTGAGAGTATTGGCGCTGCTAAAATTTCGATTATTATTCCGGCTATTAATGAAGCGGGTAATATTAAAAAAGCCATTGCTACTACTCAAGCCAATCTAAATATAGAAGTCATTGTAGTCGATGGTGGCTCTAGTGATGATACTGTAGCGATCGCTCAGTCTTTAAATGTCAAAGTTATCTCATCGTCTCCCGGTCGTGCTATGCAAATGAACGCGGGTGCTGTAGCTGCTACTGGCGAGATTTTGCTGTTTCTCCATGCAGATACCCGTTTACCTACTGGGTTTGATGAGATGATTTGCACAGCCCTACAACAGCCTGGGACTGTGGCTGGTGCGTTTAAATTGCGGATTGATGCGTCACTTTTAAGTTTACGATGGGTGGAGTGGGGTGTAAATTTGCGATCGCATTTTTACCAAATGCCTTATGGCGACCAAGCAATTTTTTTAACAAAAGCAGTATTTCAACAAATTGGCAATTTTCCTGAATTGCCCATCATGGAAGACTTTGAACTCATGCGCCGTCTAAAAGCGAAGGGACGTATTGCAATTATCTCCACACCAGTTGTTACCTCAGCCCGTAGATGGTTGCAAAAGGGAGTGTTTAAAACTACACTACTCAATCAAATAGTAATTATTGCTTATTTACTTGGCGTTTCACCTAAACAAATTCGTCGCTGGTATCGGCGAGAAAAATTTAAGAAGATTTAAGGTGTTTCTCATGTCGGTAGTATATCTTAGTGGCATTAGATTCGAGGTGTAATACCAATTGGAAAAAAGAATGCGACAAATACACCATTTGTAGAGACGCGATTGATCGCGTCTCGATTGATCGCGTCTCGATTGATCGCGTCTCGATTGATCGCGTCTCGATTGATCGCGTCTCGATTGATCGCGTCTCGATTGATCGCGTCTCGATTGATCGCGTCTTGACCCAAAGATGTGTTGCAATCATTAATTGAATTGGTATAAGTTTCAAAGTTGAGCCTCAAAAGGTCAAATTTATAAAAATGAAGAAGCACTTATTAAATTCCAAACTCAAACTACTAGTGTTAAGTTGCTTGGTTGTGACTCTTATAATTGCAGCTAAACAGTTCAACTTTCAGGGACTTTTACACACCTTAATTATTTGGGTTGAGAGTCTTGGCATCTTCGGGCCTATTGCCTACATAGTCATCTACAACTTAGCTACATTATTGTTTATACCAGGTTCCCTATTAACTCTCAAAGGTGGTTGTTTATTTGGAGTATTTTGGGGATCAATATATGTACTAATTGCTGCCATAATCGGAGCTACCTTAGCTTTTGTGATTGGACGTTACCTCTCGCAAAATTGGGTTTGCCAACAAATGGACAAACATCCTAAATTTAAAGCAATTGATTTAGCAGTTGCGAAAGAAGGGTGGAAAATTGTCTTGCTAACTCGTCTATCTCCCATCTTTCCCTTCAATTTATTGAATTATGCTTTCGGAGTCACACAAGTTTCTCTCAAAGATTATATATTAGGTTCTTTTGGGATTCTTCCTGGCACTGTGATGTACGTTTATATTGGTTCTTTAGCTGGGAATATTGCCATGATTAACACATATAATCAACCAATTGCTCCAGAAACTCAAATCTGGCAATGGATAATGCAAGGAGTTGGATTAATTGCTACCGTTGCTGTGACCATTTATATTACAAAAATTGCTCAGAAAGCTTTAGCTCAAAGTGTGGCAATAGCAGAAATAAGTCATTTAGAGAAACCAGATTCATCGCTAGAGTAATAATTATGATATTTTTTTCACCCAGAGACGCAGAGGCACAGAGAAGATGAGGAGTTTTAGATTGATTGGATTAATATTGTTAGTAGTTAGCTTTGATTTTTTGTTAAATACAGAGTTTGCTCTAGCACAAGAATCTGTAAATACCAATTCTTTGAATCTCCAAGCAATTTTACGGGACGCGTTGCAGTGGATTGATAGTCTTGGTACAGTGGGAGCGATCGCTTTTATTGCACTTTACATTATCGCTACCGTCGCTTTCTTCCCAGGTTCTATTCTCACATTAGGTTCTGGTGTTATCTTTGGCGTAGTTTGGGGTTCTTTGTACGTGTTCATTGGTGCAACCCTTGGCGCTACAGCTGCTTTCCTTGTGGGACGTTATTTAGCAAGGGACTGGGTTGCTGGTAAAATCGCAGATAACAAAAAATTTGCCGCCATTGACCAAGCGGTTGGTAGAGAAGGATTAAAAATTGTGCTGTTAACGCGACTATCCCCGATATTTCCTTTCAATTTATTAAACTATGGCTTTGGTATCACAGGAGTTTCACTTAAAGATTACTTCATCGGCTCTGTAGGCATGATTCCCGGAACTGTGATGTACGTTTATATTGGTTCCCTTGGAGGTAATCTTGCCATGATTGGTACTGAAACTCAACCTACCAACCCGACTTTACAATGGGCAATTCGGATTTTAGGTTTGATTGCTACAGTCGCCGTTACAGTTTATGTCACCCGGATTGCACGCAAAGCTTTAGAAGAAGAATTGTAAGGGCGCACAACTTGTACACCCTGACTCTGGTCTATTCAACTGCAAATTGCTGTAAATTATTGATTGCTAAAATGTTTATTTGTATCTGTCAATTCCCAAACCGACAAAACAATTCAAAGGCTGTATTGAATGGTACTAAATTCTTTATTAAACGAGCATAAAAAATAAAAGACTGAACCGCCTAAGTTTATCAGGATTCTTAATTTTTAATTTTGAATACTCCCAAAAGGCAGTTGACTTTAGTATTTTCAATTTATAAAAGAGGTTTCGCCAATGACCAATTCAGATTTAGAGAGAGTTACAGTTCGCCCAATGGATGAGTATAACCAAAAGTTGGTGTCTTACGTCCATCCGCCGAATTGGGTTAATCCTCAACCGGCAGATGTTTACGATTTGGTAGTAATTGGCGCTGGGACTGCGGGGTTAGTGGTGGCTGCGGGTGCGGCTGGTCTAGATTTGGGTTTAAAAGTGGCGATAATTGAAAAGCATCTCATGGGTGGAGATTGTTTAAATGTTGGTTGCGTACCATCTAAAACTATTATTCGCTCTGCTCGCGTTGTTGGCGAAATTTGGAATGCTCAAAACTTGGGTGTTAATATTCCCCAACATAATATTGATGTTGATTTTCCCAAAGTCATGGCAAGGATGCGACGGGTAAGGGCTGGTATCAGCCATAACGACTCGGCGGAACGGTTTCAAAACTTGGGTGTTGATGTCTTTTTGGGTAGCGGTCGATTTGCAACTAAAAATACCGTGGAAGTTGGCGACAAAACCCTCCGGTTTAAAAAAGCTGTAATTGCGACAGGCGCAAGAGCCGCACAATTGGCGATTCCGGGAATTGAAAAGGCGGGTTATCTAACTAATGAGACGGTTTTTTCCCTGATTCAACGACCGGAACGTTTAGCGGTAATTGGTGGCGGCCCCATTGGTTGCGAATTGGCGCAAGCTTTCCGCCGCTTAGGTTCTGAGGTGGTACTTTTCCATAGCGGTTCTCATCTTTTAAATAAAGAAGATGCTGAGGCGGCTAAAATTCTGCAAAAGGTTTTGATTAAGGAAGGAATTCGTGTCGTGTTGAATTCCAAATTAGAAGAAGTGGTAACTGTTACTGAGGGGAAACGGCTTTACTTTTCTTCCAATGGTCATCGAGATTCGGTGACAGTAGATGAAATTTTAGTGGGTGCGGGGCGATCGCCAAATGTAGAAAATCTAAATTTAGAAGCAGTGGGTGTAGAATATGACTTGCAGCAAGGCGTGAAGGTCAATGATTATCTCCAGACGACCAATCCCAAAATTTATGCAGCTGGCGATATCTGCATGAACTGGAAGTTTACCCATGCTGCTGATGCTGCGGCGCGAATTGTGATTAAAAATACGCTGTTTTCTCCCTTTGGCATCGGACGCTCGAAACTCAGTAGTCTGGTGATGCCTTGGGTAACTTATACTGATCCAGAAATTGCCCATGTAGGCTTGTACGAACACGAGGCGCAGAAATTAGGTATTGAGGTGACGACAATTAACATACCTTTTAGTAGTGTAGACCGAGCGATCGCAGATGGTGAAGAGTCAGGATTTCTCAAAATCCACCATAAAAAGGGGTCTGATGAAATTATCGGTGCAACTATTGTCGCTAGTCACGCGGGTGAGATGATTTCAGAAGTCACTACGGCAATGGTGAATAAAATCGGTTTGAGTAAATTAAGCAGTGTAATTCATCCTTATCCCACTCAAGCCGAAGCGATTAAAAAAGCTGCTGATGCTTATCGTCGAACCCTGCTGACATCAAATACCAAAAAATTGTTGGGATTTTTAACAAAGTTATCTTGACCAAGAAGGTTGTGGGGTGTGAGGTTGCAGGTTCAGAACGCTCTCCCACACCCTATCCTCTACACCCTTTTCATCAAAATGATCCTATGGGACTCCTATTAGATTTTTGACCTCTAAAAAGGTTCCCAGCTATCAATCTTACCTAATGCCAAGTCTACGTAGTACAGCTTGCCATCATCTCCAGCCCTAATATCCACAGGGGCCCCTCCAGTAGAAGCAAACTGTGTAGTTGAGGCAACTTTACCCTGATTGTCCAAGGTTAAAGCAGTGATAGTTCCTTTGGTGGGATTACCGATAAACAAAGCATTGTCAAAACCACCGCCCGTGTAAAAATCACCTACAATGATCGAAGTCGCGCCGTTGGAATGATCATAGGCATAAATTGGTGGTGTAGCGGTTTTGCCAGCATTATTGTAGAAGTCTGTCGCTGAATCTAGTTTAGAATAAACGAATTGTTTGAGGTTGACAAGATTACCATTTGCATCATATCCACCCTCAAAGTATGGCCAGCCAAAGTTTTTGCCGGGCCCACCAGTATTCACCTCTTCCCAAGAGTACCAGCCGACATCGCCGACAAAGGGAATATTGCTTTCTTGATTTATGGCGATGCGGAAGGCATTACGCACACCTAAGTTATAAACTTTAGAACGATTACTATTGGGATCACCGTTGTAATAAGGATTCGTTGATAAACCTTCACCAGTAATGGCGTTAATGTGCAGGATCTTGCCGGACAGATTATCGATATCCTGGACGCGAACTGCTCTGGGATCTGCTCGGTTATAGGAAGTAGCATCACCAAGGCTCACAAACAAAGTCCCATCGTTACCAAAGCGGACGCTACCAACAGAGTGAGTTGAACTATCGGTAGCGATAAAATCCTGGACGTTGGTGATGTTGTTGTTTTTGATAGCGTTGAGATAATCCTCGATATTGGCAAATAGCTGACCAGTGGTTTTGTTTTTAATACCTGATGGCCCAGCGTTCTTTGTTTCGTCAGTAAGATTAACCACTGTGCTGTTAGTATCTGGGCGGCTGATGTTGTCCCAAGTGCTATTTTTGCCTAATAGGATCACTTCACTCCCTGCGATCGCAGTCTTGTAACTGGTGTTTGGATCAGCTTCCACTCGAACTAGCCGGGCTGCACGGTTACCTCCTTGATCGGGATTGTCTAAGTTGCTATTGTGATTGTTCTTGTGATGGTTTGCATTAGTTTCTACTGGATCGTAGGTAAATAACAGGTAAATGTAGTTGTTGCCATTCGGACTCTTACCAAAATCTGGATGTACAGCCATGCCCAACAAACCGCGATCGTTCACATTATTTACCTGTGAAGAAATATCGATAAATGGTTGTGCTTCTAAGGAGTTGGTAACGCTGTTAAACACCTTGACTATCCCATCTTTTTGGGCAATGAACATCAGCTTATTGTCAGCTGACCAGTCAAACTCTGTGGGTTGCTCCAACCCAGAAACCAAAGTGTTTTTATGAAAATTCAAGTCATCATTCAAGATAACTACATCTGCTGCCGGATTATTAGGCAGTGCCATCCCAACTGCGTTACTAAACATCAAAGTAAATGCTTCATTTGCTTCCTGAATGGTGTCATCCTTAATAGGAATCAAAATGTTTTTGCTGGTTTCTCCCTGTGCAAAGGTCAAGGTTCCAGATAGAGCTTGGTAGTCAGAGTCAGCTTTAGCAGTTCCATCGACGGTTGTATAGTTAACACTTGCAGTCCCCAAACCGTTAGTCCGTGTAACTGTTACCGTCGCATTACCGACATTTTCATTAACTTGTAACTGAGTGAAATTCAGACTTTGACCATCATTGTCTTTAATCGTAATTCCGAAAGTTCTTTGGGTTCCTAGTGTTGCCCCCTCTGGCTGGTCAATAAGGAAACTAAAGGCTTCATCTGTTTCTATTAGGTTATCGTCAATGATCCGAATTGCCACCTGTTTGCTAATTTGTCCTGGTGCAAAGGTGAGTGTCCCCTCAACTTCTTCGCCTGCATTGCCGTAGTCATTCCCTACTTTTGCAGTAGCACTTTGAGTAGCATATTTAATTGAAGATGTACCTCTGAGATCACCACTTCGCAGCACAGTTAAGGTAACAGTCCCGTCGCCTTCGTTTACAGTGGTGGAAGATGATCCCAATGTAATAATAGTCTGAATATCTGGTGAATAAAGTTGCGACTGGGGAATGATTTCTTTGGTCTGAGAGAAGCTTGACCAGGCCAGTCGAGAAACTGCATCGTATTTATTTTCGTAGTACTCAAGTTTAATATCGTACTTCTGTCCTGCAACCAGTGCGATCGCGCCGCTGTGTTCTGTGGCAGATTGATTGACAAACTTATTGATGATTTGCTCACCATTAACCCACAGTCGCACACCATCATCAGCAGTGGTGTAGAAGTTGTAAGTCTCGCTGTACTTGGCTTCTACTTGACCTGTCCAACGCGCACTGAAGGTATCTACACCGATGGATGGATCTGGAGAACCAAGACCCCAGCTAAAGTTGACTGTCGAATCTATGCGAGTTTGCTTTAAGTTGGTAAAGTCGATGTTGTCGTAGTATTCGGCTTTGAGTCCGTTGCCATTACTAGGTGTGTTGACATTACTATAAAGTTGCGACTGGGGAATGATTTCTTTGGTCTGAGAGAAGCTTGACCAAGCCAGTCGAGAAACTGCATCGTATTTATTTTCGTAGTACTCAAGTTTAATATCGTACTTCTGTCCTGCAACCAGTGCGATCGCGCCGCTGTGTTCTGTGGCAGATTGATTGACAAACTTATTGATGATTTGCTCACCATTAACCCACAGTCGCACACCGTCATCAGCACTGGTGTAGAAGTTGTAAGTCTCGCTGTACTTGGCTTCTACTTGACCTGTCCAACGCGCACTGAAGGTATCTACACCGATGGATCGATCTGGAGAACCAAGACCCCAGCTAAAGTTGACTGTCGGATCTGTGCGAGTTTGCTTTAAATTAGTGAAGTCGATGTTGTCGTAATACTCTGCTTTGAGTCCATCTCCCTGAGAAAGCACGCTAGCGCTAGCAGAAATACTGGGTTGTGCCTGATCAATGCTTTGTAAAGATGATTGAGCATTAATTATTTGACTTGGAGATGTTGACAACTGTTGATTTTGTGAATCAGTCATTGAAATATATGCCTTACAATAGTGCTAAAACTAATTCCATAATCAATAATCAATGTTACAGAATCAGTTTTATATTCAAAAGTTTAAAAAAATGCGTAACAATTCTCGTTGCAAACAGATTAATTAATGAGCAAAATTAGCTGATTATTCTGTTTGTTAATATTAATACTATTTCACTTTATTGCTGATACGTTTTTCTACTTTTTTGCTAATTTACTTTCTTACGATCTATGCTATTTATTTGTATCAACCTAAAAATAAAACAGTATAAAGTGATATACCTTGCTTTATCTTCACTAAAAGTAGGTATAGAGAAAAATGTGTATGAAGTTGAAGTAAAGCAACCCCAATCGGGGTAGATACATATCTAAGTAGCTAAATTGATATCTTTACATATTAAATTTAAATATTTTTATGGCATCAATCAATTTCCCATTTGACAATAGATCAGGGTGTTATGTCTATCTTCTTTATGGAACTTTTTTAAAGATTCATATTGATATATCTTTTTTAAAGATATATCAAAGTTTTCATGAATTTTGAATAAAAACTACTAATATACCAGATAGGCTTGATATTTTTATTTACATAGTTAGGAATTATATGAAAATTGGATAAAGAAAGTTTTAATATTTAAAGATTTGAACAAGTATTGTTTATCTATGCTTCATCTTGAGTGTAATATCATGTCAGGTAAAATCAAGTCAATTGCAAGTGTTCGCAAAGCGTCTCGTAGAAAAGGGAAGCAATCCCAACACCGCAAGCAAATTGCTTCACTGCACTTTGATTCCGTACCCTTCTCTTCTTAGGCTGCGCCAACGGGAACGCCAGGGGCGATCGCAATGACATATCACAACTAATTTACCGGACATGATATAAATTCATATCTTTGTTACAAGACACAGCAGATATATAGCGGTTCCCAATTGCATGGAATACAGACCTAACAAGAACAGCCCCTTCCGTTCTAGCGTTGGGGAGTAAGATTCAAAGCCTCTCTCCTTAAAGGAAGTGAGGTCAAAACTGTATTGCACCCAAGCGAGAACCGCTATAGTACAATACGCTTGGGTTAGCGCCAAAAACCTTGAAATGTGTAGGTTGGGTTGAGGAACGAAACCCAACATTTCGGGACTTTGTTGGGTTAAGCTTTAGCGTTACCCAACGCTGTGCCTGTGGTAGATCGAGAACAGCGTCTAGTAGATATTGTCACCGTGGATGATGTGATTGATATTCTGCAACAGGAAACCACCAGGGGATAGCGGGAAGGCTGGGAGCTTCGCGTCTTTAGACCGAAGGGGAAAGCCGACAAATGCCGAATTTATTCGCCTCCAATATTCTCACCCATGATGAGGATCATTGATATATCTTTCTATAGTATCAGCCGCAACGTTTCCAGCAGTTGAGAAAAAATAACTGTTAGTCCAGAGTGATGGTAACTTCTTTAATTCTGGAAACTCCTTTCTTAAGTAATTTGACGAACGTCCTTTGAATGCTTTGACTACTTGAAATATTGCATCAGTTGGATGAATCTCTACAAATAAATGAATGTGGTCTGGTGCGACTTCTAGTGCGCGAATATTCCAGTCTTTTTCAATAGCCAGTTCTGAAAATATCTCAAAAATTCTATCCCTAATTTTCCCAACAAGTACCTTCTTCCGTCGTTTAGGTATCCAAACTAAATGAATCACGCTTAGTCCAACAGCGTGATTGTAATGTCGATATTCGTAAGAGCTTTTTTTCATAATATTCAGGCTTGACTTGTTTTTAATTGTAGATTATATGTTGATACAATTAACTATATCAACACAATAAGCCCGTGCAAATACGCTGGAAGTTCAAGCTACAACCGAATATTGGGCAACAAGCCCTAATGTCCGAGTGGCTTGTTACTCTACGCAAACATAGGAATTATTGTTTAGCAGAACGTCAGCGTGCTTTTGAAACGAATAATCAGAAGTCAGACGAACAAGTGATGTACCAATATGGTGCATTTTGTGATTTAAATAGTCGGTCTGAATACGGTTCTTATTGTCCTTTGACTTGTCCTGTTGTGAAACATGGGGTAATGTCTGCTGAATTAACAAAAAGCAGCAAAAAACATGGTCTAGCTTGGGGTAACGCATCTGATATTCAAAGCAAGAGGACAACTGAATTACGCGCTGAGTCTGAATGGTATGGTCGGGTTAATTCAGATGTTTTGCAAGGCAATTTAGCTAAACTAGATACTGCTTACAATGGATTTTTCCAGCACAAGAGAGGATTCCCCGCGTTTCGCAAAACATCTAATTTCAAAAGCTTTCAATTTAAACCAGGGCAAGCAAAGTTAACAGTTAACTGCACATCTAAGAAAAAGCGTTGTTACTCTCATGTTTACCTCCCTGGAATTGGGAGTATGCGATATTTGGATAGTCGCACTATCCCAACGGATGCTGACATTAGAACCGTAACAGTAATTAAAGAAGCTGACGGATGGTATATGAGTGTATTGCTCAAAGAGCCAAAAGCGTTACCAGAAGTCCCAGATATTAAAACCGTACCCTCAGCAGTAGGTATTGACGTAGGGATTAATAAATTAATTTCTCTCACTGATGGTTCGTTTGTTGAAAATCCTAAGTTTGGAACTAACAAGAAAACTCGCCGTCAATTAAGAATTAGGCAGCGCCGAGTTAATCGTAAAGTTAAGGGTTCTAAGAATCGTAAAAAAGCTGGCATAATAGTTGCCAAGCTGCATAAAAAAATTGCTGACAAACGGAATGATCATCAATGGTTTGCAGCCAATAAAGTTGTTGGCACTGCTGCGGCGATTGTTCAAGAGGATCTAAATGTCAAAGCCATGAAGTCCCGATGCAAACCCAAAAGAGAAAAGGGACGGTTCATGGCTAATGGACAATCTGCAAAACGTGGATTGAACCGTTCTATATCAGATGTTAGTTGGGGGGAGTTATTTTCTAAGATTGCTTGGTTGGCACTGAAAGCTGGTAAGCCAGTATTAGCAATTAATCCTAAGTTCACATCCCAAGAGTGTTCAGTTTGTCATCACGTAAGCAAGGCTAACAGAGATGGTGAGAAGTTTATTTGTGAAAGCTGTGGACATATTGATCATGCGGATACTCAAGCATCTCGTACAATTTTGCATAGAGCTAATTTAGAATTCGTCAGTATAAGACGTAAAAACCTATCGGGGGACTCTCGAAAAGTTACGCTTGTCAGAGATGATTCCGCCATTCGTGGCAAACGGGATCAGGGCAAGAACTGTACATCTAAGGCTTGCACTGAGCGTAGTCGAAGTGTTATTCCTGAAAAGCGGATATTATTCGAGCAGTTGTCTTTACAGTTGTTCGATTAAGAATCCCCGTTCCCTTTAGGGCGGGGAGTGTCAACGAAGATATCTACGTCTTGGGTGGTGTGCAGTCGGGGGGCGACAAGTATTTTAGCTTCTATCTCCGGTTTAGCACTGCCGTTTCTACTTCGCTATCTCCGTTTAGATCCGGCATTAAAGCAGTTGATGTCGTGGGCGTTTTGATTTACTTCAATTTGGCGTGGGTAATTTTAAAGTTGTGAAAAGAGTCAGCCCCTTAGGGGAAGTCAAAAGTCAAAAGTCAAAAGTCATTGGTCATTAGTGAAGAATAAAGTACAAATGACTAACTTTTACAATTCTGATTCCGTATCTGGAGCAACAATTTCGCCAGTACCCAATTGCAGTATCATGTCTTGGTCAGTAATCAATCCACTAAGTTCTTTTACTTGTAAATTCATTTCTTCACAAGCTTGTCTCAGTTCTCGTGCAAATTTGTTGAGGTCTTGACCATAGCCACATTGATAAGCAGCAGTTTCAATTCCTTCTTTGGCATTTGCTCTAGCACAATCTACTAATTCCGTGCCATGCAGTGGTGTAGGAGATGCCATAGACGTAGTTATTATTTCTTAAATGTTTGCTGCTAGATAGACTATCAATATTCTCACATTTACTCATCCCTCTAATGGAAGAGCGTGAGGGTAGATTGATTTGTCATTTGTCATTTGTCATTTGTTTAAGACATACCACGCCCACAAGGGGCGAGGCAAGTACCAAAAACTCTGTATCAATGACCAATGACTAATGACCAATGACTAAATTTTTCACTTAACCATTGACAACATCTCCACCATTGACATGTAACACTTGTCCAGAGACATAAGAAGCATCATCAGAGGCTAAATATACATAGCTAGGAGCAACTTCTTCTGGTTGTCCGGCTCGTTCCATTGGTACTTGTTTACCAAAATTTTCAACTTTCTCTTCGGGAAAAGTTGAGGGAATTAAAGGTGTCCAAATTGGCCCCGGTGCGACAGCATTAACGCGAATTCCTTTTGATACCAAATTTTTTGATAAGGAGCGAGTAAAAGCAACGATCGCACCTTTTGTAGAAGAATAATCTAGTAGCTGTGGACTACCTTTATAAGCTGTTACCGATGTAGTATTGACGATAGAACTGCCTGCTTGTAAATGCTTGAGTGCAGCCTTAGTCATAAAAAACATTGAGAATATATTAGTGCGGAAAGTTCGCTCTAGTTGTTCTTCGGTGATTTCTTCGATACTTTCTTTCGGATGTTGTTCGGCGGCGTTGTTGATGAGAATATCCAGTTTGCCAAATTCCCCAACTGTTTGTTGAATAGCTTGCTGACAAAAAGTTTCATCGCCAATATCACCTGCAATCGTTACTGCACGACGCCCTTGTTTTTCTACCAAATGTTTTGTTTCTTTAGCATCATCGTGTTCATTGAGGTAAAGAATCGCCACATCTGCACCTTCTTTAGCAAATGCGATCGCTACTGCACGACCAATACCACTATCTGCACCCGTAATCAATGCTACTTTATCTTTTAACTTGCCACTACCCCGATATTGGGCATCATCAGCTTGAGGTTTTGGTGTCATTTCTGATTCAACACCTGGTGTTTCTTGTTGCTGTGGCGGTTGTAGTTTTTGCTCTTTTTTCTCTTTTTGCTCTTTTGATTTAGCCATAGATTTTGTCTCGGTAATTTAATATTGAATGTAACTGAATGTTGGGAAAAGCCATTTCCAGTCTCTAGTTCCCATTTCAAAAGTAAACCTTGGATCGAAACTTCAACCCAAGGTTTATTTTTTGCTTTGGCTCCCACTAGCCATTTGCAATTTTAGGCGTTTATACCACAGATACTTTCCACACGTACTTAGGGACTTGCAATTGTACGCGACTGACATTATTTATCCTCACACTTGACACACGCTATTCATCTAACCACCAAAAACAAGGATACAATTTTCATGCGAGGAAGCATTTCTTCTTTTTATCTGCTTTTAAGTTAACTATTATTTTGCTATACTTTATCGCTCCATAGAGGTAAAACAAACTTAAATTTGCTCAACCTTAAGACGTAAAACAAATTAAATAATGAGAGTTACTAAATTAGTCTATAATCATTTATTGTGCCTAAATAATTGATCTATTTGAATATCAAGATTTATACTTTCTCACTTCGTGGTTGCAAAAATACTTACTTTCATACCATCAATTTTTGTTAATGTTAATATTTATTTAGGCTGATATCTGCATAGTTGCGTTATTGCAGACTAAAAGGTATCTGACGACTAGTTTGCATAATAGCCCAAAAGCCTGCGTGGTACGCTACATTGAGATTATTAGAGGGTAGGGGTTATGGCAATACTAAATATTTCTGAGTCAGAACAGGTTGAAAAGTTTCACCACTTACAATTAACCCTGAGCGATCGCTGGAAAACGAGCGAGTCATTTGATAATAATGAAGCGGATATTTTAATTATTCCCTCCCTGAGTCTCGACCAGCGCGAACTCCAAAAGATCGAAGGTTGCGAACATTATGAAGAAAGATTACTATTTTCCTTAATTCGGTTGCAGAATCCCCGAACTCGGTTGGTTTATGTAACATCAGTACCGTTGCATCCTAGTATCATTGATTATTACTTGCAACTGTTGCCAGGAATTCCCTTTTCTCATGCTCGCAACCGTTTGCTGCTACTTTCTACTTACGATTCTTCGCTTAAACCCCTGAGTCAAAAGATTTTAGAACGCCCCCGCCTGCTAAAGCGGATTCATCAAGCTTTGAGGCTAGATAAATCATTTATGATCTGCTACAACTCTTCGCACTGGGAAGGCGAATTGTCTGTAAAATTGGGTGTACCTCTGTATGCTGCTGCACCAGATTTACAGATTTGGGGGACAAAAAGTGGCAGTCGGAAAATCTTCACCGAAAGTGGAGTACCGCATCCAGATGGTAGCGAAAAAATTTGGAACCACACAGATTTAGCAGAAGCTACCAGCGATTTGTGGGAACGACAACCGACATTAAAACGGGTAGTGGTAAAACTCAACGAAGGTATTTCTGGAGAAGGGAATGCACTGTTAGATTTTAGACCGATTGAGAATCTAGCACCAAGTAAAGGGACTCATGCCGAAAGGGTAGCAGCAATTAGCGATCGCTTCTTAACAATGCGCTTTCAAGCAAAAAAAGAGACTTGGGACAATTTTTCGGGAAGAATCCCTGAGTTGGGGGCAATTGTCGAAGCATTTGTGGAAGGGGAAATTAAGCGATTCGCCCAGTGTTCAAGGAAGGATTACACCTCAGGGCAAAGTGGAAATCCTTTCAACCCACGACCAAATTCTCGGAGGCCCAGACGGTCAGATTTATCTTGGTTGTAGCTTTCCGGCTGATGAAAGATATCGATTACAATTACAGCAATTGGGGCTACAAGTTGGCAGAAAGTTAGCAGAAAAAGGCACTTTAGAGCGATTTGGTGTAGATTTTATCGCCGTTGACAATGGTAACGGTGAGTGGGATATTCAGGCAATTGAAATTAACCTGCGTAAAGGTGGTACAACTCATCCATTCATGACCTTGAAATTATTAACGAACGGTCGCTATGACCTTTCTACAGGTTTATTTTATAGTCAGCAAGGTCGTCCAAAATATTATATTGCCACTGATAATTTGCAAAAAGAGCGCTATCAAGGATTATTACCTAATGATTTGATGGATATTATTGCTCATCACAGACTGCATTTTGACAGTGGTACAGAAACGGGCACAGTGTTTCATCTGATGGGTTGCCTTTCGCAGTTTGGCAAGTTGGGATTAACCAGTATCGGTGATTCCCCCCAACAAGCACAAGATATTTATAACAAAGTCGTGAAAGTTCTGGATGAAGAAACTCGCAGCGAAAATCGTGATTTATCGGCGATTTCAGATTATTCCTTTCCCGTGGCTTGGGATGAATATAGCTGAACTATCCCGCCTAAGTGTCGATAGCGATCGCCACTAAACATCTGGTCAAATTAATTATGCGTTGCCATAAATCTTTGGTAGGTACAATTCATGAATTGTGCCTACGTCATTTTTACTCTTATGTCTAATAGACAGATTGTATATTTGACAATTGACTAAGCAACCTGTAATGGTCGTGTAGGAAGCATCCTGGGTTCTGGTAATGGCTTACCCTCTTCTTGAAGCATCTCAACAAACGCCTCAATTACTTCTTGCCCATTTTTAGCGGCTTCTTCGTAGGTTTTGCCATGTGTATGAAACTCCTGCCAGGGGAACTCAGGCAAATGTACTAGGAAGAGTTGATCGTCCTCTGACCATTGAATCACCATGCTGTAGTGATAGCTCATCTATTATTCACCTTCGTCGTTTTCAAAGTCTTCTAAGCTTTTGAGTACCCGTTGAATGTTCTTCTCTAAATATAGCGGAGCATCATCTCCGTCCTTCCCTGGAATGGTGAGAGGTTCTTCAGGTAGCAACGGATGTTTCCAATAGGTATGACTTCCTTTTCCTCGACCTGGCTGAAGAATGTATCCAGCTTTCGCTACCATTGCCTTGAGTTCTCTAATTTTCTTAGGCATTGGTTTTCACAGTTTACCAGTTCAAGCTTACTATAAGTTCAGCGATCGCTTTTGATGTTTCTTTTGATGTGGCACTCACCAGATGCAGTATTTAACTTAGTACAACTTGAAGGGTTTCTTGCAAATTTAACTGCAACTTGGAGTGAGCATTGCCGCTATTAATGGCAATTTCTACCCAGCCGTGACTGCCTACTATTGCTATGATCTCTCCCACTTTGACATCACTGTAAGTTTCACAGCCTGGTATACTTAACCCAGCGGCTTGCACACTCCAAGTTTTGCCTTGTACGTAACTCCCTGCAATGTTGCTCACTAAGTTGCCAAAGTTGTCAATATATTGAATGCAACCCACTACACCAGTGGTTGTTTGCTGGCACTCGCCTATATCCAGTTTTACTAAACTTGCTGGATCAATTTCTTGTCCTAGCTCTTTAAGAGAGACACCACTAGCAAGATTAGCTCCCACTGGGGCAAAAATATCTCTACCGTGAAAAGTCTTACTTGGTTGAGGAGTTCGCCAATAGTTAAGATTTGTAAGTTCAACGGCTGCGTAGGCGTAGCCCGCACTTCGGCTGCGCTCAGTGACCGTCGTAGACATCGCCAGACTTTGACTAAGTACGCCGCTAAATATACCATTATCTGGCCCGACGAGAAACCCTTGAGCAAATTCTACAGCGATCGCTCGTCGCTTGCTTCCCACACCCGGATCTACTACTGCCACATGCACTGTCCCAACTGGGAAATAGCGATAAGCATTCATCAAAGAAAATCTGGCTGCGGCTATGTCTTGCGGCGGAATTTGGTGCGTTAAGTCTACCACCGTCAGTCTGGGGTTGATTTGGGCTATCACACCCTTCATTATGCCTACATAAACATCGCGATCGCCGAAATCGCTCAGTAAAGTTAGGAGTCGTTGTTCACCTATCTGCTTCTTAGGCATATTTTTGCTTAAATCTACATTAAGTTAGAAATTTCTGTAGCAACAGCTACAAAACTTATGTTATGTTAAGAAGAGAAGACATAAAACGAAAAATTAAAGAAGGTAATCACTATGAATCAAAGTAGACTACAAAGTGCCAGAAAAGCGCAAGAAGCTCACAGAGAGAATATTCAAAAAAGCCTAGAGCATCGCTTGCAAGTAGCCAGAGCAAAGGGCGACGAACAGCTGATTCGTCAACTGGAAGCTGAGATGAGGTATTCGGGCTAAATCAAGTTTTCAACGTTCTTAGTTTGTTGTGTAACCCGCTACGGCGGGTTTTTTTTGTTTTTAGACAAATCATATTATGTCCGCTAAATTACCCATAAGAAAAGAACCCCACCCCCAACCCCTCCCCGCTTGCGGGGAGGGGAGACAAAGCATAGCTTTGGCGGGGGTGGGGTTCTTCGGGTTTAATAAGCAATCAAGCTAACATGATATAATTCACGTAAATTTAGGGTGCATTAGGCGCGATTGTCATATTTTTGTGGCAAATAATATCTAAATATGCACCTAACACACCCTACAATAATTTTATTTTTAGTTTAGAAATCGGCTCTAAGCTTTCTGATTTTTATCTAATTTTGTGATTCCTCCAAAAACAATTAACCAAACTACTACTACTACCCAGTGAATTAAAATTATCACCCACAAAGATCCTGTTAAGGTATATGCAACAGTACAGATAATTCCCAACAATGAAGTTAAAGTAAGAAAAACATGATTAAAAAATGTGGGAATTGCAGCTTTAAAAAATAGTTTAGCATTCAATGGATGATATAAAATAAACAAGACTAAACTCACTACTGCCCATAAACTCCATTTTAACCAATTGGTGATTTCGCTAGGATGAGGAAGCAAAATAACTCGAAAAAAGAGTTCTTCAATAATCGCAGGTGTAAACAAACAACGTAACGTTAATAAGCATTTTTCAATCCAATTTGCAGACCAAATGTTTATCTGTAAAAATCCGGTTTTCCAGCCATAAGGTATGGCAATAATACTATAAACTATCAGCAGTAAAACAAGAACTAACCAATCTTGTTGTGTAGGAATTGCTAACGACGCTAGAACACGATTTAAAATAACTGAAAGTGGTGAAATATTAGTAAAGGGTATCTTAAATTGTCCTAAAAAAAATGTTGGTGCAATGGGTATAATATCGGATTGCCAACCACCTACTTGATTGGTTCGCAATACTTGCATAGTTGCACCATGTTTGAAAAATATTGTGGCGAGGTCGTCGTGTACTTGTCGTGGCATTATTGTTCGCCATGTTGTCAAACCAGCCCAAATACTACCGTCTTGAAATGGTTTCGTCGTTTTTCCGATTCCCGTACCTGCGAGTATACCTGCTTGACTCTGCCAATCAGCACGAATTATCCCCAAGGGTGCTAATTGTTGTTCTAAAGATTTACCTAATTCAACTAGCTGCTGAAAGCGTAATGCTTGTGGATGATTAGGGTTTGCGCGTACCCAAGTTTGAATTTGAGGAGTTTTAGCAACTTGGTTTTTAATTGCCATTATCGCAGCATAAAGTGCTTGGCTTGAGTCTTGGACGCATGATGTACCAGGTGATACCATTGCCCCCCCAGTACCATCGCCAACGCGATAACGTGCCATTGTTACCTGTAATTGTTGCTGGAATTGCTTTAAAAGCGAAAGTTTAATACCATCAAAATCATAATCTTGCGTTACAGGATCGAATTTAATCAGAATATCTGATACTGGACGTGTTGCCAGCCAGCCACGTTGCAAATTCCCCATAGAATCAGCCCATGTATGCGTTCCGGCAATAATTCCATCAGGGTTATGGGCATAAATTTGATGGTATTTAGTCTCAAAACGTAATTCGTTAGTAAACTCGTCGCGGACAACTTCTGCGATTCCAAAAGCAAAATGTCCGGTAATAGTATAAGGTACTGCGATCGCTTCAGCTTTACGTCCGCCAATTCCACCGAATAAGTGTAGTACAATCGCTTTATCGCCCTGTTGCCATTTTGATATAGATGTTTCTACAGGTTTTAACAAGGCAGTATTTAATTTACCTTTATTTTTATCAGTATTTTGCCAATTTACCTCTTTGATATAATTTAGCCCTAATTCTTTCCCAGTAATGATTTGACGGGGTTGAATTTGAAATAGAGAACGAGGTGCAAGGGCGCTTACTGTAAATACAGCATTTGCATCTTTAGCACCATAAATATACCAACCATCTTCACCCGCAGGTGATTTTTCGATTTGCTGCGGACTTGAAGGCGCAAAGTCTCGCGTATCTATTACTTGTTGGGGAATACGAATAGTTTCTTGAATGCCATCAAATTTATTTGAGTTAGGGTTATAGTGCTGGACAGAAAAATAATCGCTATCCTGCTTATCTTTTGTAGATAAGAAATTAGATGTAACCGGGTTAATTATTTTTACTAATCCATAAAATCTACCAGTCGCTAAAACAGGTTCACGTTCAATTTGCAAAATAGATTTTTCTCCATCTGCATTGATGATTGTATTTGCATCTAAAGCAACAATTGCATCATCATGAGGATTTGCACCAGCCAAGGAGCGTAAAATCCCTACTTGATGAACTCCATTTAGTCGAAAAGGATGAATATTACCTTGGTTTTGACTTTTAATTACTTCTGAAGTGAAATTTATATCTCGCGTTACAGCTTTAACTTTAGCAAGCAAATCTTCATTCTTTTTCCACTCTAGACGCACAATCTTTCCTAGCAAATTTTGTGATGTCGGTGGTGCATATTGCACTTCGATCCATACCCAATCTAAACCATCTTGTAATTGCTGTTTTGTTGGTAGTATTAATCTTCCTACCCAGTCACCAATAGGTTTGTAAAGTTTGGCAGATGGAATTTGTGCAACTGGATAAAAACTAGATTGATTAAAATTTTGTCGAGTATGTATCGCGTAATTGCTTTCTTTTGGTACTAGCTGGGGTTCTCTTGCAGAAAGTTCCTGCACCATGATTACTGCTATAAATACTAGGAGTAAAAATATCGTAAACACTAGCCTGATTTTTAAACTCAATCCACGCCAAATCATATATAGGAATCCGGTTTTATTTCTGAAAAGATACGTAGGGGAGCCAGTCGTGTGGGCGGCGTCAAAATGAAGCTACCATTCATGGCATTCAAACCTGGGTCGCCTTACCTGTGGAATACGAAGAAACCGATCCGAATGGCACTAAGAAAAGCTGAAATACTTGCCTGGCAAGGGGTTTAGAAAACTAATAGTTTTAAGGTCGGGAATCAGAATAATCTGCAACTCTCAGTTTGCGATGCCGAAGGCGGGCGCTTGCGCCATCGCTGCTTCATTAGCCTAAGTTTTGCCAAAGTGATGAAACCCTTGTAAATAATAACCCAAGTTGCGGGTTATCGAGTGATCTGTGCTTGTTACCACTCAATTGATGCGATCGCGTGCAACAAAGTGGCGTTGTTGACAGCATTTAAGTATGCCAACGCTATGAGCCAATACGATTCAGTTAAGGCTTTACTCTTTGTCAAAGTGATTTTTTTTAACGAACCGCAAAGCACGCAAAGCACGCAAAGAAAGAGAAGGAAGTGAAAATCTTTGTAGAGACGTAAAATTTTACGTCTCTAGATCCAAATTCATACCTCGATTCAGCAACGCCGAATTATTTAGTACAAATTGAGAGAGAATTGGTATTAGACAATTCTCTAGTTCACTAAGACTTTGGTTTATAAGTTGAAGCAACGTGCAATTCTTTCAACTGTTTAGCATCTACACTCGAAGGTGCATCTGTTAACAAACAACGTGCTTGTTGTGTCTTCGGAAAAGCAATTACATCTCGAATGGATTCTTCGCCAGCTAGCAACATTACCAAACGATCTAAACCGTAGGCAATGCCACCATGCGGTGGTGTACCATATTCAAATGCTTCTAAGAGAAAGCCAAATTTACTTTGTGCTTCTTCAGGAGATAAACCGATCGCTTCAAACACTTGCTGTTGAATTTCTCGCTGATAAATCCGCAGACTTCCGCCGCCAACTTCTACGCCGTTGAGTACTAAGTCGTAAGCTTGAGCGCGTGCAGTCTTTAAGTCGCTCAAATCATCAGGATGTGGTGCTGTGAATGGGTGGTGGAGTGCTTCTAGACGTTTTTCGTCAGCATTCCACTCGAACATGGGGAAATCTGTAATCCAGAGTAAGTTGATTTTTTCTGGATCAATTAAGTTAAATTCTCTAGCGATCGCTTGCCGTAATCTATCTAATGTTTTATTAACTGTAGCAGCTTCCCCTGCCCCAAACAACAACAAATGTCCAGAAGAAGCACCTGTACGGCGTAAAATTTCTTGTTTTTGTTCCTCGCTGAGGTTATCTTTTATCGCGCCAATGGTGTCAATTTCGCCATCATCTCTGACACGGATATAAGCTAAACCTCTAGCGCCGGCTTCGCTGGCTTCTTTGAATAAATCACCACCTGGTTTAATACGGACATTAGAAATTACATCGTTACCGTTAGGAATGGGCAAGATTTTGACGATACCACCATTTGTAACAGTATCCCGAAAGACTTTGAAACCAGAGTCTTTGACAATATCTGAGACATCAACTAATTCCAAACCATAGCGGGTATCTGGTTTATCACTCCCGTAGCGTTCCATCCCCTCAGCGTAAGTCAGACGGGGGAAAGGGCGCTGTAACTCAATGCCTTTAACTGTTTTGAAGATATGACAAACTAAGTTTTCATTCAGTTCAATAATTTCTTCTTGGGACATGAAGCTCATTTCCATGTCCAACTGAGTGAATTCCGGTTGTCTGTCAGCGCGTAAATCTTCGTCACGAAAGCAACGCGCAATCTGATAATATCTATCTAAGCCGGATACCATCAGCAATTGTTTAAATAACTGGGGTGATTGCGGCAAAGCATACCACTCACCAGGATTGACGCGACTGGGTAGAACATAATCCCGCGCCCCTTCTGGGGTAGAACGGGTAAGTATTGGGGTTTCGACTTCGATAAAACCTTCCAAATCTTCGAGATAACGACGCATGGCTTTGACAATTTGATGACGCAGTTGCAAATTTTGCGCCATGCGTTCCCGTCGCAAATCCAAATAGCGATATTTCAGCCGCAAGTCTTCCCGCACTGTCTCGGTGTCAGCTACAGAAACTTGGAAAGGTAACTGTTTGCGAACAGCATTCAGGAGTTCAATTTTATCGGCGTAGATTTCCACCTCGCCTGTTGGGATGCGGGTATTCAACGATTCTTCGGGACGCTGTGTTACCCTACCAGTGATTTCGACAACATATTCATTTCGCAGGGCGTTCGCCTGCTCGTAAGAATCTGGGGTGCGTTGCGGATCGCTGACGATTTGGACTATTCCAGAGCGATCGCGTAAATCTAAAAATATCACACCACCGTGATCGCGGCGACGGTCTATCCATCCGTAAAAGGTAACAGTTTCTCCAATATGTTCTTTTCGGAGTTCGCCGCAATAGTGAGTTCGCATAAGTCTTAGTTATTGTTTCCGGGCTAGATTGGCAAGCAAATGTCAAAGCTTTCCCATTATCTAGCATCAATAGTAATTGTAGTAATAAACATACAATAATCTCACGCCAATTTGGCAAAGGTCGATTGGGGCAGTGGGTGAGACGCAAAAGCTCAAAGAAGACGCGATCTGTCCTGGCACCAACATTTTTCCGTAATATAATGTTTCCGTTTTTACAATAGTCTTTTGTGTAAATTAACTATGGAACACAACTAATAACTGTTAATCGCTGTCTCCATAAAAATCTTCATCTAATAATTGTTCTATCAGAAAAGGGCAATCGAGAGGATATTCTGCGTCCGTTGGTATTCTCACTCCTAATTTAGCTTTTTTACTTTCTTTGATTGCCAGTTTGCGAGCATCAGCATAGGCTTGAGAAATAACTTCAGTAATATAGTTTTTAAAAGAAGGATTTTCTTCTAAATCCTTTTTTACTCGAAAACGATGTTCTGTAACAGAACTATACCAGCTTCCTTTCATCATCTCAGGAGCATCAGATTGAACGGTTAACTTGAGTAAATGAGCAATCAAGATTGTTAAATTACTAATAAATGACCGTTTTTCTGACTTTCCCATGTCTTCTAATTCTATAAGCAAATGCTCCCAATCTATATCATTAAAACGATGTTCTTTAATCTGCTCAATAAGGCTTTCTCGCCACAGATTAAAATCTCGTTCGTACAGTTGATTGTTCATATATAGGAATCGTATTTGATTTTTGAAATTATCTACGTAGGCGGGGAGTGGGGAGTGGGGAGTGGGGAGTAGGGAATTAGGCTTTTCGAGTAGAACCCGAGCTTTTTCAGAAATCAAATATTAGTCCTATAGTAGTTCTTGTTTACGTGAGGTACACCCGTAGGGGCAAGGCGCAATGCCCATAGGTGTCAACTTAACGTAAAAACCAGTAAGCAAGAAAGCTCTTAACAGATTATCTCGTTCCCAGTCTCCGACTGGGAATGCCTCTCATTGGGGCTGCCGCCTCAAGACTTGCGGCAGCAGCCCAATAGAATAGCATTTCCAGTTGGAGACTGGAAAGAAACGAGATTTGAAAAGGGTTTTAGCTTAAGTTGACACCAATGTGCCGTGCCCCTACACCTTGCGATATAATTTTGTACCTCATCTGAATGGGAACCGCTATAGCGCATACTTTGTTTCGCCTAGAAAAGCATATCTTTAATTTAACTCTTCTGTAACTTGTGGAACCGTTCCCATAAGTTCGGGAACCGCTCCCGTAAGTTTGGGAACCGCTCCCGTAAGTTTGGGAACCGCTCCCATAAGTTTGGGAACCGCTCCCGTAAGTTCGGGAACCGCTCCCGTAAGTTCGGGAATCGCTCCCGTAAGTTCGGGAACCACTCCCGTAAGTTTACGAACCGCTCCTATAAGTTCGGCAACTGCTCCCATAAGTTTGGGAACCGCTCCCGTGAAACCGAAGACCGCTACAGTTGCAATATTGATAACTACAGCTTAAGTATGGTGTGCAGCAAGTCGTTGGAATGCCGACGGCGCTGGAATATCTGCAAGGTGCTGGCGTATAATCTCGGCACACGCACCTGGGCTTAACAACGAGGTATCGACTTCAAAATCATAGATACCAGGGATGTGGACTTCACGTTGCCATAACTCAACCGGATGTGGCATTAACGAGTAGGCTGTACTTCCCACTTTTCCCCCCGTCTTTTGTCGCCGTTCCATAATGATCTCAATCGGGCAACGAACGCCTACGAACAAGACCGGCAAACCGTTCAAACGCCGCGCACTATCGGCCAGAATGCCTCGCGGGATTGCGTAGGCGTCATGGTGTCCAACATCAACCACGACATTCAGACCCAAGCGGCTGTGGGCGGCGATGGACTCATACATGGCGCTGTACAGAATGGGGACAAGGGGTTCGATGTCCTGGCGTTCTCCCCCTGGTCGCAGACCAATCCCAGGCAGGTATCGTGCAGGAGTCATTTGCATAAACCTATCGACACCCAAGTTCATCCACAGACCATCAAATGTCTCCTGGATAACTGCGGCAATGCTCGACTTTCCCGATCGCGGGGCACCATTCAGGATGATAATCTGTCCTAGCTCCTGTGTCTGCCCCATGATCGCTCCTCAATATATATAGTAGTTAGCAGTTCCACGTTAAGGCTAAAACCTTGAATCGGCAATTGAAAATAGCTTCTACCTCAGCCATGAGGCATTGGCTGAGGTAGAGATTTTTCCTTATTTTGCCAAAATCCGAAATATTGCACAGCAAACTTGTATAAAATCTCAGTAATACCAATTCTCTAAAATCCGTCACCAGATTCAAACCCCCAAACCCAGATTTAATCTGACTTTCTGACTTTCTGAATTACGAATTACGAATTACGAATTACAAACTATGCCGCCAAACTACTCAGGTCAAAATCTCCAAGGTCGCTCTTTTAAAGGTCAAAACCTGACTGGGGCAAACTTTAGCAAGGCGGATATTAGAGGAGCAAATTTCACCAACGCAATTCTTAAAGATGCTGACTTCACAGGTGTTATGGCTGGGCTACAAAAGCGTTGGAAAATTATTTTAGTGATAGTTTCATTATTGCTATTGCTAGTATCAGGATTTATCTCAGCAGCGAGTGGTGCTTTGGTAGGGGTTACTTTATCTAATAGCAGGGATGGCAATGATTTTGCTGACTTTGCCGCTGTGATCAGCTTAATAGTGTTGGCAATTTTTTTGATTTTTAGCATCCGCCAGGGTTTAGTAGCAGCTTCTAAGGTTTTGGTAGTGGCTGCTGGAGTAACACCACTATTGTTAGCAGCTGTAGTAGTAATAGCAGGAATTAATAACTCAGATGGCAAAGTCTCTGCAGATGGCTCAGTCTTTGCAATTATAGCTGGAATTGTGACAGCGGTAGCAACAGCAGTAGTGTTTGGAGCGGTAGCAGGGGTAATTGTGGACGCAGTTGCAGGGAAAGTGGCAGCAATAACCGCAGTGGTAATGGCAGGAACAGTAGTAGTGGTATTAGCGGGAACAGTGGCGGTGCTATTAGCGGAGAGAATGGGAGGGTTACTGGCAGTGCTAGTGGCAGTGCTAGTGGCAGTAGTGTCTGCTTGGATTTCTTGGGAAGCAGTACGTGGAGATGAAAATCAAGCTTTCATTTTCAGTATTGCGATCGCTTTTGCAGCCACAGGTGGTACAAGTTTTTGTAATGCTGATTTAACTGATGCTGATTTTACTGGTGCAACTCTTAAAAATACAGATTTGAGAAAGTCCAACCTCACACGCACTCGTTTTTATGAAGCTAAAAAATTAGACTTTGCTAGAGTAGACAACTCAATATTAGCTAACCGAGGTGTTCTCAATTTGCTAGTAACTGGCAATGGTAGAGGAAAATCTTATGCTGATGCTAAATTAAAAGGTGCAAATCTGATCGGTGCAGATTTAAAAGAAGCGAATCTAAAAGATGCTGATATTACAGAAGCCACCTTCCAAGGCGCTTGTTTAGAACGGGCAAATCTTACTCTAGCTCAAGCTGTAGGTACTAACTTCACTAGCGCTCAAATGACAGGTGCTTGTGTGGAAGCGTGGAATATTGAAAGTACAACCAAATTAGATAATGTAGATTGTCGCTTTATCTATCTTCTCGAAAACCCCAAGTCTGAAACAGATGACCGCGAACGCCGTCCCAGTAGTGGCGAATTTCAACCAGGAGAATTTAGCAAGCTGTTTGAAGAAGTCTTAAATACTGTCGATTTAATTTTCCGCGATGGCATAGACTGGAGAGCTTTTGTTAATGCTTTCCAAACAGTACAAAACCAAAATGAAGGGACAGAATTAGCTCTACAGAGTATTGAAAATAAAGGTGACGGGGTTGTTGTCGTTAAAGTCGGTGTACCTGATGGTGCTGATAAAGAAAAGATTCATAGCGATTTTACGCAAAATTATCAACTGGCACTGCAAGCTGTAGAAGAAAAATATAAAGCACAATTACAAGCTAAAGATGAGCAGATAGTCATTTATCGCCAAACAAGTGGAGAGATGGCAGAGATTGTCAAATTATTAGCGAATAAGTCGATTAATGTTCAAGTTGACAACAAAGTAGAGAATAAAAATATGACTAACAGCAATGATGCCAGCCGCAAAATTGAAATTGGCAGTGTTGGCAGAGATTTTAATGCAAGTGGACAAGCTTTGAATTTGGGTGATATTAGTGGTACGGTAACAAATACTATCAACGAGTTAGCGGCATCTCCCGAACCTGATAAACTGGGAATTAAGGAATTATTGACGCAATTGCAAGCAGCGATCGAGGCTGATACAAATTTAGCGCCAGAAGATAAAGCTGAGGCGTTAGAACAGGTAAAAGCCTTAGCAGAAGCCGGGAAAAATCCTCAAGAAGGGGCAATGCAAAAGGCGGCGAAAACGGCTATAAAGATTTTAAAAGGGACGATCGCTAGTTTACCCAGTGCTACAAAGTTGGTTGAAGATTGCAGCAATCTATTGCCGTTGATTTCAACTTTTTTGGGTTTAGGATGATCTGCCCGTGGTTCAAATCGCGGGATAATATAGCGCTTCTTTGACCTCTCTCCAAACCTCTCTCCTAAGAGGAGAGAGGCTTTGAATCGAATGGCACTAAGAAAAGCCCAAAAGCTTGTGTCGTCTCGTTCCCAGCCTGGAGGCTGGGAATGTATTTAAAGAGGCTCTGCCTCTTGTCAAGCTACTGGAGGCGGAGCCTCCCAGAATAGGTTCCCAGCCTAGAGGCTGGGAACCAGTCAGAGCAAGGGCTGTATCTTTTCTTAGTGCCATTCGGCTTTGAATCTTGCTCCCCTTCCCTCTCTTCGAGACGCTGCGCGAACGTAGGGAAGGGGTTGGGGGTTAGGTCTGTATTGTATCAACTCAGAAATCACACCCCATTCAACTTAGTGATTAAGGTAAAATTATAAGTAAAAGTATTAAGAATTTTAAAGAAACTAATCAATGTCCAGCATTTCTCTTGACAAAAGTAACTCTCATGTCGTCGTTATTGGTGCAGGAATAGGTGGACTGACTGCTGGAGCATTATTAGCTCATAGAGGTTACAGCGTCTTAATTTTGGATCAAGCCCTTGTACCAGGAGGCTGTGCTTCGACGTTTAAACGCCAGGGATTTACCTTTGATGTAGGCGCAACTCAGGTGGCGGGGTTGGAACCAGGGGGAATTCACCACCGCATTTTCTCAGAATTAGAAATAGATTTACCGCAAGCAACGCCTTGTGACCCTGCTTGTGCGGTATATTTACCTGGGGAAAGCACACCGATTAATGTCTGGCGCGACCAAGAGAAATGGCAAGAGGAACGACAAAAACAGTTCCCCGGTAGCGAACCGTTTTGGCAATTGATGGCAACTTTATTTAATGCCAGTTGGGAATTTCAAGGACGCGACCCGGTGCTACCACCACGTAATTTATGGGATTTGTGGCAACTAGCGCAAGCGGTGCGTCCCAGTACATTAATTACCGTCCCCTTCACTTTGTTTACGGTAGGAGATGCATTACGATTATGTGGGTTGGGAAATGACCAACGACTGAGAACTTTTTTGGATTTGCAACTGAAGTTGTATTCCCAAGTTAATGCAGATGAGACAGCATTACTTTATGCTGCAACAGCGTTGAGTGTATCCCAACTGCCCCAAGGATTGTTTCACCTCCAGGGAAGTATGCAAGTATTAAGCGATCGCCTGGTACAATCCTTAGAAAGAGATGGCGGCAAATTGTTGATGCGCCACACTGTAGAAGAAATCAAAGTAGAAAACGGCAAAGCTACTGCTGTTGTAATTAGAAATCAGAAAACTGGCGAAGTCTGGACAGAAGCCACCGACCACATAGTTAGCAATGTCACCGTGCAAAACTTGGTGCAGTTATTGGGAGAACAAGCGCCATCTGGATATAAAAACCGGGTGGAAAAACTGCCCCAAGCATCGGGCGCGTTTGTGGTGTATTTAGGTGTAGATGCTAGCGCGATTCCGCCTGAATGTCCTCCCCATCTACAATTTTTGTACGATGTCAATGGCCCCATTGGTGAGAATAATTCCCTATTTGTTTCCGTCAGTCATCCTGGAGATGGTCGCGCACCGGAAGGGAAAGCGACAATTATTGCTTCCTCATTTGTCGATCCTGCACAGTGGTGGCAGACTGAAGATTATGAAGGACTAAAAGAAAAGTTTACCCAAGAAGCGATCGCACGTCTTGCCCAATACTTTTATCTCAAACCAGAAACGATTATTCATCAAGAAGCCGCAACACCGCGCACCTTTGCTCATTTTACTAGACGCGATCGCGGTATAGTTGGCGGTATTGGTCAAAGAATTCCTACCTTTGGCCCCTTTGGGTTCGCCAATCGTACACCCATCCAGAATTTGTGGTTAGTTGGTGATTCCACCCATCCCGGTGAAGGTACTGCTGGGGTGAGTTATTCGGCGCTGACGGTAGTCAGACAAATTGAAGCGCAAATGTAGTACAAAGTCAAGTTATTTTTGAAGGTTTGTAGTAAGCACTTTAGTGCTTAGAAAATAAGGACTAAAGTCCTGACTACGAACTTATTTAACCGAGTATCGTGGGTTTAAATCCCCCGGTTCAAAATCGCGCAAGTTTTGGGTCGGGGTCTAAATCCTCGGACGCTCGAAGACTCGCTATCACAAAACTTAATTACGAACTTGTGCCGAGCGAAGTCGAGGTATTACGAATTACGAATTACGAATTATTTTAAGTACCGTTAGATAGAGCAGAAATTTTATTAAATGCTATAAATCATACTTATAACCGATGGCAAACAGGACGCAAAACTGATGAAATAAGGTTAGTATTGCGAATCTGGAGTAATGACAGACAGAGTTTTAATTCTTGGTGGACGGGGGCGGATTGGTAGCAGTGTTGCTCAGGATCTCGCTACTCATACGCAGGCTCAAATTACGATTACTGGACGTTCTGCGGAGTTTGGCAAGGCTGTTAGCTTGTCTTCAGGAGGACAAGTACAGTTTTTGGTATTGGACTTGGCAGAAGTTGACAAATTGCAAGATGCGATCGCAAACTCTAACTTAGTCATCCACTGTGCTGGCCCATTTCACTATCGAGATACTAATGTTCTTGAAACCTGTATTGCTCAAGGCGTTAATTATGTAGATGTCAGTGACCATCGTTCTTATACCAGCAAAGCCCTCAATTTTAGTGAACAAGCTGCTGCTGCTGGTGTAACGGCAATTATTAATACTGGTATTTTTCCTGGTATTTCTAACAGCATGGTGCGTCAAGGTGTTGAACAATTTGATAAACCAGAAAAGATCCATTTAAGTTATTTAGTTTCCGGTTCTGGCGGTGCTGGCATTACAGTGATGCGGACAACTTTTCTGGGGTTGCAGTATCCCTTTGAGACTTGGATAGATGGAAAATGGGAGATAATTAAGCCTTATAGTGAAAGAGAATTAGTTGATTTTCCACCGCCTTATAGACGCACCGGAGTTTACTGGTTTGATATGCCAGAAACCTTTACACTGCCCAAAGCTTTCCCATCAGTAAAAACTGTAATTACAAAGTTTGGCTCTGTTCCCGATTTTTACAATCATCTAACTTGGATTGCGGCACATATTTTTCCCAAGTGGTTAATGCAGCGTCGTTACATGATTGAATTTCTGTCTCATGTCAGCCATTCAATGACAGATGTCACTAATAATTTTAGTGGGATTGGTGTAGCAGTTCGTTCAGAAGTTACAGGGCAAAAAGATGGTGAAACCGCCGTTTATTGTTCAACTGTTGTGCATGAAAATACAGCCGTGGCTTCTGGTTGCGGTACAGGTAGTATTGCTCAGTTATTGCTAGAAGGTAAACTGAAGAAACCAGGTGTTTTTGCTGTAGAAGAAGCGCTACCAACAGATTTATTTGAAGAAGTAATGCAAAGCCGAGGAATTAAAATTAATCACAGTTGGTTATAGGTTAATAGGCTTGGGTTAAATACACTAGGTGTCAACTTAACGTAAAAGTCATGTCCCGCAAGGAACTTCAGTTCCTTGGCTTTTAGCTAAAGTCTACTGAAGTAGACTAAATATTCCTAAAAATCTTTAGTCTACTTTAGTAGACTTTAGCTATGAGCCTTGAACTTTAGTTCGAGGCGGGTGAGGAAGCTGAAAGTTTTGCTACTTTTAGCTTAAGTTGACACGTATGACATCTGTACGCCCTTACTATAGGTGAAAATTAATATACCTTGCGATAGAAGGAAAAACTGTACCTAAACATTTAGGATGCCTGTGAGCCTGAAATCTTGAATATATTTATACATCACCACGGCTCATAAAATAAAAAGAGGAGCATTTTTTTGTGCAAAAAATTCTATTAACTTTAAAACAAGCATTACGTTCAAGCTTTTTGGTCGTTGGTTTAATTATTTTCATTAGCTTGTCAGGTTCTTTCATTTTCGTTCAGCAAGCTAGTTATGCAACTACTCTTGAAGAATTAAAGCTAATACCGCCAGAGTCTAAACCAAATTCTGAAGAAAAAATTAATCGTGCTAACGAATTTGACCCTGGTGTTGGCGTTCAAGAAGAAGAACGACAAGAAGCTTATGAGCAAGCAATAAAAGATTCAAAAAACCTTACTACTATAGAGAAAACTTACGAAAGGAATTTGAAGGCTGAACAAGAACAAAATCCCCCAGAAACGTTTGGTGAAAAAGCGAAAGAAGTTATTGAAAAGGTGACAGGGAAATAGAGTAAATATAGACCTAAAAACACAGTCCTTGCCCTGACTGGTTTGCCCTGACTGGTTTGCCCTGACTGGTTCCAAGCCTCCAGGCTTGGAACCGCTTCTGGGAGGCTCCGCCTCCAGTGACTTGATGAGAGGCAGAGCCTCTTAGAATTTGTTCCCAGCCTGGAGGCTGGGAACAAGGGAACGAAGACTTTGGGCTTATCTTAGTGCTATTCGTGCGTTAGCCTTTGGTATACACCCTACAAAAACAAAAATTGCTTTTACTCAAATTCATCTATTGTGGTAGGAGTATTAGCCTTTATCTTATTAGCAATATTGCGCTCATACCATTTCATTAATGGAGTTGAACTGATGCCATGTATAATTACAGAAGCGACAATAGTAGTGTAAGTTATCCAAGCAATTTGTTCGGCAGCTTCACCTTTTAAGCCATTACCAAAGGCATAGGCGAGATAATATAAAGAGCCGACACCACGAATACCAAACCATCCCATCAACCATCTAGTTCCTGGATGAAAGGTTCGGCGGTGCGATTCTACAGGACGTTTGCCTATTGTGCTAATCCAAACTCCTACAGGTCGGATTATGAAAAATAATAAAACTATCACTAATAAAGATTGCATAGCATAGTTGAGCATTGGCTTGAATAATAATATTGATCCCAATAGTAAAATTGTTCCAACTTCCAGCAGTTTTTCAACTTGCTCAACAAATTCCAACTGTGCTAGCGCTTTTTCATGGTTTCTGTAACTGCGTTGGACAACTAAACCAGCAACAAATACTGCCAAAAATCCATAGCCATTAACCATTTCTGTTAAAGAATAAGTTATTAGAATTGTGCTGATAGCAATAAAATCTTCCATTAACTCATCGGCACGACGGCGTTTTTGAATTCTTTCTTCAATCCAAACTATAGATTTTGCAACAACAATTCCCATAACAATACCAGCTGCGATCGCCCAAATTAAATCAACCGCAATCCACTGTTTAAACCAGTTATCCCAGTTATCATCTTTTAATGCATGAAGGGCAAAATAAACGAAGGGAAAAGCTAAAGCATCATTTAGCCCACCTTCAGAAGTTAAACCAAATCTCAACTCATCTTGGTCGTTTATATCGGTCAGTTGTACTTCTGATGCTAATACTGGATCGGTAGGTGCAAGAATTGCTCCTAATAAAATCGCTTCTCCCCAATTCATCCCTAAAAACAATTTACCCACAACAGCCAGAGCAAAAATTGAAATTGGCATTAGAAATCCAATCAATCGCGCCGTAATATCCCAAGTCCCCAATCTTATAGGGCGAACAATTTTTAAGCCGCAACTAAACACAGAAATAATTACTACAAGTTCTGTTATTTTTTCTAGCAGTTCGGCGTTAAAAACTTCATCTCGACGTAATTGAATCAGCCCAAAGGCATAAGGGCCTAGCAAAATACCAACTAGGAGATAGATAAGGGCAAAAGAAAGAGGTAAACGAGCAATCCAACCTGACCCTAATGTGACCACCAACAGAAGTATACCAATCACAAATAGGTCAATAATATAGATATCTACCATATAGCTATTTATATAGAAATTACGGGTTCCTTTGTAAGGATAGTTGTAATAGCTTGGTATTAGAAATTACCTATGGGCAGATTTTCTGGAATTGGAGATTAATCCTCTACCCACATTTTTGTCAGAGTGAAACTGTCATATTCACCCACATCCCGCCCAGAACTAAAGTTCAGGGCTGATAGCTAAAGTCCACAAAGCGTGGACTAAATAATCAATTCAGTCCACGCTTTGTGGACTTGGGCTATGAGACTCGGAATTCATTCCGAGGCAGGATAGAAACGCAGTACGAGATTTATTAATAAAGATATGGCCAGCCGGGGCAAGGCTTGTGTGTACACTGGAGCCTACCCCCTTAGAGCGTCGGAAAGGAGGCTAGGGGGTTAGGTTAATCGTTAGCTTCTCTACAGACATGAATTGTCAGAATACACACCTGTATGCTCCTACCAATGGTCTATATTCCCTACTTTCTCACTCAGATATCGCCAATTTTAGTACAAATATACTATAATATAGATAGCGTTCACAAAGCCTAGCCAAATATATAACGGCTGTGTGAAAACCTTCTGGAAGATGGATTCAAGGGTTAGTTCGATGATGAAGCATTACATTCTCAACCTCAATCCGACTGCCAAGCATGAATGGGATCGGTGTATTTTACGTGATCCGTTGACTGCCAAACGCCCAGACATTGCCAAATTAATTGCTGAAGCGGTTGGTGCTGATACAGGCAGTTATTTAGTGAGCGTGAATATCGAAGTTCAAGTTTTGCAGCAAGCCGCAGTCCCTCAAGCCGAACAACTCTCGCTTTCATTTCCAGAGGTGAGTGTGCCGTCACAACCACAACTGCGGGAAGCGGCTTGATGAGCTAAGAAGGGTTTGTAGTAAGGACTTTAGTCCGGGATTTTTAAGCACTTAAGTGCTTACTACGAACTCATCAAAATTAATGAGACTACTAGAATCTTTGGGACAGCAGTTGGGCAATTTGCTGATTAATAATTGCAACATCAAAACGCCCACTAGCAGTAGTCCGGGCATTATTAGCTATAGTTGCAGTTATTTCCGTCTCTTGAAGACAGGTGATAATTACTTGTGCAAGTTCTTGGGGTTCTCCTGGTGTCACTAGAAAACCATTAAGTCCATGTTCTACTAATTCCATTACACCTCCGGCTTTTGCTGCAACTACAGGTTTTCCACACAGCATCGCCTCAACAATAACTCTGCCAAAAGGTTCTGGGGAAGTAGAGGTATGTGCTACCAAGTCACAAGCTGCCATTAACTGAGGAATATCAGAACGAAATCCTAAAAAATTGACGCGGTTTTCTAATCCCAGTTCAGCAACTTGTTGGTGTAACTGTTGGACGTAATCTTGTTCGCCAAATAGTGCATCACCCACTAAAATCGCTGTCACTTCTGGCGGACATTTGGCAAGGGCATCAATTAAAATATGCTGCCCTTTCCAAGGTGCAAGACGGCTAAAGTGTCCGACTACAAATTTTCCTTGCAATCCTAATTGTTGCTGTAATTGATTAATGTCAGACTGATCAGTTTGATATTTTTTTGGTTCAAAGCCGTTATAAACAACTTCGATGATGTCTGTGCGTCCTCCCGCTTGTATAAAGGCTGTTTGACTAGCTTGAGAATTAGCAATTACTAATGATGCAAAACGATTAGCTAAGTTAATAGCAATACGAAGATTAGTTTGGCTAAAATGTTCTGTGGAAAGGATATCATGTAAATGATAAACTAGAGGGCGACGACTGAAAAAACTTGCCAATGCTCCGACAACTAATGCTTTTTGAGTGTTGGCATAAATTAAATCGTATTCACGCGCTATTTTAACTACCTTAGTAATCAAAGGCGCAAGTTGTGCCAAACTTTTTAATCCTTGCACTAAACTGCTTTCTTTGCGAACTTCGATTGCTTGAGTTGCAAGAACTTCTACTGGGATATTATTTTGCTGTAGTATATCTTTAAATGACCCATCTGCAAATAAACCTACCAAAGCGCGATGCCTACGGCTGGCATTGCCAAGGCCATAAGGTTTAGCAATATCTATTAAACACAATTCTGCGCCGCCTGGTTTACCACTTTGGTCTAGGAAAAAAATTCTCATAAAACTTCCTTATAATACAATAAGATTCAGACGCGATAAATCGCGTCTCTACAAAGCAATTTTTGCGTCTCTAGTTTAATTTAATAGAACATTCCGTACTTGTTGGGCGATTTGATTCCAGTCGTAGTTTGTGGTAGCGTACTGGCGACAGGCTTCTCGTGAAGGTATGGGGATATTTTTTAAAAGCACTTGCTCTAATTTTTCAGCAATGGCTGAGGCTTCTGTTGAAGTAGTAATTAAATCGGGTGAAAATCCTGATAAAATTTCTGGCATTCCTCCAACTGGGGTACATAAAACAGGAGTACCACAGGCTAGAGACTCGATTATTACTAATCCGAATCCTTCAAAAGATTGACTAGGCATAACAGTTAATTCAGCAGCTTGATAAGCTATAGGTAATTGCTCATCAGGTAGAAAACCTAAAAATTTAACGTTGTCGTCTAGTCCTAATTCTGTAGCCTGTTTTTGTAGTGCAGCTTGGATGTGACCACGACCTGCGATCGCTAGCCAAACATCTGGTATTCTGGGCTTAATTATAGCCAGTGCTTGTAATAATTTGTCAACTCCGGTTCGATGCACTAAGCGGCGTGATGTAAATATGATCCGGCGATTAGTTGGCCAGCCTAGCTTTGTACAAGCCTCTTGGGGTGATAAATTTGGCCCAAACCAGTTAATATCAACTCCACCAGGAATAATATTAATTTTGCTCCACGGTACTTGATATTTATCATGTAGAATTTTACCAAATGCTTTGCTCAAAACAATGAAGCGATCGCAGCGATTATAAGTGTTTTGTTCTATTAGCCAGTGCTTGATTAAAAGGCTAAGGTTTTTATTAACCACTTCTTGCTGACTCTCAGAAGCCCAAGGGCCATGAAAGTTAAAAGTAACTGGTACTCCCTTTGGTAAAATATCTAAAAGAGGAAAGCTATATAATGCAAAGTGCAAATTAATAGCATCTGGTTTGCTTGTTCTTGTTTTCTGAAAATTACTGCGAATCGACCATAATCTTTGCCAAATAGCACTGTCGGGACTCGCTAAGTTAGTCAACTTAATCGGCGAATTTATTTCAGCTTCTGGTAAACCGACTCCGCATAATTCAACCTGGTCTTTATTTGCAGCTAATTTATGAGTTAGTTCATAAATATACCTTTCTAATCCTCCAGGATTTTTGGGAAACCAGCCTAATCCAAGGGTGAGAATAGATGCAGATGATGCAAAATTTTCTGGTTTATTTTTCACCGATATATCTCCTATAAATGTATTAAAACAGGGGCACATCTATCATTTGTGTCAATTTAAGTTATAAATAGCTTGACTGTTGGCTGACTCACCCGCCTGGAACTAAAGTTCAAGGCTAATAGCTAAAGTCTACTGAAGTAGACTAAAGATTTTTGGATATATATTTAGTCATCTTCAGATGACTTTCGCTATTATTCTTGGAACTTCAGTTCCTTGCGGGACATCGCTTTTACGTTAAGTTGTACATCTGTACGCCCCTACAGCATGTTTTTAAGCTAAATCACTAGAATAAATACACATTACCAACAAGACTTATATATAGAACACCAATTTATAAACTATTTATATGTCAACGTCAACAACGAATAAAAACTTGTGTTTTTATTAACTACATAACATTGAATTTGAGACATCTGATACCTGCCAATTAACGAAGGTGAATCCTAGATAAAACCACTATAAATTCATCATTATGGAATTATTCTGTATTAATATTTACCAGACAAACTTGCTTTTCAGTAAAAATTAATACCTTGAAGAAGGATGTCAATATATTAGCTGAATAATCACAATCATAAGGTAAATATTGTAAAGAGTATGTAAAGTAGTTGGTTGTTTATAATAATTATATTTTTTGCGGATTACCGAAAAAATGATTGTATATAAATAATTAAAAGCTTAAAACATATATGAAAAATAAATTACTGGCGCAGTTAGTAAAACTCCATCACCAATTCAACCAGCACCTCAAAAAAATATTTAAAATTAGATATATACAAAAAAGTAAACCTTTGAAATTTTTACTCAGTCTGACTGTTGGAGTAATTGTTACTACTCTTGGAATTACAACAGACTGGGCAACAAATGGAACACGCACGCTTATCTACAAAACATCGTCGATAAGTAATACTATTGGCAGTGAAATGCCGATACAAAATAATACTGAAACACCCACGCTTACACAAAAAAAATTATCGATAAGTAATACTATTGCCAGTGAGAATCTGCTAGTACAAAACAATACAAGAACATCCACACCTACCTATAAAACATCGTGGATAGGTAACACGATTGGCAGTGGAAATCTGCGGGTACAAAACAATATTGAGGCAATGTATGTTGCCTCTGATGGCACAGTTTATACTAACAGCCATTGGGATGAGGCGGGAATGGAGGCAGCCATATATAAGGATGGTAAGGTTATTGGCGCGATTGGGGATACTCACGGCTGGAGTCGTGGCGGTGGCATAGCTGTAACAGCAAATAGTAAATATATTTACATTGCCATGACTCAAGGTTCCAGGGGCAAAACAAATGAAGATTACCCACCGGAAGGAACAACTTGGCATTGCGTTAGACGCTATGATTTGTCGGGAAAACCTGCGCCTTTTCCTAATGGGCGTGGCTGGGATAAAAGTATGATGATTACTAGTACTAAAAGTGAAGTCACTGGATTAGCAACTGTGGGAAGTGAGTTGTATGTGAGTGATTTTGCTGCTAACAAGATTCGTGTCTATGATACTGATACGATGAAGGAACTCCGCAGCTTTACCGTTGCTAATCCGGGAGCAATAACTATTGATCCACAAAAAAATCTCTGGATTATTCAAAGCAAAAATGGTAGTAAACCTGCCAAGATTTTACATTATTCGCAGAGTGGAAAGCAATTACCCCAACAGATTGCAGATATTGTTGAACCAACTGCGATCGCAATCGATCATCAAGGTAAGCTGTTGGTGGCAGAAAATGGCCCACGTCAGCAAATGTTGATTTATGACATCAAAGATAAGCCGACGCAGGTGGGTAGTTTTGGTTCTAAAGGTGGTATCTATGCAGGAGTTGCTGGTGAAGTTCGAGATTTGAAACTTTATGGACTTACCGGAGTTGGTGCAGATGCTTCAGGCAATATCTATATCAATAGTAATGGTTTCAACAAATCAGGCACAGATTTGCGGAAATTTTCGCCATCGGCAAAACTAATATGGCGATCGCTGGGATTGATATTCGTCGATAATGCAGATGCAGATCCGAAAACTGATGGTGTAGATTTATTCACCAAACAAGAACACTATCTGATGGACTACAGTAAGCCTGCTGGTAAGCAATGGACTTACAAAGCCTACACTTTAAATCCTTTCAAATATCCTCAAGATCCCCGACTGCATACATCACCAGATGGAACCTTTGTTCGCCGCATCCAAGGGAAGCCGTTTTTGTTCCTCACAGATATGTATAGCAGCTTTCTGCAAATATATCGTTTTAATCCAGACACAGATGGTAAAATAGCTATTCCAGCCGGAATGTTTGTCGGTAGCAATGGCGCAGATAAACCATTTCTTAAGGGAAATTGGCCACCGCATCAACCAAAACAAGGGGAATGGATCTGGCGCGATCGCAACAGTAATGGCAAATTTGAAAAGAACGAATATGATACCAGCAAAGATTATCCCTATATCGGCGGCTGGTGGGTAGACAGCAAAGGAGATGTTTGGAAAACTTTGCGAACACAAGATGGCATCCGCCACTATCCTTTACAGGGAATAGATGCTAAAGGCAACCCCATCTACAGCTATAGTTCGATGGAAAAGCAAACTACTCCCAAAATATTTAACGACTTGCGGCGAATCGAATATTTCCCCCAAACAGATACTATGTATTTGTCAGGGTTTACAGGAGATCACCCTGCATTCGGTGACGATACCGGAGTTGCTGGATCTGAGATTGCCCGTTTTGACAACTGGAGTAAAGGAAATCGTACTCCCAGTTGGCGAACTGTGATTCCCTACGACACCACTGGCAAGCGCGAAGTGTCTACAGCTGCAATCAGTGTTGCGGGAGACAATGTATTTGCAGTGACAGTTAAAACCGCAGAGGTATATGTCTATAATGCCAAAACGGGAGCGCAAGTACAACAGTTAAAACCAGGCCCAGAAGTTGGCAGCGAAAGTGGCTGGATTGATATACCTTATGGTATCCGTGCTTTTCGTCGTTCAAATGGTGAGTATCTGGTATTTGTCGAAGAAAATTGGAAAGGAAAAGTAATTATCTATCAGCTGCCCTGACTTTTCACGAATAATTTAGGATTGCTATATGTATGGAGATATGTGATTAAATATATCGCAGGTTGAATAAATTAAGCATAATGCTTCTACGAAAGAGTATTTGCAGAATCTTCACTATATTTCTACCGCAACCGGATTAGATTTAGCGACTGGCAAGCAGTGATAATTTACCCATCTCGTAGTCTTGAACAAAGGGATATTTATCCCCATCGTTCATTACTGAACAGTGAACAAGTACATTGAGTATATTAGGGGATATTCGCCAATTACCTTTATGGGTAGCGCTAATGGTGTTAACTACTGTGGAAGAAGAACAAGCACCACAAGAAGCTAGATATTTACTTGAGCGATCGCGCAGTGTTCCGCAGGATTACCGTAGGGGCTACGGGGATTTTGCTATGCGTAGCTTCTGTCTACGACACGCTGCGCGAACGTAGAGTAGGCATCACTTCTATAGTTTCCGAGCCAAAAATCATACCGGAATTTCTATAATAAATTCTGTACCCTGACCCAGAACTGAGTTAAAACTCAATTTGCCGCCGTGGGTTTCTTCAACTATTTGACAAGCGATCGCCAACCCCAAGCCTGTACCTTTACCAACAGCTTTAGTAGTAAATAAATGGTCAAATATTTTTGATTTTACTTCTTCATTCATCCCATTACCATTATCAGCAATGGCGATTTTAACGCTTTCATTTTCGACTGAGGTTGTAATTGTAATGCAGTTAGGATTGGCTTTAATCTCCTCAAATCTGCGTCCATGATTAGATTCTTCTAACGCATCAATGGCATTCGCTAGAAGATTCATAAAGACCTGATTTAATTGACCAGGGAAGCATTGAATTTGAGGTAAATCACCATAGTTAGTGACAACTTCAATAACAGGATGTTGTTTATTTGCCTTGAGGCGATGTTTGAGGATGAGAATTGTGCTGTCAAGACCTTCGTGGATATTAAACGGCACTTTATAATCTTTATCAGCGCGGGAAAAAGTTCTTAAACTAGTGCTGATATTTTCCAGGCGATCGCACGCCATCACCATTGAATCAATTATCTTGGGCAAGTCTTCTAAGGTATAATCCAAGTCAATTTCTTCGGCATGAGCGATAATTTCATCACCTGGATTGGGGAAACTTTCTTCATAGAGTTTGAAGTGTTTAACAATATCCGCAAGGCTGGGTTTAACTTGTTGAAGGCTGGCAGAAATAAAGCCCAAAGGATTATTCATTTCATGGGCTACCCCAGCAACTAAGTTACCCAATGCAGACATTTTCTCACTTTGGACAATTTGTAATTGGGCTTGTTGTAAATCTTGTAATGCAATTCCTGCTTGTTGATACAGTCGAGCATTTTCTAGGGATACTGCTGCTTGGGAAGAAAGTAAGTTAATTATACTGAGGCGTTCGCCCTTGGCGTTGGCGGAGCCATCGCTGTTAAATACCCCTTGAATCCTTTGATTTTCTAAATAGAGAATCCCCACCAAATGCCCTTGATTAATAATCGGAGTACAAAATACACTTTGGGGTTGATGTGACAACATATATTCCCCAATTAAACCAGGAATATCTGTTTTGCAATTGTCTATAACCACTGTTTGTTGGGTATTTTTGACGTAATGGATAATATTTACAGGAATATCTTGACAATTGTCTAGTGATTCTGGGCTGAGGCTCGTTTGTATTTTCTCATGATCAATAAAAGTAATTGCTCGTACTTGCCAAATATTTTCTTGGGGAAGCAGCAGTACAGCTTTTCTCGCGCCAGAGTTTTCTAAGATAATCCGGGTGAGACTGGCGATGAGTGTATCTAATTCCAGAGAACTGGAAATAGCAATAGCTGCTTTCAGGGCAGAGGTAAAATCTAAAACGTCGGAAATATTGGTGCCGACAGTAGTATTCGTGTAAGTAGATGAGAAAGTCCCACCAAAGCCAATAGTTTCTAGGGGATTGAGATTGAGATTAAGTTTTTGTTGTTTCAGGAGAAATTGGAGTAGTTGGGGATAGCGTTTTTCTAAGTCGGTAACTTTGGCTTTTGCTCCCCAACGGGCATAACAGTAGTATGCTTCTTGCATATAGACTTGAGCGATTTTTTCTTTACCGCATTCGAGGTAAAATTTAGCCGCGAGTTCGTTTGCTAAAGCTTCTTCTTGAATATAGCCGTTTTGTTTTGCCCCTGATATTGCCAAGTCGTAATATTCTTGTGCTTGAAGTTTATTGCCGAGAATGCGATCGCGTTCTGCTCTAATTAAATCGCATTTGTGTTTAATGTCGGTAGGAACTAATTTTGCCCGTCGTTCTAGGTTGTGCTGAATTTTGGTAACTCGTTTGAGTAGCTGCTTTTTTCGTTGAGGTGAGGAGTTAGGATAAGCAGCCAATCGCGTTAAGGCATCATAAAACCAAGCAGATATAATACCACAGACGGCAATTAATTCTTGTTCGTAGGGAAGGGAAGCATCTGCTGCATCAAGTGCTACTGAGATATTACTAAACAAGTATGCAACAAGTACTTTGAAGCAATAAATAATAGAAAGAAAGACAGCATCATTACTGGCTTGAAAGTGGGGAATTAGCTGTGTTTCATCGCACTCTGTGCCAACTAATATATGGGGTTGGGGGGATGCCTCCGTCAGATTTAGCATTACCTGCCGCAGTATACTAATTTGTTGTAGACTCACTTCATCTGGTATTTCCGTTGTCAATGCTTGATGGTAGAGTTCAGAAATTGGTAACAACTCAGTGAGTGGCTTTCCTAAGAAGAAGCCTACATTAATTTCACTGAAGTATCCCAGACCTCCGAAAGCAAAATCTCCACAATTCAAGGCTGCCTGTTTGCCTTCTTGAATCAAGTGTAAGCTGTTGCTGAGTGGTTGTTGCCACATTTGGCTGAAGATTGCTATGCTTACTTTTATTTTTCCTTCAATGTAGAGGTTTGGTAATTTATTTAGTAACTTGAGGGAAAATTGCCCCATTTGATAACTTGCTTCTAATTCCTGCAAATTTGATAAAATAATGCTATAGATTGTATAAAAACTAGATGACCAGATAGAATTACCCTGTTGAAGGGATTTTTGGACACCCAGAAATGCCAATAGTGCCATTAATGGCTGCGAACAGAAATATGCTGGATAGGAAATTAAATTGCTCATTCGCAGTACGACAATAGTTTCTGGATTTGTCATCACAGGTAATTGCAACAGTTTTTCTAAGGAATTACCACGCAATAAAACCTTAGTTTTGATTAATTCTGCCAACACTTGTAATTTACTTGGCTGCGATGGTAATTTAATCCCTAACAATTGGAGAAATTCTAAACCCGTATCAATCGACTTTTGATAATTCTTCTGGGCACTATAAGCTTGAATTTGAGCCTCATAAACAGCAAGGTTATCTACTACTGTTTGGGAATTAAGTTTTACTACCTGCATCAATTGAGTAACTTCTGCAAACCTACCCATCAGAAATGCTGTATCTGCGGCAATATTATGCAAACCAAGAGTAATATTATATTGCCGTTGCCAACTATTATCATCTAACAAACTCATCCCTTTTTCTGCATAACTAAAAGCCGCAGAATATGCCGTTGCTCTTCTCGCTTTCTCAGCAGCACTGAGATTAATTTGGGCAACTTTAATTTTCTCAACATCATCGGCGATCAGGGAAATTCCCATATTCAATTGATTGGCGATATCAAATAATTTATCTGTTTGTTCGCCATCTGAAGTATTGGATAATAATAAACGTCCAATCTGTAAATGAGTTGCTTGTTTATCTTCATCAATAATCAATGAATAAGCAGCTTGCTGAATACGGTCATGGGAGAATTTGTAATTAACAACATGGGACATTTCTTGTTGATAAATTGCTTCTTTATCGGCAATATAAAACTTATAAATTTCACTTTCCGGTAAAACCAAAGCTTCCTGCAAAGCTTTCCAAAGTGCGGCAGCAGTTTCATTTTCTGACTGTTGAGAAACAGCTGCTAAGGTCATCAAATTAAATTGATTGCCAATACATGCCGCTAACTTTAAAATCCCTTGGGTTGAAAAAGGCAGCTTTTGTAACTGTTGTGCCATAAATTCTACCACATCATCAGTCAATGCAGCTTGTTTAACTAGGGTGATATCGCACTGCCAGCATCCAAGATCAGGGTTGAATACAATCAAATTATCTTCATACAAAGCCTTGAGGAACTGTGTACTAAAAAATGGGTTTCCTTGAGTTTTTTGATATATTAACTGCGTCAAAGGTGTGGCTAGATCGTGTATGCAATTTAAAGTATCTGCAACCAGTCGATTTAAAGTATTTTCACTAAGAACTTGCAATGTAATACTATTAATAACTACACCAAGTTTATGCATCTCCTTTAAAGTCATCATCAAAGGATGTATTGGAGACACTTCATTATCCCGGTAAGCACCGATTAATAATAAATATCCGCTACCCTCACCCATCAATAATTCAACCAGTTTTAAAGAAGCCGAATCAGCCCACTGTAAATCATCCAAAAACATCACTAAGGGATGTTTTTGAGTTGTAAAAACGCTAATAAATTTCTGAAATATTGAATTAAATCTATTTTGGGCAGCAGTTCCTGATAATTCTGGTACTGCTGGTTGGATACCAATAATTCTAGATAATTCGGGGATGACTTCAATAATTACTTGTGCATTTTCCCCCACAGCCTCTAATATATTGCTTTTCCATTGCTGGATTTGAGCATCACTTTCTGTGAGCAATTGCGCCATTAAATCCCGGAAAGCTTGCACAAATGCACTGAAGGGAATATTCCGTTGAAATTGGTCATATTTACCTTTGATAAAATAACCGCGTTGCCGCACAATCGGTTTATGAACTTCGTTAACAACTGCGGTTTTACCAATGCCAGAAAAACCTGCTACCAGCATCATTTCTGTTGCACCAAGGCTGACTCTTTCAAATGCTTGGAGTAGAGTTGATACATCGGTTTCTCGTCCATAGAGTTTGTCGGGGATGATGAAGCGATCGCACACATCCCTACTCGCAATTTCAAAACTCTCAATCGAACCCGTAACTTGTAGCTGATGTAAGCAATTTTCTAAATCAAATTTCAGTCCCAACGCACTCTGATATCTGGATTCAGCATTTTTCTCCATTAACTTTTTGACGACTTCTGATAGTACAGATGGAATTTCTGGCTTAATTTCATGGGCTAAGGACGATGCTTTCGCAATATGATAATGTACTAACTCCATTGGATCGTTTGATTGAAATGGTAACTTTCCTGTTAGTAATTCGTAGAATGTCACGCCTAAAGAATAAAAATCAGTTCGGTAGTCAATCCCCCGATTCATTCTGCCTGTTTGTTCTGGAGAAATATAAGCAAGTGTCCCTTCTAAAACATTGGGATTAATTAGTGTTTGGGTTTCTCGTGGTAGCAGAGATGCAATACTAAAGTCAATTAATTTAACTTCTTTTGTTTCGGGATTAATTAAAATATTGGCGGGTTTAATATCTTTATGAATAATCCGCTCTCGATACAATATATTTAAGGTATTGCATAGTGCGATCGCAATTTGTAAAAACTCCATCAAAGATTCTACGCTTCCCCCCACTCCCCACTCCCTAGTGCGATTAATCGCGTCTCCCCACTCCTTTAGAGAAATCCCTCCAAAATCTTCCATCACCAGCGCATAGCCATTTTGGTAAGGTTCCAGGCTGTAGGTTTGGACAATCAGAGGTGAGTTAATATTTTTAGCAATGGTATACTGATTGCGAAACGACAAGAGTTCACTAAAACTCGGATAAAGATTTTTCAGTAGTTTAATCACTACTGGTAATGAGTCAGTTTCTCGATACCCTCGATAAACCAGCGTTCTGGAACCATTGTAGAGTTCTTCGCTGACTTGATATCCGGGAATATTCACAAGGGTGCTAACCATACTGCTAAATCCTAATGATTTACAGATTTAGTATTCCCAGATATATTACGAGACGCACAAGGGACGCAGACTCGCTTTAAGCGAACGCGAGTGCGTCTCTAAGAGTTGCCATGCCGTTACCACTGGATTTTTAATTGAGTGTGGGCTACTGTACCCCTTCTAAAATTTATGAATTATGAATTATGAATTATGAATTATGAATTATGAATTATGAATTATTATGCAACGCCTTTTAAACTATCTTTTGTTGTTTTTGACTTAGATGCATTGCAATTCCTTTCTCGTAGTAAGCTGCTTCATTAATAAAAATAGGATAAACAGTAGACTCTCCCTCATAGAAAATGTCTTTTCCTTCAAAAGTCAGAAACATCGGATCGCCTGGATTCAAAGGTTCATAATCCCTAAACTGAAGGTTAGGGTGAATCATAGCTTGAATCTCCCGGCGTAGGTGCAGCCCACCGTAGTCATCGCTTCTCGGATAATCGATAGTTTTAATGTATTGATAGAGTGTAAGCGTGCTGTTTTTCTGCGGAATATTGCCTTGGTTGCAACCTTCAAAATAGTCTAAAATTCCATAGATAAGCTGCTCTGTTTGCTGAAATAATTCAGCGTTTAAAATATTCTGAGCCACAGGGCCAACTTCTATAACAAAACCCAATTCGCACAAAGAACGGAGAAAACCACCTTCTCTAGATTGTTGATTAACAAAAACCTTTACCATCGGATTTATAGAACTTAAATAAGCGCCTAACCGAAGTAAAAAAGGATGCATATCACAAAAAATTAGACTTAATCCCATGTTGGCAGTTGTGCTGTGCAAATCAACAATTACATCTACAAAGGGCTGATTTTGCGGTTGCAATATCTGTTGAATTGCTTTTGCCCGCGTATCTTCATAACTTGAGAGTTGAGAATTTTGTAAGCCTTGATTAGTGAAGCAACGATTTAAATCCTTATCAATGTATCGTTTACCTTCTTCAATAGCTTTGAGATTGCCAAGTAATGCCAGAGTTTCAAAACTTGTTCTGTTGATTAAATTTGGATACTGCTGAAACTTTTTGACAAGATGTACTCCTGTTAACTCATTACCGTGGTTTCCTCCAACGATCGCAACTCGTTCAATCTGACTCATAACAACCTCATCTCTAAAAAACTACCCTACGGTTATTGATAATGGTGCAAGATACAAGATAGAAGTATCGGTTAGACTATATTTTATTTAAAGTTTTATCATACCTGCTGCTGACTAAATCTTGTAAAAGACTGACGCGATGTCTACGATGGTCACTGAGCTTGCCGAAGTGCGGGCTATGACGCTCCTGCGTCGCTAACGCTACGCTATCGGCGTCGCTCCATGTTCGAGTCAAAATATGATAACTGTTAAGCTGTTGGTTTTAGCACAAAAGGGGAGGAAATTTATGGAGTATAATTTTCAAGCAATCGCTGAACTTTACAAAAACGCTCTCCTCAACGACGTACTCCCATTTTGGGAAAAATATTCTCTCGATTGGCAGCAAGGCGGCTATTTTACCTGCCTCGATCGCGAAGGCAAAATTTATGATACAGACAAATTCATCTGGCTACAAAATCGCCAGGTGTGGACTTTTTCGATGCTTTACAATCAGCTAGAAAAACGCGAAAACTGGTTAAAAGTTGCTAGCAACGGCGCTAATTTTCTCGCCCAACATGGCAGAGATAGCGATGGTAACTGGTACTTTGCCCTCACCAGCGAAGGAAAACCACTGGTTGAGCCTTACAATATCTTTTCTGACTGCTTTGCAGCAATGGCATTTAGTAAATATGCACTCGCTGGCGGCGAAGAATGGGCAAAGGATGTGGCAATGCAGGCTTACAACAACGTATTACGCCGCAAGGATAACCCCAAGGGCAAATATAATAAAACCTATCCCGGTACACGCCCGATGAAATCATTGGCTGTACCAATGATTTTAGCCAACCTGACTCTAGAAATGGAATGGTTGCTGCCAAAGGAAACACTAGAGAATGTCTTAGCTGAGACAGTCCGCGAAGTGATGACCGATTTTCTTGACCAAGAACGGGGATTAATGTACGAAAACGTTACCCCTGACGGTTCTCACATAGATTGTTTTGAGGGACGGCTGATTAACCCCGGTCATGGTATCGAAGCGATGTGGTTCATCATGGATATCGCATGTCGCCAAAACGACACCAAAACTATTAACCAAGCCGTTGATGTGGTGCTAAATATTCTGAATTTTGCTTGGGATAGCGAGTACGGCGGGTTGTATTACTTTATGGATGCAGATGGTCATCCCCCACAAGAATTGGAATGGGATCAAAAGCTGTGGTGGGTTCACCTAGAATCTTTGGTTGCATTAGCGATGGGCTATCGCTTGAGTGGGCGTGAAGAGTGTTGGGAATGGTATGAAAAGATGCACGATTACACTTGGTCACACTTTGCTGATTCAGAATACGGTGAGTGGTTTGGCTATCTCAATCGCCGTGGAGAAGTATTGTTGAACCTTAAAGGTGGCAAATGGAAAGGATGTTTTCACGTACCGCGTGCATTGTATCTTTGTTGGCAGCAATTTGAGTCATTGCAACGCCTGCGGCAGTAAATAACGCAGTGAGTTTAATCTTTGCTAGTGTACAAATAGTATTGGAAAGATGTCTCATGAATGCTGTGACGCCTAAACGATTTGCGATCGCAGAATACCATCAATTGATTGAACTCGGATTTCTGACAGAGGGCGATCGTATTGAATTGATTCGAGGGGAACTGATTCAAATGACAGCAAAGGGAACGCCTCATACAGTTTGTAGTTCTCTCATCTGCCGTCAATTAGATCGGCTTTTAGGCGATCAAGCAGTCATCCGTGGACAAAGGTTCACCCAAAGCACAAGTAAGTTCAAAATTAGTATACTGAGCCAAGGGGTGGGATTGACATTTTCGGCTTTATGTGGTTAAAAACATAAAAAACTATTTGAACTATGTTTTTTCAATTATTTACGACAATTTGTCCTATTTTGAATGGAAAATTGATATTAAGATAGAGTTTTAAGCTTTTTATCTGTATCAAGAGCTACAAAATTAGATGCGCTTACCCTGTTCTGTCTATGCTGTAATTAAGCATTTTTCAGTTTTCTAATACATAACTACTAACTTTTGTTTGAGCCTGTGTTTGAGATTTTGGTTTCAACTTCACCACTATTTCCACATCACAACCTAAAACATTTAGAAATCGGAACAGTCGTTCTGTTGAAAAACCTGATAGTTTTCCCCTTATTAAAGCAGAAATATTAGGTTGATCGACTCCCAATAGTGCGGCCGCTTCAACTTGATTCATCTCCTGTTTAGCGATGATTTCACTGATTTGACGTGCAAGTTCTGCTTTGACAAGTAGTTCATCAGGGTTCGCTAAACCTAAATCTGCAAACACATTGCCGCTACTTCTTTGTATACTGATTTCTTCAGTCATTTTTCTCTTCCTTTTGTTTCCGGCTATAGTTTTGTGCGTGATGTTCTTTTGCCCGCTTAAGCCTTGCTTTAATTAATTCGATGTCTTGTTTTGGTGTAGTAATACCGTGTTTGGATTTCTTTTGAAAAGTATGTAAAACATAAATAACGTCTTCAAGTTTAACTGTATAAACAGCTCTGTAAGTGTCACCATCAAAGTCTTCTACAACTTCCAATACCCCAGCACCCTTAAATCCTTTGAGGGGTTTTGCTGAATCATGCTTTTCACCACACTGAGCCAAATACAGAGCATAACCCATCATTTGTTGAACTTATTCTGGAAACTCTCTTAAATCATCAAGCGAGCTTCCAACCCACTCGACTAGCTTTAATAAAGGACTCATCTTTTGCAAGATGCTAGTTTTGGCATACTTCATTAATGATAATATCACAAACTAAATTCGGCTGCGCCATCCTCATACACATCTGCATCCTTACCCACACCAGTAGGTTTAAATTTAGAGCCATGAATTAATTCACCAAACACAATTCCTGGATTTTGGTGAAGAATATTCAGCACACTCATAAAATCTCGCACAATTTCCCCTGGTGTAAGTAATGCTTCTGCACCTAAGCGATTAATAATTTCTTGCACAAACTCTTTCAACTCACTATTTTTCAAAGTCTGTTCATACCCAAAATTGAGTGCATGAATCTCAGCTAAACGTTGCAAAAGGGTCAATATTTCTGCTTCACTCAACGGATTTAGGCGAATCACTGGCCCTAAATGTTCCTGAACATTAGCTTGTGCAACAAAACGACTTTCTTTTGTCCGTCTTTGCCAAGCTTGGTCTGCAAAAAGTCCTCGTTTAGGGTCTTCTAAAAACTTCGTTGTTCCACCAACGACAATGCCAAGATGTTCTGCTTTGCACTGCATAGTATCGTTAAACATTGCCAGAAGTCGATTATAATTTTTTTCCCGCGTGACTGTGGTAGATATTTGATATAAATGAACAGCTTCATCAACTAAAATTAACAGTCCTTTATAGCCAATCTCAGCGACAAATTTAGCAAACAGTTTTATATAGTCATACCAACTATCATCATCAATAATTACCCGCACTCCTAAAGCTGCTTTCGCCTCAACTTTAGTAGTAAATTCTCCCCTCAACCAGCGCATCGCCGCATTTTTTAAATTATCATCATCCATTCGGTAGCCACGCCAATAAGCAATAATCACGCTACCAAAATCGAAACCGTGAACTAAATCTTCAATATACTGAACTACTTCCCTAATTTTCGATTCAACTTGGTCATCAAAACCATCGTCATTCGGACGCATTTCAGTTTCTTTAACAACTTCTTGTTGAATTTTATTAATCCACCCTTCTAAAATTGAGACTAAAGCACCACCATCAGGACGAGTTTTTGTAGCTAGGTGGCTCATTAATTCTCGATAAGTCGCTACACCTTCATGGTTGCTTCCAGCTAATCGACGTTCAGGGGATAAATCAGCATCAGCTACTACAAAACCTTGCTCCAGAGCATGGTTGCGAATTAGTTGTAATAAAAAACTTTTACCAGAACCGTAGTTACCAATTATGAAGCGAAATGCTGCTACACCTTCTGCAATATCATCGAGATTTTGTAATAGGCTTTTGAGTTCTTTTTCTCGCCCTACTGCTATATATTCAACTCCCACTCTTGGTACTACTCCCGCACCAAGAGAATTAATTAAAGCAGTGGAGATTTTTTTCGAGATTTTGAGCTTTGCCATGTATTACACTTCACTTTCTTGTAAACGCAGAAGCACGCTGTAAGTACGGTACATATTCACCTTACTACCTTACGACGGCAATAATAATTTAATTTGACGAAGCATGTCTAGCCATCAGGTCTTCATACATTGCAATCATTTTTTTTACATGCGTCATATATTCAGGGTAAACTTCTGGACTTTCCGAATTTGAATCAATTATTAATTCACCAATAGTATCATTTGCTCGTTCATTTATAGAATCTATTAATAGATTTGGCATAGTAATGTTTGCTTCAGCAATTTTTTTAATAGCAGCATTAGGATTATCTTGTTCGACTATAGCTTTTAATACTTGTAGTTCGTATCCTGGAAGATTTTCTAAGAAATTAGTCCATTCTTCAGGTAAATTATCCGATGTATCAGCTTCCGAAGTTTTGATGATTGCTGTAGTTTCCATTATCTCAGAAAATGGAAACAATTCATTATCATCTTCATTGGAATTATCAGACAAATGTTCTGGATTGAATGTTTCTATTTGTTGAAGTAATTCCCATACTTGATTTTGTAATGAATCTCGTTCTTCTTGCAATAGTGAAACTTGCCCTTGCAATTGCTGGAATTCGGCTTTTTGTTCTGCTAGTTGGGTTTGTGAAGAATCCAGGATAGCTTGGATATTTTCTGTTTCGGCTTTTGTCGCTACCAGCAATTGATTTTTTTTGGTTGTCTCAACTTCTAACTCTTGAATTGCAATTCGCAGTTCGTATAATTTTTCTTCTAATTGGGGTTTAAGTCTGCCTAAAAGAGTTAAATTGCTTTCAATTTCTTGTTTCTCTTGGTGGAGTTCGGAAATTTGACTTTGCAAATGGGTGATTTCACTACGAGATACATTACAATTAGACTCTAGACGGCGCTTTTCTGTTGTGAGGACAGAAAAAGCATTGTTCAATTCTGTTTGATTTTTCTGCAAGTTATTAATTTCAGTTTGCAGGCTATTGATTTCAGTTTCTAACTGTTTTTTTTGTCCGGCAAATGTTCTTAGTTCTCGATGTAAACTATCCCTTTGGTTACGGCTTTCTGTTACTTGACTTTGCAGTTGTTGTGACTCTGCATATAATAAATTATGATGTTCTTCTATTTGATTTATTTCTCTGACGACACGAGCTTTCAATTCCTCCATTTCTTTAATTCGCTTGCGGATAGAACCTAAAATAAATATTTCATAATTTCTGCGTCGCTTATCTACGAATAATGCTGCTCCATAGATAGTAACGGCAGTAATTAAACCTGTGAGAAAGGCTTTATTAAAATCCCAGTTGGGGACGAGGCTAAGACCAAAACTCACACTAAAGGCAACTATCCCTAGTATAAATCGATTGCTGATCGTTACTGATTGCATATTGCTGGTTTTTAGCGTAGTTAAATTATCAGAAAAAGTAGCTCTCATACTAATTTGTAATTCGTAATTAAAAAAGACATAGATAAATATTTACTGCTCGGTGTTGGATGTATTGTTATTTTCATGCAAAAGTCTTAAATCTGCTTTTAGAAAATCAATAAATTGCCGCGCTGTGCGTCCAGAACGACCGTTGTGGCGAGTTGCCCATTGTAATGCTTGAAATTCCAAATCTTCTTGGGTAATATTAATTTCAGCTTGTGCCGCTAGATGCTGTACAATTTTTAAATAAGTTTTCTGATCGGCTGGTTCAAAGGTCAAGGTTAAACCAAAGCGATCGCTAAACGAAAGTTTCTCCTGCATCGTATCCCAAGCATGGATTTCCTCGTTATCCTTGGGGGTAGGTCTATCCACAAAAAACTCCCGAATCAGGTGGCGGCGATTGGAAGTAGCATACACAACTACATTTTGCGATCGCGCCGTTAAATTACCTTCTAAAACTACCTTAAGCGCTTTAAAGGCATCATCATCTTCTTCAAAGGAAAGATCATCGACAAAGATGATAAATTTTTGTGACACTCCTCGTAAATGTTCCACAATTTTTGGTAGGTCTTTTAAATCAGATTTTGCCACTTCCAACAACCGGAGGCTACGATTACTATATTCATTTAACAAAGATTTTACTAAAGAAGATTTGCCAGAACCCCGACTACCGTAAAGTAATACATGCAGTGCCATCTCTCCTGATAATAAAAACTCTGTATTTTTCAGCAAAGCATCTTTTTGAGACTCATAACCTACTAGCGCACTTAGCTTAATTGGATCGGAATACCGAATACCGATAAACTGCCCAGCTTGCCAACGGAAAGCGCGATATTCTGCAAATAAACCAGAGCCATATTGCCGATAATAAGCCGCTAACTTTTCTACAGCATCACCCCAATTATCTAACTCTTGTAGATATGTAGCGAATGTCTCTCCTCCTACCAATTCTTGCTCTTTATACCACACTACTGGCGAAATAGGCATGTGAGCTACGCCTTGTATCCACTCACTCAAAGAAGCGCTGCTACATTCATAGAGACTTTGCAATATTTGTAAATCATGCCGAACTGCTGCAACTATTGCTGGGGGTAAATCCTCAAATTCTCGCACTTGAGCAAGCTTTGTAAAAGGATTATCAGAGAAGAGAAGTTGAGTAATTAAATAGTCTTCCCAATTTTGATTTTTAGCAGCCAAAGCGTGGAAGTAACTACCGTAGGCTTGCAGACAACCCCGCGCATCGGCATCAGTGTAACGTATAGCTTGCAACAGTTCCAGAAATGCCGTCCCCACTTCGCCTTGCAGAACAGACTGGTACAGTAAAAGTGAGGCTGCTTGGCGCTGGAGATATTGAACCTTTGTATATGAGGAAGTATTTGCTATTGGCATTACTCGATTATCCATCAATAAACTGTGTGGTAAGCTGATATGCGTCTAAATTATATAAACATTCTTTATAATCGTTGACGGTTGACGGTTGACGGTTATCGGTCATCAGTCAACCGTCAACAGTCATCAGGTAAATGTACAAGTTAAATGCGTAACAGCTTATAGCTAAATAGCTATGGTAAATTGTCTGCTGACACTGGCAGTAAAGTCAAAGTCTACATAGGTTTCAACAATGAATTTAAGTATAATTGCTGCTTTTGCCTACGGCATCTTAGCGATGTCTACGACGGGCTACGCCTACGCTGGTGGCATCATGGGCTACATTCAAGCTAGAAGTAAGGTTTCACTCTTAAGTGGTAGCATTAGCGGTTTATTACTAGTAATTGCGGCTTTCTTTCAACTCCAAGGGCAAAGCTGGGGGTCGATTTTAGCGGTGATAGTTACTGCTGTTTTGGTAGTCGTTTTTGCAATTCGGCTGGCTAAAACACGCAAGTTTATGCCGGCGGGATTAATGACGATTTTGGGTATGTTGGCTTTGGGGGTGATGGTTAGTCAAATGGTGAGGAATTGAGAGTTTAATACCAATTGGAAAAAAGAATGCGACAAATAGACCATTTGTAGAGACGCGATTCATCGCCATTTGTAGAGACGCGATTCATCGCCATTTGTAGAGACGCGATTCATCGCGTCTTTACCCAAGGATATGTTGCAATCATTAATTGAATTGGTATAAATTTAAACGCAGAGGGACGCAAAGGGAAGCGCGGAGGTACGCAAAGTTGTAGTTAGCGCAAAATTTGGTCAATCATTCGGTTCGCCTGGGAAGCATAACTGCCGCCAAATAAATTGAAGTGATTCAAAATGTGATATAGGTTATAAAGTGTTTTTCTTTGCTCATAGCCTGGATCTAGGGGAAAGGCTTTGTTATAACCTTGGTAAAATGCTGCGGGGAATCCACCAAATAATTCTGTCATGGCTATATCAACTTCGCGATCGCCAAAATAAGTTGCTGGATCAAAAATTACTGGTTCTCCTGAGTTAGTACACCCGGCATTTCCGCCCCATAAATCGCCATGTACTAAAGAAGGTTGCACCTGATGCGTCAATAGTTCAGGGATTGCAGCTAGTAATTTTTCTGAAGAGGGGAAATTTCCTCCCTTTCGCCTTGCCAACTGAAATTGATAACCCAGGCGATGTTTAATATAAAATTCTGTCCAGTCTGCTGTCCAAGTATTGATTTGGGGCGTGGAACCAATAGTATTGTTAATTTTCCAACCAAAACCTTGGCTACTGCTAGTTTTATGCATCGCCGCCAACTTGCGCCCCATCTCTTCCCACGAATTGCTGTTACCGCTACCAAGTTCTAACCATTCCAGCACGATGTAGCTAGAATTGTCAGCTACACCCCAGCTTAGAGGATTTGGGACGCGAATACTAGCTGTTGCTAGCATTTCTTTTAAACCCATTGCCTCAGCCTCAAACATCGCAGCTTGGGATGCTTGGTTAATCTTAAGGAAGTAGGTTATCTCACCATTAGAGATAGCATAACCTTGGTTGATGCATCCGCCACCAACCGATCGCCGTTGCTGACTCTGAAATTTTTCACCAGTCACCTGGCTAATTTGAGCATCTATTTGAGTCCACATTGTTAAATCAAAGTTAGGAGTTAAATCAAAGTTAGGAGTTAAATCAAAGTTAGGAGTGAGAAGTGAGGAGTGAGGAGTTAAATCAAACTTAGGAGTTAAATCAAAGTTAGGAGTGAGAAATGAGGAGTGAGGAGTTAAATCAAAGTTAGGAGTTAAATCAAAGTTAGGAGTGAGAAGTGAGGAGTGAGGAGTTAAATCAAACTTAGGAGTTAAATCAAAGTTAGGAGTGAGAAGTGAGGAGTGAGGAGTTAAATCAAACTTAGGAGTTAAATCAAAGTTAGGAGTGAGAAGTGAGGAGTGAGGAGTTAAATCAAACTTAGGAGTGAGAAATGAGGAGTGAGGAGTTAAATCAAACTTAGGAGTAAGGAGACACAATCATGGTCTTTTACTCATAACTCCAAACTCCTAACTCCAAACTCCTAACTCCTAACTCCAAACTCCTAACTCCAAACTCCTAACTCCTAACTCCAAACTCCTAACTCCAAACTCCTAACTCCAAACTCCTAACTCCTAACTCCTAACTCCTAACTCCTAACTCCTAACTCCTAACTCCTAACTCCTAACTCCAAACTCCTAACTCCTAACTCCTAACTCCTAACTCCTAACTTTACAATGGCTTGACGACAACTACACCATAAGCATCTGGGGAAAGATACTCTTTGGCTGCTTGCATCAAGTCGGTTGCATCTTGGCTCTGAATATGATCTGGGTAGTTAAAGGCGGGTTCTAAATCTCCCACCAAAGACTGATAATAACCATACAACCCTGTGCGATCGCTTGGTGTTTCATTGCTAAAAATAAATCTGTTCGCTACTCGCCGCCGTACACGGGCAATTTCTGACTCTGTGACTAACTCAGTTTGGACTGTGCGAATATGTTGAGCGATCGCATCTTCTACTTCTGCTAAATTTTCCACTGCACATTTAGCTGAAATATAAAATGTCCCTTGCAGCTGATTGCTCATGTTGCTCACAGAAATTGAAGAAACTAATCCCCGTTCTTCTCGTAAATCCCTCACCAGCCTTGATGTTCGTCCATGTCCCAAAATTCCTGCTAAAACATCTAGTCCATAGGTGCGATCTAACTGAACCATTCCTGGAACCCGCCAAACCATCACTAGTCTTGCTTGCTGGAGACTTTCATCTACAAATTCTCGACGGACAATTTCTGTAAATGGTTGCTCAGTGGGCAGTGGGGAGTGGGTAACGCGATTAATCGTGTCTCTACTGAGTTTTGTAAATCCTTCAGCAACGATCGCAATTAATTCTTCCACAGGCAAATTGCCCACAGCTACAGCAGTAATTGACTGGGGTTGATACCAACTAGTATGAAAATCTCGCATCTGCTGGGGTTTCAGTTCAGCAATCACCGATTCTGGCCCCAATACTGCACGGCGATAAGGTAGTTTATCAAAGGCTGTCTCCATCGCCCGCCTAAATGTCCGCCGTTGGGGATTATCCTCTGAACGCCTAATTTCTTCTAAAACTACTAATCGCTCCCGTTCAAAAGCATCATCAGGAATACTCGCATTGGATACTACATCTATTTGTAGTGGAGCAAGCTCGGCAAAATCTTTAGGGGCAGTGGTTATATAGTAATGAGTATAATCTTGGCTAGTAGCAGCATTGGTAACAGCACCCCGTTCTTCAATTCGACGTTCAAACTCGCCGCTAGCCAGTCGTTCTGTTCCCTTAAAAATCATGTGCTCTAAAAAGTGAGCCATGCCGTTAATGCTATCAGATTCTACGGCTGAACCAACTTTAATCCATAAGTTGAGGTTTACAGCTTCAACTGGCATCTGCTCCGCTATGATTGTCAAACCATTGGGTAACTGATGCAAGGTTGGGCTATTAAGGCGAGGAAGTTTCCGCAAGGTTGAAGTCATTGCTACTTGTATGAGGAGCTATGTTACCTCTTTATCTTATCCGTGACCGAAGAGACAGGGGAGCAGGGGGCAGGAAGAAAGCAAACTGGGGTTTGAGTAAGTCAAATGGCATTTTGAGAAAGCAAAAGCTTCTTTTACTTGCGGAAAACACCAAAATTAGAAAGCAAACTGGGGTTTGAGAAAGCAAAAGCTTCTTTTACTTGGGGAAAACACCAAAATTAGAAAGCAAACTGGGGTTTGAAAAAGCAAAAGCTTCTTTTACTTGCGGAAAACACCAAAATCAGAAAGCAAACTGGGGTTTGAGTAAGTCAAAGCTTCTTTTGAGTAAGTAATTGCGGATTTTGCTTATTGAATTTAGTCAAAGTATGAAGTTTAGATAAAAATATTGAAAAAATTACTGAGAAATTTTGAACCGTCAGATGTAAAAAAACAAAGTCCCCGGCTTTTCTAAAAAGTCGGGGATTTTTTTGTAGCCTTTTGGGTTAAGGCTAAAAAATAAAACTGGTGTAGGTTGGCTTGAGGAACGAAACCCAACATTATCAAGGCTTTGTTGGGTTTCACTTCGTACCCCTACGGGGAAGCAAGCTAAAAATAAGCCATTGTAAATTTCACAAATGACTAATGACTAAACCGTTGTTGACAGTTGTTGCTCTAGTTTCAGTAATGCTGCAACTCGCACCTCTGTAGCAGGGTGACTAGAGAATAAGTTACCCATAAACTGTCCAGAGATAGAATTAATAATTAATAACGGCTCATAAGCTGGATTAGCATTTAAAGGCATCTGTTTTGCTGATGCTTCTAAACGTTGTAGTGCCCTAGCTAAGGCGCGGGGATTACCAGTTAATCTAGCTGAACCTGCATCAGCAGAGAATTCTCGTGTGCGCGAAATTGCTAGCTGAATAATCGTTGCAGCCACTGGCGCAAGCATTACTGTTAATAAAACTCCCAAAGGATTTGCACCTTTGTTGTCATCTCGTGAACCACCGCCAAACCATAAGCTGTAACTAACCATTTGCGCTAGAAATGAGATTGCACCAGCAACAGTAGCAGCAACGGCTTGTGTCAGGGTGTCACGATTAATAATGTGGGTAAGTTCGTGGGCGATAACGCCTTCAAGTTCGTCCTCTGGCAATATCTTCAAAATGCCTTCGGTGACAGCCACAGCAGCGTGTTCTGGATCGCGCCCTGTAGCGAAGGCGTTTGCACCAAGGCTTGGAACAATGTAAACTCTAGGCATGGGAATGTTAGCGCGATCGCTTAATCTCTGCACCATCCGATAAAGTCCTGGTGCTTCCCCTTCACTCACCGGCTGGGCTTGGTATACTGCCAGAGCAATCTTATCTGATTGATACCAGGAAAATAGGTTTGTTACTGCTGCTAAACCTATCCCTATTATCAAGCCACTAGAACCGCCAATTACCCAGTAACTAATTGCGATTAAAAGACCACTTAATGCAGCTAGCAAAGCAGCCGTTTTCAATTGATTTGTCATGTTTTTGCTCTCCTGCTAATGCTGTCTTATTTTTCTCTTAAACAGCATTCATTAAGCTACATTTTCATTGTATCCAGCTAAACTTAGATATATGGTACAGAAAACCTATCAAAGAAGTACGGTTTTCCTACTTAAGTTTTATAGGACTTACGCATGAGTTACGGAATAACGAACAGCAGAGGCACAGAGAGCGCAAAGAAATCAGAGTTTGAGAGATATTTTGCGTAAGTCTTATTTTAGCTAGATCAGCATCTCGACTACTTGCGCTACCTTGCTTCTTCCCCAATCCCCAGTTCAATTTGTATCCTGAACAAATGGTTTCAAGTGGGCTGTAACTCTTAATTTACTGAGCCTTCGCACTAGTAATAGAGCTTGTTGTTTATATAATGCTACTGGTAGCGGTGCTGGCAAATTATGCATTAACTCTCTAGCTATGCCAATGTTGCATCCTGATATTATACTGATTTCATTTGCACCATCAAAAATAGCATCTTGAGCTAAAACTTTCTCAATCTGTACTTGCCAATTTCGAGGAAACATTTCACCTCGTTCAATCTGCTGGAGGTTATGACTATTTGCTAGAACAATCAGGCGATCGCCAACAGCAAGTTGTGTATGATCAGAAGGCATGAACTTAACAGGCGATCGCCTGAGACTTTGATATAAAATTGGTACAACTCCATAACCATAGGCAACCTCAGCCAATAGTAATCCATTCAGTGTATCTCCAGCTTCAATCATGTACTCTACTACCAAAATAGTTTGAGTATCGAAGTTAAATAAGCTGAGAATATTTTCTCCAAAAGCCGCAGCAGCAAATACTTCTGCTGAAATAGCAGAGGTGCAAATAACTTGAGCATAAGGAAACAATCGTGCGACATTATCACGAAAGTATCGGTCGTAAGTCCGAATGACCACACGAGTTTTAGGACTTTTAGCGTATGCCATCAAAGCTATTTCCAAATTTTCCATGTCATCGTCCGTAACTACAACGACACTTTTACTATTAGCGAGATTTACCTTGTCTAAAGCATCGGCAATATTATCAATAATCAGTGGAATTTTGTTGATAAAATCTGCGTTAATTGCTGTGCTACTAATACCCACTAAAGGTTGCTTGAATTCTTGTAACAAAGCCGCGACTCGCTGACCAACTCGATTTAACCCAATAAGTACAACATGGTCTTTTTGGGGGATTAATGGCTGGTAATTATTAAAAAACTGGAACCTTGAACTTAATAGAGCATCAGTGAGCAACGCATATAAAACCCCAACAAAACCTATACCAGTTACAGTTAGTGCGAGGCTAAACAATCGCAACCATCCTGGCATACTTTCAGCCGTCTCTGGTGGCGTTTTAAAATTCACACCGCCAAAGACATCTCCATATCCTCCCAAAAGTAAGACAGCAATAGCATAAAATGCTTCTATTATGTTACTTTCAGGATAATTTAAGATATAAATAATTGTTCCAAAACACCAAAGGAAAAGTACTGTAATTCCACAGATAATTGCCACCCGCAAACTCTGATAACGAGAGAATGTCCGCAAGAGATATGCTATTTTATTTTTTAAATTTTTCCAGGTTCTACCTAATACAATCTCTTGCCATAACTGCTGCCAGTTGTATTTAGGCACAGGAGCAATTTTTTTTAAACTTTTAAGCTGCTCTGTAACTTCGATATAAATAATCGTATCACCTGGGTTTAATGTCGCCTCTGGTTCCCACTGATGAAATTCTTTAGGCAAAGGAGATGAATCATTAGCGTAATTTAATACCCGACGATATAAGGTATTTAATTCATGTATACGCCATTTATTCGCCCAGTTATCACTTATTTTTATCTGACGCTTTACTACCCGAAATTGGCGTTCTTCCAGTTGGAAATATCCGAGATTATCATCTCCAAGGGCTGCAAGAGCAAAGCCAGAAGCGGAAATTTGATTTGGCTCAAAGGCAATAAAATTACCAAGAGTCTGACTTAACAGTTCATTGAGATTTTGTTTGTCAGAACGTACAACCAGGCGCACTTGAGGATTTAAAAGCCTTGCCGCAAAGGCAGATTCTATATTTACCCGTTCATTACTAGTTACTAAAAGTACAGTTTGACACTGAGAAATGTTTGCCTGTTCTAAAACACTGCTCTGACGACAATCTCCGATGAATAAGTTTTCTAATAAACTTAATAAATTTGGTATTTCCAAATGTTGGGGTTGTTCTTGATCAATAGCATTAACAACAGCACCATACTCTTTTAGTACTGCAACGCAATGCTGACCCAAACTTCCTAGCCCACAAACTAAAAACTGATCTAGTTTTGTCTGAGAATCTTCAACAGGCTGGTAATTACTTTCTGATGATGGCAGCATAATAATACCGCCAATGATACACATTATTTATCTATATCGTAGAATACCAAAGATATTGACTGACAGCAAAAATGGTATTATCAATTTAATGAAAAACTATCAATGGTGATGGAACTCGCCAAAACCGCCTTTCCAAACGGATAAATTCTGATATCGAAGGCTGATGGTTCCTACTTTCTTCGCTAACTGCGGGAGAGTAGGGCTTGGCTAAATGCATTACCTGACTCCCCTGTAGAAAGTGTAAGTCTACAAATCGCGCCTCAAGGAGTCATGGGATGTTAGCTAGTGTATTGTGGATTTTAATGATGGGCTTTTTTGCCGGTCAACTTGCCCGTCGTTTAGTGGCTCCGCCTTTAATTGGCATGATTTTAGTGGGGATTATTCTTGGCCCCCAAGTTTGGAATGTCATCAGTTCAGATGTGCTGGGTGCTGCTGATGAGTTAAGAACTTTGGCGGTAATGATTATTTTAATGAAAGCTGGACTGGGGTTAGATCGAGACAAGCTAGCTCAACAGGGAACAGTGGCGCTACGTTTGGGATTTTTGCCAGCAGCAACAGAAGCGATCGCGATCGCAATTACCGCTATGATAATTTTTAAATTTGACTTCCCCACTGCGTTACTGTTGGGCTGTGTAATTGGCGCTGAATCCCCCGCTGTAATTGTCCCAGGAATGCTCAGGTTGAAAAGTTTAGGCTGGGGCGTGACTAAAGGAATTCCCGATGCAATTTTGACTGGTAGTGCTTTATCTGATGTGCTGCTATTACTAGTTTTCAGCCTACTGCTGAGTTTCTTAGGTGACGGAGGTGTTGAGCAGATTGTCTTACCTGGGGGATTCACTTTCACTGCTCTCCAACTGCTGCCGTTCCAAATTATTATGCAAATATTGCTGGGAGTATTGTTTGGCTATTTAGCAGCTCGTTTGTTAGTTTCACTATTAACCAAACAAAACTGGACTTTGAATGCTGTTCAAGATACTGTGATTGCTGCCAGTTTAGCTTTATTCCTAGTAATTTCCGCTCATGCATTGCCTTACTTTTCTGGTTATTTAGCAGCAATGGCTATGGGTTTTTTCTTAATTGAATTAGATGCTCCCCTAGCCCGAAGATTACGCGGCGGATTTGACAGTTTATGGATAGTAGCTGAGATTTTTTTGTTTGTTTTGTTAGGGGCAACTATTCAACTGCAAGTATTAGAAAAAATTTTATTACCTGGGATGATAATTCTGGCAATTGGTTTACTAATTGGTCGAATGCTGGGCTGGTATCTCTCAACTTTGGGTAGTAATTGGAATTGGCGCGAAAGATTATTTCTGCTCCCAGGAAACTCAGCAAAAGCTACAGTCCAAGCTGCCATTGGAGCAATACCCCTCTCCCAAGGAATTGCTGGAGGTGAGATAATTTTAGCGATCGCAGCTCTTTCAATTTTAATCACAGCACCATTAGGAGCTTGGGCAACCATGACTTTTGCTCCTAAATTACTCACCAAAGGCGAAGTTGACCCCACCAAAGTCACAATTGCTACCCATACCTTGTTATTGGCAGCAGTGGATACATCGAGTTTAGCCACAGAAGTTTTAACCAAAGTCGCAGATTTAGCACGCCGCAGTAATGGGGAAGCGATCGTCTTGCATGTAATTAACACTTCAAATCAGCAAGATATCCAACAAATAAAAGAACAAACCAAACAGTTATTATCTGATATCAGGTACGAGTTTGTGACTGTTACAGGTGCAGTGCCAGAAGAGATTATTCGCATTGCTCAAGAGTATTGTGTCACTGCGATCGTTATGGGCAAACGCGGACATCAACCTTGGGAAAAAGTGCTGATTGGCTCAGTATCACAAGCAGTCTTAGAAGCCAGCCCAATACCTGTAATCTTGCTATAAAACTGTGAACCCAACTCAATTTAATTACGAATTACGTTAGCGACGCAGGAGCGTCATTACAAATTAATATGAAACAACTACGTCAATTTGAACCTTTTATTGCCTTACCCCATCTAATCAAATGGCTGCCTATTTCCGTTGTAGCTGGAATTATTGCTGGAATTGCTTCTGCGGCTCTTTTAGTATCATTGGAATGGGCAACTAATTGGCGGGAATCACATCGCTGGATTATTGCCTTGCTTCCCCTTGGCGGCTTCTTGAGCGGTTGGATTTATCATCAATTTGGTCAGACTGTAGAAGCCGGGAATAACCTTTTACTAGAAGAAATCCATAACCCCAAAAGTGTTATTCCCTTTCGGATGGCTCCTCTTGTTTTGCTAGGAACAGACCTTACTCATTTATTTGGAGGTTCAGCCGGTCGTGAAGGTACAGCGTTGCAAATGGGTGCTTCTTTGGCAGATCAGCTAACTAAAATATTACATTTTAAAGGGGCTAATCGGCGAGTTCTGTTAACAGCAGGTATCAGTGGAGGATTTGCTTCAGTTTTTGGTACTCCCTTAGCTGGAACCGTATTTGGTCTAGAAGTTTTAGCAATTGGTCAAATTCATTATGATGCTCTTTTTCCTTCTTTGATTGCTGCGATCGTTGGAAATCAAGTAACTTTGTTATTGGGTTTGCATCATACCGCATACCGACACGCTCCCTCTATACCGACGCTGACAATTTGGGGGCTGATTGCTGCCATTATTGCAGGTACAATCTTTGGAATTGTAGCGAGATTTTTTGCTAAAGTAACTCACAAAATTAGTCACTTCTTTAAAAGCAAAATATCTTATCCTCCAATGCGTCCTTTGATAGGGGGGGCGTTGATAGCAGCAATTGTTGGATTGAGTGGTACAACCAAGTACATTGGGCTTGGTATCCCTACTATTGTTGATTCTTTTTTCACCCAGCTACCTCCTTGGGATTTTGCAGCAAAATTAGGTCTAACTGCTCTAACTTTAGGAGCAGGTTTTAAAGGAGGAGAAGTAACACCTTTGTTTTTTATTGGTGCAACTTTAGGTAATGCTTTGTCGTTAGTTTTGGCATTACCTACACCACTGTTAGCAGGAATGGGATTTGTGGGTGTGTTTGCGGGTGCAGCAAATACACCTATAGCATCAACCTTAATGGGAATTGAATTATTTGGTCTGGAATCGGGAGTATTTATTGCTATTGGCTGTGTAGTAAGCTATTTATTTTCAGGTCATTCAGGAATTTACTCTGCACAACGTATTCGGTTGAGTAAATACTCTGCTGTATATTTAGAAGAAGGGGTGACTTTGGCTAATTATGGACAACCAAAAATTGATTTACCCGATGATAGTGAAGAAAGAGGAAGTAATTCTCAGGAATAATTTATTAATGTAATTAATGGATACTGATGAAGAATCATGGATTTGGCAAACTAGTTACTTTTCTAAATCCAACAGACTCGGTTATTTGTTATATTTAATCAAATGGCAGAGAGCTAGAGTATGCGAAGTATCAAAATACGTTCTTAACCTGAGTTCGGGTTAAGCCAGAAGCTAAAAAGCTTATTCTGTCAGGATTGAATAAAACTGAAATTGATCAAAGCAGGGATAAAAGTGGAATTATTTTGTCAATAAGGTTCACAAATGAAACTAATCTCAGCAATATGTCTTATTGACAATAGATGAAAACAGAGCTTTAGACCGAACAACGATAATTCAAGGCTTTTGAGGATTTCTTATCCCGAACTCAGGTTTCTTATGTAGGTGAAGACGGAATATTACATATAGCAATATCATAATTTGACAGTAACTGACAATGAGCAATGCCTAGCTAATCATTTACTAAATCATCGCTTCCAATTCTTTTAAAGCTTGAAAACTTCCTACTTGCCAACTACGTTCCACAGCAGCAGGGATAATCTCAGTAATAGCTATATCTGCAAAATTAGGACTGGTGTTAGATTTTATATATTTCCCCTCTTTCAGCAAATAAATAGAAAGATTTCCGCTATCGTAAACCCATAATTCTGGGACTCCAATGGCTTCATAAGCATCAAGAGTAGTTTTCGATGTGACATCAGTCTCAATCGCTAAATCTGGTGGTGGATCATCAGGTTGTAAGCGGCGATGGCCAATCATCTGTTGATAATTTTGAATATAAAAGCAAGCATCAGGTTCAACTCCTGCTACACCTTGCCGTTTAAAAGTGGTGGAACCAAAAGGTTGATATCTGATATCTTTAGCTTTCAGCAATATTTTGACAATATCAGAAATTAAATCTTTGGGAATTTCATGTTCTGGTAAAGGAGCCATAATTTCTAAAGTACCCTGGCTGTAGGCAATTCGGGTAGTTCTTTTTTCTCCTAATTCTTCTAAAATAGATTCAAATTCTTGCCAGCTAACATCAGGAATTGTCACCGTGCTACCAGGTGCTAACTGCATCCGGCTAACAGCTTTAAAAACGGGTATAGCAGCAGTCATAACCAAAATACAAGTAAGCTGAATCTCGATAATTATCTATGAGGTTGCGGTGGATGATATAGCCCACCGTAACCTTTAGACTAATAGAATGAGTTTAACAAAAGCGATCGCTCTACACTTTAAACTTCTCAGTAATCCGCTTCATCGCCTCTTCAACATTCTCCCGGCTGTTAAACGCCGAAATGCGGAAGTAACCTTCACCCGCAGCCCCAAAGCCAGAACCAGGCGTTCCGACAACGTTGACAGTTTGCAGCAACTTATCAAAGAATTCCCAACTGGATAAACCATTAGGAGTTTTCACCCAAACGTAAGGTGCATTCACGCCACCATAAACTGATAATCCGGCGGCTGTGAGTTTCTCGCGGATAATTTTGGCGTTTTCTAGATAAAAATTCACCAATCCTTTGATTTGCGCTTGTCCTTCTTGGGAGTAAACCGCTTCGGCTCCCCGTTGGACAATATAAGAAACACCATTAAACTTGGTAGACTGGCGGCGATTCCAGAGTTTCCATAGTTCCACATCGGAACCATCGGCGGCAATTCCATTGAGTGTCTTCGGTACCACGGTTAAGGCGCAACGAGTTCCTGTAAAACCTGCATTCTTGGAAAAAGACCGAAATTCGATCGCAACATCTCTTGCACCTTCAATTTCATAAATTGAGTGAGGAAGTGATGGATCGGTAATATAAGCTTCGTAGGCTGCATCAAAGAAAATAATCGAGTTATTAGCTTTGGCATAGTCCACCCATGCCTTCAAATATTCCTTGGTTGCAGTTGCGCCAGTGGGGTTATTGGGAAAGCAGAGATAAATTAAATCTACTTTCTTTGAAGGAATTTCGGCAATGAAGTTGTTATCAGCCGTAATTGGTAAATAAACTAAGCCCTCAAATTCGCCTTTATCGTTGGCATCTCCCGTATTACCCACCATAACGTTAGTGTCTACATATACCGGATAAACTGGGTCAGTAACGGCTATAGTGTTGTCATGTCCAAAGATTTCCAGAATATTGCCAGTGTCGCATTTGGAACCGTCGGAGATAAAGATTTCGGAAGCATCAATATCGGCTCCCCGTGCTTGGAAATCTTGAGTTGCAATTTTCTCCCGTAACCAAGCGTAGCCTTGCTCTGGGCCGTAACCTTTGAAGGTATTGCGATCGCCCATTTCTTCCACAGCTTTAATCATCGCTGTGCGGCAAGCCTCCGGCAGAGGTTCGGTAACATCACCAATGCCCAGCCGGATGATTTTAGCATTACTGTTGGCTTCTGCAAAGGCATTCACCCGCCGAGCAATTTCTGGAAACAGATAACCCGCTTTCAGTTTCAGGTAGTTGTCGTTAATAGTTGCCATTATGTAGATTATGAAAAACGCCCTCAAATAGCTTACTGCTAATTTATGAGGGCGGGGAGAAATCAATTCAAAATTCAAAATTCAAAATTCAAAATTGAAGAAAAAGACTGGAGGAGATGTAGCTTCACCTTCCTCCAGGGAGAGAAATAACTCCTAACTCCTAACTCCTAACTCCTAACTTAACAAAGCCCAATCAGACATTTACAGGCTGTTTATTATCGGCTGAAATTACAAACTCCGTGAGCGATTCTTGTCCTGTAATTAATCTTGCTCCGCGATTACGAGTGAAATAGTTCCATGCCCACTGAATCATTACTACTAATTTGTTGTTAAATTCAATTAAAAAGTAGATGTGAATCACCAGCCAAAACAACCATGCAACGAAACCTTTCAGCTTGATAAAGCCTAAATCTACCACAGCAGAATTGTGCCCAATCATCGCTAAACTACCATGATCAACATAAGCAAAGGGTGGTAAACTTTTACCTGCAAGCCGTTGTTGAACTAATGTTGCTACATATTCGCCTTCTTGCTTTGCTACAGGTGCAACACCAGGTAGGGGTTTACCATTTTGATGAGAAAAATTTGCTAAGTCGCCAACTACAAAAATATTCGGATGTCCCTTAATACTCAAATCAGGTTCTACAATAATCCGTCCAGCGCGATCGCACTGGGCACCTGTGTGTTCTGCTAGCACTTTTCCCATTGCTGAAGCTTTTACACCTGCTGCCCATAATACCGTTTTTGAAGCAATTTCTTTAACTTCATCGCCTTGTTTGAGGGTAACAGTATCATTTTCAATATTCGTTACCAATGTTTTTGTCTGCACAACAACCCCCAAGCGCGTCAAGGATGCTTCGGCTTCTTGTGATAACTCTGGTGCAAAGGGTGGCAGAATCCGATCTAAACCTTCTAATAGCAAAATCTTGGCTTCTGATGTGTCGATGTTGCGGAAATCTTCTTTGAGAGTTTGATTTGCCAATTCTGCGATCGCACCAGCTAATTCTACACCTGTTGGGCCACCACCGACAATTACAAAGGTTAACCAAGCACGGCGTTTTTCGGCATCAGTTTCTTTTTCTGCGGCTTCAAAGGCCGAAAAAATCCGGCTACGCATTTCTATGGCATCTTCTACTGTTTTCAAGCCTGGGGCGAATTCTTCCCAGTTATCTTTGCCAAAGTAGGAATGCTTCGCACCTGTGGCAACAATTAACGTATCGTAAGCTATCGCTTCATCGCCCACAATCACTTTTTGCGCTTCTGGATCGATATTATTCACCTCTCCCAGCAACACTTTCGTATTCTTGCTCTTGCTGAGGACAGAACGCAACGGTGAGGAGATATCAGCAGGAGATAACGCACCTGTGGCAACTTGATATAAAAGGGGTTGAAATAGATGAAAGTTACGTTTATCGATCAGAGTAACGTTTACTGCTGCTTTGGCGAGTGTTTTTGCTGCATAAAGTCCACCGAAACCCCCGCCAACAATAACTACTTGATGGGGTGGATTATTGTCAAGTGAATTTACCATAAGAAATATTATCGTGTATGCCGACTATTGTAACTATTCTTAACAAATTTGTATCAAAATTGTCATCATATATTTTGTATTCCTGTTTACATTTGAAAAAGTATTAAAGTGATCAAAACTACAAGATATTGAAGATGGAGGTGCAGACAATAAGAGTTGGCAATATTTGAATCACTCTTTTTATGTAAATTTTTCAAAGGTAGATGTATGATTTATGCAAGATCACTCAGAAATAGTTGACTCTGGTGTTTGTGTTCAACGTGGTGAATGAGTTCGCTGCCAACGGCTAAAGCCATACACAAGAGCAACAAAAATTAACAAATAGGGACTGTAAACAATTAACCAAATACCCAGCTTGAGTAAGCCAACTGAAAATGCACTTAAAGAATGGGTAGAGTTATTCCAAGTTTCCTGAACTTGCAAACCGAAAGCAGGTTGGGGACTGGTGCTAGAAACTGCTGCTTCTAGGTTTAGCGTAATGGTGGAATAAGCAACTTGATTTTTGAGGTTTTTTAGTTGGGCATCAATTTGTTCTATGGTTTGTCGGACATTACTCAATTCTTGGGAAACACTAAGCACATCTCTAACAGAACCTGCCCGATCCATAATTTTTTGCAAATTGGCTTCAGTTTTTTGCAAATTGGTTAATCTAGCTTGGAAATCCACCAGGCGATCGCCTACATCTTCGGCAGTGATATTACGACTTTCAACAGTGCCCAATTTAGCAAGTTGTTCTAAGGTAGGTTCCAGCAGATTCTCTGGTATCCGCAATTGGATTGTTGCTGTGTGACGTGGGTTATCGCTTTTGGGTTGTTGTTGTTTCAACCCGATCAAATCCCCTTGCTGTTGATTGATAATTTGCGAAACGGCATCAATAGTCTTCTCTACAGAGTTGACAGTCAAAGACATTGCGGCTTTTTTAATGAGTTGGGGACGAGAACGAGTTATTGGTGCAGTTTCCGCCTTTTGGGAAAGACTGTTTTCACGAGCAGGTGCAGATGCTGGATTTGCCGCACCATCGGCTGCAATTTGAGGTAACTGCTTATTTGCTAACTGATGGGAAGAGGCGCAACTGGTGAAAATCACCCCTCCTAATAACGCACTCACAAATAAAGCAAATGTGCGCGGTAATTTAATCGAAGCGTACATAAATCTACCCTCAGATGGATGAAGTTAACCCCAGTATTACCGAATTAAAAGTCAAAGCCTGCATTGTTGCAATTTATGTAACAGGGTTAGTCATTGGGCATAGTTATTTTTTGCCCCTCTGCCCCCCTGTGGCGGGGTTAAAGAACGAACCGCAGAGGCACAGAGAACACAGAGAGAAAGAGAGAAAGGTTTATGAGCATCTGCACTAAATGAGTAACTCTCTATTCTTGGCGCTCTTGGCGGTTCGTTTAATATTCTGTGCATCTTCATACAGAATTGGTATGAGTTCAAAGGGATAAATTCAATCGCTCATAGTTAATCTTTGGTTACTCAATTTGAGGTACAATCGAAAGTCTGCCAATTAATGACGATGCTTGCTGACAGGAGATGCTTCTATGGCCCGGATGTATTATGACGAAGATGCCAATTTAGACCTTTTGGCTGGAAAAACTATTGCTATCATTGGCTATGGTTCCCAAGGTCATGCCCACGCTCTCAATCTCAAAGATAGTGGTTTGAATGTGATTGTGGGACTATATCCGGGTAGTAAGTCAGTCGTAAAAGCTGAAGCTGCTGGGTTAACTGTGAAAAATGTTGCAGATGCTGCTAATGCTGCTGATTTCATCATGACTTTGTTACCTGATGAAGTCCAAAAAACGATTTACAAAAACGAGATTGAACCCAATCTACAAGAAGGGAATGTGTTAGCCTTTGCCCACGGTTTCAATATTCACTTTGGGCAAGTTGTACCACCGGCTAACGTCGATGTGGTGATGATAGCACCCAAAGGGCCGGGACATATAGTACGGCGGACTTATGAACAGGGGGAAGGTGTACCAGCACTGTTTGCAGTTTATCAAGATGCCAGTGGTCAGGCACGCGATCGCGCCATGTCTTATGCTAAAGGTATCGGTGGGACTCGCGCTGGTGTTCTGGAAACGACTTTCCGTGAAGAAACTGAAACCGATTTATTTGGCGAACAAGCAGTATTGTGCGGTGGTTTGAGCGCTTTAATCAAAGCTGGATTTGAAACTTTGGTAGAAGCTGGTTATCAACCAGAATTGGCTTATTTTGAATGTCTGCATGAAGTCAAGCTAATTGTTGATTTGGTTGTAGAAGGTGGTTTAGCCAAAATGCGGGACAGTATTTCTAATACAGCTGAATATGGTGATTATACCCGTGGGCCACGGATTGTTACCGAACAAACCAAAGCTGAAATGCAGAAGATTCTCAGCGAAATTCAATCTGGACAATTTGCCCGAGAATTTGTTCTAGAAAACCAAGCTGGTAAACCAGGATTTACCGCCATGCGTCGCAAAGAAGCTGAACACAAAATTGAAGAAGTTGGTAAAGATTTACGCGCTATGTTTAGCTGGTTGAAAAAAGCTTAAGCAAAAGAATGTAGAGACGTAGCAGTGCTACGTCTCTACAAGGGTTATGGTTACAGCATATTTAATTTCTGAAGATGTCTAAACATCATTTGCTTTAGATTTTAAGTTGACACTCTCCGTACCTAAAGGTACGGAGATTCTTAAGAGATTACGCTCTTAATATCCTGATTTCTCTCTCTTCCCAGGCTGACCACGTTTGCACTAAGTGCGTAGTCATATCTCCTCAAAAATATTTTGGGCGTAGACTTTCCCCCAGTCCGGGGGTAGGTTTTTAAATCTTGTACTGATTAGAATATTTTACCATGTTCTTAAACAAAATTGACTTAAGCCTAAAGGCTTGTGACTTGCTTTCAAAACGCAGCCTAAAGTACGAAGTTCGGACACTTGCGTGTCCTACTTCTCACGGGTTTTCAGCATTTCCCTATAATCTGCAATGTATTCCAATACGGTTCAGTTAAGGATTTTTGGTACTAATTTTAGACCTGTAGAGACGCGAAATTTCGCGTCTTTACCAAGGTTTTTGGGCTTAACTGAACTGTATTGGTGTTTGTTGTTTCAAGCACTGCATAGCCTTAACTGAACCGTATTGCAATGTATTCCCCGTAGCGATCGCGCAACTGAACAAATATTGCCAAATTAGCCTTCAGCACTTTCGGCGCGAACAGGAATTACAATTCCTTCCCGCAGCAGGGCATCTGTAAAAATCTTCCGAAGAACGCGCTGAATCTGAAGATGTTTTCCTGGCTTCACTTTCGTCAATGTCCGCAGCAACAAGTTAGACTTTCCGAGACTTTCGACTCCATCCACCTGTGTGCCTTCGAGTACATCTGGGTAATCTGCTTTTAACTGCTGTCCCACTTCCTCAATCACTTTGTACACATGCGTCAAGTTGGAATCATAAGGCACACCAACTTCTACCACTGCAAAGATGTACTGTTTGGAATAATTAGTAATTGAGCCAATATCCCCATTACGAATAATCTGCAATTGACCATTGGGATGTCTGATCCGGGTGGTTCTCAGTTCAATCGCTTCAACAATACCTTCAACAACTTTCTCTTCGACTTTCCCAGCCTCGATATAGTCACCCACTAAGTAGTAGTTTTCAAACAGAATAAAGAAGCCGCAGACTATATCGTTAATCAGTGTTTGTGCCCCTAAACCCACAGCTATGCCGACAATACCAGCACCTGCAAGTATGGGAGTTGGATCAATATCAACAGTATAGAGAATGGAGATAGCAGCACTAAAGTAAACTAAGTATTGTAAAAAACTACGAAACAGAGGAACGAGTGTCAGCCGTCTACTTCTTTGAATATCAGTTAGATTCTGATCTTTGAATAGCACCTCTTCAACAAATAAGTAAACGACCTCAAATAACACACGACTAATGAAAATGATGCCAGTGATCTTGATAATTCGCGGGCCAAAAGCGGCGATATTGGCCATTAACTGCACCTGCTGAATCACCAATGTCGCCATGCAGACATAAATCACAAATTCCAGACACCGCTTTAAAAAGGGTATCAGGTGTCGGAGGCGATCGTAGAATCTCAGCAGGTTATCAGGGTTAGAGTATCTAATGCTGAGAGCATCTAGGCTATCAACGATCGCAGCGACTGCTTTGAGTATAAGCAACCCAACAGCAATGATTAGATAAATCCGTAACGCGATGTATAAATATTCCGTAACCGTTGCTGGCAATTTCAGAAACTGGGCAGACAAGATGACAGCCCACAGCCAAATTGCACCACTGATTCTGTGATAGAGTGCGGTAAAAAAAGCATCAATACTTTCATCATCGGCAGTATTTTTTTCTAAGTTTTTGGCGCGAGTGCTAGCTACCTTCAGCCAATATTTCAGAAATTTTAGTGCGATCGCCGCTATAATCAAAGTGCCAATGCTCTTAACTATGCCAATTCCTAGTGTTACCCAAAATCCTGATGGGATACGCTTAATTAATGAAAACGTATATTGCTGAAGGTTTTCACCCCGATAAATGAGATAACCATTAGCACCCACAATCAGAATGCACGCCACCAAGCAACTAAGTAACAATAACCCTGTGATATTCCGACGGAGGGTTTTGATACTTCTATTTTCGCTCTTAACTATAGATGTCTTATTAAATACTTTGAATAATTTATTGATCAGCCAGTTCAGTAATAAAAAAACAAATATTACAATGCTGACTTCAGCCAAAATGATTAATATATTCATGTCTGAGCATAAAAATAAAGTAATTTAAGGGTTATTTTCTCAATCAGGAAACTGACTAAGGTTCCAATAGTGAGTAAGAAAAATTCTATCATTAAGAACGTGAAAGCCAGTCTATACAAAGCTTTTAGATTGTCTCGTTCCCCTGATCCGACTGGGAATGCCCATCGTTGGGGCTGCCGCCTCCCAAACTCGCGGCAGCAGCCCAATTGAAGTGCATTTCCAGCAAGAGGCTGGAAACGAGGTTTTAAAAGAGTTTTTGCTTAAATTGACACCAATGGGCAGTGCCGTGCCCCTACGAGTGTACCTCACGTAAACGAGAAGGCTATATTTAAGCCATTTTACTTAGTATAGGAATCATATTTGATTTCTGAAAATATTTCAGTAGGGTGTGTTATACCGTAGGCTAACGCACCATCCGAAGATTCTGGTGCGTTACGGAAGCCGTAACACACCCTACATATACTTAGATTTTTTCATAAATCAAATACTAGTCCTATATGTGACTTAGGCATATTCTGTTAAGGGAGTTCCAATTGAAGAATAATTCAGAAGTCAGAATTATTCTTCAAATCTTGAACAATCCGAAAACCAGCGTGCTGATAAAAATTGGGACGGAACCAATTGCGATAATATTTTAAAGCTTCTGTACCATTAGTTATCCAACATCCTCCTAACATCATTTGATGTTTATCATCAAAAAATATGGCAGAATTATCTTCATAAAGAAAATGAGGTTTATATCCGGCGAGGGGGTTTAAATTATCACTCAACCATTCCCAAACATTACCCCGTAAATCATACAATCCAGAATAACTTTTGGCTGTTTCTAACATCCCGACAGGACTAGGTGAGCCAAATTTTAAATTAAGATTGTAATTTGCTACATCATCTAATGAACTATCACCATAAGTTGCTAAATGATATTCTGATTCACTCATTAAGCGAGTATCTTTACCTTGCCACCGACAATAAGCCATTGCTTCATAATGATTGACTTCTACAGGCCAATCTAAGGGTAAGTCGATTTCATCAAACATGGCTCGATATTTGTAACTACCATTTTCATGTAGCCAAAATTTGGGACTTTGAATGTTGTATCGAGTTTTCCAATTCCAAGATTCTTCATGCCAATTTTCTTGATTTTCGTAGCCGCCAGACTTGACAAAATAAATAAAATCGGCATTGGTAATCAGATATTTACTGGCGAAAAAGGGTGCAACTTCAACAGTGCGATCGCCATAATCAATATCCCATCCATAAGTCGAATCATCAAAGGCTTTTCCGAGTTTTACTACTCCACCAGCAACTTCTATCATTTGGTTTTGACGAGTGTAACCATTAAAAGGGGCATATTGCCAGTTTTGGGGGCGTTTTACTCTCTCAATTGGCAGTTGGCGAATTAACATTGAAGAAGTTTCAATGTGAATGCGCTGGTGTTCCATCCCCATTATTAATGCCCAAAGGGGATGATTAGGATGAATTGGCAGACTAATTGGGGTTGTTTTAATTAGTTCATAAATTACAGAATATGCTTGTTCTCGATACTCCCAAGTCTGTGCAACCTGCGGCCATTGCAGATGAGCGATCGCTTCATTCAATTCTTCTGGTATTCCTGGATCAACTCCAATTTCAAACAATATTTCATAATCTGGATTGAGGCGTTTTTCTAATAATCCCACTTGGATTAATTTATTGATGTAGAAAACAGCCGAATGTCCCAGATAAAAAATTAGAGGATTTCTCAAAGGGTCAGGATTGAGATAAAATGTATCTTCCCCAACCAGACTTTTTAATAATATATCTTCTAGTTGCCAAGCATTCTGAAAGTAATCGAGGATAACTTGGTTATTGCAACTATCAAGTTTTGGAGCTTTAGCAGATTGTAGACTATTCATGCTGTGACTAATTTGCTGTTATGGGACGATGGAACCAATTCATTATAGGGTGTGTTCAATCTAACACTCTCCGTCTCTGGTGTTAGGTTTCTTTACCTGAATTATCGACCTAATAACCCTGTAGCACATCCAATATCTAATATTATTAAAAGTCAAGATTATTAAAATTATTACCAATGAGAAATTACAACCTTCATTAATTAGTTTTATTTGTATTCACTTATTTACAGTTAAGTTAAAAATAAAATAAAATCCTAGTTCTTAGGGAGGGATTCATCGCTCGAAATAAGGATTATCATGACTAAGTTTTATTGATTCGATTACTATTGCTGTCTGTTATAAATCTTGTGCAACTAATTAGAGAAGCATACGGCGATGCCTTCACGATAGGCATCGCGGATTTTAGATTTTATCTAAAATCCCAAATCGAGTTACCGATTCACCGCCGCAGCTTCCCTTGCTGCTGCTGCTTGATCTGGGTGGATACCCAAGCGGGTGAGATTAATCCGACCTTTGTTATCAATTTCGCGCACTTTGATAATCACTTCATCGCCCACCGCTACTTCATCCTCAACTTTGCCAACGCGGTAGTCAGCTAGTTGTGAGATGTGGATCATCCCTTCTTTTCCAGGCAGAAATTCCACAAATGCACCTATCGGTATAATCCGAGTAATGCGTCCTGCGTAGACATCCCCTTCGTTCAGCTTGCGGGTCATGCCTTGGATAATATTTCTGGCTCTCTTAGCCTTGTTCTCATCCACAGCAGAAATTGTTACGGTGCCATCATCTTCGATGTCAATTTTTGCACCAGTTTCCTCTGTAATTCCCTTAATAGTCTTGCCTCCAGGCCCGATGACCAGACCAATCATGTCTGAATCAATCTTGATTGTTAACAGACGTGGGGCATAAGGTGAGGTTTCAGTCCGTGGCGTGTCAATGCAGGCGAGCATTTTCTCCAGAATGTGCAACCGGGCTGCTTTGGCTTGGTGAACGGCTTGGGCTATAACCTCCAACGACAAACCAGATATTTTCATATCCATTTGCAAGGCGGTAATCCCGGTATCTGTACCAGCAACTTTGAAGTCCATGTCGCCCAAAAAGTCTTCAATGCCCTGAATATCGGTGAGGACTCGCACTTCGTCCCCATCCTTAATCAGACCCATTGCTGCGCCACTAACGGGTTTGGTAATTGGTACACCAGCATCCATCAAGGCTAGGGTGGAACCGCAGACTGAACCCATTGAGGTGGAACCGTTGGAGGAAAGTACTTCCGATACGATGCGAATCACGTAGGGAAATTGTTCCTTTGAGGGTAGCACAGGTAATAGCGCTCGTTCTGCTAATGCGCCGTGACCAATTTCGCGCCTTCCTGGGGCCCGCATTGGCTTGGTTTCGCCGACTGAGAACGGTGGGAAGTTGTAATGATGTAGATAACGCTTGTGTTGATCTAGCTGCATGTCATCGTTGAGATTTTGGGCATCCCCAGGTGTACCCAGAGTACAAGCGGATAATACCTGAGTCAGTTCTCGGTTAAATAAACCGCTACCGTGGACTCGCTTTGGTAAGACACTAACTAAACAAGAAACAGGTCGCACTTGATCGAGTTTACGACCATCAACACGAACATTATCTTCGATGATTTGCCGCCGCATGAAGTGTTTGGTAATATCTTTAAAAGTGTTACCAAGGGCCTTGCTATTTGCAGTTGCGGCAACTCGAATTGGGTCTTCTTCTGGCAGTTCCTTAATCGTCGTGGCAATTTCATCCTTGACGACATCTAAAGCGGCATCACGTTCAGGTTTGGTGAAGGTGAATTGAGAGAGGATTTTCTTAATCTGGCCGCTAGCGCGATCGCGGATATAATTTTCTAGCGTCTGGTCTACTTCTGGTGGTGCTTCTTGCACTATTACTAGACCCAGTTCTGCTACTAAATCTTGCTGCGCTTTGATTAAGTCCCGCACTGCTTCATAACCAAAGTCAATCGCCTCGAGAATATCTCGCTCTGGCAATTGATTGGCTCCCGCCTCCACCATGATCACGCCATGTGGTGAACCTGCTACTACCAGATCCAAGTCTCCGGCTTCAATTTCTGCATAAGTGGGGTTAATAATGAAATCATCTCCCACTAAACCAACCCGCACTGCTGCCATTGGCCCATTAAAAGGAATCTGGGCAATCAGGGTAGCGATGGAAGCGCCTGTAACTGCTAACACATCGGGTGGAACTAACTCATCCATCGACAGCGTTAAGGCAATAATTTGCAAGTCATCCCGTAGCCATGAGGGGAACAGGGGACGCATGGGGCGGTCTATAAGACGGCTAGTGAGAATTGTTTTTTCTGGTGGACGACCTTCGCGGCGCATGATCCCTCCCGGAATCCTACCAGCGGCATATAGCCTTTCTTCATAATCTACTGTAAGCGGAAGAAAATCAATGCCTTCTCTGGCTTGCGATCGCGTAGCCGTCACTAAAACGGATGTATCCCCTGATTCTATCAAAACCGACCCACCAGCTTGGGGAGCTAGTAGGCCTACTTTCAGTCGAATATCCCTTCCATCGAAGGATATTGACTTATCAACTTCTGCCATTCAGTTTTTTTTCCTTCTCTTTCGCTATTCTCTTTCTGTGGCAATCCTAACATTTATGCACTATGACTGACTTCTAGTACATACAAAGATAACTGATGACTGATGACTGATGACTGATGACTGATGACTGATGACTGATGACTGTTGAGTGATGACTGATGACTGATGACTGTTGAGTGATGACTGATGACTGATGACTGATGACTGATGACTGATGACTGATGACTGTTGAGTGATGACTGATGACTGATGACTGATGACTGATGACTGTTGAGTGATGACTGATGACTGTTGAGTGATGAGTGATGACTGATGAGTGATGACTGATGAGTGATGACTGATGAGTGATGACTGATGAGTGATGACTGATGACTGATGACTGATGACTGATAACTGATGAGTGATGAGTGATGACTGATGACTGAAAACCCGTCAACCGTCAACCGTCAACCATCATCAGTTAACAAATCCAAAGTGCGATACATCATCAGCGCGTCTACCACTTGTTCATCCCCTAGCTTGGCTGCACCCGGAATGCGCCCAATGATCTCAAATCCTAATGACTGCCAAAGTGTAATTGAAGGTATATTAGTTTCAAAGACCAAATTAAACATTACTGCTTCATAGCCCAGGTTTGCTGCTATCAAGAGCATCGCCTCTCCCATGAACCGCCCGATACCCTGACCGCGTAGCCCAGGTTGTACAATAAAACCAGCGTTGCAAATATGGCAACACCGACCGGGGAAGTTTGGTTTTAAATAAAACGCCCCTAATATTTCTTTTGGTTTGTGTGTACCATCCTGAACAGATGTCCTGACAACAAAGGCATCCTTACTCAACCAGTAAGCTGTAAATTCTGCCTGAGATAGAGGTTGCTTTTGAGGATAAGTTTTACCTTCAATAATTACAATATTTAGTAATGCTCTTACAACCTCCTGTTCTTGAAAATGTATATAATCTAGTTCTACTAATATTCCATTTTTTAAAACTTTAATTAGAGGAAAAATCATTTCTTACAATGTTTATATTGAATATTTACTTAAATGTTTATTATATGCAATATTGGGCTAATAAATCTCCTTGATAAGATGCAAAAGGTAGAATAGTTGCGGTTTTAATTCTTGATTTTTGGGAAAATATATATAAGTAATTAGCAAATGGCGATTTTACACTGTAATTGGTTACGAAAAAATCAAAATGGTTGTTTATTTATTTGGGGGGAAACTTGGCGATCGCCACGAGTCAATTCCGAGTCTAATGGATCTGGAGATATCCCACTACATCCGTTGGCAATGACATCAGTTGAGTTGAGTGAGTGGTTGCCTTCCCAGAACATGGCAATTACCAACTTTATCCAGCAATCTCAAGTTGCGATCGCTACTACTGGGCGAACACGCAAAGCAGCCAGTGCCACTGAGATAATACCAACACATTCGCAAATAATTGCTGTACCAACTTATATCCCAGAAGGCAGTAGTGAAGGAACAGTAGCGATTTTCCCTGTGCATTCTGCCAGCTTGGGGTTAGATACAGACTCCCCGCAATATTTGCAACCGTGGCGAGTTGAGGGTTTTTGTCTTAACCCCAGCGAGGCGGTAAAATTTCTTGCTGCTATTCCCCTAAATGCTGCTAAAGGGGAAAATGCCTTTTTAGGAGGAGATTTACGTTTTTGGTCGCAGGTTGCCCGATGGAGTTTAGATTTAATCTCACGGTGTAAGTTTTTACCAACAATTGACCGACAATCAGATGGTGTATTTGCTGCTAAGTGGCAAGTACTTCTAGACAGTGCAGTAGATGGAACCCGTTTAGAAAAATTTTCTGCGAACATGCCGTTGGTTTGTCGTACTTATCAGGAGGGACTGGGGAGTGGGGAGTGGGGAGTGGGGGGAGATGAGGGAGCAGGGGGAGCAGGGGGAGCAGGGGGAGAAGAATTAATAACCAATGCCCAATGCCCAATCTATGTAAACTTTCCTACCGAAGCTCAAGAATTACTTTTGGGATTTCTCAACAGTACAATAGATGCCCAAGTGCGAGAAATGGTGAGTTCTCAACCTCCAATTGAAGCTAAGGCGATCGCATCTTTACCAGCTGCGGTGCGACAGTGGTTGCAAGGGTTAACCAGTGCATCTCATATAGTTAATGCAGATGCAATTGAAGTCGAACGACTGGAAGCGGCACTCAAGGCTTGGACTATGCCGCTACAATACCAATTAACTCTTAAAACTCTATTTCGTACTTGTTTTCAACTGCGTTCTCCAGAGTCTGGCGAAACAGATTGGACATTAGCATATTTTCTGCAAGCGGCTGATGATCCTGAGTTTGTGGTGGATGCGGCAACTATTTGGAACAATCCAGTTGAACGTTTGGTTTATGAAAATCGGACAATTGAGCAACCACAAGAAACATTTTTGCGAGGTTTGGGGTTAGCTTCTCGATTATATCCAGCGATCGCACCCAGTTTTGAAACCGAATATCCCCAATTTTCTAATATCACCCCCATGCAAGCTTATGAGTTTATCAAAGCTGTAGCTTGGAGGTTAGAAGACAGTGGTTTAGGAGTAATTTTGCCTCCCAGTTTAGCGAACCGTGAAGGATGGGCAAACCGTTTGGGTTTAAAAATTACTGCCGAAACCCCAAAGAAAAAGCAGGGACGTTTAGGATTGCAAAGTTTGCTAAATTTCCAATGGCAATTGGCAATTGGTGGACAAACTATTTCTAAAGCTGAGTTTGATAAACTTGTGGCTTTAAATAGTCCGCTAGTAGAAATTAATGGCGAGTGGGTGGAATTGCGCCCCCAAGATATCAAAACAGCCCAAACTTTTTTTACCACTCGCAAAGACCAAATGGCGCTTTCCTTAGAAGATGCCTTGCGTTTTAGTACAGGGGATACTCAAGTAATTGAAAAATTACCAGTGGTTAGCTTTGAGGCATCTGGGGCGTTGCAAGAGTTGATTGGGGCGTTAAACAATAATCAAGCGATCGCACCTTTACCCACACCAGCAGGCTTTAAAGGGCAGTTGCGACCTTATCAAGAACGTGGTGCTGCTTGGCTATCTTTCTTAGAACGTTGGGGCTTAGGCGCGTGTCTCGCCGACGATATGGGATTGGGCAAATGCGTAGCAAATGATACTTTAGTAAATGTAAATGGACTGTTACGCACAGCCGAGGCAATCTGGACAACTCATGCTGGAGAAATAGAATTTGACGGCGAAGGATTTTGGACTAACCCCACTGAGGAATTACTAGTTAATTCCATAAATGAAAAAACTGGCAAAATCGTCCAAGCTAATGTTAGACGGTTGTATCGGCAGCAAGTCCGTGAGAAATTACGAAAAATCACGCTAGAAGATGGTAGCAATATCACAATTACTCATCGTCACAAGCTGCTGACAAGTAAAGGTTGGACAAATAACTTACAGGTGGGTGATTATATTTGTGTACCAGGTAAAACGCTCTGGAATGGACAAGCACAAGACCCTGACTTGGTTAAGTTTCTTGCTTGGCAAATTGCTGAAGGGCATGAACTACCCGATGTGGGAAGAGTCACAATATCCCAAAAAGACACCAGAGTATTAGAGGATCTACTCCAGACTTGCCAACGCATTCAAAAGCGCTATAACCTCAAAATTAATAGCCCCAATATCTCTACCTTCCCTAACAGAGTTTCTGCTCTTCGAGTTAACAGCCAAGCCTATCGACAATTCTTAGAAGCTAAAGGTTATGTTTGGGGTAAACTATCGGCAGAAAAATCTATTCCGCCCTTCATTATGCAGGCAGACTTGGATAGTGTGCGGATATTTTTACAAAACTATTTTGATGCTGAATCTGCTGTTGTTTTGAGTATGGGGAGTATTGAGATTTCTACAGCTTCAGCTTTACTGATTCAGCAACTTTCTGCACTGCTGCGTCGTTTTGGCATTTGGTTGCGAATATCACCCAAACTGAAGTGTGCCACTAATGGAACTCGTACTTTACGCACTTACTATATTGGTGTAGTTGGAGGTAATTCTGCCCGCAGATTTATCCAAGAAATTGGTTTTAATAACTCAGAAAAACAGAGCAAATTAGAACAAATTTGTCAACTGGTTAGTAACACAAATATTGAAGGAATTCCTGCTTCTGATATGGTTGCCCAAACAGTCATAGCAACGGGACTCCCAGTGCGGCATTTTGGGATGCACAACACTGTTTACATTAATGGTTCACAGCAATTTTCTAGAGATAGTTTACAACGAGTAATAGCTGGGATGAACCGCATTATCAGTGGAGAAGCCCAAGAACAATATCAGCTACTAAAACCTTCCAAGTGGACAACTCAAACCCTTACAGCATGTAGCAACTTAGATGTAGAACAGTTGAGCTTAACAAGACAGTCTTTGCAATGTCTTCTCGACCAAGAGGTATTTTATTGCCGGATAGAATCAATAGAAGAGATAGATTATGATGGATGGGTTTATGACTTTGAAGTTAGCGAACTTCATAATTTTGTCGCTAACAATATTATTTGCCATAACACTGTCCAATTCATTGCTTTTCTGCTGCACTTGAAAGAAGAGGATGCACTAGAAAATCCAACACTGCTAGTTTGTCCAACTTCTGTTTTAGGTAACTGGGAAAGGGAAGTCAATAAATTTGCACCAAGCCTGAAAATTTTACAATATCACGGCGACAAACGCCCAAAAGGGAAAGCGTTTTTAGAAGCAGTAAAAAAACATGATTTAATTGTTACCAGCTACTCACTGCTTCATCGAGATATTAAGTCATTAGAAAGCGTCTCTTGGCAGATAATTGTTTTAGATGAAGCCCAGAATGTGAAAAATTCAGAGGCGAAACAGTCAAAAGCAGTGCGGCAATTAGAAGCTACATTTCGCATTGCGTTGACGGGGACACCAGTAGAAAATAGACTGCAAGAACTCTGGTCTATTTTGGATTTTCTTAATCCAGGGTATTTAGGCAACAAGCAATTTTTCCAGCGTCGGTTTGCCATGCCAATTGAAAAGTATGGTGATACAGCTTCTTTGACTCAATTACGTTCATTAGTTCAACCATTTATACTGCGGCGATTGAAAAGCGATCGCGACATCATTCAAGATTTACCAGATAAGCAAGAAATGACCGTATTTTGTGGTTTAACTGGTGAACAAGCTGCACTTTATCAACAAATTGTAGAACAATCTTTAGTAGAGATAGAATCTGCGGAAGGATTGCAACGTCGGGGGATGATTTTGGGTTTACTAATTAAACTTAAACAAATCTGCAATCACCCAGCCCAATATTTGAAACAAGCGACATTAGATCAACATAATTCAGCCAAACTTCTGCGGCTAGAAGAAATGTTAGAAGAAGTTTTAGCAGAAGGCGATCGCGCTTTAATTTTCACACAATTTGCTGAGTGGGGTAAATTACTTAAACCCTATTTAGAAAAACAGCTTGGGCGAGAAATATTCTTTTTATATGGCAGCACCAGTAAAAAACAACGAGAGGAAATGATCGACCGTTTCCAACACGATCCTCAAGGGCCACCGATTATGATTCTTTCTTTAAAAGCGGGTGGAGTCGGACTGAATTTAACACGAGCAAATCATGTATTCCACTTTGATCGATGGTGGAATCCAGCAGTAGAAAATCAAGCCACAGATAGAGTATTTCGGATTGGTCAAACTCGGAATGTGCAAGTACATAAATTTGTTTGTACAGGCACTTTAGAAGAAAAAATTCATGACATGATTGAAAGTAAAAAACAACTAGCTGAACAAGTTGTAGGCGCTGGTGAAGAATGGTTAACTGAACTAGATACAGACCAACTTCGCAACTTACTAATACTCGATCGCAGTGCAGTAATTGACGATGATTCAGAATAATTTCGTAGTAAGGACTTTAGTCCTTGAATTTAGCGCTAAAGCGCTCACTACGAACCCATCAAAATTAGCACAGCACATTACTAAGATTTTGAATTGATTATGACTAATTATACATTACAAGCTAGTCGAGAATGGTGGTCACAACAATGGCTAGATTTACTAGATTCCTATCGTTTTAAAAAGCGTTTAGAACGTGCGAGAAATTATGCTCGTCAAGGAAATGTTTTGAGCATCGAATTTAAAGGTGCGAAAGTATTGGCTAGAGTGCAAGGTAGTGAAATAGAACCTTATAAAGTTTCCCTTTCCCTTGAACCCTTTAGTGATGAACAGTGGGGTTATGTAATTGAAAGCATGTCCCAAAAGGCAATTTTTGCTGCCAAATTACTAGCAGGAGAAATGCCACAAAATATAGAAGAAGTGTTCACAGCTAATGGTCTTTCGATATTTCCATTTACCCTTGGTGATGTCCAAAGTAAATGCTCTTGTCCTGATAAAGCAAATCCCTGTAAACACATTGGTGCCCTGTACTATCAGTTAGGCGATCGCTTCAGTGAAGACCCCTTTGTACTATTTCAATTGCGTGGACGCACTAAAGAGCAAATTATCAGCGATTTACGTCAATTACGCAGTGCCAAGATTAAACCTAATACCACAGAAACACCTGATATTCAACAGTCAATTCCTAATAACAAATACTCAGTAAAAATTGACTCTTTCTGGCAATATAATGAGCCATTAGAGTCATCATTAGTAGTGATTGCGCCGTCCACTAATGAGATGGTATTAGATGTATTAGGAGCAATCCCCCTAGCGAAGGAAGAGGAAAATGCAGTAAATTCAACTTCTAGTGATGTGGTAATGAAGTCTTTGAATACAGTTTACAGAGATGTGAGCCAAAAGGCTTTTTTAGCAGCAATGAATGTGGGAGGAAGCTGATAATAATTCGTAATTCGTAATTCGTAATTCGTAATTATGAATTATATTGACTAGATAGTTCACCTTTTCCGCCTTTTCTTACCCATTCGCGCACTGCCTGACGAATTGCCCGTCTGCCATTTGCCCGATTTTGCTCAATCAGTTTTGGTAGATATCGAATTGCTAAAGTAGGAAATACTAAACTGTTCTCGGACTCGACATATTCCCCATTTTGTAGGTGGTAAATCTTTAGTTCACCGGAGTCATAACACCAGAGTTCTGGTACTCCCAGACGGGCATAGATGGGAAAACGATTTAGGGACTTACTGGTAACATCAATTTCCAGTGCAAAATCAGGCGGTGGGTCTTGTCTCAAGTCCAGATCCAATCTACCCCGAATCGCAGCTTCATTCTGGAAATAGAAGCAATTATCTGATTCTACCCCTGCCATTCGGCTTTCTCGCTTCCAAGTAGTCGAGCCAAAACTTTCATAGTCTATAGCCAACTCTTCCGCGATATCTTGAACTGCAATACTAATTACCTCTTTGTAATGTTCGTGTTCAAGTAAAGGTGTCATAATTTCTAAGGTAGTGCGATCGTAAGCTAACCTCGCTGCCCGATGCTCTCCTAAGTCTTTTAGAAGATTTTCAAACTGTTGCCAGCTAATGTCGTAAAGCATTACTCGGTCTGCTCGATTTTTGGCGACTGTCATTGTTACGACCTCCAGAATATTTTATAAGTTCTTCTAGCTGCGACTTATAGTCGTTCGGTATTTTTGCAAAATTAGGATGCTCCCCAGCGATCGCTCCCAAGGTAATCAAAGTTTTGTAAAATGGCTTCATACAATTACCCATAATCTTAGCCTTGTTTATATTAAATCTTCGTCCGAAATAGCGATCTCTTCTACTTTCTCCATACTGCCATCGCCTACATAGACCACTAGACTAATAAAACGCTCATCACTGAAATAGCGATCGCAGAATACTCTTCTACTTTCTCCATACTGCCATCGCCTACATAGACCACTAGACTAATAAAACGCTCATCACTGAAATAGCGATCGCAGAATACTCTTCTACTTTCTCCATACTGCCATCGCCTACAATATATATAATATTTGCATTAAATTAAACGTTAGATAAAAGTTGAGTAACAGGATAAATCATGAAGGCTTATAGGGCTAGTTTAGCAGAAGAATTAAAAAAGTTATTCAAAGAAATACAAGCCATACACGTAGATAATCCTTTGACTGATGAAGAAATAACAGGAGAAATTGAAGCATATAGACGAGGAGAATGAAAGTTATTATTGATACTAATATCGTAGTCTCTGCTGCTATAGCTGATAAAAATCCAGAGGTAGTAATTTTATTTGTGATTGCTAATTCTGATTTTGAGTGGGTTGTATCGGCAGAAATTATAGCAGAGTATAAGGCAATACGCTTGGGTTAGCGCCAAAAACCCTTCATCTGCGTAGGTTGGGTGGAGGAACGAAACCCAACATTTTCGTGGGTTTGTTGGGTTTCACTACGTTCTACCCAACCTACGATTATCCTTAACTGTGGCGAGGCTAAAAATTAAGCGTTCCACTTGGATTTGCGTACACTACCCAAGTTAAAGGAGAGTTGTCAGTGCAAGCAAGGTCATCTCTACCGTCATGATTGTAATCATTAATAGAGAGAACTGAGCCTGGATGAGTACACCACAATGAAAATGTAGACCATCCTATATTGAAATCACCAAAGTTGCCAGATGAATTTGCATAAGCAATCCATTTACCTCCAGTACGATCATGACACAATAAATCACTACGACCATCTTTGTTAAAATCGCCGACATAAACTCTTGCACCAGTGTGTGTACACCAATTATTTCTGATTGACCATTCAGCACCATTGAAGCCGTACTTAATCCACTTACCACCTGTATAATCAGTACATAAAATATCTGGTACAGCGTCACCATTAAAGTCCCCAACTAAACTGTACGCACCACCATGCGTACACCAAGTCCCGGCTAAAACAGGATTACTAGGGATTACTGGAATTACAAACAAACTTGAACAAAGCGATAGGAGAAATCTGCAAATTACATTACGTTTCATTTTTTTCACTCTTCGATTTAAGATTTTTAAAAGTCGAGTTGACAAGAGAGTGCTAAATGTAGCCAGCTATTATACTATTCAGATCCAGTTATTTAAATTACGCACTGGTTACAACGTTTTACGTTAATGATTTAAGAGGGGTAAGGATAGCGAAGATACTGTTGGCGAAACATTGCTTAACAGTTAAAAGCATTGAAACTTCGTTGTGGTAGGACTGCAACTATCTGAAGTTGACACGTATGAGCATTGCTGTGCCCCTAACGCGTGGTCTATTTACTAATTTTCCTACAAAAAAAGCCCTTGCTTTTATGCAAGAGCCTCTAAATTATTTAGTTGTCAGTGATGAAATAAACTTTACAACCTAATCTAGGTCGTCCATAAACATCACTGGTTCAGTATCACGGTTAATTCCTTTCTCAAAACCACCAGCCGCAGCCCGTGCGCGACCAGCGTGCCACAAGTGACCAACTAAGAAGAAGAATCCTAGTACGAAGTGAGAAGTCGCCAACCAAGCGCGAGGAGATACGTAGTTGAAGGAGTTAATTTCGGTAGCCACACCACCCACGGAGTTCAGAGAACCCAGAGGAGCATGGGTCATGTATTCAGCAGCGCGACGAGCTTGCCAAGGCTGAATATCGTTCTTGATTTTTTCCAGGTCAAGACCATTGGGGCCACGTAGAGGCTCCAACCAAGGGCCGCGGAAATCCCAGAAACGCATGGTTTCACCACCGAAGATGATTTCACCAGTTGGAGAGCGCATCAGGTATTTACCCAATCCTGTGGGGCCTTGGGCAGAACCGACGTTAGCACCCAAGCGTTGGTCACGAATCAAGAAGGTCAAAGCCTGAGCTTGAGAAGCTTCTGGGCCAGTAGGGCCGAAGAATTCGCTGGGGTAAACGGTGTTGTTAAACCAAACAAAGATCGAGGCAATAAAGCCCATCAACGACAGAGCGCCTAAGCTGTAGGAGAGGTAAGCCTCACCAGACCAGATGGATGCACGACGTGACCAAGCAAAAGGCTTGGTAAGAATGTGGAAAACGCCGCCAGCAATACAGATAAAGGCAATCCAGATGTGACCACCGACCACATCTTCTAAGTTATCGACGCTGACAATCCAGCCTTCGCCACCGAAGGGAGACTTGATTACATAACCGAAGATAACAGCTGGATTCAATGTCGGATTGGTAATAATCCGAACGTCACCACCGCCTGGTGCCCAGGTGTCATACAAACCACCAAAGAACATTGCCTTTAGCACCAACAGCAGCGCACCGCATCCCAAAATAATCAGGTGGAACCCGATGATGTTGGTCATCTTGTTCTTGTCTTTCCAGTCGTAACCAAAGAAAGAAGAGTATTCTTCTAAGGTTTCTGGCCCACGGACGGCATGATAGATACCGCCAAAGCCAAGGACGGCTGAGGAAATTAGGTGGAGTACACCAACAACAAAGTAGGGGAAGGTGTCGATAACTTCACCACCAGCACCAACGCCCCAACCTTGGGTAGCGAGGTGAGGTAACAGGATCAAGCCCTGTTCGTACATGGGCTTTTCAGGAACGAAGTGAGCGACTTCAAACAAAGTCATCGCTCCAGCCCAGAATACAATCAAACCAGCGTGGGCAACATGGGCACCCAGTAGTTTGCCAGATAGATTGATTAAACGCGCGTTACCAGACCACCAGGCAAAGCCAGTAGATTCTTGGTCGCGTCCAGTGCCGCCTAATATATTTGGTCTATTAGAGAGCGTTACCACGTGGTAATACCTCCTCAGGGAATACAAATTGTTCGTGGGGTTGATCTTGAGGAGCCATCCAAGCGCGGATACCCTCATTCAGCAAAATGTTTTTGGTATAGAAGGTTTCAAACTCAGGGTCTTCCGCCGCCCGCAATTCTTGGGAGACGAAATCATAAGCCCGTAGGTTGAGTGCTAAACCGACGATGCCGACGGCACTCATCCATAAGCCTGTGACTGGCACGAACAACATGAAGAAGTGCAACCAGCGTTTGTTTGAAAAGGCAATACCGAAAATCTGTGACCAGAAACGGTTTGCCGTCACCATTGAGTAGGTTTCTTCAGACTGGGTTGGATTGAAGGCGCGGAAGGTGTTAGCACCATCACCGTCTTCAAACAAGGTATTTTCGACTGTGGCACCGTGAATGGCGCACAACAAAGCACCACCCAATACACCCGCAACACCCATCATGTGGAAGGGGTTGAGTGTCCAGTTGTGAAACCCTTGCAGGAATAGTAGGAACCGGAAAATTGCCGCTACGCCAAAGCTAGGTGCAAAGAACCAGCTTGATTGTCCCAAAGGATACATCAAAAATACGCTGACGAATACTGCGATGGGAGCAGAGAAGGCGAGAGCGTTGTAAGGACGGATACCTACTAGACGGGCAATTTCAAATTGGCGTAACATGAAGCCAATCAAGCCAAAGGCTCCATGCAGAGCCACGAATGGCCACAAGCCACCCAATTGAAACCAACGGGTGAGGTTGCCTTGGGCTTCTGGCCCCCACAACAGCAATAGGGAATGTCCCATGCTGTCGGCGGGGGTGGATACTGCCACTGTTAGGAAGTTACAGCCTTCTAGGTAGGACGAGGCTAACCCGTGAGTGTACCAAGAGCTGACGAAGGTGGTACCGGTCAGCCAACCGCCTAGTGCTAGGAAGGCGCAGGGGAACAATAGTATCCCTGACCAACCTACGAATACGAAGCGATCGCGCTTGAGCCAGTCGTCTAATACGTCAAACCACCCTCTACTGGGGGCGCGTCCAACTGCGATGGTCATCGGACTAAAATCCTCTTTTTTTACTAAAATTGCAACGTTTGTTAGGAAGTACGGAGAGTCGGTGTAACCGACTGCCGTGAGGAATTAACGTTTTTTTTGACAATCTCAACAGCGTGAAAGCAACTGAGATTCTGAGAGTTTGCTGACCACTGAAATCAGCATTTCTCTTTCTTTATGCCATTACACGTACCATCGGCTAGTAATCTAGCTTGTGGTAACTTAATGATTCTTAACTTATCATACTACTCAGGGTTTTTGCCTGATACACAGAAGCAAATCAGTCATGAAACACAAACCTTATAAATAATATGAATATCAGAAATTTTACAATTTGACACAACTTTTCTCAGAAATGTAAAAAAAATTAGTCTACATGGACGTAGGTAGGAACTCATTCCCAAAAGGTGAAAAAGAGGCAGGGAGCAGAAAGCAGTCAATTCAAAATTCAAAATTAAAGAACTTCTCCCTCCTGCCTCCTTCAACAGCCATTGAGTGAAGAATTTAGGACTTAGTGCCCTAACAAATTATAAAATTATCAGACTTACACTCTTTACAAATTGACCATAATATGATTCGACTGCCTTGTTCAGCTAAAAGTCTTGCCCTGCCTCGTTCCCACTCTGAGATTAGTAATGCGATTAAGAAAGCTCTGCCTTTCGTCAAACCAGGAGCAGAGCCTCGCACAAGAGCATTACAAGGCAGAGCCTTGTAAGGATAAAATACACAGTTGGATGTTTCTGTCAATACGTAAATCCTAAATTATTATGAGTAGCAAGAACAGGGAAGGGCGCAGTTGAGTTTTTGTCAATAATGTTTGGTAAAATGTCAATGGTTACTTCGCCGCCACAGTCGTTGATACACCTCTGGAAAAACTATGTGAAACGTTGGACAAGGCAAAAGAAGTTGGCACATCTTGACTCATACAAATAGCCTAAGTGGTTTGTCCTGTAACACAAGTAAGCCATGATCCGGGACAGTAAAATTTGTAGGGTACAGGGTAAACAATTCATCGGCTGCGGTAAAGTATGCCGTGGACTTAAAACATAGCTCTCTGTGCCTTCTAAGCAATAGCCGGATTGGTACAGAAGCAAACACTCTATGCAAGAGCATTCAGTGTGCAATGTATGTGACAGCGAGTATCTCACGGGGCAATGGTAGTTCAATGACGGCATCAACAACGATTAACAAAGGCGATCGCCTCCTGCATCAAAATGTTCTCGGTTCTCGTCGGTTCAGTAACTATTGCTGGGCAACTATCGTTACGTTGGGAGCAAGCGGCTTTTTATTGGCTGGTATATCCAGTTATCTAAAAGTTAATTTACTCATAGTTTCCGATCCAACTCAACTGGTATTCGTCCCCCAAGGATTGGTGATGGGTTTATATGGTACTGCTGGCTTGCTATTAGCCACATACCTGTGGCTAGTAATCTTATGGGACGTGGGAGGCGGTTACAACGAATTTAATCAGGAAACTGGCACAATCAAAATATTTCGTTGGGGATTTCCTGGCAAAAACCGCCGAATTGAGATTGATGGACGCATAGAAGATGTGCAGTCCGTGCGAATAACCGTTAAAGAAGGTCTTAATCCCCTTCGCGCCCTCTATCTACGCATTAAGGGCCGGCGAGATATACCCTTAACACGGGTTGGACAACCGTTATCTTTAACAGAATTGGAAACAGAAGGCGCAAAATTAGCCCGCTTTTTGGGAGTGTCATTAGAAGGGCTGTAAGGGAGTGGGGAGACTCAAATCACTTAACAGTTATCAGTGAACAGTTATCACAGACGATTTTCTTAACTGATAACTGATAACTGATATTTACTGATAACTGCCCCTCAAAACGATAAGATACTCTGGTTAAATCGGTAACAGGCAATGCGGTTAAAAATTTCACAATTTTTGCTTTCTCTTGCGATTATCAGTGCTTTGATGTTGGGAGGATGTTCAACACAGCAAGTCGCTTCTAATGCGTCTTCTCCAATCTCGACAGCTACCTCAACCACAAGCGAGGCAAGCAGCAAGACAACTACTGAAGCAACATCTGTATCTCAAACTAGTAGTGATATTCCTGGACTGGCAGATTTACCAAGGCTCGAAGGCCGGGCTACTGTGGTACTCACGGTTAAAGGCTCACCGATTACTATCGAAGTAGACGGCACTGATGCCCCTATTACAGCTGGCAACTTCGTAGATTTAGTGCAGAAGGGTGTCTACGATGGTTTAGCTTTCCATCGAGTTGTACGCAAACCCCAACCGTTTGTAGTTCAAGGGGGCGATCCTCAAAGCAAAGATCCGAAAGTTCCAGCAGATAGCCTGGGAACCGGTAGCTATATTGACCCAAAAACGGGAAATGCTCGTTATATACCTTTAGAAGTTAAGGCAAAAGGTTCAGATACTCCGACTTACAATAAACCATTTGATGCTACTGCTCAACCTGTCGTATTGCCCCATAAGCAGGGTGCAGTAGCGATGGCGCGATCGCAATCACCAGATTCCGCTTCTGCCCAGTTTTACTTTGTTTTAGCAGATTTGGCATTCTTAGATGGTAACTACGCCGTGTTTGGCAATGTCACTCAAGGCTTTGATGTAGTGAACGAAATTCAGCAAGGCGATCGCATTGACTCCGCTAAAGTCACCCAAGGTGCTGAAAATCTGAAAATACCAGGGAAGTAGAGGAAGAGGGCAGGGGGCAGGGGGAAAATAACTCCTAACTCCTAACTCCTAACTCCTAACTCCTAATTCCTAACTCCTAACTCCTAAATTGGTTAAGGTTTGTGTCACTGGTATTGGTTTAATTTCCGCCTTGGGTGGAAGCTTAGAGGATAGTTGGCAAAATTTAATTGCAGGTAAATCTGGAATTCGGTTGCATCAACCATTTCCAGAACTTACACCACTTCCTCTAGGTTTGATTGCTCAACAACCCTCTGAATTGACAATATTAACTCAGATGGTTGTTGCTTCTGCTTTGCAAGATTCTGGGTTAGTTTCATATCCAGCTGATTGTGCTGTAGTCATTGGATCGAGTCGCTCTTATCAAGCATCTTGGGAAATTCTGGCACGGCAAATGTATGAAGACGCGGCGAATTTGCCTGTGTCCTCTTTTGGAAATTGGCTAGATACATTACCTCACATGAACGCGATCGCAGCTGCAAGACAAATTGGTGCATCAGGTATAGTTTTGGCACCGATGGCAGCTTGTGCAACTGGAATTTGGGCGATCGCTCAAGCAGCTTTGCTTATCCAAACTGGGCAATGTCAACAAGCGATCGCTGGCGCAGTGGAAGCGCCGATTACACCCCTAACTTTAGCTGGGTTTCAGCAGATGGGTGCTTTGGCGAAAACTGGGGCTTATCCCTTTGATTTGCACCGGGAAGGCTTAGTGTTGGGCGAAGGCGCAGCTGTGTTTGTCTTAGAATCAGCAGAGTTAGCAAAACAGCGTCAAGCAAAAGTGTATGGTGAAATTCTCGGTTTTAGCTTGACTAACGACGCATATCATGGTAACTCACCAGAACCTGAAGGGAAAAGTGCGATCGCTGCTATCAAACAATGTCTAGAACGTAGTTGTCTCTCACCAGGCGATATTGATTATATTCATGCTCATGGCACAGCTACCCAGCTAAATGACCAAATGGAGAGCATGGTAATCCAGGGTTTGTTTCCTCAAGGGGTGGCAGTTAGTTCCACCAAAGGAAGCACAGGCCATACACTAGGGGCATCTGGAGCTTTAGGTGTAGCTTTTTCTCTCATGGCATTAAAGCATCAAATATTACCACCTTGTGTAGGATTGCAGCAGCCAGAGTTTGATTTAAATATCGTTACATCTGCACGTCTAAGTAAAATTCGCCAGGTATTATGTTGCAGTTTTGGTTTTGGGGGACAGAATGCCGCGATCGCGTTAGCAAGGTAGAAACTAGTGGGTTTATCATAATATATAAATTTTGATTAAGGGGCGCACAGCTGTCATTGATGTCAACTTAACGTCAAAGCAAGCCTAGAACCAGCTTTTAGATATTGTCTTACTTGTCTGGTTGTCTCGTTCCCAGTCTCAGACTGGGAATGCCGTCCTGGTGGCTCTGCCGCCAGAAAGGGAGGCGGCAGAGCCGCAATTGAAGAGCATTTCCCGACTCTGGCTGGAAACGAGATTTGAAAAGGCTTTTAGCTTAAGTTGACACCAATACACATCTGTACTCCCCTACAAACAGTGATTTTTGAATAATTTTCCATACCAGAATATAAAAAATAAAACTGTAACAATAACTACAATATTCCTATTATCCCCAAAGAAAGGATAAGCTAGTTACAGATGATATCCGGTTCGTAAAGATACCGTGATTAGGAGAAAATTTATGATTTCAAAATCCTCGTTGCTGTCAGAACCTGCTTCTCCAGCGCATATATGCCCATTTGATCAAGCCTGTAGCTACTTAGAAGCGGCAGCTAAAGAGTTAAATTTAAATCAGGGTTTGCTGGAAATTCTCAGCCATCCGCGTAAGGTTGTTACGGTTTCGATTCCCGTGAAGCTAGATGATGGGGAAATACAGGTTCTTGCTGGACATCGCGTACAGCACTCTGATGTCTTAGGCCCATACAAAGGGGGAATTCGTTTCCATCCGGCTGTGACATTGCGCGAAGTATCCGCTCTAGCAATGCTGATGACCTGGAAATGTGCTTTATTAGGTATTCCTTACGGTGGTGGTAAGGGTGGCATTGCTATAGATCCCAAACGCTACAGTGTTGGCGAATTAGAGCGAATCAGCCGCCGTTATATCAGCGAGTTGATTAAAGATATTGGGCCTTCCGTAGATATTCCTGCCCCAGATATGGGTACTTCTGCCCGTGAGATGGCTTGGATGATGGACACTTACTCTGTAAATGTTGGTCATGCTGTACCAGGGGTTGTAACTGGGAAGCCGCTTTCTATTGGTGGTTCGCTGGGGCGAGAAATGGCAACCGGACGTGGCACGATGATTATTGTCCGTGAGGCGCTAGCAGATCAAGGTAAATCCTTGGCAGGAGTGCGAGTAGCTATTCAGGGTTTCGGTAACGTTGGCGGTGCCGCAGCAGAGTTACTATATGAAGCAGGCGCGAAAATCATTGCTGTTTCAACTGGTGCTGGGGGAATATTTTCCGAAGTTGGTCTTGATATTCCCAAGTTGAAAGTCTACGCTGCTGAAAATCGCAAGAGTATTGTGGGTTTCCCGCAATCTGTACCAATTAGTAATGCAGATTTATTAACTTTACCCTGTGATGTCTTAATACCAGCAGCTTTGGAGAACCAAATCACTGAAGAAAACGTGAATCAGGTACAGGCGCGAATTGTCGCAGAAGCAGCTAACGGCCCGGTTACTCTTGAGGCTAACTTGGCATTAGAGGCGCGGGGTGTGACAGTGTTACCAGATATTTTGGCCAATGCTGGCGGTGTGGTAGTCAGTTATTTGGAATGGGTACAGGGTCTTTCCTACGTATTTTGGGATGAGGAGCGCGTCAACCGCGAAATGGAGCATTTGATGGTGCAAGCCTACCGCAAGGTGATTCACCAGTCGGAGGTACGGCAAATTTCTTTAAGGTTAGCAGCTTACACATTGGGGGTTGGTAGAGTGGCTCAGGCGCTGACTGATAGAGGTCTTTATCCTTAGGATTTAGGCATACATAGCAGGTTTTTAATTGAATAAATATGTAGGGGCACAAAAATATAGCGGTTCTCGTTTACGTGAGGTACACCCGTAGGGGCACGGCACTGCCGTGCCCTTACACCTTGCGATATAATGTTGTACCGCATCTGAATGGGAACCGCTATATAATACAATACCGTTCAGTTAAGCGCTATTTCTACTAAATCGCCGTCTCTATAAGACGCGATAAATCGCCGTCTCTACAAGTGTTTTGGTCTTATCTGAACTGTATTGCTATATAATATTGTGGCCTTATATATCAATACAGTTCAGTTAAGCAATTTTTTCCTTCTCTTTCTTCTCTCTGCGTCCTCTGCGTCTTGGCGGTTCGTTAAAAAATTGACTTGGATAACACAATACTGTTCAGTTAAGGCTAAAACCTTTTGGCAGAGTCAAGTTTTTTAACGAACCACAGAGGCGCAGAGGACACTGAGAGAATAAATAAATGCTTAACTGAACTGTATTGCCTTATATATTTAGGACTTACGCACGGGTAACGGAAAACGAACCACAGAGGGCGCAGAGGTCACGGAGAAATGAGAGTTTTAGAGGGTTTTTGCGTAAGTCCTAATATTATTAATAGCGAGTATTTTTATTAAGCGATCGCTACAAAATGACTAGTACTAAGTGTCTGTTATCCAACAATCATCCACTTAGTACATTCTTTATCTCACTAAGGTTGATTTTGTGCAACTTCACCAAGAATTAGTATTAGTAATCATTGCCCAGAAGGTGCAGCAGCATGAATCAAGTCTGGCTTCTCGTCACTAGGAGGACGCTCAATAGTTTGATCCGATGTGGGGCGTTGATGGCGAGCGCTAGTTTGAATCTGTACAGGTTTACCCGTTTCAATTGACTCGTAAAGTGCTTGAATGATCGAAACATCAATCAACCCTTCCGTCCCAGATGGTTCTGGGTCTTTATCTTCGAGAATACAATTAGAGAAATAGGTAAATTCAGCCGCTAGTTGATCGTGATCTTCAAAGGTACGCTCTTGAGTTTCACCATTAATTGTCAGGTAATGCTTGATTTCTCCCTGCCAAGGATATGCAGGGTTTACTCGTAAATCGCCTTGAGTACCTACAATCTGATAGGTTGAAACACTTGCTCCTCCAAAACTACAGGTAAATGTTGCCAATCGCTCATTCGGGAAACGCAAAATAACGCTAGCCATTTCTTCCACTTCGCTGAAGCGTTGTTCTCCATTATTGGCAGCTACAGCAAATACTTCAATTGGTTCATCTTGAAATAGATAACGTGCAGCATTAAGGCAGTAGATGCCAATATCATAGAGCGTGCCACCACCTGTAACATCTCGTAAACGAATATTGCCTCCTTCTACTTGCTGAGTAAAAACCGAGTTAAAAATTCGTGGTTCACCAATTTGCTTTGAACGCAAAATTTCAACTGCTTGTAAATTGGCTTCTTCTAAATGTAACCGATAGGCAATCATCAGCTTCACATTATTATCATTGGCAGCTTTAATCATTGCCTCACACTCTTCTTCTCTAACTGCCATTGGCTTTTCACACAATATATGAATTGCCTGATTAGCAGCCCGTACAGTGTAGTCGCAATGCAAATGATTGGGTAGCGCAATATAAACTGCATCAACCTCGCCACTTGCCAAACAGTCCTCATACTCTTCGTAAGAATATGTATGCTCTATACCATACTTTTTGCTCAGTTCTTCGTTTTTAGTGGGGTCATTTGAAACCAGTGCCACTAATTCTGAGTTTTCGGTGTTGGCAAAAGAAGGTAAGGCAGCTTCTTGGGCAAACCAACCTAAACCAACAACGGCGTAACGAATTTTGCGCTTCTCATTTGTAGCAGTCATTTTTCTACTCTCTAATGAAGGAATACTTTTGTAATTTTCATGCACTAATTAAGTGCAAATCATGATGAAATGCTTATGCAAACTTTAATGAAAGAATGTCTGTTGCTTTAGTTTTAGCCATTTTTTTACCTCAGTAATAATCAATTTATCGGGTTGAGAATTTGGAGGTTGATGAATGGGATCTCGTATATTCTCAATGACTTGGTAAATTAAAACCTCATTCTTTCAGTAAGCTTTACTTTAGACTTAAGGAATATTTGCGCTATTGCACCTTAACTGAAATTCATAACCTCAGCATGATGGATACTGAGTATATAGCGTTAGCAGCCCAAGGCTACGATCCAAACCTAGAACACCAGTTGAAGATTCCCACACATTTACTTGATGCAGACTCACAAAGAAGTGGTGGGAGTCTTGAATACAAATAATTTCTGTTTGTCTTTGATGTTACAACAGAAATGGCAAACAAATACTTAGTATATATGGAAACAAACCTCTACAAACAAGGATTATTGCTTCTGCGTCAAGCGCTTGATAACTCCACAGCCGACTTTCGCCCTGGACAATGGGAAGCTATTGAAGAATTACTCCAGGAGCGATCGCGCTTACTTGTTGTTCAACGCACTGGTTGGGGAAAAAGTCTAGTTTATTTTTTAGCAACTCGCTTGTTACGAGATCAAGGCGCTGGTTGTACTCTTTTGATTTCGCCATTACTAGCTTTGATGCGAAACCAAATTGCAGCAGCCCAACGCATTGGTGTAAAAGCTGAAACAATTAACTCCAGCAATACAGATAAATGGCCATTAATAGCAAAACAGTTGCTAGCAACAGAAGTAGATATTCTGCTTATTTCTCCCGAAAGACTAGGTAACGAAGATTTTCGAGAAAAAATTCTTTTGCCAGTATCTCAACGTATTGGTTTATTTGTTGTTGATGAAGCCCATTGTATCTCTGATTGGGGACATGATTTTCGCCCTGATTATCGACGGATTGTCAGAATTTTACAAGCACTTCCACAAAATATTCCAGTATTAGCAACAACCGCAACAGCTAACAATCGAGTTGTAAATGATATTATTGCTCAATTGGGTTCAAATTTGCGTGTTTCCAGAGGAAATTTAACCAGAGAAAGTTTGCATCTGCAAAATATTTCTATCCCTAGCCCAGCAGCACGAATGGCATGGTTAGCTCAACAGCTTCCTAACTTACCTGGAAGTGGAATTATTTACACATTAACTGTTAGAGATGCTGAACTAGTTGCTGATTGGTTAAAAACTCAGAATATTAATGCTAAAGCATATCATAGTAATTTAGAGAGTGATGATCGTGTAATATTAGAAGATGAACTTCTTCAAAATAAAATTAAAGCCTTAGTTGCTACTACCGCATTAGGAATGGGTTTTGATAAACCAGATTTAGGATTTGTAATTCATTACCAGCGTCCTGGCTCGGTTGTCCACTATTATCAGCAAGTGGGACGAGCAGGTAGAGCAGTAGAAAAAGCTTACGGAATTCTTCTAAGCGGTGATGAAGATGATGATATCACTCACTACTTTATCAATACAGCTTTTCCTCCAGAGATACATACGCAACAGATTTTAAATACACTCAACGAAGCTGTAGACGGCTTTTCTGTTCCACAATTGGAGCAGCAACTAAATCTTTCACGAGGACAAATTGATAAAGTTTTAAAACTGCTATCACTGGAATTTCCTGCACCTGTAACTAAGCAAGATTCAAAATGGTATCTTACCGCAGTATCTTATCAACCTGACACTGATAAAATTGAAAAACTCACACAAATTCGCCGCCAAGAACAAGCTCGAATGTTGGAATACATGCAAAGCCAACAATGCCTGATGAGTTTTCTGGCGGTAGAATTAGATGATCCTCATCCAACTGCTTGCGGCAAATGTGCTGTGTGCTTGAATAAACCATTATTAACAGAAACTTGCTCAATCGAACTTGTAAATAAAGCAATTCAATATTTACGCCGTAGCAACCAAATCATTGAACAACGCAAAAGATGGCCATCACAAGCATTGGTTAATTATGGCTTTTCAGGCAATATTAAAAATAATTTACAAGCAGAACCAGGAAGGGCATTATCTCTATGGGGTGATGCAGGTTGGGGAGAATTAGTCAAGCAGGGTAAATATCAAAATAATCATTTTGACGATGCTTTGGTGCAGGGTGCTTTTGAGATGATTCAACATTGGCAACCACAACCTTTTCCGGCTTGGGTAACTTGTGTCCCTTCGTTGAATCGTCCAGAACTTGTACCAAATTTTGCTCAAAGACTAGCAGAAAAATTAGGCTTACCCTTTATACCAATTGTGCGGAAAGTTCACCAAACTGAGTTACAAAAAAAGATGAGCAACAGTTACCAACAAGCTCATAATTTGGATGGTGCTTTTGCTGTTGATTCTTGGAAAGGAATGAGTGCTTCTGTTTTCTTGGTTGATGATATAGTTGATTCCCGTTGGACTTTTACTGTAATTGCAGCACTTTTGCGGCGTGCTAACAGTGGGATGGTTTTTCCTGTAGCATTGGCACTCAATTCATTAGGTCAAGGGGATTAGAAAATTATGTTAACTCACATCCTGCAACCAGATACTCAAGCAATTTTGCTGTTGTGTGCCAGCTTTGGTCAAAATCGGCAAATTGAATCACAACCCCTGACCTTAAGTGAATATAATTCTTTAACAGACTGGTTGCGAGAAAACCAGATGCGCCCAGCAGATTTACTAGAATCTACAGCCAAAGAACAGTTACAAAAAATTACTGTTAATAAACTTAACCCTGACAGGCTTTTAGCTTTACTAGAACGGGGTATGATGCTGAGTCTAGCGGTTGAGAAGTGGACTAATCAGGGATTGTGGGTGTTGGGACGAAGTGACACAAACTATCCTAAACGTCTCAAGCAAAGACTAAGACATTCAGCACCAGCAATTCTTTATGGAGTTGGCAATATAGAACTGCTATCTCTAGGAGGATTAGCAATTCTTGGTTCTCGTGATGTCGATGACGAGATACTTGAATATACACGAAGAGTTGCACAAAATATCGCTGTACAAGGAATGCAGGTAATTTCCGGTGGGGCGCGTGGGGTAGACCAAGCCGCAATGCTAGGAATGTTGGACGCAGGAGGAACATCTGTCGGTATACTGGCGGATAGTTTGACTAAAGCGGCAGTTAATAGCAAGTATCGTTCTAGTATTCAAGAGGGTAGACTTACCTTGGTTTCTAGTTACGACCCCGAAGCTGGTTTCAATACTGGTAATGCGATGGGGCGAAATAAATATATTTATGCTTTAGCGGATTATGCCCTTGTAGTCAGTTCTTCTTTCGGTAAAGGCGGTACTTGGGCGGGTGCAGTGGAAGCACTTTCTAAACTTCAAGATATCCCAGTTTTTGCCCGGTTGGATGGGGCTGTGTCAGAAGGTAATCAGCAACTGCACAAACAAGGCGCAAAACCTTTTCCGGCTGAACCCTGGAATGATTCGTTGAAAGAACTTTTGACAAAAGCAGCTTCTTTGGTTGAATCGGTACAAACTGAGATAGAATCAACAACTCAAAATACTGTTTTGGATGTTCATTCACAAGATATCTATCAAGCTGTTTTACCTTTTATTCTTAATCATTTACAGCAACCAAAAGATGCAAAATCTCTGGCGGAATGTCTGGATGTCAGACTATCTCAAATGCAGGATTGGTTAAATAGGGCTGTGAATGAAGGTAAGGTGAGAAAAATTAATAGACCAGTCGCTTATATAATTAATCAACCAACAACTCAACTTTCTTTATTATGATGGTGTTACAGAGGGTATTTTTATTTTGGTCAGGACTTACGCAAAAATTGCCAAAAAGCTTAATTTATCGAACCGCCAAGACGCCAAGAACGCCAAGAATTCGTAGAGCGTGCGTAAGTCCTATTGGTGAGAGATTAGAAGCAATTCTGAGTATTCAAAACCTGAAGCAAATTGGTATATAAAACACACATTTTCTCATACAAATAATAGGAGTTGAACAAGTGTATGGTGATACAAAGAGAACCAGCAACTCAAAGCTTATACGACCAAGATTATTACCTTTGGCTGATGACGACTATCAATCAACTTCGTGCTGGACAGTTTTCTGCTGTTGATTTAGATAATTTATTAGAAGAATTAGAAAGTATGGGTAGGAGCCAGAAGCGAGCAATTGAAAGTTTATTAATTAAGCTTCTTCAACATCTACTAAAACTCAAGTTTTGGGATGAAGAACGAGAACGTAATCAAGGACATTGGAAAGGAGAAATCAGGACTTTTCGTAGAGAGATTAAAAAAGCTCTTAAAGATAGTCCTAGCTTAAAACCTTACATTTTAGAAATATTTGATGAATGTTATCAAGATGCAAGGAAAGAAGCAAGCGATCGCTCTCAACTTCCCATCGATACATTCCCTGTTACAATTATTGGCTCTTTAGAAGAAATTTTAGATGAAAACTGGTTTTCTAGTCATTAGTCATTAGTCATTAGTCATTTGTCATTTGTCATTTGTTCAACATGATGTGCGCTTAAAGGCGATCGCCTACATAAGTATCGCATTGTATCCAAAATAGAGCAGAAAATAAGTGCAAATGCTTTTTAGCTTGATTTAATCGTCTTCCACAGTCTGCTTTTTATCATAACTATACGTAAGTAGAGCGGTGTGAATAATTCAAGGTTTGTAGTGAGCGGCTCCAGCCATCATTTGAGGACTAAAGTCCTCACTACGAACTAATCTCAATATTTTTACATTACTTAATCTAGTTTGATTTATTCTCACGGACTTACGTAACCATCCATTGCTTATCTACCAAACCCGATTAAAATAAATACGCAACTTGGGCTTCCATAGGAGTTATCCAGCCGTGCAGCCGGACTTAATAGGCTTGGAAATTAGTAAGGGGGAACTGAGACGTTTAACTGGATTCGATCCAGAAGACGTTTTTCGCCCCTCGGTTTTGCGAGATAGCAAAAAGCGATTAGGGTTTTTTATCAATGAAATGCTGGTGACGCTGGCGCTAACGCCAATAATTGTTGGTTTTATTTATGCGTTTATTATTCTGCCAACAATTGGTTCTTCAATTAAATTCGGAATTCTTTTACTCATTTTAGTGCCAATGCCGATATTAGTGGGGCGATGGCTGTGGCGACAATTAACCTGTCCTGAAGGACTGACAATACTTTTAGATGAAGTTGATAAATATCATGACCTGATTAGCGCTATAGATATTAATGACCAATTGGCAGCATCAGGAAACGTAGAAAGCAGTTTCCATGACCGAGATCAAGTCACCGCCGCCTTGCAACTAATTAGAGAAGATTTAGTCCGCGCTCTGAAAACGGAACGAATTTTGCGGGATAATAAAAAACTGCTTGCTAATAACCAAGAGTTATTTGTGAATAATTTAGCCAGTCTGCAAGCTTTACAAGTTAGTAGTCAAGCAGGCGAATATGCTCAACTGCTAAATCAATCATTGCAAATTGCGATCGATGTACAAGCAGAAATCAGAAAATTGCACAAAGGCTGAGTGGATGTTTGTAAATCTTGGGCGAATAGAATTCGTGGCTACACAGACAAAACCTGCCTCCGCAGGTTAGAAAACCATTGATTTATTAGTCCACGGAGGTGGACTTTGCCTGTGTAGACGCGGTTTTTAACCGCCCTTTTAACTTTCCCAAAAAACAATCGCCCCGTTGACCTAAATGAGCAACAAACCAAAAATAATTGTCCTTGATGATGACCCTACGGGTTCTCAAACAGTCCACAGCTGCTTGCTGCTAATGCACTGGGATGTAGACACTCTACGCACCGGGTTGCAGGATGATTCGCCGATTTTCTTTGTGCTGACTAATACTAGATCGCTAACGCCAGAGTCAGCTGCATCTGTCACCAAAGAAGTTTGCCAGAACCTGAAAATAGCTTTGAATGCGGAAGGAATTGACGATTTTTTGATTGTCAGCCGTTCTGATTCTACTTTGCGAGGTCATTATCCCATTGAAACTGATGCGATCGCCCAAGAACTTGGCCCTTTTGATGCTCATTTTCTCGTACCAGCATTTTTTGAGGGTGGACGCATCACCCGCGACAGCGTTCATTATTTAATTATCGGCGGTGTACCCACTCCAGTCCATGAAACTGAATTTGCCCGTGATTCAGTCTTCAGCTACCATCACAGTTATTTACCCAAGTACGTCGAAGAAAAGACTCAAGGACAAATTAATGCTGAAGCTGTAGAAAGGTTTCTGTTAGCTGATATTCGCGCTGGTAGTTTGGAACGTTTGTTACAACTAAGTGGTAATAAGTGCGCTGTTGTAGATGGTGAAACTCAAGATGATCTCAACCGTTTCGCAGTAGACATATTAGCCGCCGCAAGTCAAGGGAAACGCTTTCTGTTTCGCAGTGCAGCAAGTATTTTAACGGCTTTAGCCGCTTTACCACCCCAACCCATTGCCGCCGAAAACATGGCTCAGTACGTGCGAGAAAGCAAACCAGGTGCGGTAATTGTTGGTTCCCATGTGAAAAAGACTACTGAGCAATTAGAGGCGCTATTGCAAGTAGAGGGAACGGTGGGAATTGAAGTGAATGTAGCGCGATTACTTGATGATGCAAATCAATCTGCGGCATTACTAACTGAAATTCAAGAAAGTACACGGGCGGCACACGAAGCTGGCAAAACACCAGTGGTTTATACTAGCCGTCAGGAACTGAATTTTAAAGATGTCAAGACACGATTGGAGTTTGGGGAAAAAGTTTCAAGTTTATTGATGGATATTGTCCGCGGTTTACCATCTGATATAGGATTCTTAATCAGCAAGGGTGGCATTACTTCTAATGATGTTTTGAGTACTGGACTAGCTTTAACTTCAGCCCGTTTACTCGGTCAAATTTTAGCTGGTTGTTCAATGGTGTTAACGCCATCCGATCATCCCCAGTTTCCTGATTTACCTGTGGTGCTGTTTCCCGGTAATGTCGGCGATGCTGATGCCTTGGGGACAGTTTATCAGAGGTTAACCCTGCCAATTTGAGATTTAAGACTTCGGCTCCTTTCGACTTCGCTCAAGGCAAGCCGCTCAGTCGAACGATTTGAGATTAAATAATCTTTTGGTTCATGCCAGACTAACGTCTTGCTACGCACTTTCACTCCTTGTAGGTAATACAAATCCCAAATCCTAAATTTAAAATTCAAAATCTGTGTATTCTTTGTCTTTTGGCTAGTAATGCATGACTTATGATTCTGCGGTTCCCGATCTAAAGTCAAATTCTGCACTTCCTAATGCAGAACCAAACTCTATCCTTTCTGAGGTAGAGGTCAATCCTACTGTTTCTGATGTAGAGTCAGATTCTATCCCCCCGGATGCGGAGTTAAATTCTGTCCTCCTTTATTTAAAATCAAATACTGTCCTTGAGGATATAGAGTCAAATCCTGCTAACCCAGATGTCGAGTCAAATGCTGATCCGGCATCAGATTTTATTCTTACTGATTTAAATCCCAATGAGTCAGTGATATCAGGGTATCGCGTAAATGACAATAGTCAAGTCCAGTTGAAAAGTCAGGAGGGACGGCTGTTATTAATTCTGCCCCTAGAATCTCAACTATCTGCCTCAGAACTGAGTTGGTCTGATATTTGGCAACAAATAAGACAGCGTTTGAATGCAGGCGATCGCTTGCGTATTTCTAATACTCCTGTGCATTTAATGGCACAAGACCGCCTTGTAGATGCCAGACAACTCCAAGAACTCGCCGAGGCTTTGACTGAAGTGCAACTGCGGCTTATCTCAGTCTCGACTAGTCGTCGGCAAACTGCGATCGCTGCCGTGACATCGGGGTATTCTGTAGAACAACTACAGCCCGTAACTTCCCTGAATTCCGAACCAACTGCTACAGCCACACCCCAGGCAGATGCGCTCTATTTGGAAATGACAGTCCGTTCTGGAGTAGAAATTCGTCATCCTGGTACAGTAATTATCTTGGGAGATGTAAATCCAGGTGGTATTGTAATTGCAGATGGAGATATTATCATCTGGGGTCGCCTACGTGGGATCGCTCATGCTGGTGCTGGAGGCAATCGTGAGTGTCTGATTATGGCTTTGCAAATGGAACCAACTCAATTACGGATTGCAGATGCTGTAGCTAGGGCACCAGAAAAACCGCCAATGCAGTTTTCTCCAGAGGTGGCACATATTACGCCCCAAGGAATTCGTATCGCTAGGGCTACTGATTTTTCCAGAAACCAATTTACCAAGAGCAATCAAGAGCCATAGATATTTACTTAAAGGATGAAGTAGATAAAGATGAAATAAAGCAAATATTCATGCCTCGCCCTGATCAGGGAGAACAGATATTTCTTCATAGTTGATACGATACTTCATACTTTATACTGCAATTTACTGTTTTATATTTTCTGAACCCTTATTGACCGTATTTCTATCATGACTCGCATTATTGTGATTACCTCCGGCAAAGGAGGAGTGGGTAAAACCACAGTTTCAGCAAATCTGGGCATGGCTTTAGCCAAAATGGGGCGTCAAGTTGCCTTGGTTGATGCGGATTTTGGTCTGAGAAATTTGGATTTGCTGCTAGGGCTGGAAAACCGCATCGTTTATACTGCGGTGGAAGTGTTAGCCAGAGAGTGTCGCTTAGAACAAGCCTTGGTGAAAGATAAGCGCCAACCTAATCTCGTACTTTTGCCGGCAGCCCAAAATCGCTCTAAAGATGCAGTCACGCCGGAACAGATGAAGTTATTGGTGAATGCACTGGCGCAAAAATATCAGTACGTAATCATCGATAGCCCTGCCGGTATTGAGAATGGGTTTAAAAATGCGATCGGGCCGGCAAAAGAAGCGCTAGTTATCAGTACACCAGAAATTTCCTCAGTTCGTGACGCTGACCGGGTAGTGGGGTTACTTGAAGCACAAGGTATCAAGCGTGTTCATTTAATAATTAACCGTATAAGACCCGCAATGGTGCAGGCAAATGATATGATGTCAGTGCAAGATGTTCAGGAACTTCTCGCCATTCCCCTGATCGGGGTAATCCCTGACGACGAGCGTGTTATTGTATCTACCAATCGCGGCGAACCCTTAGTGTTAGCGGAAAATCCCTCTTTAGCTGCCACAGCCTTTGAGAACATTGCTCGTAGATTAGAAGGGGAAAGTGTCGAATTTCTAGAGATCGACTCGTCCCAAGACAGCATCTTCGCCCGGATACGAAGGTTGTTCAGGACAAAGATTGTTTAACTTATTTTTCCAGTCTCCGCGCCAGACCTATTCGTAATGATTGAACTTCTAGAACGACTTTTTTCTCGCGGTACTGATAGCAGTCGAACTCAAGTCAAACGTCGCCTGCAATTGGTGATTGCTCACGATCGCGCTGATATAGATCCTCAAACGTTGGAAAAAATGCGGAAAGAAATCTTAGATGTAGTCTGTCGCTATGTCGAAGTTGACACGGAGGGCTTGGAGTTCTCCTTAGAAAGCAACCAACGAACGACAGCTTTAATTGCTAATTTGCCCATCCGCCGAGTCAAAGGAGCCATACCTGAATGGGAAAGGGATGATAAATAAGTCTTTATAGTTTTAATCGAGATTCAATAATTTTTATTGGAGTTTATAGTTAAGTTTCTGCAAGATGACCTGAAAAGGCTTGATTTTCCGTTGTAAATAACGTCTTTTTTGACTTTGATGTAGCAATTTTTCAAACCCACACAGGATAGGTGTTAAGAGTCCATCTTGCCGGAAATTACACACATCTCGGCTCAATACCTATAGGGAAAAGTGGAGAATAATTGCGCTTTCAATAATACTACTTGACGGACAAAAAGCCATAGAATCAGTCAAAGCAGCTTACCTGATACAAGGCATACCAGAACCTGAAATTATTTTCTTTGATAGTCCGTATGCAGCTTGGAATGAGCGATTGATTCAAATCATTAGCCAGCCAAAGAAAGAACGTTGTCATAGAATTAATGAAATTAAATTAGGACTTACGCACGCTCTACGAATTCTTGGCGTTCTTGGCGTCTTGGCGGTTCGATAAATTAAGCTTTTTGGCAATTTTTGCGTAAGTCCTGTAAATTTATGACCAGCGATTTGGAAGTATATTTGACCTATAAACTCCTATATCAATTGAGTCCCCAAAATTAAGGAAATGGTTATGAACTGTTCTAACAATGGCGCTTCCTCAACTAGCTCCAACAGTGCTTCATTAGGTGGTGCTTGTGCTGCAAGTCAGGGTTCAAGAAACCAAAAGTCACTATTAAGTAATTTTTTAAAGGTTGAAACACCTACCTCCATTGGAGAATCAATTATTATATGTTTGTTACAACTTTCTGTTGTTGTGACAATGCTAGTAGCTTTTAACTCTACCCTATCTCATCCTGACTCTAATCAACTTTCATCTGAAATTTTAACCCAACCAACTACACTACACCTTGACAAATAGTTTGGGGTTGATATAGATGTCGTTAAACATATCAACTAGGCATGAAACCGAAAACCGTGTAATTTCCTGCAAGATGGTCTGAAAAACTTTATCCTGTCTCAATACTGCTCGGTTAAGCCTCTCTTGGGCATTATGGACAACGATATTTCAAGGGTTTCAGCCTACTTTTTTTCCTTAACCGAGCAGTATTGTATCCTGTCTGGGTTTGAAAATTTACTACATCTAAGTTTTTCAACCATTGTTTACAACGTAAAATCAAGCTTTTCCAGGTCATCTTGCAGGTTTTTGGTCATATCTCGACTCAATACCCACCCCAGAAGAATCATCTCTATTTTATGCAACGCCAAAAAAAATCCCGTTGTCAGCAGTGACGACAACGGGAGTATATAAGATATTTAATAAATTATCGGTAGGCTACTTGTGGCCCTGCCCAAATTTCTGTAACCTTTTTACCAAAAGTAATTGGCTGATCTTCGTCTGTTGTCGTTACAGTCTTGCCATCATTAGCAACTTGCATTAATGGCCAGTTTTCCTCGCCCAATTCACCTGCACGGAACAACACATGATCCGGTTGCCTTTTACTCCAACCTAACAACACTGCAATTTTGTCATGTTCTTCCTCATTAGCATTAGCAGGAGCAACTGTATTAGCGTGATTTTTTAGCCGATCCCAAATCACTGCACTATCTGTAGAATCACCTGTATTAAATATACCCTGAAACTTGCGTGCTAAGAAGCGATCGCCTTTTTCTGACCAGCTAACTGGAACTAATACCCCAATTTTACCACTCGGATCAGTTTCTTCTGACGACTCCCTCTTTACAGCCTTTACCTTTAATAAAGGATCGCTAACAGGAGTAGTTGAAGCCATCACCCACAACTTCTTGGTTTGCATATCTTGGACAAACAGCACGCTGGTGACACGGCTGTTGTACATTTCTGATTTTACCTCCAGTTGCACCCGGCTATAAACTGCATATTTACCATCTGGAGAAACCACAGGTATGCTGCGGTAGTGACGCACTCCCGAACCACCCTTGGAACCAATAGCTTCTTGAGTTGCTGTAATCCATTTCCAAGGAATTGGATGAGGACTACCGATGGGATCTATTTGTTCTGCTTGGGACTCATCACGGGGTTCAGAAACAGGTATTTCCGTTGTTGTGGTTGGTTCTGATTCTCTAAGAGTTGGTGCTACTTGAGTTGCTGTCAATGATTCAGTTAAAGACTTTTCTCTAGAGAGAGAATTTTCTCGTCCTTTTAAAGATTTGATATTAGCAGCTTTGAGTTTTTGGATTAAATTAAGCTGACTAACAGGAACATCTGTTAATGGTGCGAGTTCAACTGCTGCCAAAGAATCAGGAATAGTTACATCGCTGCTTGACAGAGAACTATGTATTTGAGCCAAAGACTCTATTTTATCGGCTGGTAATATTTGCGGTTCCTGGACAGTAGTACTTTGTGTTGGCACAGAGTCCAATTCTTCTATTAAGAAGTCGGTTTGCTCTGTTTTTGATATTTCAGCTATCTCAGGTTCCCCTACTACAGCTATTTCCTTTGATACTGAGTCAGAATCTCCAGTTATCGAAGTTAGTTTAGATACTTCGGATTTTACCTGAAATGAGTGAGCTGATGCCCCTAGTAAGGGTGCAATCAGTATTGCAACAACAACATAATTTAGAAATGGTTGGGCGCGGAACCATCCTGACAGCAAAAGGGGTTTAAGCATTTGTAGACTCTCTAGAGGGGCGGTTGCTATGTGAGAAGCAATACCTATGCAGCAATGGGCAGGCGGTAATTATATGTATAACAAGAAACTAAAAACTTTGACGGGAATTTTACTTCAAAGTTCGCAGAGTTTTACAAAAATTAAGTATCATTGTCAACACCTTTTATTACTCAGGTACTGGATGTTTTTTTACAAGAATATGCGAGTATAGTAAGTATGCTGACGAGTCAGTAATTACTACACAATATATGTTGCTAGTTGCTATACCTAACTACACCAAAAACAGGTATTAGTCAAAGGATATTCAGCGCATAATAACCCTGGCAACCAAGAGTGAAATAAATCGGCGATTGGGGATCGTACTAGCGATCGCTAGTACACAACAAACAAGCCAGGTTACACACTAATATAAGAGGGCAAACCCTCATAATGGTAAATGTGAGGCGTTATGTGAAAATCTCTTAAGGCAGACGCACAATACATCATACTCAGAAAATACTGCTGTCAGCAACCTAAAGTTATAAACTGCAATCTTAACTACAGAAATAGTTAGAAGATGCAATAGGCTGATGCGCGTCTAAAATATATAAACACTGTTGACTGATGACTGTTGACTGATGACTGTTGACTGATGACTGTTGACGGTTAACAGTCATCAGGTAAATGTACAATATTATTTGCGTAACAGCTTAGTATTTTAGAAACCCAAATGCATTTAAAGGCAATTTGGAGCAAATTATCGGGAACACAACAAAACTTACTCGGTAGATGCTCTAGCGGCTCGTGACGAGACACCACTAAACTATTAGGCTCACTAAAGGTAGATGCAGCTGATACTAGTTATTACACTTGTCAACTTAACTATTAAGTTAAATGTTGCAGCCTTTTGTTTCACCAATACGAAATTATTGTACCACCAAACAGCCGATATTATTTACCATTAATTAATTACTAACGATTCACAACTAATTATTAATGAAAATTGTATTTTTTGGTACACCGCAGTTTGCTGTACCCACATTGGAAAAGTTATTGAATCATCCAGAATTTGAGGTGTTGGCAGTTGTCACCCAACCAGATAAACGCCGGGAGCGCGGAAATAAACTTACGCCAACGCCAGTAAAAGCGATCGCTACTGCTCACAACTTACCAGTATGGCAACCGGAACGGGTTAAAAAAGACACCGAGACTTTAACCAAACTCAAACAGTTAGATGCAGATGTGTTTGTTGTTGTCGCTTATGGACAGATATTATCGTCAAAAATCCTAAATATGCCAAAATTAGCCTGCATTAATGTGCATGGCTCGATTTTACCCAAATATCGCGGTGCAGCACCGATTCAGTGGTGCTTGTACAACGGTGAGAAGGAAACGGGGATCACGACAATGTTAATGGATGTGGGAATGGATACCGGGGCAATGCTACAAATAGCCACTACACCCATTGGATTACTAGATACTGCCCAAGATTTAGCCGACAGACTAGCTGCGATCGGTGGGGATTTGTTGGTAGAAACTCTGTTGAAGTTGGAACGCCAGGAAATTCAACCAATTCCCCAAGATAATTTAGCAGCTACTTATGCACCTCTGATTCAAAAACAAGATTATGCTTTGGATTGGTCAAAAAGCGCGATCCAATTACACAATCAAATCAGAGGCTTTTACCCTAACTGCACCGCTACCTTTCGTAACAACCTGTTGAAAATCACCGCTTCTGCTCCGCTTGGTTCTGTAGGCGATCACGTCCCACCAGAATTACAAGATTTACTGCATAAATTGCCTGATTTGTCAAATACATCAGACAAACCAGGAGTTATAGTAAGTATCATTAAAGGAATTGGTGCGATCGTCCAGACTGGGGAAGGTTTATTGCTGTTGCGAGAGGTTCAGCTAGCAGGTAAACGTCCCCAGTCGGGATGGGATTTTGTGAATGGTAGCCGCTTAACTGTGGGAGAAGTTTTTGGTGCGGGAAGTTGAGGGGGAGTTAGTCAATTGAAACCAGTAGCAATTTTGAATGGAATCCTTTTTTGACAGCAGTTTAGTTGGCATCAACAGAATCTAGCAGTATATAATAGTATGCTATTTCTTAATTGCCCTCGTCTTAGAGGTTGTTTGAAAAGTATTTTGCTGTATCTTTGTACTTATTGATCCCCCCTAACCCCCCGATAAATTGGGGGAAGAATCAAAGTCCCCCAATTTATCGGGGAATTTAGGAGGATCTAAAACGTTTTGATATCTAAAATAGGACTTTTCAGACAACCTCTTAGCCTTCAGCAGTTTAGTAGTTTGATTTGTTAAAAAACGCACAGATGTATCAAAATAAACCAATTGATTTTATTGAACGAAACGATATTAAAGCTTTCGTAGCTTTGCTAAGAGACTGGATTGCAATTTTTATGATTGCTGCTTTTAGCATTTGGATAAATAATATATTTGTCTATTTAATTTCAGTATGGGCGATCGGCCTTTTTCAATTTGCTATCGGAGAAGGATTAGTACATGAAGCAACACACAATAATTTATTTAAGAGAAAAATCTGGAATGAAAATTTAGAGTTTCTCTATGCTCTACCTGTCTTTAGAACAGTAGCTACTTATCGTAAACACCACCTTCCTCATCATAATTATTTTGGGAGCGATAAAGATTACATACCTAAATATTATGAAATGTTGGGCTTATACAAACCAAACAAAAACTTGTTATTTGTCTTATTTATTAAACCTATAATGGGATTTGGCGTTTATCTCTTCTTTGAAGACGCCTACCTTCACATGAAAGAATTGGACTGGCGTCCGTACAAGAGCAGCTTTAAGATATTTCTGTTTTGGTTCGTTGTTGTTCTCAGCTTCTTTTTATCAGGACATCTCAAAATCCTACTGTTGTACTGGTTTATCCCCCTAGTATGGTGTTATTCTTGCTATTCATGTTGGTCTGAGGTACATGAACACTTTAATACTGTATCCGGTACGAGATCAAACCTTAACTCGATAATTAATTTTTTAACTCATAATACTGGGTATCACTATCTTCACCATCTTTACCCAACTATTCCTTGGTACAAACTCCCAGAGTCACATGAGGTTTTGTGTCCAGAGAGTTCAGACATTTCATACGGTTTATTTGATGTCTATAGACAGTTATCAAGACAATTATCACGCAGTTAAGTAGATGCCTAAGTTAGGAGGTCATCCTCCTGACTCGGCTACAAAACCATGTTTGAAATTTTTGACTCCTAACTTGTAACTTCTAACTTTTCATAAAAGCGGCAAGATTCGCAAGGGCCATCTGGATTGACTGCACAGCGCATAATTTCTGAATGAGCATTGTAGGAACAGGTAGCATCGCCAACTACCCAACGTCCCGCAACCAAACTTTTCTCAGATGGTCGTTTAGCAGACTGTACATAAATGGCAATATTATGCAAGCGGTAGCGCCCACCTTTAAGTTGGTATCGATGGCGGCGTTCTAAAACCGCGTAGGTTTTACCTTCAAAATCGAGATAGTTTCCTGGTTGGGGTGTCCAATCAAGTTGCACTTTACCGAGAGACTCACGCGGATGTGTCAGAATCACCTCGGTTTGTAAAGAGTCTGGCTCCATAAGCTTATGTGATTTGATTTACATTATAAAGATGGTATCGCGATCGCTTTCTTTAGCTTACCGAATTTAGATTACAATTATTGATTAACTCTTCGCGTCCCTACGGATTAGGGCAACCAAAATTCTGGTAGGATAGATTTGCTTAAGTCACGCAAAGTTTGATTGAGCGATCGCGCCACTTGGATATGCACTTCATCCTCTTCTACAGCTAAAATCTCAGATGGCTGACCTTCTCCTAAATAAGACACCACCAAATTAGCCGCCTCCAAACCAGTAACATAAGCCTTTTCTTGTGACCAGGAACCATGACCGTTCACAATCCAATCCCCACTCATAAACACATTCTCAAAACTTGTCTTAGCGGGCAACATATAACGATAGCTACCAGGTGCAAAGTGAGTTACCGCTTGCGGTAGCCGAATTACACTGCTATCAATTATCTTTGCGTCCCGAAAGGCTGGTATACAAGTTGCTAAATAACCCTGAACTATTGTTAAAATCTCCTCATCGCTCAAATTGAGAAACTGATTCGCGTGATAGAAATCAGCTTCAATAACTGTTCCTGGCTCATTTCGATATTCATCATGTAGAGCATTCAAATCAAAAAACGTCCAACCTGTACTTGCGTCGAATCCAAAACAAGCATTAGAAGGACGAGGAATATCAATTTTGCGGTCAAACCATAATCGCGTTGCTAAAACATCAATTGCTCCCAAATTGCTCAAATTACGAAATTCTTCACGGCTTTGTAAACTAGGGCTAGTTGAGACAATTTTCTTCATCCCCGTGATTCCAACTGCAAAAATCACCGCATCTGCTTCAATTACTTCATCACCGCAAACCACACCCTTGGCTCGATGATTACTATCAACAATTAAATCTGTAACTCGGCGCTTGGGTAATACTCGCGCCCCAACTTTTTCGATACGTTCCACCCAAGGACGAAATATTTTTTCTCCAACAGTTCCTCGACACCAAACTACATCAAAATCTGGTTGATGAGCCAGAATAAAAAAGTAAAGCATCCCTAAAGTTGCTGCGGCTGAACATTGTTCGCCAGGGGCAAATAAGCCCACTAATAACATTGGTTCAAAAGCCTCGCGGTAAAGCCGTGCAGAAACGTTAAAGTCTTTGAACAATTCACGGGCAGTTACAAAATCATAGCGCCGCCAAGCTGCATCAGAATTGTCAAAATCAACAACAGCATAAAGTAAAGGTAAGGCGCTCAGACGGTCAATTAGTGGCAGGCGCTTAAATTGAGTGTAGAGAAAAGTTCCCAGTGGCGAGGGAAGCCGTGGTAAGTCTTGAAAAATCGGTGATTCAACTTCCAAACCTGCTGGCGAATATTGCGAAGAACGAGTCCAAGTAGTAAAAGGATTAATTTCCAATTCATTGATTAGGGAAAAAATATTTTTGTAAGGATACCAAAAGCCATGAATGCCAGCTTCAACAGATTTTCCGGCGGCTGTTTGCCAACCTGCCACCAATCCACCGGGATAGGGGCCTGCTTCTAGAAGCGTCACATCATAACCTTGTTTTGCCAAATGGTAGGTTGCTCCTAAACCAGCCCAACCACCACCTACAACTACCACCCGTTTTTGTTGTGACCCTTCTACCATCCCAGCCTCCGATTGTTGCAGTCTATCAACTAATGTATACGAACTTGTGTTCTGATCAGGCGATGGATTGCTATTACAGCTAACAATTCAATGTGGAAAGGGCTACGAAAAATCTAACCCTCTTCCCGACTCTCTAAGGGGGAAAATTCAAAGTCTGTCTCCTAATAAGGAGAGTTGTCTCGTTCCCAGTCTCCGACTGGGAATGCCCGTCCTTGAGGCTCCCGCCTCCCGAACTCGCGGCAGCAGCCCAACGATCAACATTTCCAGCCAGAGGCTGGAAACGAGGTTTTAAATGAGTTTTAGCTTAAGTTGACACCAATGGGCAGTGCCGTGCCCCTACACTTCGTGATGTAATGTTGTATCAAATCTGAATGGGAACCGCTATATAGCCATCGAATTCAAAACAGTTATAGACTTTAAAGAAAGGCTAAGGTGCAGTAATTCAGTAAAAATCACTTGCGGTTAATGCTGAGTTAAGAGTATAACAGGAAACAGATTTAACTATTGATGAGGAATAATCATAATGTCTCAATTAGCAAATATAAAATCCAGTCTGAATGACTTTGAATTACGAGATGGCATTTATTTTCCTAACGACTATGAACAATTGAATAATACTCAACATAAAAAAAGATGGGACGCAATTGGTAAAACATACTATGGTTCCCAAAAAGTTGAAAAACTTGCAGATACATCGCCCATAAAACAAGATTACACTCTATTAACTGGCACACCTGGAGGTACTTGGAACAAATTTCCATTGAATAAATCTGTTGGTTCTATTTTAGAAATTGGTTGTGGTTATGGTCGCGCACCTTTACATCTATCTAAAGCTAAAAATTTGAAATGCGAAAAATATTATGGTATTGATATTTCTGAACCTTTGTTGCGGCGGTTAATCAAGGTTAAACAAGAATATAATTTTTTTCCTGAAGCTGAATTTAACTTAATTTGCAATTCGGCTGAAATAATGCCTTTAGAAGATAATTCTATAGATTTGGTAATTTCTAACTGCGTCTTTATGCATATACCAGATGCACAATTAAGAAATTTGTTGGCTGATATATCTCGTGTACTAAAACCCGGTGGAATTTTCGTTTTTAATCATTCCTTTCACAACAAGTCTTGTCCTTCTCATATTATCCATAATTTTATCAGAAGGCTGAATCCATTTGTGAGAAATCCAGTTTATCTCAAGCAATATACATCTGCTGAAATAAATGAAATGTTGGCGACTGCTGGGATAAAAGCTAAGTGTCCCCAATACAGTGTCGAACCAACGCAAGAATATGCAATTTTGCCGGAAACCATTAAAGGAATTCCACTGCCGTTTGCTAATGCTATTAATAGAAGTCTTAAGCCATCAGATAGTTTAAAGGAAACTTTGGCTTATGGTTTTAGTGCCTACAGCACTCAACTGGACTAATTAAGGTGTTGTCATAATGAACTGAATACAAACCTAACTTTTCAGTCCATGTGAAAAACCTCAGGGAACTCCAAAAAATAAATTATTCCACATTCAAGTTGTTGACTGTTGACTGTTGACTGTTGACTGTTGACTGTTGACTGTTGACTGTTGACTGTTGACTGTTGACTGTTGACTGTTGACTGTTGACTGTTGACTGTTGACTGAAAACTCGTGAACCGTCAACGGTCAATAGTGAACAATAGCAATGAATTGTCAGAATACAAAGGAACTACGGAAGCACAACAATGTTGTGCTTTTATTTTGACAATAAATGTAATCTACCAACTTTTACCAACATGTTTTAACTAAAGTTGGTAAATTAGGGATTAGTTGAGCTAATTCTTCCCTTTGCAACTATGCCATTGGATTTATCGCCTCTTTGGATATCACTCAAAACTTCATTACTTGCTACATTTATCACCTTCTTCTTGGGTATCGCTGCTGCCTACTGGATGCTGGGATATCGTGGCAAAGGGAAATCGTTGATTGAGAGTATCTTTATTGCGCCACTGATTTTACCACCTACGGTTGTTGGTTTCTTGTTGCTGCTATTTTTTGGCAAAAATGGCCCTGTAGGGAAACTCATGGAGGCTTTTGACTTCACCATCGTCTTTACTTGGTATGGTGCTGCGATCGCAGCTACCGTAGTTGCTTTCCCTTTAATGTATAAAACTACATTGGGAGCTTTTGAACAAATAGATGGTAATTTGCTGCGAGTAGCTAGAACCCTTGGTGCCACTGAAACCACAATCTTTTGGCGCATCAGTTTTCCCCTAGCATTACCCGGAATCGCAGCCGCCACAATGCTCGCTTTTGCCCGTGCTTTGGGAGAATTCGGGGCGACGCTGATGTTAGCTGGTAACATTCCAGGACAAACGCAGACAATCCCAATGGCGATTTATTTTGCTGTGGAAGGGGGAGCAATGAATGAGGCGTGGTTCTGGGCGATCGCAATTATGGTGATTTCTCTCTCTGGAATTATTGCAGTCAACTTCTGGCAAGAATTGAGGGAAAAGAAGGGGGGAGTAGGGAGTGGGGAGTGGGGAGTGGGGGGAGCAGGGGGAGAAAATCTTTATACGTTGGACTCTAGTTTTGAATCTGGTGGATTGTTAGTCAACATTGAAAAAATACTTCCTAGCTTTGATTTAAAAGTTACTTTTACTACTGATGAGCAACCCTTGGGATTGTTAGGGGGTTCGGGAGCAGGTAAGAGCATGATTTTGCGCTGTCTTGCGGGGATAGAAACGCCCACAAATGGGCGGATAGTTTTAAATGACAGAGTTCTGTTTGACTCAGAACAAAGAATTAATTTACCCAGCCGCGATCGCCGCATCGGTTTTTTAGTGCAGAATTACGCTCTGTTTCCCCACATGAGTGTGGCGCAAAATATCGCTTTTGGCTTGCCCAAAGGACTATCGCCTGGGAGTATTAAAGTGCAGGTAGAGGAGCAACTAATAGCGATGCAGTTGCAGGGATTAGGCGATCGCTATCCGCACCAACTTTCTGGAGGCCAACAACAACGGGTAGCCTTAGCAAGAGCATTAGCAAGTCAACCGGAAGCATTACTTTTAGATGAGCCGTTTTCAGCACTTGACACCCATCTGCGTAGTCAATTAGAGCAGCAAATGACAGAAACTCTAGCTGACTACCAAGGTGTGACTCTATTGGTCACCCATAATATGGAAGAAGCTTATCGAATTTGCCCGAATCTATTGGTATTGGAGCATGGTAAAGCTGTTCATTATGGCAGCAAACATGATATTTTCCAGCATCCAGCTACTGTGAGTGTCGCCCAACTTACCGGATGTAAAAACTTCTCCCGTGCTGTTCTTCAGTCATCACAACAGGTGGAAGCGATTGATTGGGGTTGTACTCTTCAAGTAATTGAACCTGTCAAAAGCGAATTATCCCACATCGGCATTCGTGCCCATCAGTTTATTTTTACCAACGACTCATCACAAGAAAATACCTTTCCCTGCTGGTTAGTGCGAACAAGTGAAACGCCTCACCGGATGACGTTGTTTCTCAAACTACATTCGGCTGGCAAGAATTCTCAAGATTATCATTTGCAAGCTGAAGTTTTCAAAGAAAAATGGGCGACTATGAAAGACCAAGCTTTCCCTTGGTATGTGCGTTTAGATCCTCTACGCTTGATTTTGATGGAATGAACGCAGAGATATACGTATCAAGCTACTATTGTGATTGTAAGAGCGCGATCGCTCCAAAACAGTGGGGCGAAATTGTGAGCAATTATCTATTTAACTTTGTTACAAATCGATATTATAGATCGCTAATTCCTGCAATCTGCGATAGGTGGAGTGCCAATACTTCTCGGTTAAGGGGAAAAGGGGAAGGGGAAAAGGGAAAGAAAAAACCTTTAACCCAACCCCAGTAACCTTTTCCCCAAACCAAATTCTGAGTTCAAAATGCTTAACCGAGTAGTATTGGGTGGAGTGCGATCGCTTTTTCCATACCTTAAAAGAAAAATAGAGGTGCGATCGCCCTGTGCCAGTTGCGTAAGTCCTGACAAAAATTCTAAGACACAGCACCAGAACATTGTTCTGGTGCGGAGCTACCCTAACATTTGTCTTCAAATTGTTAGTTTTGCTTATGTATACTAAACAACGGGTTTAGCCAAGGCGAAGTAGCTACAAAGGAACGAATAGCTTGATTAATGACAAAAGCTCAAATTCCAGATCCAGAGGAAAAATTAGGGAGATGAGAAGAATAACCAATGCCCAATCTCCAATCCCCAATGCTCTTATTATCTATATACTTAATTATTGATATAAATAGTCAATTACTGAAGTACCGATCCAGAATCATCATGAAATCTTTGCACCGTCCCGATCTGTATAGCTGGTCTAATTTCAATCCGGCAAGAAATATTGATTTCAATGGGATTGCCTGGATTCGCCCAGATGGCAACATCTTGATTGACCCAGTAGCCCTATCAAACCATGATTGGAATCATCTCAAATCCCTCGGTGGTGTAGTTTGGATTGTGCTGACGAATTCTGAGCATATCAGGGCAAGTAAAGAAATTGCCGATCAAACTTATGCTAAAATAGCTGGCCCTGTGGCAGAAAAAGATACTTTCCCTATACCTTGCGATCGCTGGCTGTCTGACGGTGAAGAATTTGTGCCAGGACTGGAGGTAATTGAACTCCAAGGCTCAAAAACTCCTGGTGAATTAGCTCTATTACTGGAGGAAACAACTTTGATCACAGGGGATTTAGTCAGGGCACGCAAAGCAGGTAGTTTAACTATATTGCCAGATGACAAGCTGCTGAATCGAGAGGAAGCTGTTGCTTCGGTTCGCAGGTTAGCAGAACTGAGTCGGGTAGAAGCAGTGCTGGTGGGGGATGGTTGGCCAGTATTCCGCGATGGACGCGATCGCTTAAAGGAACTTGTAGCCACGTTGTAAATGGGTGGGGGCGATCGCTATCAGCAAAGTCAAGATTTGGGAGCTTGAAAAGTAGAGGTTAAGGGGCGATCGCTACCCAGCAATGAGATCATCAAGATAAATAATCATTAATGACATTTCCATGACGCAATGACGGACTCTGAGCTAATTACTGTTTCGGAGGCTTCTGCACTATCTGGTTATACACCTCAGCATATTAGGCTGCTGATCCGGCAAGGATCAGTTAGCGGTCGACGGGCTGGAGGAATTTGGCTAATTGAAGCTTCTAGTCTGCGAACTTACATAGATAATGTTCCTAAACCAGGCCCTAAGCCTGATAAACCATTTACTTGATTTATATTCTAAATGGAATATAATTTTCACCATAAGCATCATTAGCTTGAGAATCAACTGTGAATCACTTTGAGATACTTCAGTCTACTCCTGCCGCTCAAGTGGGAGATGGACGTAACAATCTTTTAATAAAGACAACTGGCAAATTTTATACTCCACAGTTTATTGGTGAACGTCTGATTGATAGCGTTTTAACCATTGCGACTCGTCTAGAAAGGGAAGGAGAGCTATCTGTTATTGACCCGTTTTGTGGTGATGGGCGACTGATTACTTGGTTGATAGAACATGCTCAAATGTTTTCCAGTCTTATGGATCGAATGTGGCGGATTGAAGTATGGGACTGTGATGCAGATGCAGTTAAGTTAGCAGAACACAATATTCGACATATCGCTAATCAAATTGGATTACAGTACAGCCTAAAAGCTCTGGTTAAAGACAGCTTTACCCACGTAATATCACGCTTAAGTAATCAAAAAAATGATGATGAAACTTGCTTTGATATCACTGTTACTAATCCTCCTTGGGAAGTCGTGAAACCCGATCGACGTGATATTGAGGTACTGGATGAAGATACGGGGTCTGCTTATATTGACTCACTCAGAAAATTTTCAAAAAATTTAGAAATATGCTTCCCCTTATCGATGCCAAGAAAAATGTTTTCAGGATGGGGAGTCAATCTTGCCCGTGTTGGTCTGGAAGTGGCTGTTCGTCTAACCAAACGTGAAGGTGTTATAGGAATTGTTTCACCAGCCTCTTTCTTTAGTGACCAAAATTCCGAACTGTTGAGGAAGTGGTTATTAACTAATCATGCAGTTAAATATATTGACTACTTTCCAGCCGAAACTAAATTGTTTAATGGCGTTGATCAAGCTTGTGTGAATATTACCATTCAGTCCAAAACTTCCCCACAAAAGATTTTTTTATACAAATTTGATCAAGCATTGCGCTTTACTGAGTATCATCAAGAGCTTAAACTACCTGAAACCTTCTTGAAGGCAAATGGTTATATTGTTCCTATTTCAACCAATGAATCTCAACTTGTTCAACTATTACGCTTCTCCGAACTACCGACGCTTGGAAGTTTACAAGGCAACGACGAAGGAGAATTATGGACTGGTCGAGAGTTAGATGAAACAGGTCACAAAAGTTACCTATCTTCACAGGGCTATTACGCTTTTCTCAAAGGAAAAATGGTCGAGAGATTGACTAAAGCTAGTCAGTCTAATTTCTTTATCAATCCAGAAAATGGACTCACTATCCCTCCTTCGGTTAAGTATCCACGACTGGTCTGGCGGGATGTTAGTCGACCCACTCAAAAGCGACGAGTTCAAGCAACCATTATTCCTGCTCTATGGGTTACAGGTAACTCTCTAGGCGTTGCACATTTTAGGACAGATGATCAATCAAAACTCCATACCTTACTTGGCATCATGTCCTCGTTACCTTTTGAGTTTCAAGTTCGCTCTATGTTATCAACTGCTCATGTTTCTGTAGGCGTTCTGCGTAAAACTCGTATACCCTTAATCACTTCTCAATTTTCTGCAATTTTGGTTCCCCTCGTTGAACAGAGACTCGCTGGAAACCTAGCAGCAGAAGCCAAAATGGAGGTTGTTGTTGCTCAAGCATACGGTCTGAATCGCAAAGACCTTGCTGAGATTATGAACTCATTTCCCAAGCTCACTACTGAAGAACGTCAAACTATACTTGAACAACCACTCTGGGAGGAGTCGTGATTCAAAATCACTATTCGCCAAAACTCAGTAAGCTTGATTTATCTATGGTTGTGCATATTCCTCCTGGAGGCAATTGGAAGAATATCCCAACCTCTATTCCTTCCCAACGATTGGCTCAAATTAGAGAAAGTTATGCCAAGGGTGAGGGAAGCCGGTCTACTTACTATGGCCGACTCCGCCCCGATACGCCTGCTTACACAATTAACACCTATTTTGGCCGTCCCGGAAATGGCTGTCACCTTCACCATGATTATGCTGGAGGGCAGCATCGTGTAATTAGCCAAAGAGAGGCAGCAAGACTCCAAAGCTTTCCAGATAGCTTCGGCTTCTTGGGTTCACGTAGCGCAGTTAGCACACAAATTGGTAATGCTGTTCCACCACTTTTGGCTTACCAGATTGCTCTGCATTTAGGTATGCCTGGAATTTTCATTGATCTTTTTTCGGGCGCAGGTGGTTTAGCGTTAGGATTCAAGTGGGCTGGTTGGCAACCAGTGGTAGCAAATGACATTATGCCTATAGCTTTGGAAACCTATGCCAGGAATATTGACCGTTCTGTAGTCCTTGGAGACATTCGCGATCCTGAAGTTTTTTCAAACATCATATCAGTCGCTAAGACAGCTAGACGGATTAATCCAAATCTAAAACTTTTTGTGTTGGGTGGCCCCCCTTGCCAGGGATTTTCTACAGCAGGCAAGGCTCGAACTATGAGTGATGAACGTAATTCTTTATTCAAGAACTATCAACAAATTATCGAGGCAATTGAACCAGACGGCTTTGTTTTTGAAAATGTAATGGGATTATTAAACATGGAGCGTGGATATGTTTTTGAGCAAATTAAATCCGCTCTTAGTTCAGTCACTCACCAACTGTCAATCTGGAAACTTGATGCTTCAGATTATGGAGTTCCGCAACGACGTAAGCGGATTATTCTAGTAGGACGGCAGCAAGAATCGAATAGTATTCCGCCGCCTCCACCAGTATGCGAAGCAACTGGAAGTTATCTTCTAGGGCTTGCACCAGTAGTTACTGTTTCAGAAGCTCTAGATGATCTACCACCCTTAAAGTCTGCTCAAGATGGAGAAAATCTTGACTACATCACACCACCAGTGACGGATTATCAGTGTTTCATGAGAAATGTAATCTCGCCAATGCAATATCTTCAAAAGCTTCACTATCCACAAGTCATTTCTCTGTAGGAGATGACTCAAAAATCGAGATTTAACTCTCCTCTGATATAACGTTCACTCTTCCATTTATTGCTTAGTTCAACTGCTACTAACCCCATGACATCAGTTAATTCTGATTTAGCAGCCATGAAGTTTGGAGGAAGAGTAGCAGGAAGACTACTAACCACTACTCTAAATCCTTCATTGATAGGAATTTCACTACTACTTGACAAAATTGCTGCTATTTGATTATCAATTAATTGAATTGCAGAAGAGGAGCTTTGTAGTAAGTTCAAAATAGACTTAACTTTCCTGTTAATCATTTCTGTGGATACAACACAGGCATTACGGTTTCCTTTAGTGAAGTAGTCTCGTAACGATTCAAATGCAACCTTACAACGACGGGATTTTTGCTCCTCTACATACTTTGTTTCACGAGATGTATAGTTGATCCGATCAAATTGTGTAATATGCTTTTCCACTCGAAGATTGAGAAACTGAACATTACGTTCAGCGTAACTGAGTTCAAGAAATGTTGCTAAGAAGGTAAAGTAACCCGCATCGTTAATTTTTTGCAAAATACTCATAAGAGTATGACGGTTATCTCGTAGCAATTTGCTCAAACGTAGGGCTGTTTCATCATCTAGAACATCCCTTTTTCGTAAATTCCATAAAGCCTTGGTGTGCCATGATATTACTGTCTCACCAGTTGCTTCAACTCCTTGTAAATGAACTACTTCACGAAGCGACATACGGTTATTTTTTGCACTGTTACATGACTTGCACAAGAGTTGAAACTCTGGTCGGTGGGTAAAACCCAATGACAAAGGCCCAATATGATCTGCGGAACAGGGGCCGGGATGTCCATTAAGACAATACTCTTTATCAAAGATAGATTTAATTTTTCCCATTAAGCGATTTGCAGCAATCCAATCACCCTCTGTCCAGTACTCAAAGACACGGCGATCAGTTGTATATGACATTAAGTTCGATTTGCTACGTCCCTTGTCAGCCTTTTGACGACAGCATAGGTTAAATGAATGAAACCCATCAAAGCGATCTGGTGCATTTGACATAGCACCAGGGCTGAGTACACTTGGTTCTTGTGGAATATATTCTCTTTCAATCCAATTGAGCCAGCTTTCTAAGTTTGCTTCCAGATTTGGTGGTGATATTGCACCTGTTTTGAGAAGCTGTGGAATATTGGAAAAGACAGAATCTCCAAATACCTCCACTAAACGAGTTACTACGTCTGTAATTCTTTCAAAAGGCTCAATCGGAAAATTTTCATCAATGTAACCTAGTTTTTCAAGCCTTTGCAGTAGAGAGTTAGACGGATAAACAAACCGTAACTCCATCACTTTTCCACAACATTTACAAGGCTTCTTCAAAGTTGGATGAATCTGTCTTGCTGTCCTGCTAATCCACTTTGTTGGGTTTGGGTCAATTCCTATTGAGATGGCTTTTTTACGCCACCACTCACTTCGCTTACGATGAGTGTCTTTATGTTTTCCAGAAGTTCTGTTTGAAGGTGCCTCCCATTGGATCTTGTCGCCATCAGTAAATGCATCTGGCATTCCTGCGTAGACTTCATGGTTAGCAATGAATTCCATGTATTGAATAAACTTAGGATGCCAAACTTCCCCTTTGCTGCCATACTTTGATTTATCTGCCATAATGAGCCTGAGCGTCCTAAAAACACTTTGTTGAACCAATGACGTTCAATATTCCCACTATTTACAGGAATAATCGCTCTCTGCAACCAAACTCTACATGGAGTGCGATCGTCCTATCCCGTCAACCTCTATAAACTCAGATGGTTTAGAGACTGGATTGAGACAGAATAAGAATTTTGTATCTACACTTATTCCCATTCTTTAATAAACGAAGCGTAATCATAAAGTCATTTATTTGATCTAAGCGCTGATGACACTATCGATAATTTGTTATCAATATATTAACAGTTAATAACTTGACTGCTAGCTAAATCAAGAGGGGAAGGATGAACAGTCGCCGCGTTGTCATTGTTGGCGCTGGATTTGGTGGGTTGCAAGCTGCCCAATCTTTAGCTGATTCTGGTGCAGATGTATTGTTAATTGATCGCAACAACTATCACACCTTTGTCCCGTTGTTGTATCAGGTTGCGACAGGTCAATTGGAACCTGAGTACATTGCTTACCCTATCCGCACGATATTACGGCGATTCTCTTTCCTGCGGAATAAGTCTAAGGTTCAGTTTTTGATGGCTGAGGTTGAGCAAATTGATTTTTCGGGGCAAACTGTTGAAACAGATAGTTGTGTAATTACCTATGACTTTCTTGTGCTGGCAACTGGCAGCCAAACCCAGTTTTTAGGAGTTCCTGGAGCTTTAGAATATGCTTTCTCGATGAGAACATTAGAAGAAGCAATAGCAATCCGAAATCAAATTTACTCTTGTTTTGAGGGAGCAATCCAGGAATCTGATTCATCACGACGCCAACAACTGCTGACGTTTAGCATTGTCGGCGGTGGGGCAACGGGTGTTGAGGTTGCAGGTGCTTTCGTTGAAATGCTTCGAGGCCACTTGCGTCGAGATTATCCGACACTTTGGCAGCAAGTAAGGTTGATTCTCGTGCAATCTGGCGATCGCCTATTGGCCGATTTGCCAAAGAAGTTGGGAACTTACACCTACAAAAGATTACATCAGCTAGGAGTGGAGGTTTATCTGCTTTCCAAAGTGACTAGAGTGACTTTTGAATCTTTACATCTGCAAAACGATGAGATAATTCCAACTGCAACCGTCATTTGGACTGCGGGGTTAGAGGCAAATTATCCCACAACATCAGAGGAGGTATCTTCAGCAAATAAAGGAAAGTTACTTGTTCATCCCACCCTACAATTGCTAGAGCAACCCAATATTTATGCCATCGGGGATCTGGCATATATGGAACAGCATGGTAAACCATTAACTGGGGTTGCACCAGAGGCACTTCAGCAGGGTGTTGCTGTAGCCCGAAATATTCAGCGGCAATTTCGAGGTAAATCACCAGAGCCTTTTAGCTATTTCAACAAGGGAAGATTAGCGATTATTGGCTGTTATTCAGGTGTGGGAAAAATTGGCGCATTTGCCTTTACAGGATGCTTGGCTTGGCTGATGTGGCTAGGAGTTCATTTAGTATATCTTCCTGGCTATCGCAGTCGTTTGCTAGTATTGCTTACTTGGCTTCACACTTACTTATTACGCGATCGCTCAGTTCGCTTAATTTTGTCTATGAAAGAACGTTAGCTCTCAAAACCGCCAAGTATTTCTCAATTCCTGCAATTGAAATCAATCACCGTTGACGTACTATAGTTGGAGTTAAGGCAATGAATGAAAATAGAAACTACATTAGTCTCAAATCAAAGGATGTTGCGATCGCCTATTTATTGCTGCGAATTCTCATCGGTGTGAATTACTTTAATCACGGATTTACTCGCATTTTTAACATCCCTGGATTCGCTGAAGATACTGTCAAACAACTAGCAAATTCTTATTTCCCAGAATTTCTGGTGAGAATCAATTCTTACTTAGTGCCCCCTATAGAGTTAATTGTGGGCGTGTTAATCACACTTGGGTTAGCAACCAGAAGCGCTTTGATTGTCACCTTTGCCCTGATGATTATTTTAAAGTTAGGGGTGACATCGATACAAAACTGGGGTGCAGCTACTTCTATGCTTTCTTATGGGATTGTGCTGTTTATTTTGCTTGCAGGTAGCAGCTTTAATATTTACTCCCTCGATCACTGGAGAAAAAATAAACAAAACCTTGCAGACTCAAGAGCGGATCGTGAACAAAATAGGGTCAACTTCTTTAGGAATAACTTTTGGATAAAACGTCGGCTACAGAATCATTTATTTAAGTAAAATTTGCTACTAAGAGAATGGTTAGCCCGTCTTGGGCGATGGATGCGATCGCTTAAAGGAACATTACCCTGAGCAAAGCGCGATTCTCCTGTGGAAAGGCTGCGCGATCGCGTGCAGAATATTTACAATGTTGCCTAAAATTATAAGGGAAATGCTGAAAACCCCTGAGAAGCAGGACACGCAAGTGTCCGAACTTCGTACTTCAGGCTAGGTTTTGAAAGCAACTCACAAGCCTTTAGCCTTAAGTCAATTTTGTTGATGAACATGGTAAAATAGTCCAATCAGTACAAGATTTAAAAACCTACCCCTAGACTGGCGGAAAGTCTACGCCCAAAACACTTGCTTAGGAGATATGACTACGCCATACAGGGCAAACGTGGTCAGCCTGGGAACCTATGTAAACAGGATATTAAGGCTGTGAGGTCTTAAGAATCTCCGCACATAAAGGTGCGGAGAATGTCAAGGATAATTCCCCAGTGGTCGCTCAAGCAGATGCATCCTTAGCAAATTACACTCAGGATATACATCTAGTGGAGCCAGCAGTTGGATTGAATTCACCACCAAAGGAAAAGATCGGAAGTGACTTTGACTCTCGCATGATGCTGCGGTGTTTGGAACTTGCTCGCCGCGCTTTAGGACGGACTTCGCCAAATCCGCTAGTAGGAGCGGTGATTGTCAAGGATGGCGAGATTGTGGGCGAAGGGTTTCATCCTCGTGCAGGTGAGCCTCATGCAGAAGTGTTTGCCTTGAGAGCAGCAGGCGTTGGCGCAGCCTCTCCCCAGGAGAATCGCGCTCGTGGTGCAACAATCTATGTGTCACTAGAACCTTGCAATCACTATGGGCGTACTCCCCCGTGCTCGGAAGGATTGATCCAAGCAGGGGTGGCAAAAGTAGTAGTGGGTATGGTTGATCCCAATCCACTAGTCGCTGGAGGTGGTATTGCCCGTTTACGTGCGGCGGGGATCGAGGTATTGGTAGGAGTAGAAGAATCAGCTTGTCATCAGCTAAATGAAGCTTTTGTGCATCGCATTCTCTACAAACGACCTTTGGGAATTTTAAAATATGCCATGACTTTAGACGGCAAAATTGCTACTACCTCTGGTCATAGCGCCTGGGTAACAAGCCAAGAAGCCCGCAGTGAAGTACATCAACTGCGGGCGGCTTGCGATGCAATAATTGTCGGCGGTAATACAGTTCGACAAGATAATCCTTACTTAACCACCCGTCAGGTGGAAGCACATAATCCCCTGCGGGTGGTAATGAGTCGCCATCTCAACTTACCGGAAAATGCCCATCTGTGGCAAACTGCGGATGCTCCAACTTTGGTGTTGACAGAGAAGGGTGCCAATCCCGACTTCCAAGAACTGTTGCTCAAGCAGGGAGTGGAGGTGGTGGAATTAACATCACTTACACCAGATAAGGCAATGGCGTATTTGTATGAGCGCGGTTTTTGTAGCGTCTTGTGGGAATGTGGTGGAACCTTAGCTGCTAGTGCGATCGCTCAAGGAGCAGTACAAAAAGTTTTGGCATTTATTGCCCCAAAAATCATTGGTGGTAGCATTGCTCCCACACCTGTGGGCGATTTAGGTTTTACTACCATGACTGAGGCGTTGTCTCTAGAACGTGTTCGTTGGCGTGTAGTCGGCTCTGACTGCTTAGTGGAAGGTTATTTTCCCCAAAAACCAATAGTAATTAACACTTGACTATCAATCAATTCATCATGATATTGCTCATCAATACTGACGTTCATGGGCAATATCACGTATAAGGGCTAGCCGAGATTGGATGTAGTTGCACAGATAATCAGTTTCGTTAGAATCTAACAACACTTGTGTTTCGGTTTGTTTCACTAACCACTGCACCAAGCTAGCATCATCCAGTTGTAAGAGGAGCTTGGCTTGGGCAGTTTCAACCACTGACCAAAGCTGACGCATGATTTTAGGAGTCATCAGACCTCAATTGAATAATTAGCTTCGCTGTCTTCAGATTACACAATTACGATCGCACTTTACGACATTAATGTAGAAGCTGAGATAAGTATTATTAAAAACTTAATAATGGTATTTATAACTTTATGAAGATTAAGAATTTGAAACTCAGTTTTGAAAATGGGTATTGGGCACTTGTACTGAGCGACTTGTGCCGAGCGAACTTGTACTGAGCGTAGCCGAAGTAGCTGAGGTAAGTCGAAGTATTGGGCATTTGCAATTAGTTAGGACTCATCATTTAACAAATGACTAATGACTAACTATATTGAATCCTAAATCTGTGTTGTAAAATACAAAAATCTCAATTTTTCAGACAATGTTTATTACGAAATTAAGTAGAGCAGCGTGAATAATGAAGAGGTTTGTAGTGTACCCCTGCGGGGAAGCAAGCTACGCGCAGCGTCTCGTAGAGAGGAGTTTAGTCCTCACTACGAACTAATCTCAATATTTTTTACATTACTTAATCTAGTTTGATTTATTCTCACCGACTTACTTAACACCTTTTGGCTGTAGATGGACTCACAAAATCATGTAAATTTTCATCCCAAATGCTGATGTAAATAAAATTACATTGTTGGCGGATAATCTGACCCTTGACTGAGCCATTATTAAAACGAAAATTATCAGATTGACGCTGTTGTACTTGTTTGAGTCCCTGCTTTATATCTTCAGTGCCTTGCCCATCTAACATTCCATTCAAGGTAGTCTCCATTACCTGCGAGTCTACCGAATCGGCAAAAGATACCTCAGTTTGACGCAGCACTTTAGAATTACGATCAAATAAGTAGCCAAGGTCAATTTTGTCTGGCACTAGTTTGTAAACGACAGCACGGGTATTACCCCATGCGCCTCTTAAATCTCGATTTGGTTTGCCGAGGGTAGCTTCTACGATGTTTCTTGGTGTACCTGTAGGGAATGCGGGAACGCTTTGCTTGCTGGTAGTGGCAGCTAATTTACTACGCGGCTTCTTCTGTGGCGTGGAACGTATTTCTGGTGTGGGAACTGGGCTGGCATTGCCCAAAGCAGGCATTGCCTCATTCTCTAGTTCTGGCTGTGTTGTGGATACTACTGGCGCTGGAGTATCTGAAATTACAGGTTCCTTTTCTGGCTGTGGTGTGGATACAACTGGGGGATTAAAGGTAGGCAAAGGATCGGGAATTACTCGCCGTTTTGGTTGTGAGTCCGGTACAACTGGGACTGGAGAAATTTGGGAAGAAACAGGCGGTTCAGTAGATGCAGGAGTGGGCAAAGATTCTGGCGATGGGGTGGAACTTGTGGCAATAGTTGTTTCTGGTTGTTGCTGACGAGTCATGTTAGAAATTGCTACTGCACTAAGCAAGCCGCCTATAAGCAAACTACCAAGAATCACAGCAGGTTTTTGCCAGTTTCCACTCCTGGAAGATGGCGCTAACGCAGAATTTTTTTGCGGAGAATACAATGGCTGAGTTTGTCTGGATGTCGTGGGAGAAAAACTAACTGTGGGAGTATTTGCAGCTAACTCAGGAGGTATATTAGTAGCAGACTGCAAGGCATGTAGCATTTTACTGGCAGTGCTGTAGCGATCGCCAGCATGAGGCTTAATTGCTTGATTGAGTACCCCAGCCAATTGGGAAGAGACATGAGGGGCGTGATCTTGCCAAAGTATTTCCCCAGTTTTGAGATCAGTTGGTAATTCTTGCGGGTGTTTGCCAGTCAGCAGATAAATTGCCGTTAAACCTAAACTGTAGATATCAGTGGCGTAAACTGGACGGCCAACGGCTTGTTCGCTAGGCATATAACCAGGCGTACCAATGACAAGTGATCGCGTGGGGTATCCTGGAGAACTCACCACTGAACGGATTGTTTCTTTGACTGCACCAAAATCAATCAAAACTGGCTTGCCATCAACAGAACGGAGAATAATATTCTCAGGCTTGATATCCCGGTGAATAATGCCTTTGCTGTGGACATAATCTAAAACTAAAAGCAGACTCAAGAGAATTTGCCGAACAGCAGTTTCACTCTCAAATCCTTTGGCTTCGACAATTTGTGTCAAGGTTTGCCCGTGAATCCATTCTTGAACGAGGTAAAATTGCCCGCTCTCAGAAAAGTAGGCGTAGAGTTTCGGAATTTGGTTACTACTTTCACCCAAAAACTCCAAGGTTGCTGCTTCCCGTTCAAACCGTTGCTGAATAAGTTGGTAGGCTTGCGGATCATTATTGGTTATCGGCTTTAGTTGCTTGATTACACAGCGACGGCGAGAAGGCATGTGGACATCTTCTGCCAGAAAGGTTTCGCCAAACCCACCAGCGCCGATTACCTGGATAACTTGATAGCGATTGTTTAGCAGGGTTAAAGTCATGAAAAATCACAAGCGTAGACACCGGAGACATTTTGCCTCTGGGCTTGTCGTCAGACATGGCCCTTTCCAAATGTACATCAGATGAGTTCATGAGTTATGGATACTAGACCTCTTGCAAAAGTCTATCCCCTTTTCCACATCCTGTGAAAAGTTAGGTTGAGCGATCGCATTTGCTTTAGGACTTATAGCTTGGGTTAGCGCCAAAAACCTTGAAATGTGTAGGTTGGGTTTCGTTGCTCAACCCAACATTTCGGGACTTTGTTGGGTTGCGCTTTGCTTAACCCAAGCGTATTGATACAAGTGTCTTAGACACTGAGTAGTTAGGCATACTTGACAAATTCGCTTTTAATATTCTCGCTAAAACTGCATTTTTATTGAGAATGAACAACGAACGAATAAGGATTATAAAAACGTGAGTCAATACTCTCGTAAATGTTAAGAAAAATCCGGGTAATAGATAGCTTTTTTTATATCAAGTTAAGTAAATTCACTTACTATTTTGTAAAACTATTAGTAATTTTTAATTTATTGGATCGATTTTGGTTTAATGAATACGTAATTTTACTGTAAATCAAACTTTTGCTTATCCAACAAAATTCCGGCTACTGTTGTTTTGTTTATAGAAATTAGCTTCAGCATTAATTAATTAAAGTTAAGTACAATCTCGGTTTGATATTTGGTAACTAATTTTATATTTTATTTCTATGTAGTTATAAAAACAGCTACAGATCATACCGAAGATCAATAACCAACAAATACTGATTTTGCTTATTTAAACTTTGCTCGATTGTCAAGCAAGTCTATGGAGTTTTATTTAGAAAAACGTTGTTATCTACCAGAGAATTTGCTAAGGCATACAGCACGATCTTGTCTTTGATATCGCGCGATCGCCACCGGAAAGGGCGGGTACGCCATCGCAGCTGAGTTTAAAAGAGAAAAATTAATTGTTGATTTACTTAATAAACAAAGGTCTATGCCTACCACAACCACCAATGAACTGAAACATGAAATTTGGCAGTTGTTGCGAGAATATCAGCAATATCCGTCAGAAAATGTTCGCAATAAGCTGGTAAAACTTAATTTTGGACTTGTGAGAAAAGAAGCTCACTACTGGACGAATCAATGTCATGAAACCTACGATGATTTGCTTCAGGTTGGATCTTTGGGTTTAATCAGGGCGATTGAAAAATTTGAACTTTCCAAGGGACATGCTTTTAGTTCCTATGCTCTGCCCTATATCCGGGGTGAAATTCAACACTATCTCCGAGATAAAGGTGTCACTGTGCGAATTCCTCGCAAATGGTTAGCACTGCAACAACAAGCAATAGGAGTGTCACGTTCTTGGCGGGAAAAGCATAATCGCCAACCAACAGACTCGGAATTAGCAACAGCACTGGAAATTTCTCCAAACGAATGGCAAGAAATTAAATTAGCGTGGATAAATCGCGCTCCCTTGAGTCTCGATGTGCCAATCCAAGATGGAGAAGAAGGCTCTACCTGTTTGGGAGAATTAGTTCCAGATCCTAACTATCGCAGCTTTCAACTAGTACAAGAAGACCAACTTCGCTTGCAACAAGCATTGGTTCAGCTAGAACAACGCACCCGCGATGTGTTGGAATGTGTGTTCTTACAGGATTTAACACAAAAACAAGTTGCAGAACATCTAGGAATCAGTGTCGTAACAGTTTCCCGTAGAGTGAAGAAAGGTCTGGATTTGATGAAACAGCTTATGGGTGTGTCAGAAGATTGACTGCAAATAAACAACAAGCCGCAGTTATACCCAATAGGCAGTGCTAAAAATAACCCTTAAAACGTAAAAGATTAGGTTATAAAGGGAAGATACTTTGCCTTTGATATAAATTTCAGGCATGTTAATTTCCACTTTCCAATTTTTCAATGGCTTTTGAGAACAGCTCATGGGCAGAAATTTAAAAATTACAATTGCAGCTATTTTAACTTTGGCGATCGCTGGCTGTGCTTCTGAAGATACACCACAAGCGATCAATCCTACGCCAGTTCCCAAAATAGCAGCAAAGTCGCCACCAACGGCTCAATCCTTTAAGAATCCAGTGATCCCAGCCAAACAGGTTTCACAAGTTACTCCTGCATCTGCTACCTTGATTCAATCCACTAATGCTACAGAGCGGGCACGGTTTGTTCAGCTATCAAAAGACCGGGCTGACCCGTTTGCACAACTTTTCGGGCAGACTCCCGGAATGCGTATAACATCTGGAAGACCTGTTCCCGTGTTGCCTAAGCTACCTACTCCATCGCTAACAGTCCGAAAACTTCCAACACGCACCATAGCTTTAAATCAAAAGAAAAATAAGATTGCTTCTGTACCAAAAAAAGTCAATCCTACTTTGATTTCAGTCTTACCTAAGGTTTTGCCTCAAGTTGTCCCCAACCCATCTTTAGTATCTGTATTGCCAACGCCAGCACAACCTGAGTTAGCAAAGGCAGTTGTTGTCACTGGTGTAGTTCTAATTAGTAAGGAACCACAGGCAATTATCAAAGTACCGGATGAGCCGACGAGTCGCTATGTGCAAGCAAGACAGCGATTAGCAAATGGCGTACTGGTTAAACGGATCGAAATGAATCAGGGCTACAACCCCATCGTGATTCTGGAACAATATGGTATTGAAGTTGCCAAAATGGTAGGGGAAGGTGCTGTCAATTCAACGCCGTCAGCTGCATCTGCTAGCGGCAATCCTGTTTCAGTGACAACGCCACCCTCAAATCCTTTTAACGTTGGAGCTTCATAAAGATGGAGACTAAGGAAAAAATTGAATTCGCTGGTTTGCCTTTAGCTGTCTATAGAGAGATAGCAGCTCATTTACATCAAGTCGAAGGGGTAGAAGTGGATTTAATTCCCCAGTCATCCCAAGAGTTTGATTACAATCAAAGTCAAATTGGTGGCTTGTGTATCTCGTGGACAGCAAACTCTGGTTCAGAAAGTCGGCAACGAGTTAACCAAATTTTGGCTTACTATCAAAATCGCTATATGAATCCTATCTGATTTGTGAAAATTCAAATTTTAGATTCCCGATTTCTTTGAGAAGTCGGGAATTTTTTTGTTCACGAATGACGAAGTAGAGCTATAGTCAATCGATGGGAGAATGGACGAAGTAGACCAATTTCTCTAGCGCTCAAGCAGATTGAAAAATTGTTACATAATAATATGGGAGAACCAGGTGAAAACCTGTTAACCAAATACTTTAGCAATCAGAACTAGCAGCGATGGCACCTGAAGAAGAAGGTATAGCTGTTAATAGTGTTTTTATTGAAGGTGGCGAAATTGGAAGGCTGATGCGATCGCTCGATTGGTCACAGACTGCTTTAGGTTATGTGGCTGATTGGCCCCAGAGCTTACGGAGTGCCATTAGCATCTTGCTAGCTTCTAAAGCTCAGATTTGCCTCTTCTGGGGTTCGGAATTAATCACGATTTATAACGATGCCTATCGCCCTGTCCTTGCCTCAAAACATCCGTGGGCGCTCGGTCGCCCTGCTCATGAAGCGTGGAGCGAAGCCTGGAATGTTGTAGAACCTTTACTCAAGGGAGTTGTGGCGACAGGAGTTGCATTTTGGGCGCAAGACCATTTATTTTTCCTGAATCGACACGGTTACATTGAGGAAACTTACTTCGATGTCTCCTACGACCCCGTGCGAGATGAAAGCGGGAAAGTTGGCGGAGTCTTTTGCATTGTTAGTGAAACAACAGGACGAGTGCTGGGCGATCGCCGTTTACAAACCCTGAGCTTACTAAGTAGGGAGGCTCAAGCAAAGACCACAGAAGCGGCTTGTCTGTCTGCAATTCAAGCCTTAGCAACTAATTCTCATGATATCCCTTTTGCCATGCTGTATCAGGTGGAGACAGATGGCGGCAGTGCAAAGCTGGTTGGAACTACTCAAATGGAGCAAACAGAAGCAATTCCATCAAGAGTGAACTTAACTCAACACAGCGATGCATGGAAACTCGCACAAGTTTATCATACCGGGGAAGCAGCAATCGTTGATGATTTGACAACTCGGTTTGGAGCTTTGCCCACAGGAGCTTGGGACAAGCCCCCCTCTGCTGCTTGGGTCGTGCCGCTCGTCCCAGCTGGAGAAAAACAAATTTTTGGATTGCTAGTATTGGGCATCAATTCCTACAGAGCTTTTGAGGAGGATTACCGAAAGTTCTTCGATTTGGTGGTAGGTAACATGACGATCGCGATCGCTAATGCCGGTGCTTATGAAGAAGAACACAAGCGACTGGAGGCACTAGCAGAACTGGATCGAGCCAAAACCAACTTCTTCAACAACATCAGCCACGAATTTCGCACTCCCCTAACGCTGATGCTGTCGCCACTGAAAGAGACATTAACCGAATTAAACGGAATTCTTCCAGCCAAAGCCCAATGCACAGATATTAGTGAGCAAAAACTTGCAGAATCTGCCTTACGCCAATCTGAGGAACGCTATCGAACACTGTTTGAGTCGATCGACGAAGGATTTTGCGTGATCGAAATGCTGTTTGATGAAAACGACACGCCGAACGATTACCGCTTTTTAGAAATCAATCCGTCTTTTGAAAAACAAACGGGACTCAAAGACGTACAAGGCAAAAGGATACGTGATCTAATTCCGAATCATGACAAGCATTGGTTTGAAATTTACGGCAAAGTCGCCATGACGGGCGAACCCATTCGCTTTGAGGAGCGCGCTGTTGCCCTACAACGTTGGTTCGACGTTTATGCATTCCGCATTGGGCAGCCACAGCAGCGACAAGTCGCCGTCCTTTTCAAGGATATCAGCGATGCCTATCAGCAAGCTACGCAACGCCAACTTGCCGAAGCCGCCCTACGAGAAAGTGAAGAGTTAAAGCAACGAATTTTGGACAGCAGTCATGATTGTATCAAAGTTTTAACGTTAGATGGGCGGGTACTCTACTTGAATCAAGGCGGGCTGCATCTTCTAGAAATTGATGATCCTGCGTCCTTTCATAACGCCGAGTGGATTAGTTTATGGGAAGGCGAAGACCGAGAAAATGCCGCTGCGGCGATCGCTGCGGCCAAAATAGGTAATGTCGGTCAATTTCAAGGCTACTGTGCCACAGCAAAGGGGAAGTCGAAGTGGTGGGATGTGATTATTACTTCCGTCCGAAATGCATCAGGAATTATTGCACAACTCTTAGTCGTCTCACGCGATATTACCAAGCAAAAGCAAGCGGAAGCTGAACGCGAACAACTTTTTTTGCGTGAGCAAGCTGCGCGTGAACAAGCTCAGACAGCGAATCGGATTAAAGATGAGTTTTTGGCAGTGCTATCACATGAATTGCGATCGCCCCTCAATCCTATTCTGGGTTGGTCTAGGTTGCTTCGCAATGGGACATTAAATGCCGCAAAAACGGCTATTGCTTTGGAAACAATCGAGCGCAATGCCAAACTCCAGGCACAATTAATTGAAGATTTGTTAGATATCTCTCGCATCTTGTCTGGCAAACTCAATTTACAAATGGCTCCTGTTAACTTAGCATCGACAATTGAAGCGGCTATTGAAACTGTGCGTTTAGCAGCAGAAGCGAAGTCAATTGAAATTCAGAGACTATTTGACCCAAATATTGGGCAAATTTTGGGAGATTCTGCTCGTTTACAGCAAGTATTTTGGAATTTGCTTACTAACGCTGTAAAATTTAGTTTCGCTGGTGGACGGGTTGAAATTCGCTTAGAGTGCCGAGACTCGCAGGCTCAAATTACTGTTAGCGACACGGGTAAAGGTATTAATCCAGACTTTATACCCTACGTGTTTGAATCCTTTCGTCAGGCAGATGCGACAACAACTAGGAAGTTTGGCGGACTAGGGTTAGGGCTAGCGATCGTCCGTCATCTAGTTGAACTGCATGGAGGTACTGTTCAAGTAGACAGTCCTGGAGAAGGACAGGGAGCCACCTTTAATGTCAGGTTTCCTTTGATGAAAGCACAAGGTTCTAGCCAGAAAGTACAAAAGGACTCCTCATTTTTTACTTTTAACACCTCACCTCTGACAGGAATACGGTTACTAATTGTTGATGATGATGAAGATATCCGTGATTTTTTGGGCTTTGTCCTTGAGCAGGCAGGAGCAGAGGTTTGTATTGTGACATCGGCAATAGAAGCACTGCAAGCGATAGAGCAATCACCACCAGATATTTTGTTGAGTGACATTGGAATGCCAGAGATGGATGGCTATATGCTGATTCGACAAATTCGAGCCATGCCACCCGAACAAGGTGGGCAAATTTTGGCTTTAGCCCTCTCGGCTTATGCTGGAGAAGTTAATCGCAAGCAAGCACAAGATGCCGGATTTCAGCAGCACGTTGCCAAGCCAATAGACCCAGACACATTAATTGCAGTCATTCTAGATATAATCGCCAAGGGAAATTGAAGAAGAATTCAGGAGTCAGAATTCAGGAGTCAGAACAAGAAAGTGGGGGATTTAGATTAACCTCATCCTCCTAACTGTCGCAGCATGGCTTCTACCCTGTTAACGCCATCTGAGTCATTGCGCCGCTTGTACAAGTCACGGGCTTTCTGAAGCAAGCTGTTTGCTTGTTTGGTTTGTCGTCGCTGTTTATACATAGAACCCATTAACTCATAAGTCTGGGCGTTGTTCTTATCCAAGTCAATTGCTTGTTGGTATGCCCAGCTAGCAGCAGTATAGTCTCCCATCCGAGATTGCGTCACAGCCAATCCTAAATAGGCATTAACGTTGTTACGGTTTAGCTGTATGGCCCGACGGTAGCCTTCTTTTGCCCCACGCGTGTCGCCCAAATTCGCTTTGATGTAACCCACCGCGTAATAAAAATCACTATTGTTAGGGTTGATAGCGATCGCCCGACGATAAGCTGTTAATGCTGCCTGGTAATTTCCCTGTTGAGCGTATAAATACCCAATACCTGAATGAATTTTAGCATTTTTGGCATCCAGCCTAGCTGCTTGCTGATAAACTGCGATCGCACCACCATAATCGCCCGTATCCACTAACCTCCGTCCTTCTTCTAGTAGTTGCTTCAACTCTGGGTTTTTACCTTGGGCCACTAATACCTGAGCCTGAGCCACTGAAGGTATAGTCAAGGAAAAACATCCTAATAACACCACACTCAGCACAAATGATGTTGGCTTGTACACAGTAAATTTCCTGAAATTTTAGAGGACTTTTTTCTTGTACATTAAAACAAAAATATAGACTTTTGAAAACTGTATTTCTTCGTATTAATTAAGATGTTAATAATTCATTAACTCTTTCCTTTACAATCGGCACACATTACAGAGTTTTTACTGAATGAGGAAGTGTAAGATATCAAGTTTAGATGAAGTTACTTACATGTAAATCCGTAGACTAGCAAAATAACACTTTTTTTGTCAGTAGTTATACGTGCTAGTCATAAAAACCCAACAGGCATTTAGCTTAATTTTAGAAAGCGACCCACCAATTTCAGTTGTTTTATTTAATAATTTGCTGACTCTGTATTAAATTATTCACACTTTGATCCTACCCTTTAGGAAGCCGCTATCTAGTCATTTACATCCTTTTTTGGACATTACACGGTAAGATAAATTTAACAAGGTAAATGTTGCTTCAAATGCTAGTTTTGAGCCAGTAAGTGAGAGCGCAAATGCGATCGCAATCTAAAATAGTGTGAGAGAATGTTTATCAAGCTTGTATCAACGCAAACTAGTTTTGTGTATGTATTCTGATAATAAATATCAACCTATATGCCATCTAGGAGGCTAACTGATGATTATAACTACCACTGATGTGATTCAAGGAGCCGTTATTGAGTCATATTTAGGCATTGTGACAGCAGAAGTAGTCTACGGTAGCAATTTCTTGCGAGATTTTTTGGCAGGTATTCGAGATATTATTGGTGGACGCACTGGTAGCTATGAGCGTCTATTTGAGCAGGGTCAACGCAAGGCATTAGAAGAATTAGAACAACGGGCACAACGTTTAGGAGCAAATGCTGTAATCGGGATTGAAATTGATACTGGCACAATCAATCTTGACCAGTCAGGAGTTCTTTTGCTGATTACTGCTACAGGTACTGCTGTGAGGATGCGTTAATTTTTGATTATCCTTACTTTTGACAATCATTATAAAGTTTTGTCTTAAGTCTAGTTGCATACACAATTAAAGCTGGTTTTTCATAAAACTTAATAATTAATTGTGTTTTAATTTAAAAAGTTTAATTTTGAAAATTTATTTAATGACAAAATTAAATATTAAAATTTTTTAAAAAAAATCTGTTTTTTCTCACTAAAGATATACCTATCAACTCCTTCTGTTGATAGATATAAGAGTAGATGATTTAGCTATTTAATTTTAAGCATAAACATGAATATACCTAAGCAGCAACTTTGCTGAAACAGCACTGGAGAACATAAGCTATGTCATACGTAAATCGAACAGGTAATGAAGGTATTGCTACTGAGCCTGTGATATCAGGTCGAGTAAGTGAATATCATGATCTTGTTCGCTGGGGGCCAATTATTTCTGGTTTGTTGGTTTCCTTAGCTACCCAATTAATTTTGAGCGCTATAATTGGTGCAGTTGCGGCAGGCACAGTTGAAGGTTCAAGTGCACCTAGATCAATTGCCCCTAACGCTGCGGGGAATGCGGGGCTTTGGTCAACTATCGCTTTACTTATTTCCCTATTTACTGGTGGTTGGGTTACAGCCCGTGCTTGTGGGCCGATGAACCGCAATACAGCTCTTCTTAACGGTGCAATTCTTTGGGCAACGACTTTAGCAGTTAGCTCATGGCTGTTAGCAAGCGGAGTATCTGGTGCTTTTGGCGTTGCTGCTTCTAACGCTGGAGAAGTCATAAACCAGGTACAACAGCAAGGTGGTATTAATGTACCACAAGCAAACATCAGTGTCCGACAAGCTCGTGATGCAGCAGCTAATTTACGTTCGGGATTGTGGTGGTTTGTGTTTGGTTCTTTGTTGGGTTTAATAGCCTCAATGATTGGAGCCGTAACTGGCGCTCGTAGTCCTCGGACTAACACTTACAATACTTAAATAATTGTTTGAAAAATCAAATGTTATTTATTTTCAAATATAAGCACCTTTTCAAGGTGCTTTTTATTTTTATAAAAAATGCAACGAAAACTTTACTAGCGCCGATCACCATTTCAGATATGAACCTTCAATTCCCTGCTCACGTCGAATTTTGCCATCTTTTTCAAACCAGGCAATTACTTGCTGTGCTGTCAAATCTTCAATAGCAACACTGTACTCTTGGGCAATATGCTTCAAAAGCTTCAGTGATGAAATAGTCAATCTTGTTAAAAACTTTTCTGGGGAAGACAACAACGCCGCATCTACTTTTGCTGACTCTTCTAGGGTTAAAAATTGTGCTGATGGTTGCTGTGGTGGTATGTCCATAAACGCTATCTCAAATTTAGTTGATTATTGGGCATGGGGCATGGGGCATGGGGCATTGGGTGTTAGAAAATGACTAATGACTAATGACGAATTTGTACTAAATAGCCACAACGATGTTCACCATCAATAATCCAGTGGGTGCGTTCTACGGTACAATCTGGTAAGACGGCTGCAAACATTTCTAATTCGTGACCACAGATGCTGGGGAAAGACTCAGCAACGTTGGAAATGGCACAGTTATGCTCCATTAAGATAAAGCGATCGCTCTCAAAGGAGTCATTCACATCAACAGCGTGATACTCCGCCATAAAGCCTTCAGCTTTTCTCAACTCTACTAAGTTGGCTACCCGTTCTCGTAGTGAACCGCTACCGACGCGATCGCGGTATTCTTTGGCTTTGCGCTGCCACTGTTTTTCTAAAATCGATTTAAATTGATCGTGTCCCATCGTTTCGGCTAAGGTGTCTAGCAGCGAAACCGCAAAATTTCCGTGTCCATCACCAAAGCGATCGCTCATTGTTCGATGCAAGCGATCGCGTCCTTGACGACTCAGTTCATAAAGATGTTGCGGACGCCCCATCCCCGCCGCCTGCACTGATGTCGAATACAAAACTAGCTCCTCCGTCTCCAAATCTTTGAGATGGCGACGAATAGCTTGGGGGGTAACGTCTAAAACTTCAGCTAGCTCTAAAGCCGTTGCTTTTTCGTGTTTGTGCAGATACTCAAGGATATCTTGCTTGGTTGAGGATTGGTGGGTAGTCGCCATCTTCATGTGGTGCGAGACGTTCAGCGAACATCACAAAATTTTTTTTGAAAATTTGACTTTGACAACATTGTTGTTGTTAATTTAGCGTAAAATGAAGATAGATTAAACAACATAGCTGTTGTTTTACTCTCCACCACTATTCTAGCAGCCGTGTAACCATTCCGTAACGGGAGATGGGAATCGGTTAGCCGCAATCCGCCTCCCATCCTAAAAGAGTTCCGAACACGAGAGATTATTACTGATGAGTGCCACTGTCAAAACCTTAGTCAACCAACCCTACAAGTACGGCTTTATTACAGATATTGAAGCCGACACTATTCCGCGTGGACTAGACGAGGACGTTATCCGCTTGATCTCTTCTAAGAAGAATGAGCCACAGTTTATGCTGGACTTTCGCCTCAGAGCTTATCGCCAGTGGCAAAAAATGACGGAACCAACTTGGCCGAATGTCAAGTATCCGCCTATAAATTATCAGGATATCATTTACTATTCAGCGCCAAAACGCAAGAAAGAAAAACTAAACAGCTTGGATGAAGTTGATCCAACCCTTTTAGAAACCTTCGAGAAGTTAGGCATTTCTCTATCTGAACAGAAACGGCTGGCTAATGTCGCCGTTGATGCAATTTTTGATAGCGTTTCTGTCGCTACTACATTTAAAGAAAAGCTAGCGGAAGATGGCGTTATTTTCTGTTCGTTTTCGGAAGCGTTGCAAGAACACCCAGAACTGATCAAAAAATACTTGGGTAGCGTTGTTCCCATTGCTGACAACTATTTTGCCGCCTTAAACGCCGCCGTATTTAGCGATGGTTCTTTTGTCTATATTCCTAAAGGCGTAAAATGCCCAATGGAACTGTCTACCTACTTCCGCATCAACTCTGGTGATACGGGACAATTTGAGCGGACTTTGATTGTTGCTGAAGAAGGTAGTTATGTTTCTTACCTCGAAGGTTGCACCGCACCGATGTATGATAGCAACCAGTTACACGCCGCAGTTGTGGAACTTGTCGCCCTCGACAATGCCGAAATCAAATACTCCACTGTGCAAAACTGGTACGCTGGCGATGCTAATGGTAAAGGCGGTATTTACAACTTTGTCACCAAGCGCGGTTTGTGTCAGGGCGTAAATTCCAAGATTTCTTGGACTCAAGTAGAAACAGGTTCAGCAATTACTTGGAAGTATCCTAGCTGTGTGTTGGTGGGTGATAACTCTGTGGGTGAGTTTTACTCGGTGGCGCTGACAAATCACCAGCAGCAAGCTGATACGGGTAGTAAGATGATTCATGTTGGTAAGAATACCCGCAGTACAATTATTTCTAAAGGAATCTCGGCAGGTAATTCTAGTAATAGTTACCGGGGTTTGGTGAAAGTCAATCCGACGGCTAAAGGGGCGAGAAATTATTCTCAGTGTGACTCAATGCTGATTGGGGATAATGCCCATGCCAACACTTTCCCTTATATTCAGGTGCAAAATAACGGTGCGAAGGTGGAGCATGAAGCTTCTACTTCTAAGATTGGGGAAGATCAGTTATTTTACTTTGCTCAACGGGGTATTTCTTCGGAAGATGCTATTTCGATGATGATTAGCGGCTTTTGTAAGGATGTTTTTAATCAGCTACCGATGGAGTTTGCTGTGGAAGCTGATAAGTTGTTGAGTTTGAAGTTGGAAGGCAGTGTGGGATAAGTGGAAGGAAGGATAAACACAGGGACATCGGGGTTCTGTGTTTATCTTTTGGAAGAATGACGAACCGCCAAGACGCCAAGAGCGCAGAGAAAGAGAAGGAGAGAAGATGATTATTGAAAATAGTGAAGTTGTGCTGTCGGTACGGAATCTGACGGCTAATGTTGATGGGACACCGATTTTGAAAGGTGTGAATCTGGAGGTGCGATCGGGTGAAATTCATGCGATCATGGGGCCGAATGGTTCTGGTAAGAGTACTTTTTCTAAGGTGTTGGCTGGGCATCCGGCGTATGAGGTGACTGGTGGTGAGGTAATTTTTCAGGGGCAGAATTTGTTGGAGTTGGAGCCGGAGGAACGAGCCAGAAGTGGTGTATTTTTGGCGTTTCAGTATCCGTTAGAAATTCCGGGTGTGAGCAATTTGGATTTCTTGCGGGTGGCGTACAATTCGCGGCGGAAGGCGCAAGGTTTAGAGGAAATAGACGCTTTTGATTTTGACGATTTGATTGAGGAAAAGCTGGATGTCGTGAAGATGAATGCCAGTTTTCTCAGTCGGAGTTTGAATGAAGGGTTTTCTGGTGGTGAGAAGAAGCGGAATGAAATTCTGCAAATGGCGTTGCTAGAACCAAAGTTGGGAATTTTGGATGAAACTGATTCGGGTTTGGATATTGACGCGCTCCGAATTGTGGCGAATGGGGTAAATCAACTGGCAAGTCCAGAAAATTCGACAATTTTGATTACTCACTATCAGCGATTACTTGATTATATTGTGCCTGATTTTGTCCATGTGATGGCACAGGGGCGAATTATTACCAGTGGCGGTAAGGAACTGGCGCTGGAATTAGAGTCTCGCGGTTATGACTGGGTGCTGGAAGAATTTGCAGCTGCTGAGGTGGGTGTGTAATGTTTCAATCCCTGATAGGGATTTTTAATTCCAGCACTACTTAACATTGTAAACCAGTTTACGAGTATCTAATGAGTATTCAAGTATCTCCCAGTCCAATACCTAATTCAAATTTAGTCAGTTTGATATCTCCTTTGTTAGATAAAGATACCTATCTAACTGAATTGTTAAATCAGGTAACTGCACCCAAAACAGAGGGATGGTTGCAGGAATTACGCCAAAGTGCTGCTAATTGGGTACGCCACTCGACTATTCCCACTACCCGCGAGGAAGAATGGCGATTTACTGATTTGTCGTCTCTACGAAAGGTGCAATTTAATGTAGAGACGCGAAATTTCGCGTCTGTCGCGTCTGTAGAATTTGATATTTTGCCAGAAGCAGCTAATAGTCGTTTGGTATTTGTCAACGGCGTTTTTGCGCCGGAGTTATCCGCAGTTTCAAATTTGCCATCTGGAATTGTGGTGAGTAATTTGGCTGGTTTGTCTGCGGTTGAGCAGGAAGGTGTACGGCAGTATTTAGCTCAAGCTGAGGGAGCGCAGGAAGTTTTTACTGCTCTTAATACGGCTGGAATAACTGATGCAGCTGTGGTGTGGGTGAAGAAGAATGTGGTAGTTGAAACGCCTATTCATTTGGTGTTTATTTCGGTTGTGGGTGAGACGGCGATGATTTCGCAGCCGCGTTGTTTGGTGGTGGCGGAAAGTGGTTCGCAGGTAACGTTGGTTGAAGAGTATACGAACCGCCAAGACGCCAAGAGCGCGGAGGACGGAGTTTATTTAACTAACGCGGTTACGGAAGTTTGGGTTGGTGACAATGCTGAGGTGAGTCACACTAGGGTTGAGTGGGAAGGTGCAGAGGCTTTTCATATTGGCAAAACTGCGATCGCACAAGCTCGTGATAGTCGATATACTTGTCATGCCATAACTTTAGGTGCGAAGTTGTCACGGCACAATTTGGAGATTTTGCAAACTGGTGAGCAGACACAAACTACTCTCAATGGTTTGACGATAATTTCTGGTAAGCAGTTGTCTGATACTCACAGTGCGATCGCACTTAACTATCCCCACGGTACAAGTGACCAATTGCATAAATGTATTGTAGGCGATCGCGCTCATGCGGTGTTCAATGGTAAAGTTTTTGTACCCAAACTAGCGCAGTTGACAAATGCAACTCAGTTGAATCGCAATTTGCTACTATCATCTAAAGCCAGAGTTGATACCAAACCCCAATTGGAAATCACTGCGGATAACGTAAAGTGCGCCCACGGTGCTACCGTTAGCCAATTGGAAGATGATGAAATATTCTATCTGCAAAGCCGGGGAATTGATGAAAACGATGCTCGAAAGTTGTTAATTAACGCCTTCGCTGCTGAAGTCATCAACAAAATACCAGTTCCTTCTCTGCGAGAAATCCTTTTAAACACAGTCAATAATCTTAAGTCCCTGACTAATGACTAATGACCATTGTACAGACGCGATTAATCGCGTCTCTACTGAATAATAACTAATCTACCAATGACTTTTACTCCTACCAAAACCCTTGCTGATAAAGTTCGCGCTGACTTCCCGATATTGCATCAGGAAGTCAACGGTAAACCCCTGGTTTATCTTGATAATGCTGCGACATCGCAAAAGCCTTTGTTCGTATTAAATACCCTGCGGGATTATTACGAGCAATATAATGCTAACGTGCATCGAGGTGCCCATTCTCTGAGTGCTAAAGCTACCGATGCTTATGAAGGTGCTAGAGATAAAGTTGCCAAATTCATCAATGCTGCATCGCGTCAGGAAATTGTCTACACCCGCAACGCAAGTGAAGCGATTAACCTAGTCGCTTATAGCTGGGGTATGAACAATTTGCAGCCGGGAGATGAAGTTATTCTGTCGGTAATGGAACACCACAGTAATATTGTGCCTTGGCAATTGGTGGCGCAAAAAACAGGTGCAGTACTGAAATTTGTAGAATTAACACCAGAAGAAACTTTTGATTTTGAGCAGTTTAAAAAGCTGATTTCCGAAAAAACAAAGTTAGTGTCAGTGGTACATATTTCTAATGCTTTGGGTTGCATTAATCCAGTGGAAGAAATTGGTGCGATCGCTCACAAATATGGTGCTAAATTTTTAGTTGATGCTTGCCAAAGTGTTCCCCACTTCCCTGTTGATGTGCAGAAAATAGATTGTGACTGGTTGGTAGCATCTGGTCATAAAATGTGCGCTCCAACTGGCATAGGATTTCTGTATGGCAAGTTGGAATTACTAGAATCAATGCCACCATTTTTTGGCGGTGGTGAGATGATAGCAGAGGTGTATTTAGACCATTCTACCTATGCAGAATTGCCACATAAATTTGAAGCTGGGACACCTGCAATTGGAGAAGCGATCGCACTTGGTGCTGCGATAGATTATCTTAGCAGTATCGGCATGGATAAAATTCACGCCTACGAAGCAGAATTAACCGCTTATTTGTTCCAACAATTAGAGCAAATTCCCCAAATTAGAATTTACGGCCCCAAACCCAATGCAAAAGGTGAAGGGAGAGCCGCTCTCGCGTCGTTCACAGCCGGAGAAGTCCACGCCAACGACTTATCTACATTATTAGATCAAGAAGGCGTTGCCATTCGTTCTGGACACCACTGCACACAACCATTACACCGTTACTTAGGTCTTGCTGCAACCGCACGAGCAAGTCTATCTTTCTACAACACCCGTGAAGAAATTGATATTTTCATCAAAGCACTGAAAGAAACTCTCGACTTTTTTGCAGGTTTCCTTGCTTAAAGTTACAAAATATTCAGATACTAACTGTGCCAAATATCAGCAACATATCTTGCTAATAGTTGGCACAATTTAATTATCTGGATTTTTTACAGGAGCAACTAAAGTGTCATACAGTGACTTTACTTTAGACAGAGTTAGAAAAACCTTTAGCCTAACTATTTCTGATAAAATTGATATATTTGCATCTGTACATGAAGTAGAATGTCCACCATTACTTGCAGAAGTCTTGCGGGAAAATGTACCTTTAGCTCTTGCTAGTAATACGGAAAAATCCCGTTCAGAGATGATTATAGCGCCTATTTTAATTGCTTTAAGAAAATATTTAAATAATCAAATAAGTTTATTTTCTGGCATCGATTTTACCGTTGACTCAGCACAAGGTTTAAATGGAAATTGCGACTTTATTATTAGCCGTTCATCAGAGTTACTAATTCTGAACGCACCAGTTATCACAATTGTAGAAGCTAAAAAAGAAAATATCAATGCCGGATTAGGTCAGTGTGTAGCAGAGATGTTAGCAGCTAAATTATTTAATGAACGTGAGGGTAATAACATTCAGGCAATTTATGGAACTGTCACCACTGGAACTAACTGGAAGTTTTTGAAACTTATTGAGCAACTGATTGAAATTGACTTGAACGAGTATTATATTAATGATATAGGTAAAATTATCGGAATTTTATCTCACATCCTGACAGAATAAGTATTTTAATTAATTCTGGAGGTTTAACAAGTTTTGTGGTAGGTCTAAATACCGTTAGAAATCTTAATTACGAATTACGAATTACGTTCGCGTTCGCGCAGCGTCTCGTAGAGAAGCGGGGCGTAGCCCATTACGAATTATTTTAATATGCTTGTCAAGTCAACGCCTGCGGAACAAAGAACAGTCTTACACAACGTTAGTTGGGAAACCTTTGAAGCCTTGCTGAGAGATACAGGTGAAGATAGAGGTTCTCTGTTTGCTTATGACTGCGGTGTTTTAGAAATCATGACTCCACTTTTGGAACACGAAAATCCTAAAATTCAGTTTGACCGATTGATATTCGCTTTAGCAGTGGAATTAAAAACTAAAATTAGAAGTGCTGGTTCTACAACATTAAAACGTAAAACAATAACAAAGGGAATAGAACCCGATACTTGCTATTATATTCAAAATGAGCCGCTAATTAGAGGTAAACAAGAATTAGATTTAACAACAGATCCAGCACCGGATTTAGCAATTGAAATTGATATTACTAGCAGTGCTGTTAATAAGCTTAATATTTATGCGGCTTTAGGTGTAGCAGAATTATGGAGATATGACGGTGAAGGTTTAAAATTTTATCAGCTAGTAGCAAGTGAATATATTGAAATTAAGTCGAGTATCGCTTTCCCTTTAATTTCTGTTAGTGATATGAATAGATTTATCCAGCAAAGTAAAACTATGGATGAAATTGATTTGGTGCAATCCTTCCGCGCTTGGGTGCAGGGGAAGATAGGTTAAAGTTTACCTAATTGATAAATATAATTACTGGCTTATTTTTTTTAATCAAATCCAAGAGTTGAACCACATTCGCAGCTTATAATCGTGAGGTAAGAGGGGTAAACCCAAATAAATGGGCATCCAGAAAATAAAAGCAACTAGAATGATAAAAGTAATGGTGACACCTAGCGCCCGGAGTTGTTGATAATAACTGCGAAGACACTGATCAACAAACCAAGCGATCGCTAAAAATACAAACACCACTGCACACATATAGTGGTAGATAAAAACGCACCTTGTTACTTTCACCCAAGGTAATAAATTAGCAGCATAATTTATAACTAAATACAAGGCAATCCAAGTATCAACACTAAGAGTTGCAGGCACTGAAAAACGCTTTTCTTTTACCCAAAGAATTACGGGTTGTGACACCAGCATCCCTACTAAAAACAACATGGCAGCAACACCAAACCACCACAAAAATGGATTGCCCATTGCATGGACATCATAAATAACTTGTCCAGCACCAGCAGGCAAAGGCGGGCCCATCACAGGTAAGGGTTCGGTGATACTTTTAGCCGTTTGATAATAATATGCCATTGGTCGAGTCATCAACGGCCATTTGTACCAGGCAGCACAATAAGGATGGACGTTAGAACTATTGCCACCTAGCTGTAAGTGAAACTTCAAAATTTGCTGATGTACTGCAATAAATCCATAAGTTTTATCTAGTTGAAGGTGAGGAATCCAGATGATGCTGTAAATCAAAGCTGGGATAACTCCTAGATAAAACAGGATATGAAAAATGTTTAGCTGAGTTAGGTTTTGTAGTGGTGTCTGAGATGAAACTGATGGGGGTGATGATGAGGATGGGGGAGAATAAGTACTAACTCCTGACTCTTGTACAGACGCGATTAATCGCGTCTCTACTCCTGACTCTTGTGCAGACGCGATTAATCGCGTCTCTACTCCTGCCTCCTTCAATGAAGGGGATATAAAAAGAAGTTTGGAGTTAAGAAAAGAATATATCAAATGGATTACCCAAGCTGCTATCCAAATGAAATAAGCACCTGAGAGGAACCATAAACCGTTCCACTTAGTACCGACTGACGCACCAAAAGCAATGCCAGCAAAAACTAACCAAAAAGAACGTCGCCGATTTTGGTTATCTAATGCTAATAATAAAAACCAGTGTCCTAATAAACCAAAGATGACGATATAAATATTACTTAAAGCATAGCGAGACTCAACTAGAAAAATGCCATCACAAGCTGTGAACAAACCTGCAAGGATTGCAAAGCTACGACGATAACTTAATTGATAAGCGATCGCACCTACAACTAAAGGAATAAATGAGCCAGTAAGGGCATTGAACCACCGATAAGTCCAAGGCGATCGCAATGAACCTGTCAGCCCATTTACCGTATCGTGCCAAAAAGGAATGTGGCTGCCAATCCAAATGCCGATGCCGATCATATATTGACTTAGCGGCGGATGAGCATTAAAAAATGGGGTATGCGTGAGATAATTATTACCAAATTTGGCAAAGTAAACTTCATCAAATACCAGAGTGTTGAATCGCTCCAGCCCCCAAAACCTTAAGGCGAGTGACAAAAGAAATATACTCACCATCCCAATTCGGAACCACTTTTTTGTCATTTGTCATTTGTCATTTGTCATTTGTCATTAGCCATTGGGCATTGGGCATGAGGAATAGGGGATGAGTCTTTAATACTCGTGAATGAGTCTTTAATACTCGCCGATGAGTCTTTGATACTCGTGAATGAGTCTTTGATACTCGTGAATGAGTCTTTGATACTCGTGAACGAGTCTTTGATACTCGGCGATGAGTCTTTAATACTCGGCGATGAGTCTTTAATACTCGGCGACGAGTCTTTGATACTCGGCGACGAGTCTTTGATACTCGGCGACGAGTCTTTGATACTCGGCGATGAGTCTTTGAACTCCACTCCTTTGCCCTCCTACCCTCTGCTGAAGAACTGCTCCCCTGTTCTCCCTCCACTCTTCAGGTGCATCTAGTTGAAACAGGAGTAGTTCAATATTGTAATACTTGTTTGTTCGCCCTATTGGTTTCATACCCAATCGTTCTGTTACACGGATTGAAGCATGATTTTCTGGCTTCACTACGGCATAAATTACTGGCAAGTTCAAAACACTAAATCCTTAATTGAGCATAACTTGCCCTGCTTCTGTTGCATACCCTTTACCCCAAGAAGCTCGCCTCAAGTGCCAGCCTACCTCATAATCTTGAGTGGGTAAACCATCTTTGTCGGGCAATTGTTTGAGAAGGATAGTTCCTACAATTAAAATTAGCTTATGTTTGCAGCGCGATTACCACTTGCAGGTATGGTCTACTCATGGCAAGGTAGTCAATCTATTCCCCTACCAATGCTAATGCGTGATTGATCACGCGGCCACAGCATTAGGAACAATAATTGATGGGCTCTTTTCTCTTAACCGACACTAGTTTTTGACCCTCTAACTTTCCCAAGAGGGTTATTATGCAACGCCCCCAAACCCTTACTGGGAAAATATAAGGCCACTATAAGCACCAATTCCTACATTACCTGCAAAAGTTAATCCATCTGTATCTCCCCAAATTGCTCTCCCTGCGGTGGTATTGTAGCCTGGAAAATTGCCAAAATCTGGGCTAAAACCTTGCCAATCACTATTAAAGCGAACATACCAAGTTCCAGGGCTAGGAAAACCGATAGTATAGCTGTCGTAATTGCGATCGCTAAAATTAAGCACTACAATCACATCATCTCCACGACCACCATTTTCCCAACGATGGAAAGCAATAAGTTTATCGTTATTGTTAATGTGAAAAACATTCACATTTTGCCCACGCAGCCCACGAGTGTTGTTAAACCAGTTGCGGCGTAAGCGAATTAGAGATTGATAAAGATCCCAAATCCCCTTGAATCGATCTTTTTTACTCCAATCCAAGGGAGTATTATCTGCCCAGCTGCCCCATTCTAAAAACTCCTGTCCCTGAAAAATCATAGGAATCCCTGGAGTTGTAAACAGTAACACAGCCCCCAAAGTTGATCTCTTTCTAGCAAACCAACTATCGGCATTACCTCGCCAAATTTCTTCAGGAAGTCGATAATGGTCAGGTCTTTCTTGAGGATTCAAAGAACGAGCCACTTCATCGTGGGATTCGGTGTAAATTACCCTCTCAAACGCATCAGTTCCATAGCGATGATAAATAACATCTCGGATTGCAAACATATTGCGGTCTCGATCATTAGGAGTTATTAACGTATCCCTGACTGGACGCACAAACTCTTGAGACCACTGGGTATCAAAGCCAGCACCACCTGCGCCTGTATCTTTGGTAATCCATTCATTGTTTCTTATATCTTCGGCAATTGTAATTTTCCAAGGCTGTCGAGCATTAATCTCGTTGTTAATCCACTGAATTAAACTCCAGCCTTCAGCTATATCATTACTAGGGTCATTATTATTGCCGAAAATATTACGGATAAAGGCAGTTGCATCAAAGCGTAAACCATCGCAACGGCATTCTTCTAACCACATCAAAGCATTGTCACGTATATATTGGCGTACTTCTCCACGACCGTAATCGGGTCGGGTATTTCCCCAAGGAGTCCTGTCTCGGTCATCATTATAAAAGTAAATACCTCCTTTATTATTTTGATTCCAACTAGTAAATCGCCACATATCTAGGTCACGGGGGCCAAAGTGGTTATAAACCACATCAACAATGACGGCAATGCCAAAATTATGAACAGTTTGGACAAAATCCTTAAAGTCTGAAGGTGTACCAAACACACTCTCGATCGCAAAAGGATGAGATGGATTGTATCCCCAAGATAAATCACCAGGAAACTCTGCTGCTGGCATCACATGAATCGCGTTTATCCCTAGAGCTTGCAAATCTGGTAGTTTAGCCTTGATACTGCGAAAGGTTCCTAAACCTGGATCAATATCATCATTAAAAGTACCTACGTGCATTTCGTAGATGATTAATTCGTTCCATGCTGGCATGGAGAAGTTGGTAGATGTCCAATTAAAGTTGAGGTCAACAATAATTGAATTACCTACTGAACTGGTAACATCTCTTGCATACGGGTCATTCTTGTAAACTGAGTTAGTTCCTTCATGGATCACAAACTTATATTGTTGCCCTACAGATGCAACAGTTACCTCAGTAGACCAGAATCCATTATTTTCTGAATCTAACGGGTGTGCTGTGGGAGACCAACTGTTAAATTCACCTGCAACGCTAACACCATCAACATTAGGGACCCAAACACGAAATGACACACCACTTCCACTAGCAAAGGGAATTGCTCCCATACCAGACTGAGAAGAAACCATGTTGACTCAATTCCTTTTTTGAAAAAATCTATATCTGCCAAAGATATTTCCAAGTTCAGTTTCCCTGAATTATCTTAGGCGGTGAGCAATTAATCGTATCCACCAAACATAAATAGGGAAATATCTTCATCTGTGGCATTCATCAGACCATGTAAATTTCCCCCTTTCAGCATTGCTAAACTACCCGACTTTAAAGTACGAATTTCAAAACACCGTTCCCGTGTTGGTAACTTACACCAGTCTCCGACAACCATATAGCCCCGCCCAGACATCATCAAAAAAATCTCTTGATTATCGCGGTGACGATGTAAACCAATGCCACATTCTGGTTTGAGAATATGCAAATCCATGTAGTCAACGGCCATAAATTCCTCTCGCCGTTTCCCTTCCATCACCTTCTTGCCAAAAGCATCCAGATTCCACCACTCTAGTTGTCTTGCAAGTTCGCCACTACCTTTAAAATCAAAGTAGTTTGACATCAGGTTACGAAATTCTAAAAAGCCAAAACCACCATGTGGGTTAGGACTAATGCCGACCTGTAAATATTGATCCCAGCCTCGCTGGATCATATTGAATTCGTAATGATAATTAGCTCCATTTTGAGAATCCCAGATTGTTTGTGGGAAATTTGCCCAACATAACTCTATATGAAGCGGTAAAATCGGGTGCATCGAACTTGTTGGTGCAATTTGGCGCATATCCTGATTGGCAACCACATCACGGCTAAAATCATTGAGGCTACCATGTATTAAATCAGTGCGAATTTGCAATTCTCCCCGATCAATTGCTGCTCGACCTTTGCTATCGAGTAAATCACGTAGATTGTTACCTGTATAGCCCCAAAATTCTACCTCATAGCGATCGCTTCTTTCGTTATAAGGCACTGTGATTAGTGAGGAAGTTGCTACCGCACCCACTTTAATCCACAACTTAATTGTGTCGCCTAATTTATGATTGGTGGCTTGAGAAAGTTTAGAGTCGGGGCCACCTCGATAGGAAACCCGCAGAAAAGGAAAAGTTATATTATTGGCTATAATCCAACCACGAATCAAATGAGTATCAGTGGTACGAAAGTCGCGGATATTTTGCTTTTGAAAATCATTCTTATCATCCTGAGTTGTTGGGTCTACATTATTAGTTTCAGCAGGGCTACTGGGGTTATAAAGCTGTAAATAATTATAGGGAAAAAGATATTGTAAAGTGTCATGAAGATAGTATTCACGTTCCGCAGCCAGTTGAGCCTGCTGTATTAAACTCATGACTCTCAACAGAGGATTATTATTTCTATAATCTGGTTTTGTGTTTGGCTCAACACGAAATACTTGGTCAGAATGGACGATAAACATAGCTTATGTAGTAGTAAAAAACTTGGTAAAGTTATTGTGGTGTGAAGCAGCTTAACTACTGTGGTAAAGAAAAGCAACGAACTTCAAAGGCTTAGTACCAGGGTTACGAATGCCGTGGATACCTCCACTCTTTGTAAAAATAATACTGCCAGGTTTTACGGGTAGTTCTTTACATTCCTTGAAACCAATACCAAAGATGTTGCGTTCGACTGTGGGAAATGTCTCAGTCTGTGGGTCATCCCCCACTCCCATATAAGCAATGCCTTCACCCTCTACTATGTAATAGAGTTCTTCTGAGCCAATATGCTGATGAGTACCTTCCACCTTACCAGGTGGAATAATGACTTCATGGAAAAAGACCACTGAGCTACCAAATTCACGCTGCAAAAGCCAGCGCATTTCTATAATGTTTTCACTAGCTCGTTCTGGATCGCCATCGTTCATCATGGCGTTGAGGTATCGGACTGGGTTAGTCTGATCTGCCTGGAGATACCATCCCCTCTGGAAATCAATTAAATAATTGAGGACATCAACTGTATTTTGTGGGGAACTGGGCGTTTGTGTATTGGGAACTTGGAATGAGCGGCGGAAGTTGTTGTCCCAAGCCGGATTGCCAATCGTAAAACCAAAGGGCAGGTCGCGATCATTTTCTCGAAAGGATAACTCTATGCGCTTGAGTTGTTTTATATTCTTGAGAGCAGGATTGAAAGCAGAAATTCTTGTTATTGAACCCTGATGTCCCATCATGTCTAGAACTTTGACATCATGGTCAGTGTTGGCAGGTGGTTCTAGCGTTTCCCAAATTTCTACTTGATGGGCATCAATCCAAGGACAATGCCTCAGCTTAATAGTTGCACCGACAGGAGGTAAATTTTCTGGCAAAAGATTGATGTAAGCCATCAATTCACCCTGAACAAAACGATTACGGATTCGGGCTTGCTCAATTAAGCGACTGGCTCGATACTCTACTCGTAAGAAATTACACAAAAATTTGCCATCAAGATAGACTTCGCCTTTGAGGACGTTAATATCAAGTTGACCTCGAACTTCTTGAACATTATATCGGTAACGTGGGCTACGAGTTGCATTGAGGTACTGGGCATGATATATGCGATCGGGAAAGAAGACGACATGAAAAATGTCGTTTTCGGGACGGGTAAAAATTTCGTTAAATCGAGGGTCAGCCATTAAATTCTTGCCAATAAGTGGTCAGCAATACGAAATGCGTTAGCTTCAATCGTATGAGTGGGATTAGCACCACCAGAGGTGGGCATAAAAGAACCATCTGTTACGTAAAGATTATCGAAGTCCCAGGCACGGCAGTTGATATCCAGCACAGAATCATTGCGATCGCTGCCAAACCTCGCTCCACCCAAGATGTGATTAGCAATACGAGTTAATGCGTTTTCAGCTAAATAAATACCCCCCTCTTCTATTGCGTCTCTATCTGGGTTTGCCCCTCCTAAACGCAGTATTTCTTCACACTGTTTTGCCATTACATCCATTAAGTATTTATCGTGACTATGCCAGTCTTTAAGAATGTAAGCCACAGGGCGATTCCACTTATCTTTAACTGTTGGATGTAACTCGATACGGTTGCTCTTGAGAGGAACTTGATTAGCCATAAAACTGACGGATAAGCGAGTGCCAAAGTTTTCATTAAAGAAATCCACCATGCCCTGTCCATGCAGAAAACGGGGATTGTTTTGACCAGTTATCGAACCCCAATAACCTGAATCAAAAGCTTTCCAGAAAGTATCAAGGTCTTGACTCCCATGAGTACGTCCTAAGGAAATGGGCAAGGCTTGATCAGAAGTATTGTTGTAGATTGCTGCTCCAGCCCATAGTCCGTTCTCTTTAAGGAACGCTTCACTAGAGGTGTAGTCAATCGCCCAATCACTATCCAGGCTCACAGATTTATCAAACTTTAATGGTGGATATTGCTGCTGATCGCCAACAACAATAGTCTCTGCTCCGCCAAAGCAGTGTGTGAGGAAATACTTGCCCAGCAAGTCATTTTGGTGAATACGCCGATCAAACTCTGGATTAGCCGCCGCCGAAAGTTTTAATAATCGTATAGACTCGATAGCCGAACAAGCAACTATGACAATAGCTCCTGGTTTAACTGTTAGAGTTTTTTCTCGTCCCGCCGGATCTCTGTAATAGAGGCGATGAACTCGACTCCCTTCACAGTCAAGATGAGTGACAACACAGTTAGTCCATATTTGGAAATTAGGTAAATTTTCAATTGGACTCAGCAGAGAAACCCATGTACTAGATTTCAACCCTAAAGGATCGCCATAACGATTAACATAACTGGTCTTAATCGTTTCTGGGTTTTGTGGTATTTTCCGCCCACTGGGTGCATGATCCTGAGTGATGACGGCTAGAGGAGTGCGGTAAGGCTGAATGGTTTTGCCTTGATTAGTATAGTTTTGACCCAGTTGCACCATCCCCTTATGCGCAAATTCACTAATGGGATTGGGTGAGAGTGGTGTTTGTAAAAAGTTTTTGCTAAATGGCTTTAACTGATTTTCGGCGCTTCCATTGATTCCTACTAACTCTTCAACTTCGCAGTAATAAGGTTCTAAGTCTTCGTAAGAAATGGGCCAGTCACGAGCTTCGCGTTCAATATCACCGTTGGGATCGGCTTTAATATCAGTACGGCCAGCATTGAAGCTTTGCAACTTCAAATCTACTGCTGTAAAGCGCAGGTGAACTGCTCCATAAAGCTGAGTTCCGCCACCTACAACTTGTGCTGTATATCCTTCAATAGTGGCGCGATCGCTACCATCTTTTTCCCTATAAATATGCGGTTCATCATTAATATCCGGCTCTACGTGACTAGAATAATATTCCCCATTGTTGTTAGCTACTTGAGAGATTTGCAACCGCTTTTCTGTCCCTGTGGAGAATAACTCATCTCGTTTGAAATCACTCAGCCCATCTTTAGTTTGATATTGAGGACGAAACAGAGGCCCTTTTTCTAAAATTAAAACTGATTTTCCTTTTTTGGCTATTCTATTGGCAATTGGCGCTCCTCCAGCACCACTACCAATAATGATCACATCAAAATCACTCATAAAATCATGTCCAATGGTAGTTAATAAATATCCAGTAGCCATTAATGGTTGCGATCGCAACTGTTTCAACAGAGCATATTGATATTTCTGTTGTTTGTTTAACCCCGATAGTCTGGGTTTGTACCCAAAGGTGCTTCTACTGATTGTCGCCAGTTGAATGGATAGCGTTCTGCTAAATACGCCCAACCTGCACCGCCAGCATTACCACCATATTTAGGATGCGAAAAAGCCCCAGTAAAAGAATGACGACGCAATAATTGCAAAAAATATTTAGGGCTTTGGTAACGACTATAATTCCAGCCTGGAACATCGCCAATAAACATCTGATCGTATAGTTCGGCATACATTTCTTTAGACATCAAGCCAGGCTCTATAAAACGATTTCGCTGGCGTAAAAGCTTGTCAATAATATCAAGACAAATTTGATAGTCAATTAAATGATGTCGTTCTTCCTTCGTTAAGAGCTTATCAATAAAATTGACCACACCTATCGATTGATCGAATTTGTAAACGTATAAAAACTGGTTGTCCTTTGATTGACGATCTAGAGAGTTATAGTAAAAATCTAGAAAACGCTGCCCTTCTTCTGTTCGGAAAGGCAAAATATGATCTGTCAAGCGCTTTAATACTAGGGCTTCCCATGATTGTAGACTAAGAAGATCAGTAGACTGATGAGTAAAGAATTGTGACCACGTCTGTCCATTATTGAGAACTTTTTGCTGTGGATTAATAGGATCAAGTATTACTTGATTATCGATAACAAATTTATAAGTATGTACCTCTCCTTTAGGAATAACAAGTGTTACTGCATAGTATCCCGTTGATTCTCCTAAAAATTTGATCTCATTAAGAGCAATCACGTTGTAGAGCTTGTCAAAGGTTCCAGTAACTCCGACAAAGTTTGGTAAATCTGAACTTAATGAAAAATAAATGAAGGTAACACGATTGTAATCAACAATAGACTCTTGGGTATCTTTGCCTGTATAGCTATCAATGATAGGGAAACGCCAGGCTTCACAAATACGTCCTCGTGGATCACTTGCACCAAATTGATTGTTGTAGTTATGACGAATATCTGTGTTTGATCTTGCGAGGTATTTAGTACAATGATTTAAAATATATTGATGATCTGTGTCCAAAATTTTTACTTGCATAAGTTCACACTAAATCTATTGGTATAATGAATTAAGAAAAATATGGTTATTCCGCTAATTTTATGGTAGAAAAACAATTCAAATAGCTAGAAGTACTAAGAGCCAAGTTTTTAGCCATTAATTCTTACTAAGGGAGTTAAAGTGTATTTTTAGCTAATCGTTATCTGGATAGTGAATGGAAAAGTAAATTTAGTATTCCCTGAATTCAAAAATCTAAAATTAGCTCCTATACCACTGAAGTTTGCAATGTAAAAATACTAACTCGCATAGCCGTTATTTTTAAGGTTGTTATTCGTGCAAATTCTCATGTCAACGTTTAAATACATTTTAGCAGTATGAGTATATTTACGATATTAAATAATCTGAAGAAAATAGACAATTTTGTTATCAATACCTTCGCCAAAATAAGAGGGTAAAAAAATTTTGGCAAAAATGGCAAAATAACCGATACATAAGCCTTGAGCTTACAAGGTAGGTTAGAGGCTCAAACCCTTGATAATACGACAGTACGCCAAAAAAAGCCTTGCGATAAATCGGGAAGGAATTTTTAGGGCTTATTATTTTTGCCCAACCCTAGAGGAAAGGACGTTAATACATAAACTTACCCTCGTAAATTGGCAAAGGTATTGGTTATTTGTCAATATTTATAGGGCTGGTCTTGAGTTCTAAGTTTTTCATCCTCAATTTATAGCTCCACAGTTTAAAGATATTCTCATCAATTAACAATTAAGTTTTTTGAGCGTGCCAATAGTAAGGTATAAGCAACTTTTTTCCCTTCTCTTGTTATCGTAATATCTACGCAAACAAAATATCTTTGACTTCACCTCCTATCTCCCCTTAACCGAACAGTATTGTAACTACCCTTGGTTATGCGATCGCAAATTCTGAATCTTTCCGCAGTTCTTCAGACCGAAATCCCAATACAATCCGATCCTTCGATACACCAGCACTAACCAGTTCCGTTGCTACTCCCTCTTCAGTACCATCACGTTGAATCCAAATTTTGCCATCAATAATATCAATGTGAATCAGACAACCGTGAACGCGACGAGTCACAGTAGGAGATAAATCATAGGCTGGTTCTCTTCCCAAAATCATCAACAAGTAACGGTCTTGTTCGCCGTCGAAAACTGTTTCAAATTGAATATTGCCAATGCTGAAAGGGATTTTTGTATGCTCAATCAGAATATTCCGAATTAATTGCCTGTACTGCTCCAAGGTATCCATCTGAAAATAACCTCTTGCTCTAGTTGAAATACAACGATATGGACTTTGTAATCCTCTATCAAAAGTTTAGCAATTGGTTCATCAAAGATATCAGCATATACTTCGTCACGAACGGCGAGATAGAGGACGCGATCGGGATTGGTTCTACTCATCACAGAACGGTATGCAAGATACTGTCCCAGCGCGTGTTCGAGATCAGTCATGTCCGATACACTGCGAAAAGTTTTAATCTCAACGGCTATCTGCTGTCCTTCCTTTTCAGCAGCAATCAATTTCTCTGCACCCAAGTCAACATACATATCCCTTTTTCCCCACTTCAAATGAAATGGATCGTCGGTAATCGTCCAGCCATCTTTGATTAGGGCATTTTTGACGTTCTGGTGGTAACGGTCTTTAGCTGGCATAAATTACTCGAATTACGTTAGCGTAGCGGTAGCGAGTCCGCGATCGCGAAGCGTTAGCGACGCTCGTGCGTCGCGTCATTACGAATTAGTACCTTCGACTTTTGCCACTTCCAGCATTGTCTTTAAAACCGAATCTGGATTCAGACTGATTGAATCAATTCCTAATTCAACCAAAAACTGGGCAAATTCTGGATAGTCGCTCGGTGCTTGTCCACAAATGCCGATTTTGCGATCGCATTTTTTCGCCGCTTCTATGGCCATTTTTACCATTCGTTTCACAGCTGGACTGCGTTCATCAAACAATCTGGCTACCAACGCCGAATCCCTATCTATCCCTAGCGTTAACTGAGTTAAATCATTAGAACCAATCGAGAAGCCATCAAATACCTCAGCAAATTCCTCAGCCAGAATAACGTTACTGGGCAACTCGCACATCACATAAACCTGCAAGCCGTTAACACCCTGCTTTAAACCATTTTTTGCCATCTCTGCTAAAACCAACCGCCCTTCATCGGGAGTACGACAAAACGGAATCATCGGGATAACATTTGTCAAACCCATTTCTTCGCGTACCCGTTTAATAGCATCACATTCTAGGGCAAAAGCTTCTCTGTAGCCTTCATCATAGTAACGCGCCGCCCCCCGCCAACCGAGCATTGGGTTTTCTTCATGGGGTTCAAACTGTCGCCCACCTAACAAATTAGCATATTCATTACTTTTGAAATCTGACATGCGCACAATTACTGGTTTGGGATAGAATGCCGCCGCAATTCTACCGATGCCTTGGGCTAATCTATCTACAAAATACTGGGGTTTATCGTCGTAAAGTGCGGTAATTTCAGCAATTTTAGCTTTGGCAAATTCATCTTTTAATAATTCATAATGAATCAACGCCATTGGATGAATTTGGATTTGGTTAGCGATGATAAATTCTGTCCGTGCTAAACCTACGCCATCGTTGGGAATTGCCGATAAACTTAATGCTTCTTGGGGATTACCCACATTCATTAAAATTTGAGTGCGGGTACGGGGTAAGTTCTCTAAAGGAACTTCTTCCACTTCAAAAGGTAATAAGCCTGGATAAACTTTTCCCTCTTCTCCTTCAGCGCAAGAAATTGTTACCTCTTGACCAGGTTTTAAAATTTCTGTAGCATTGCCGCATCCCACGATCGCAGGTACACCCAATTCTCGCGCGATGATTGCTGCATGGCAATTACAGACAATCACTGGTGTATATTTGCTGGTGAATACAACATAGTTATGATGTTCGGCAACTGTAATATTGAACACATCATCATGAATCTTTTCATCAACTGCAACCACCCGATGCATCCGAATATCGCCTGCAAGTAGGCGATTGAATTTGCCAATTGTATGTAGTTGTTTGTCAGAAATCAGGAAATTATTATCTCTTCTGAGTTTTATCTGTCCTGTGGCATTTTCATCAAATAGTTGTTTGGTAGCAAAGAAGCGTGTTTGTATTACTCTATCGCTAACTTTTCCTTTAACCCTGTTGGTAAATTGCAATATTTCTGCTAATTTTTCAACCAACTGGACATTATGTATTCCTCGATTTTTAGTCACTTGAGGAACAGTCCCTATTTTTAAACAAGCCACAATTATAGCTTGTAATAGCAGTTCTTCTGACGCATATATATGAATGCGATTATTGAAATAACAACCATCTCCATCAATCACACCTGCCAGAAAATTATAAGCAAATTCCACAGAGTTATTGAGCAACATACTCACTATATTTTGCTCTTTCTCATGCAAATCGTAGGCTATTTTTTTCGAGTAGAGTCTAGAAGCTGTTGCTTGACCTACTACTAATTGACTTCTTATTGAGCCAGAAGATGCTTTTTTGAGATGAGCAACAAATGGTTTATCGTGAACTGTATTCATGCATTCCTGCATAGCTGCTATAAATTGCTGCTTCGGCAAAGTATCCTTTTGGATAAACTGTACCTCTCCATGAGTACGGCTTCTATAAATAGAACCATCTGTGAGTATACCCCCTAATAAATAAGCCATCTTGATATTCTCTTTTTCAGTTACACTCAACTGCGGAATATTCTCTGCTACTACCACCATTTCTTGGGCTGCAAGCATATCTTGAATTTCAGTTTTTAGATATTCGCCACCTCTGATATTAATCATTTTGTGATCTGGTGTTAAGCGTAAGTAGTTATCAGTCACTCTACCTGTTTGCGAGACGCTGACACTAATCATTTTTGATTGTCTTTTCATGGAATCAAGAATTGGTTGCCACTCTATTTTGTTTGTCTGGGTATTTAATGATAGAGTTAGCAAACCTTCATAACCTTGCTCATAAATCTGGCACAAGGTCATAAACCCTTTATTAGTTAATATTTTGGTTTCGCCATCAAAGCACGTTCTACCCCCAGAGTTGGTAACAATTGCACTGGCGCGTTTCATAATTGGTTCCCAATCGGGATCAGTTCTCTCTGTCACCAAAACTTCCCCAACTTGGAACTGTTCGAGTTTCTGAACATCTAAAATTAGCCGTGCTTTCCCTTGACTAATCGCTTCCCCAATCGCCCGCCCCGTAATAAGGGGGATTGGGGATTGGGAATCAGGAAGTGGAGATTGGGAAGTTTTTTCCCCATTCCCTATTCCCCATTCCCTATTCCCCAATAACAACCGATAACTCCGCAACACATTTCCTGTCTTCTGCGACTGCACGGTTTCGGGACGCGCTTGCACAATAAAAAGTTGATTTGTAATTCCATCTTTTGCCCACTCAATATCCATTGGAGTGAAAATGCCGTGGACTTGAGAATAATGATCTTCAATTAAACATGCCCAATTTGCTAGTTGTAAAATCTCTTCATCACTCAGGGCAAATTTGCCTCTTTCACTGGGCGAAACAGACACATTTTTCGTAAATTTGGAGCCGTCATCATAAATCATTTTCAGTTCTTTACTACCCAATTTTTTATCGATAATTGGGCGGAAACCAGCTTTTAAAGTTGGTTTAAAAACATAATATTCATCAGGATTTACAGACCCTTGGACAACATTTTCACCTAAACCGTAGGCGGCTGTAATTAGTGCAGCATCCTTAAATCCGGTTTCTGTATCAATGGAGAACATTACCCCAGAGGTTGCTAAGTCAGAGCGCACCATTTTTTGCACACCCACAGCCAGAGCAATGCTAAAGTGGTCAAAGCCCTTGGTGTGACGATAAGAAATAGCGCGATCGGTAAATATGGAAGCAAAGCATTTATGACAAGCTGCTAAAACTCCTTCAGCACCGACAACGTTGAGGTAAGTTTCCTGCTGTCCAGCAAAACTAGCATCTGGTAAGTCTTCGGCGGTGGCGCTAGAACGGACTGCAACATCTGTTTCTGCGTTGTATTGTTCACAAAGACTTTGGTAAGCTTTAGCGATCGCCTCTCGCAATTCTACAGGAAATGGGGTGTGAATTAATAGCGATCGCGCTTTTTTCCCCCGTTCTCGTAAATTTTTGACATCCTCAACATCTAAGTCAGCAAAGAGTTTGCGTAGCTTTGCTTCTAAACCTGCTGATTGAATGAAATAACGATAAGCATAAGCAGTGGTGGCGAATCCTGTAGGAACGTTAATCCCTTTGGGCGTTAGCTGTTGAATCATTTCGCCCAATGAGGCATTTTTACCACCAACTACCGGGATATCAGCAATACCAACTTCATCAAACCACAAGATGAGCGATCGCTCTTGGGAAGATTGAGATAATGTGCTTTTAGATACTGTAGTCATAATTACCTTTTAAATTTATACTTAGTTTCTCAGTGCGTAACCACTAACCGCAAAGCGGAAGTCAAAAATTAAAAGTCAAAAGTCAAAAGTATTATAGAATAAGCTCTTTAGGGATTGTCGCACTACTACAAGACTACCGATATTTTTTCAGAAATCAAATATGCTTCCTATAGTCCATAAATAACAATTATTCGGGATAATGGCTATATCGTAATATTGGATGCAATGCACAATGGCCCAACTAGAACGACTGCTGAAAATGGCAGAAGATGAGCTAACTGAGTACAGCACAGATGCCCGCAAAATTGAAAAACTACGGCGCAAAATAGGTTTGTCAGTGTCCGCAGCCGAACAGCGACAAGTCAAAGAGGCATTACTCGCTAGTAAGCAATCTTCTAATATGATTAGTCAAATTGTGGAAGAACAAAGACAAGCAGCAGCTTTACCATTTTGGGGAATTGCTGGATTGGGTTTGTTATTCGGAATTTCTTTAAATCAACCCATCTGTTTGTTAGCTGCTATAGTTGGAACTGTATTAGCTTTTAGAATTCAGAAATGGGGTTGGCAATTGCAGGCAAGTCGTCTATTGTTACAAACATTGGAAGATATTGAAGCGCGTATTGCCCAACCGAATAAGTAACAATCGTTGTCTGAATCAAACAGGTAGCTGAGGCATTCACCAATCGATGAGACAGCATTGCACGGTGGAATATCTGTCTTTAATACTCAACAAATAGTAAAATTTTTGATTATGCTTATTTTTAGATTGAGGACTATACCTCAATACAGTTCAGTTAAGGATAATCGTAGGTTGGGTTCAACTTTAGTGTTACCCAACAAATTCTGATAAATGTTGGGTTTCGTTCCTCAACCCAACCTACGCAGTTTAAGGTTTTTGGCTCTAACCCAAGCGTATTGGACTATACCTGGCATCTTACCAAAAGTGTTTGAATTACAGAAATTATTATTTCTTATTGCCTCTTCACATAAATTGTGTAACTAGGTAGATATGAGGCATCTGTTTGAGTTTTCACAAGTCGCCAGTCAATATCTATATATAAATGCTCAAACACTTGAGAAGTTGCTAAGTATGTTTTTTGAAATTCATTAGCATGATTTATCTCTAGATTTTCTAATTTGAGGGCTTTAGGCAAATCCTCTTTTGACGCATTCAGTTTTACTTTAGTATTAACTACATTAGTAAACCAGTTGTAGACTGATTCTAACGTTAAAGGAATTTCTCTATTTTTAAAAGCCTGAAATCTATCAATGTTTTGAAGATCCCATTTCCCATTTTTAACTCCATATTTTTGGAGGATCATGAAATCATAAGCTGGTAATTTCGATTGAAAATTATCGGATAAAGATGACTCTTTTCCCAGTATATAGCGAGCTATACTCGCACAGTAACCATCATGCTGGAAAATTTGGAATGACTGCTCTTGTATTCTTTGTGGTAAACTTTCATGAAACGATATGGTAGACCAGATTGGTGTCCAAACACCCAATAAAAGCCGTAATTGCTCTGTAACACTAACAACAGGATTGTATTGATTCAACTTTATAAAATAAGGAAGTAATTCAGTTTTATAAAAATTCATTTCGGCATTTAAACTTTCTAGTTCCCGACCTTGAACTCGTGCTAAAATTTCTTTTTTGACTTTTAGTGTATTTTTAGCACTTAATTTATCTTTTAATAAGAGGTCGAGCATTACTATTTACCTTTTTCTAATTTTTTTAGATCACTTGGTTAAGAATTAAAAACTGGTGAGTTTATTGCTCATAAAGGTATTATGCATCCTTTGCTTCTGTAAAAGTAGAGCCTCTTCGCTCTCTTTTTGACAGTTATTAGGTATTTATGTGCTTGATATTATCTATATTTTACTCAGAAAATAGTGTGATCCAGATCACTGTAAACTAAAATATATATACTGCAATACGCTTGGGTTGAGCCAGAAAAATAAATTTGCGTAGGTTGGGTTGAGGAACGAAACCCAACATTTTCGAGCATTTGTTGGGTAACACTAAAGTTCAACCCAACCTACAATTATCCTATGATTCTCTTCCCGATGCCCAGGTATCACGCCATTTTACAGTACCTTCTTTGGCAATCACCCAGCGACGATTTACCAAATTTTCGCGCAGAGGCGATCGCCCTTCCCGCCACATGGCATATTTATAAGCAATCAGCTTACCAGTACTCTCATCAAAGGGAATCTCCGCAGACCAGGTATTTGAATTGATGTACTCTAAAGGATATGCTTTGCTGATATCCCAGTTGCCTAACTCTGGGCAATCTCCTGTCACTACAATGGTTTCGCCGGGTTGGGTATCCACGCCATTAAGTTGTACGCGCACAATTGTCTGTGCTTTGATCCGTTCCCCTACGTGGCTGAAAACAAGCACTCCCCGTTCTTCTAATACCAAGTTATAAATCTTGCCGTCTTTTACCTCATATTTATTGCGAGTCACTACGCAAGTATGTTCGCCATCGGGTAATTCTGTTTCTACTTCTGGTAAAGTAACTTCTCCTCCCCGGTTTAAAGCTACAAAACACACAGAGTCACGATAGCGACGTACATAACAGTAAACATCTGCTGTTAAGTATTTTTGCCAGTGGCTACCCATTGATACGGCTGGATTCAGTCGTCGTAAGCCAGATAGCAGCCTAATGCAACGATAAACCTCACTCTCAGTATCCCAATTTTCCATCATCGGGCGGTTATAGGGATCGTTACCGCCATCGGTGTCGTCATGCAGATATTGTTCTGTACCGTAATAGATGCAGGGAATACCGCGACAGGTCATAATTAAAGCGATCGCAACCTTCAACATCGCTGGATCGGGGTTCAGCGATTGAAAGCGGCACATATCATGATTATCGATGAAGGTAACTAACTCTGTTGCCCCGTTATAGCGATAATCTTGGTCAAAAATGTATTGAATTGTCTGGAATCCCATTTCTGAACCTTGTCCCAGTGCGGCTCGAATTGCCACACACAAGCCAAAGTCTAGCAGTGTCATGCCTGAATGGTTAACAAATTCCACCGAGCGATCGTCAGTAGGATTACTGTAAATCCATTCACCAAAAATGAATACATCTGGTTTGTGATTGGTCATATCGCCAGTGAATTCTTGCCAAAACCAGATCGGCATGTGCTTGACAGTATCCACCCGTAGTGCATCTACACCCCGGTCTAGCCATTGTTTAATAGCTGATTTGATATACTCACGATATTCAGTATTGTTTTCATTGAAGGTTGCTAGACCACATAGTTCACAGTTCTGTACTTGCCAATCATCTTCCCAGTTTTGCACTTCGCCGTAGTGGTGATACCAATGATTGACATCATCATTGAAATCAGCAATTTTGACGCCATCATCATATAATTCCCCTTTGCTACCGCTAGTGTCAGGGCTGCTATGGTTGCAGACAATATCTAGCACCAGCTTCATATTCCGCTTGTGCAGTTCTGTAACTAACCGATCAAAGGTCGTATTTTTTTCTTCTTGGGTAGCGTTTAAAGAAGGATTTTCGCCATCAGCAATGTAGCGAGGATTAATCCGCTTAAAGTCTTTTGTCCAATAGCCATGTAGCGCTGCATTTCCAACAAATAACTCTTCAACTTGCTCAAACAGTGGAGTTAACCAAATGGCTGTCACTCCCATGTTTTTGAGATAATCTAATTTATCGATGACACCTTGCAAGTCGCCACCCCAGTACTTACCCCAATCTTGTCTATTTGGATCGTACAGTTCTGAGTTTGCCCCTTCGCTGTTATCTGGATCGCCATCATAAAAGCGATCGACCACAAGAAAGTAAATAGTTTCTTGACGAAATTCAATATCTCTGGTGTAAAGAAACTCTAAGTCAATCTCAGTTTCTGATGGTGGTGTTTCTATAATAGCGTCTACTTTTTCTTGTGCAGAATCAACCTTATATTGATCTGGTGAAAACTGAGATGGAGGGGTTTGTACCATAAAAGAACTCAAAATTTAATGTAATTCATATTTGTAGAACTAACAGTACAAAGATTTCGAGTATTGTGTGTCACTACAAACTTTGATATTGTGACATCCGGCCCACGGTGTAGGTATCTATCGTTAGCTAGTTTATAATTCTATCGATAGATATAATTCATCTGCTAGAGGATAAAAACAAACAAATATAGCAGTTATTAATGGTAATTGCTTGATCACAAAAATTTACAATATTTAGATTAAGCCTAGCTCGTGTTCACTTAGCGCTGGAGATAAGCTACACCTGAGCAATACTGAGTAAACCACGGATTAGTCAACTTTTTCTCTAGAAGATTCGCTCCATTGGTAAACTGACCATTGTCACTTTCAATCTGTTATTACTATCAAGGAATTAATTTAGGTATCATTTATGACCAAATATGACAAGGTTTTTAACTCACCAAAGACATCAGAGGAATCACTGAGTCCAGAGGAAGCAGTGGCGGCGATCGCAACTGTGACTGCGATCGCTGATTCAGTGATTGAAGATGTCGATGCAGAAAGTTTAGCGGGTATCCTCTGGGAATTCGAGGTTTTCGAGGAATACTCAGAAGATGAAATCACCGAAATTGTTGATAGACTGATCTCCATTGCCGAAGAAGAGGGAATTGGGCCTTTGTTTAATGTCGCCAAAGTATCTCTCTCAGATGAATTAGTGCTGGATGGTTTTGCTGCTGGGGTGATAGTGCTTTTAGATGATGAACTCGCCATCCCGAAATCGAAACAACCCTACCTCAAAAAGCTACAAGCAGCCTTGGAACTTGAAGATGAAGAAGCAGAGGAAATCATTAAAGAAGTAATTGCAGCCTTTAAAGAAGCAGAAGATGAAGAATATGAAGACGATGAAGATGAGACAGTAGTTATAGAAGATTTTAGTGAACAGAGCTATGAATCGCCTTTAAGTAATTTTACCGTGCCGATTCCTGTTGATCCACAGCAGGGCGGTAGAATTCAAAGTCAGGAAGGAGTAGTTGGCTTTTCTGATGACATGGGTACTCTGCTGAGAATCGATTATTATCCTTTCCCTATAGAACAGTTAGAGGAACTGGAATCTGTTGGACAAGAAGAATATTTACAAACAATTTTAGTAGACAAGTATGTACCCCAGGCGATTTTTGCCAATGTCCCAGATGCTTCTGTGGAGTATACCGAATATCTGGCAGACACTTTGCGAGGCGCTTACTACGTGTTAATCGATATGCCGAAAGGTTCCACGATTTCTAAGCAAGAAAATAATGGAACTGCAATCAGATTAGACGCTTACCGGGGGCTGCTTACCTTTATCAGTGGTGAATTTTTGTATATAGTTAGTAGTCAGCACAGCTTTATTGACGGCGAAACTCCCGATTCCATTGAAGAAGAAGCTGAAGATATTAAGAAGAGTATTTTAGAGTTTGTTGAGACTATAGAGTTTACTTAGGGTACAAAATGTTGGCTTTGTCACCCGCTTAGAACTAAAGTTCTTTGGCTTTTAGCTAAAGTCTACTTCAGTAGACTTAGGACTTACGCATTGAAAACCTGAAATCTCGATCCCCCCTAACCCCCTTAAAAAGGCTACGGTGTATACACAAGTGACTTATTTTGCTCAAAGCGCTCTCAGACCTAACCCCCACCCCCTTCCCTACGTTCGCGCAGCGTCTCGTAGAGAGGGAAGGGGAGCCAATCTTCAAAGCCCCTCTTTGCGTCGGAGAGGGGTTTGGGGAGAGGTCTGCCGACTTGTGTATACACGGTAGCCTTAAAAAGGGGGGGGATTTTAAAAGCCCCCAATTTATCGGGGTTGGGGGATCTCTTGTGCGTAATACCAATTCTCTAAAATGAAGCAACAGATGTAAATCAGGAAAGTCTTGCTGCATCTAAGTTTCTTAATTGCGAATGGGCGAAAAAGCGAACTTGGGGAACTCCAAAAAATAAATTATTCCACCTTCAAGTCGTTGACTGTTGACTGTTGACTGAAAATGTGATTTGAAAGAAAAAATGAGATTTTAACTCATGATATGCTTCAAAAATGAGTATCCAGTTTATAGTTCACTTTTATTTTTCGAGTTTTTTACCAATAATGATTATCGTGTAAGGCATAAAAAGACTGATAAGAGCAACGTTCGTATAAATCCTTCGGCTTGATTATCATTATTAATCAGCTACGATTTGAGTAGGCGATCGCTCTGTTGTTGGGCGATACCTGCGGCACACTTCGTGAACGCTTGGACAATGAAATATTTGATTTTTACTCAGATATCTACTAAAACAAAAGTTGTAAACCATAACATGGGCATTTGAACCATATTTTGAATTGAAAGTTTAAATTAGACCAATTTTGTCAAGGATTTTTTGTGCAAGTTTTGTCCAATTGTGTTTTTTCAACTCCCGTTCTAGTTATGATTCAGAATTTCAACTCTCACTCATGTATGAATGCAAAGTTTTAATTTGTGATTAGCGCGAAAGCCTGAATTTTCGTTAACTTTTTTCTAATTTATGGATCAAAATTTTTCTCACATTATGATTCAAAGCATAGAAAAACTCGTGAACCGTCAACGGTCAACAGTGAACAATAGCAATGGAATATTTTTTTACTTGGAAGTCCCTTGTACTGAGCATCTCGACTTCGCTCGATGGAACCGCAGTCGAAGTATTGCCAATTATATAACAATGTTTTCACGATTGTGAAGAAAGATGTGGGTAACGCATCGCTAAAAAAAGGCAGGGCTGTTTCATTCTTTAAAAGCCTCTTGAAAAGCTGGGGACAAGGGAAGGAAGAATTTTTCTCTTGTCTCCCCTTGAACCTTTGTCTCTTTTCGTCGTTGTGATGCTTTTATAGGAATGAAACAGCCCTGAAAATGGGGGCAAAGAAGTTAACTTTTGTGATGAAACCTGATGCTTACCTAACTTCAGAGAGTTTAGGTACGAGCCGGTTCAACCCGTGCAAAAAATAGACCGCGAATCTTAACTTCTTTAGGTTCGCCAGCACCTAAATCAGTATCAGATGGCTGTTCGCTCTCGAAAGTACCAGCAATTTCACCACTAGAGCTATCGACTTTAGCGATTTGCAAAGAAATCTTGCCATTAAGATTTTCAGCACGCTTGACGTTAGTGCGGGTAAGTTCTTCATCATCCGCTTGGGCGGGGAGAGCCACAGCATTATCGTAGCCACTAACGACACCACGACCCTTTGGATCTAGGAAGGCAGCACCACGATAGGAAGGAACTTTGAAGGTGCCTTCAAAGTCCGTAGAGGTGTTAATACTGCTCAAACTGGGTTGGGTTTGAGCAACCAAGTTTTTGATGGTGAAGAGGAAAGGTACTCGCTCACCACCAGGAAGTTGCACAGTGATGGCTTGGAAGTCAAGACCATCAGTTTCCACAAAGGTGAGGCTACTATCTGGGTTGATTTTTAGGTCGCCTTGCACCTGGTCAATGGTGGAAGTGTATCTGGTCAACAATTTGCCAGCAACAAATTCTGCTTGTTGGCGTTTATTAGCAGGTTCTTCTTTGATGAAGAAGCTAGTTGGTTCTAAGCAAAGTTCTTTGATGGTGTATGACTGGCTAGAATCAATGGGAATGGAGCCACGGCTTGTTTCTGCTAGTTGGGGGCATTTATTCGCCAAACCAGTGCCGCGAATTTGATCGTAAGTGAGTACATCTCTACTACTAGTAGCAGGAGCATCACTACAAGCAGTTATTAGCCCCAGGCACAAAGCCAAAAATGCAACAATTAAAGCGCGATACCTCATGGTCAACCTCAATCTCAAAAATTAATATCTAAGTTCTAAAACTGCATCGAAGCTTTGATCTTTGACGAGAAGCCATCCTTTATCGGACACTGCATTGCTCTTTCTTAGAGTTCAAACAAGTGTCCGGGGGTATAGGTTGGCAGTCGCCACTCAAACTTTTCTCTGCTAAACGTACTTAAACGTGTCGCTGCTTCGCACTTTGCTCTTGCTATAGCAAAAGCGGCGTCGCCCAAGTCTTTTTGTATCATGTATGTGGCGTCACTACATACAGCCCATTGTTTGATGGGTAAATTAGCCAGATCATACGATTTTTTTTAACTCAAAATCAAAGTACTCAAAATCCAAGAAAGTCTGATCCCGATCGCATCTAGCTGCCGTGGAGGCTATGGTAAAGGTTACTACGCTCTTTTACGAGCGATCGCAATTGCTTTTGATAAAGATACAAATCTAGTTATATTCACCCCTTAGCAAGAGGCAGGGGAGCAGGGGGCAGGGGGAAAGCGAGATTCTAGAAGCTTACAGAAGCTTCATTTTCTAGAAGAACTATTGGCAAACTAGGGAAAATTAAAAATCTCCGGTAAATTTGAGTTGACCTCATTTATACGCAAAGGATGGCATGAACGATAACAAAAATCTTGAATCAGGGGAGTTGTCCTGTAAACTGCAAGCGATCGCAACTGTAGTGTATGATGCAGTTCAAGGTTGTCAAGGCGATACTGAAGCTCTTTTAGCAATGCTTAGGCAATTGGAGCAGTTACACCGAGATATCCGGGATGGGGTTTTTCAAGAGAGTTTGCCTGTTAACCGTCGGCAACTCTACTCACTACTGAAGGATATTGAGTCTGAGGGAGGCTGGCCTTATATTGAGCGTATGAGACTAGAGGCCTTTTTAGCGAATTTGCCACAAGAGGCTCCCGCAGAAAATAACCATGAAGTTTTGGAGAGCGATCGCTCATGCGGCTAATCATCTCGAAATAAATTTCTAGCTTTGAATTAACAACTCCGATCGCCTCATCAACCGCTAAACCAAGAGCGGTTGCCCATTGAGGCTTCAATTTAATTCATAATTATTAATTCATAATTCGTAATTAAAAAGGGTTTGTATTGGTTATGCCATCACAAAGAATGCGATCGCGCTTTTCAAGATTGCGGTTGTGTTTCAGGTAATCGCCCACCCAGTCGCAACCACGAACAAGCAGATCATCAAGATGTAAATTCCACAGAATGATCGTGTTGTCATCACTGGCTGATGCTAGTGTTTGACCATCTGGGCTAAAACTGATACTTAATACCGGAGCGCGATGCCCATTGAGACTTTTAATTAATTTGCCTTCACGGCTCCAGAGTTTCACTGTACTGTCCCAACTGGCGGCGGCGAGTAATTCCCCATTGGGGCTGAAAGTTACGGCATTGATGCTATCGCTGTACCCCTTTAATAAGGTTTTTAACAACGTCCCATCCCGCCGCCACAGTTTCACGGTGTTATCCCAGCTGGCAGAAGCCAGTAACTCGTCAGTGGGACTAAAGCTAACACCCATCACCCAACTGTCATGGGGCGAAAAAGTTTTGAGCAAAGTACCATCCCAACTCCACAGTTTCACAGTTTGGTCATCACTGGCGGAAGCTAAAATCTGACTATCAGGACTAAAATTTACACTATTTACCCAACCCTCATGCCCCACTAAGGTTTTGAGCAACTTGCCCTCACGGTTCCAAAGTTTCACTGTTTTATCTTTGCTAGCTGATGCCAAAAATTGACCATCGGGGCTGAAACTTACGCTCATCACACTATCGGTATGCCCGTGGAGAGTCATGATTAAAGTACCGTCAAGCCGCCAAAGTTTCACAGTTTTGTCATAACTCCCTGAGGCCAGCATTTCACCCTTGGGGTCAAAACTGACACTAGGAATTTGATTTGTATGCCCGACTAAAGTTTTGTAAAGTCGGGTTTTGACCTCACCTCTACTGGTGTATCGTTGCCAAAGTTTGACAGTGCGATCGCTACTACCAGAAGCTAGCATCTGACCGTCGGGACTCCAAGCAACGCTCAAAACTCGCCTCTGATGCCCTTGAAGAATAGACGGTTTTGGCGCATCTAAACTCCATAGTTTTATGCTTTTGTCATAACTTCCTGAAGCTAGAAATTTGTTATTTGGACTGAAAGCGATGCTGACAACAGCATCGCTGTGTCCTTTGAAGGTTTTGAGTAAGGTACCAGTAATACTCCAGAGGTTTATGGTGTTGTCTTCGCCTGCGGAAGCTAACTTTTGATTATCAGAACTAAAGCTCAAACTCCATACTCTCCTAGTATGGTGGCGTAAAGTTTTGTAAAGACGAAAGTCAAAACCGTCTTTAGTGCTGTTAATTTCCCTGAGCCAAAGTTTCACTGTTTTATCTCGCCCTGTTGACGCTAACAGTTTCCCGTTGGGGCTGAAAACAGCCATCATCACATTCTGCTGATGTCCCTGCAAAGTTGTAACGAGGCTACCGTCCCGTCGCCAGATTTTTACAGTTTTGTCGTCGCTGGCGGAGGCGATGAATTGACCATCGGGACTGAAGTTTACCCAGTTAACCCAGCCTTGATGTCCTTTCAGGATTTTTACTAAACTACCGTCTTTGCGCCAGATTTTTACGGTTCTATCCTGACTGGCGGTAGCTAACAACTCGCCATCAGGACTGAAACTAACGCTGTCAACAGAATCACCGTATCCTTTGAGGGTTTTATATGGCTTGCGGTCAAATTCACCTGTAACCCGGTTTTTGCGCCAGATTTGCACTGTTTTGTCGAGGCTGGCGGAGGCGATAAATTGACCATCAGTGCTAAAAGTTACACAAGTTACGGCATTAGTGTGACCTTTGAGGGTTTGGAGTAAGGTACCGTCAGGACGCCAAATTTTCACCATGTTATCTTGGCTACCTGATGCTAGCAACTGACCATCTGGGCTGAAAACTACTCCCCAGACAATATCAGTATGCCCTTCTAAGCGGTTAGCCTCTGTTACCCCATAAACTGCCTGTTCGAGGGCTGTCACCACCCGCATTCGGGTATCTGGTTGCACTCCATCAGCCTGTTTAAGTTCTCTCCAAGCCCGCAAACTTTCTAATAGGGCATCAAATTCTTTATTAGAGGCAAATAAAGCTTCACTAGCAGCAGCGATCGCACTAATGTGCAAGTTGCTTTCACTGCGTTCAGCTCGTAGAGTTTGGCGGATTGCTGCTCTTTTTTGCAAGTCGGCTTGCCACCATAATGCTGCTATTGTTCCCCCCATGATTGCCAGCACTGCGCCTGCTATTCGTGCTTCCCGCAGTCGCCGTTGTAATACCAAATTGAGTTGCTTTTGACTAAGTTGTTGGGCGACTTCAGCTTGAGTTTTTTCAAGTTTAATTTTTTCTAATTCCGCGAGCATACCATAATTGTTCTTTTGGCGAATTGGTTCAACTAAATAATCGTGAACTAGCTGGTAGCGATCGCCTAACTCTTCTCTAACTCGCAACACCAAACCTGAACCCACCAATATTTCTAAAATCAGTTCCCCAACTGTGTCAAAGCTTGATATTGTATCTATATCATGATTATTAACTAGTGCAACTGCTAAATCAGCTTTAGTTTTTAACGGTCGCGTGCCCTTTTCATCTGTTAACTCAAATAATAGTTTCCAAGTTAACTCTTCATTCTCCTGACCACAATCTTTAATAACCTCCCCAAGCCAGCGTTCCACCAATTTTGTCGAGCCGCCGCAAAGCTTATATTGTGCGAGTGTGGTAATGTTTTCTATTTGTAGTTGAGCGCCAACTATTTGTAATTCAATTGGATGTACTTCGTCTAGTTTTCCTGTTAAATCCTGGACTAATCGGTTAATTAATTCATCACTCAATTCAGAATGGGAACGCTGAGTCAGACTATGAATTATGGCTTTAGCATCCTCGCTAGAGAATTTTCCTAGATAGTAGCGAATATCCTTATCGAGAATATTTTTATTAATTACGCCTAAATCATATAGACCAATAGTATTTTTTTGGCTCAACCGTTCAAATTCTAGTAAATAATGTAAATAATCTTCTCTTAATGACAGAATAATTTTGACATAAGAAATATTTAAACATTCACTAAAAAATTGATAAAATTCTATTCTGTCCGTAGGAAGATTACTAATAAAGAAGAATTCTTCAAACTGGTCTAAGATGATAATTATTGTGTAATTGCGCTCGGCTGCTAACCGAATTTTTTCTAGCAGTATAGTGGGTGTAGAGTCAAGATTAACTGGTATTCCTGTGGATGCCAACACTTGATTTAAACTGCTAATTAAGACTGTGAGCCAATCAGTGTAAACAGACAAAACAATAGGTATAGGAATGCGTTCACCGATAACTTTACCTTTGAGCGCTGGGACTAAACCAGCTTTGAGAGTTGAACTTTTACCTACACCGGATGGCCCATAAATGACTGTGAGCTTGTAGTCTGCACGACTAATTCTTTCAATCAAACGATTGACATCTTGCTGCCGTCCAGAAGCAGATATTTCTTGGGCAACTCCTTCAGAAATAAACGGTATTTTTTGAGGTTCTAATGCTGGGTTAATTTTAGAGTGTTGCGGCTGCAATTGACTTGCCCCAATGAAGGCACGAAAGCCATACTGATGTTCTATTTGAATTTTTTCTTGCTTGAGCTTAAAGGCTTCTGTATAGTCATGACGCTCAAAAAAGTAAAGCGATCGCAATTCTTCTAAAATTTCTAAATAAAGGGATGGTTGATGTTGTAGCTCACAAACTACCCTCGCCCATTCCAGATTATTGATAGCCTCCTCTGGCTCACCTAGATGCCTTTGTGTACGTGCAAGCAAGAGAAGATACCAACTTTCTTGTCGTCGCCTTCGCAAAGCGTCTTGCAGAGAAGCTTGCGTTACTTCTTCGGAGATAGAAAGTGCTGTATTTGCTAATTCATGAGCCAGTATCCAATTCGACCCAGAAACTGCCACATTTGCCAAAAAGCCATAATCTTGAGCAACTTGTGCAGGACTTCCATAGGTTTTATGTAGATGTAATGACTTTTGAGCTAATTCTTTTAAGTCATCCCAGGCTTGTAAACGTTGCAGCATTTCACAAGCAGGCAAAATAAATTTAGCAACTAAGTCTTCTCTTTGTACCTCCTCCAATATTTCTAGGCATTGTTTAAACCACAACAGAGCATGTTCGCAATAGCTACTATTATTATTCTGGTGTAAGTCTGCCATTCGGTGATAACACAGCCCTAAATGGAATAGTACTATTGCTTGCTTGAGTAAAGATGAGTGAGGGATAGGGTGAAGATATGAGAGGCGTAAAGAAGAATTACTTTCCCATGCTGCGACTCTCTTCGTTTCCTGCTGCCACAATGCTAGGCTTCTTTGATAATTGGCTAAAGCACCATTAATTTGATCGTTAGCGTATTTATCTCGCCCTAAAACAAATTCTAAACTAGCTTCTAATCCTGGTGTTAATTGAAAGCCGTAAAGGCGCAGCAAATCATTACGGGCTGATTCTATTTCGTGGCGGTGTTGAGACTTAGGATCTAAATCTAAGGAGGCGTTAGATAAAAATGTTTCGGCACCTGCTTCTAAAACTTTGGTAAATAGAGATTCTGCCTCTTGGTGGATCAAAGCAATTAAATCTGCCTTTGCCATTTCAAATTTAATTGTGGTTGCAGCCCAGCTTTTAAAATCAGGTGCTAATCTTGAAAGCAATGATGCCACATCATCTTGTAACCACAATACCACTGGAAATGGAAAAGTCGCGGCATATATGTCTCTTGCTTGGTTAATGCCTGTAAGTAAGTTTTCCAAGTTGATAGTTGACTCAATACCGAAAACCATCACAGATGATGGTAAAGAGTCTGTAAGGACAGCAGGATTATCTAAAGATAAATCTGAGACTATTGTGTTGTGTAAGGAAGTAGTTGATGGATTCAGAACGACTTCTCTAATATAGATGTCTTTGCTGATGGAGCGAATATTTTCTAACATTTGCTCACGTAATTGCCTATAGTTACACCGAACTAAAATTAGGGCAAATTGACCTTCGGAAAGTGCGATCGCTCTAATCAGTCTTTGCAAAGTATGCTGATTTTCTTTTGTGTAGACTTGTAGCTGCTTGTCAGTAGTCATTGGTTATTGGGCACTTTTACTGAGCGAAGTCGAAGTATTGGGCATTGGGAATGGGGTATAGCGGTTCTCGTTTACGTGAGGTACACCCGTAGGGGCACGGCACTGCCGTGCCCTTACACCTCGCGATATAATGTTGTACCGCATCTGAATGGGAACCCCTATATTGGGTATTAGTTATTAGTCCAATGGCAAAGGACAAAGGACTAATGACTCACCGTAAGTGTTACTTTTTTTGTTGCCAAGCTAAAACTTTTTCTGTTTCTCCTAAGGCTGGACTGATGCCGAACCAGCGCCCCAGAGGATCACGATATTCAAACAGATACATGCTTCTTAGTAAGCTTTGGTAGTCAGACTCACCTTTAACTCTCTGCTGCTGCACTACTTCAAACAATAATTCCCACTGGGATTCATCAATAGCTAATAGCAAATCGTCGCGGTAGTCTTTAATCACGGCTTCTAAGCAGTCCTTAGAAAAAGGTGGATCTTGTCGTTGCAGGCAGCTATAAAGTAAACCTAATAAATTACGAATGTGACCACCACTAACGCGACATATCCGATCTAAAGTTTGGGAGTGATCGAATAATTCTGTAATTAATAAAAGCCTTTCATTCAAAGGAACTTCTGGAAAAGCTCTTGCTAAGACTAACTGGCGCACTAGTGACATCCCTGGTTCGTAGTCACTGCCATCTCTTTGGCGCACTAATACCATCGGTAATACTTTTGGCGCAATTCCTCCCCCCAGGCGATTTTTTAGTGTCTCATACTCATTGGAGAAAATTAACGTTAGGGGAATTGTATAAACTAAGTGGCATTTGAGTCGGCGTAGCTGTTCGCCTCGGTCGATAAAAAGATATTCTGGTTGCGATCGCCCCGATGCTAAGGGACGCATATCGACTCGATCCAAATTATCTACAATTACTACCAGCCCTTTTTGACCCCGTTGCTTCAGCTGTTCAACAGCCTTTTCTAAAATTTCTTCGTTAATCGCTTGCAAAATACTATTGGTACGTGGTTCCAGATATTGCCTTAGTTGATTCCGCGCCTGGGTACTATCTTTGGTTTTAGCGGTAATTTTGGCAATACCCAACGACAACTCTGCTTGTCCAGAAAGCTCTATCGGGCTTTGCAAAAAATCGCCTACTTCTTTAAACAAATTGGTAAAGTAACCACCTTTGAGTTTGATGTTAATGCCTTCTAAACTGGCACTGACTTGACGGGCTACACTCAGCAGAATATCGCTGATATCAATATCCGCCATATCTAAGTCTTGACTGGATTCAAAGTAAACTACATGAAATCCCGCTAATTCTAGTTCTGTCTTCAGGCGTTGCAATTCCGTTGACTTCCCGCAGCCAATGTGACCCGTAAATAACTGGCAGGTTGGCTCATCAGGAGAAATCCGAACGATAGTCCGTTGCAATTCTTCGACAATCTTGCAACCCCGGACATCAGCAAAATCTATGTAATATTGGCGATCTAGCACGTTACTTATATTAAGCGTGTAGCTTGGGTTACATGCTTTATAAAAACGTGATAAATTTAATGTCGTTTTCATGTATCTAGAGGTGTATGTAGATGCGTGTGTAGATGTGTGTGGATGCAGTTAATTCGTATTTTTTATACAAAAAATCTCTAACCTGGATGTAAGCAGACAATTACTTCGCAAGCTGGTAGTATCTTGCAAAAGACAGCACTTGTTACAGATCACTGCCAGTAGTATGGTAGAGATTTAGTTGACCCTAATAACCTTAAGCATGTCTGTCCTTTTTACACCTGCTATTGAGGTTTTGACAATCTGTAGCTTTTGCTTGACCTGGCACAAACCTTGTAGGCTTGAGTTAATCAGTCAAAAAAGCTACTAAATTGTATTGTTCCCAGTTTGTATAGCTGATGATCAGGACTGGTATGAATTATAGCAAGCTATACAGAGATTCAGGTTGGAATTAGGTATCATTTAATATTCTATTTGTCAAGAAAACAAAATCATAAATATCTTGCATTGAAAAAATATTTGACGATCGCTTGTCGAAAAGACAACAGTAAGTTAAGAATGGACACCGGAAACTTGAATTGGAAGGATAACTAGCGCCACGTTCTTTGTGTAGTTACTGTAAAGTGTTACTAAAAATAAAAAAGTCTTGAGGAGAGCGGCTAACAGATGCCGACAGTGTTTACTGAAGATTAATAATGATACAAGCGCGTCAAAGCAATTCGCAATTCGCAATTCGCAATTCGCAATTATTACCCCACGCATAAATGCGGGGGCTTGAATGTTGATACTTCGTGTCAAGGAATTTGGATTGTAACCAGAAAGGGGTTTGAATGGCTGGCATAATATCAGTTTCCCGCACAAATTTAGCGCAGCGTCGTAAGAAATTACGTCGGCAGAGGCAGATGAGAATTATTCAGGCTATTTGGCGAACTTTTGCCATTACCGGTTTTGCGGGTGGATTGCTGTGGATGGCAGTTCAACCAGTGTGGGTGCTAAAAACTCCCAAACAAGTGGTGATGAAATCAGGCAATCAGTTACTGTCAGATGAGACAACTCAATCCCTGTTGGTGCTAGCTTACCCCCAATCTTTGTGGCGGATTGAACCGACAGCGATCGCTAACTCTTTGAAGAAACAACCAACTATTGCCGAAGCGATCGTTAGACGCCGCTTGTTTCCTCCAGGATTAAACATCGAAATCCAAGAACGAGTCCCTGTAGCCGTGACTCAGACACCAAGTGTTCAAAATCAGGGCACTGGCAACAAAAAAATCACAATCGGCTTACTAGATGCAAGCGGGGCCTGGATGCCTTTAGAAAAATACACATCACTCAATCCCACTAAGAAATTACCCAATCTCAGAGTCATTGGATTGCCCAAACAATACTGCCTCTACTGGACTCAACTTCATCAAGCTGTAATTCAAAGTCCCGTCAAGGTAATGGAAATTGATTGCCAAAATCCAGCGAATTTAATTTTGAAAACAGAACTAGGAAATGTGCATCTCGGTGTTCCAGGCCCCCAGTTGTCTGAACAAATTAAAGTACTCGCCCAAATGCGTCCTTTAGCAGCAAAACTTAATTCTGGCCAAATAGAGTATATTGATCTGAAAAATCCCGAAATTCCATTAGTACAGATGAACCAAAAAGACCAAAAATTAACTCCCAAAATCCCTAAAAACATCTAGCGTGTTTAATGTATTCATAGCTCCTAGTAAATTAAGAAGCTTTATGCTGATAAATATATTTATTATTTTCAATTTTCGAGCAAACCGCCCGAAAATCTGCATTAACTTCTAATTAAAATGAGAAGATAAATCATAAAATCTCTATTGCGAGTAGAACACTTTCAATTATGACCCCTAACATCTAATAGTAGGGTGCAAGATGTCCGACAATCTGATAATGGGCTATGGTGTGCAAAACGCCTTCTATTCCAAAGACAGTTTAGCTTTATTTTCAATCTGTAAAGGAAAATGCCGCCCAAAGTTGCGTAAGCATTGTTTCTGGGCAATCAGTTTAGACTAGTTCCCGGTGCCGTAATTCCTATTGGGTTACGAAACCTCTGGAAAAATCTTGATTTGTTGACCACATTAGTGAGGGTTCTTGTAAGATAGACTATTGCTCAAGCACAGTGTCCATTAAGACCCCCCAAACAACAAATTAATCAGGTATAGTCTGACAAAGTAAATTCTGGCTTACTTCAACCTTAGGGATAAGTAAGTGTAAGCTAAATTTTGTGTCTAAAGTTGCAGCTATCTCTAATGGTGAAATCTATTAACAATATTATTGAGGTAGATCAGATGCGCTGTGGTGTATCTTTACAAGTTCTGCCCTCTGGTAAGAATAATGAAGCGATTAATGTCTCTTTGATGTTATACAGATCACTTTTAGATAAATGTAGGTATACTTCTCTAGAATTGGCTGTGCGATCGGCTGCCCTGAAAGCTTATCCCATAGCAAATTTTCGCACTGCCAATTCTGTTAGGCTTGGCAGTAGTGAAAACAATAAAGAACAGTGCCCTAGTATTGTGGCACTGTCAAACTAAAGTTGACTCTGAGGTGAATAACACCTGAAAAAGTCGTTTATCTACCCTTTGACAAATCCAATGACACTTGATAATAACCAAGGACTTAACTATAAAAATTCCCAATCTACGGGACAGCCGGGGTTCTCTCTGGCAGTTAACTCGACCAATCCCTTTAATAATTCTGGGTTGAACTTCGGACAAAATCACGATAATAAGAAGATTTCTGCGGAAAATAGCCGAATTGGCGAGATTGTTCCTGGGCGGGTTGCCAACATCAAAGTGATTGGTGTAGGTGGTGGCGGTGGCAATGCCGTTAACCGCATGATCGAATCTGATGTCTCTGGGGTAGAGTTTTGGTCAATTAACACTGATGCCCAAGCTCTTACCTTAGCTGGCGCTCCCAGTAGATTGCAAATTGGACAGAAGCTAACACGGGGTTTAGGAGCAGGTGGTAATCCTGCTATCGGTCAAAAGGCAGCAGAGGAATCACGAGACGAAATTGCTACAGCTTTAGAGGGTGCAGACCTAGTATTTATCACGGCTGGGATGGGCGGTGGCACTGGGACAGGTGCAGCGCCGATAGTGGCAGAAGTAGCCAAAGAAATGGGCGCTCTGACTGTTGGTGTAGTCACACGTCCATTTGTCTTTGAGGGACGCCGCCGTACCAGCCAAGCCGAAGAAGGTATTCAAGGACTAAAAAGTAGAGTAGATACACTGATCATTATCCCCAACAACAAACTGCTGGAAGTGATCCCCGAACAAACACCTGTGCAAGAAGCTTTTCGTTATGCAGATGATGTACTGCGTCAAGGGGTGCAAGGTATTTCTGATATCATCACGATCCCCGGATTGGTAAACGTTGACTTTGCTGATGTTCGAGCGGTAATGGCAGATGCGGGATCGGCATTGATGGGAATTGGCGTTAGCTCTGGAAAATCTAGAGCCAGAGAAGCTGCGATCGCAGCTATTTCTTCACCACTACTAGAATGTTCTATTGAAGGTGCCAGAGGGGTTGTCTTTAATATTACAGGTGGTACTGACCTGACTTTGCATGAAGTAAATGCAGCCGCAGAAGCAATCTATGAGGTAGTTGATCCCAACGCCAATATTATTTTTGGAGCTGTAATTGATGACAGACTCCAAGGTGAGGTAAGAATTACTGTAATTGCCACCGGATTTACAGGTGAAATACAAGCTGTGCAACAACAAAGCGTGGCTAACGTTCGAGTAGCACCTAATACCTCGAAGCGACCAACACAGCAACCCGCAGTTAATCCCCAAACCTCATCTCCAACTCCAACTCCAACTCCAACTCCAATTCCAGAACCAAAAGAAAAACCTGGATTGGACATACCTGATTTCCTAAGAAACCGACGTACACCAAGGAATTAAAAGATTTTGGACTTCGGCTTACCTCGGCTACTTCGGCTACGCTCAGTACAAGTCCGCTCGGCACAAGTCGCTCAGTCGAACGAGTTGAGATTTTAGATTAAATTAGCAGTCTCAGGTTAGGCTGAGTGCTGTATAAAATCTGCTAGTTTCAGGGTTTTACTAAGGGCAGTCGATTTATCGCCGGGAGTATCAAAGAAATACAATGAACTTGGGCAGGAGTCTGGTGGCTCACATGTCCAGCTTTGCTTTTGGAACAAATAAAGAAGAATATCTACCCAAATACAGATGCGACGCCGATAGCGTATCCCTACGGGTATCTTCCTACGCCTAGCGTCTCCAAAAGTTGCGTTAGTGAGTTTTCGTACCCTTACAGGCAAGCTATGCGCAGCGTCTCGTAGAGAGCGTCATAGCCCTTCGTAGTCATCGCTACATCTACCCCCGCGATGCATTAAACTCATATACGGCATAAATAAATATATTTACTTAAATTAAATTGCGTGGGTAATACCAATTCACGAAAATCCTGATACATATAGATTTATCGTAGGAGCAAGGCGCAATGCCCATAGGTGTCAACTTAAGCTAAAATCCTTTTCAAATCTCGTTTCCAGTGTCCGACTGGAAATGCAGATCAATTGCGGCTCTGCCGCGAGTTCGGGAGGCGGAGCCTCAAGGACGGGCATTCCCAGTCGGAGACTGGGAACGAGATAAGGCAAAAAATAAATGTAAGGGACTTCCAAGTAAAAAAATATTCCATTGCTATTGTTCACTGTTGACCGTTGACGGTTCACGAATTTTCAGTCAACAGTCAACAGTCAACAGTCAACAGTCAACAGTCAACAGTCAACAGTCAACAGTCAACAACTTTAATGTGGAATAATTTATTTTTTGGAGTTCCCTAAATTATTTTTTGCTTTTTAAATTCTGTTCAATCCATTGAATGACCTGATGGCCAAGGTGAGTCCCATCTAAGCGATCAATCTCACGAATTCCAGTAGGACTAGTGACGTTAACTTCAGTTAAGTAGCCACCAATAACATCAATACCCACAAAAATTAAGCCGTCTTGGCGTAACTGTTCGGCTACTTGGGTACAAATTTCATCCTCTCTTGGGGTAATTTCGGTTTGAGCGACTGTACCACCAGTTGCCATATTATTGCGAAAATCAGTTCCACTAGAGAGGCGATTGAGCGCACCAATTGGTTCGCCATTGAGTAGGATAATTCGCTTATCTCCTGCTTTTGCCTCCGGTAAATAGGTTTGCACCATTACAGGCACTCGACCTTGGAGGGTACTGAGTTCGACAATAGAGTTAAAATTGCGATCGCCTGATTGCAAAAATAAAATACCTTCTCCAGCTTTGTTACCTAGTGGTTTGAGAATTGCTGCCCCCTTTGCTTCCACAAATTGCCGAATCAACTCCTTATCAGCACTGACAATCGTTTCTGGAATCGCTTTGGTAAACTGGAGGGCGTACATTTTTTCATTTGCCCCTCGGATGCCTCTAGGACTATTAATTACCAGGGTTTTATTTTGGTCAATGTAATCCAGAATGTAGGTGGCATAGAGGTAGGAATCATTGACAGGTGGATCTGTCCGCATAAATACGGCGTCCATTGTCTCTAAAGAAGTTAAGCAAGAATCGCTCAACTTATACCAAGGATTCGCCGCTACCCACCGTCTCTCTACCAACTGCACTGGTACAACTTCAACTCGCTGTAGGAAAGCCCAAGCTTTGCTTTCCACCACACTCAGCAGATTTACCTGAGTTATCCAAACTTCGTGTCCCAGGATTTGCGCTGCTTCAATTAGGGCAACACTGGTATCATGACACGGGTCAAGCAGATGGATGGGATCAATGATAAAAGCCAGTTTCACCCTTTATACCTCAATCACCAAGAAATTAAATGGTTATTCAATTATTATCTCTTGATGCTCTCACCAATTGACGTATATATGTACTGCTGAGTGGAACCTGGCGGTAAACTCTTGTGGACAGATATGGCTTTTGTGAGAAAAAAGTCTGTAAATAAGGCAGCGCGTTACTCGAAGAGAGTTGTAGCGACTGCCGTGCGTAGCGGCTTGTCGCTAGCTTCTAGCAATATCTTCTCAACCTACAGGCTATTGCTAGAAGTTAGTAGCTCATCTAGCTTGCCTTGATTGTCTAAAGCGTGGATATCATCACAACCACCAATATGATCATCATTTATGAAAATTTGCGGTAAAGAACGCCGTCCATTTGCTCTTTGAGCCATTTTATTTCTGGCTGCCTCATCTCCATCAATGCTGTATTCGATAAATTCAACCCCTTTGTTCTTCAGCAAACTTTTGGCACGAATGCAAAAGGGGCAAGTCCTCCAAGTGTAAATTTCTACTTTGGCAGCCATAATCTTCTCAAATTGATTTAATACTTTTTAATTTTAGAACTTTGCCACTGATTCTAGACACCCTATCTTGGTTTGTCTTTATCCTTATAAGGCTAACGTGGTGGTTTATATCAAAAAAAATTAGTCAAGAGATAAAGTCTGGACTCTTGACTAAGATATTATGTTTATAACAATTTTGTTAAAAAACAGAGTGGCTATTATCTAATTGTGAGAATTGCTTATAAAGCGTAACTCAGTTGTCAGTTAGCACTCAAGTTCTCATTTAAGCTGAGACTAGAGGCTTTTTCTTGGCAACCCTCAGCGCACCTAAAGCAAATAAACCAAGAGCGACTGTTGCACTAGACTCAGGTACTTTTTTAGGTGGAGGTGGTGGGGGTGTGTAGTAAGGTGCTTGTCCTTTGAGTTTGCTACTTCCGTTACGATTGCTTCCAGAACCGACGCTCATTAAGCGCACTCCAAAATTTTGCTGAGAAAACTGAGCCAACGTTAAAGCTTTGGAACTATGGGATAGGGTAAAGATGGTAGATTGAATGTCGCTTTTTCCTTGACCTATACCTTCTTCACCAATTTCTACCCCAGCCTCAAAGGAGCCGCCACCACCGTTTAGATTGTTACTACTGCTACCAACAGAGTCAATTTTTCCATTAGGATCAAATTGTTTGCTTGTTACATCTGTACCTACTACTTGCAGACCATTGATAAGCGTATTGTCCAAAATGTTGAAGAAAACACCACGGATGTCAGCAATTGTGTTGCTGCCAGTGGATAAATAATCTACTTTAAACTTAACTTTGCCAGACCCTGCTATTGCGTCATCCAAAGTAAACTTCACCTGAGTATCTGCACCGGTGAAGTCATTGATAGTGAAACTCATCGAAGCGGCATTTGCAGGGGCAAAGATAGAAGATGATATCACAACAGCAGTAGCAGCTAAGAAGGAAGGTATTGCTGCCCTGGAAAATGGATGTTTCATGTTAATAATGTTTGCAAAACAAAATGGTAAGATTCAGTTGCTAATGATGGGAATTTTGCTGTTTGCTATCCATGTAAAATCAGATGCATCCAGTGACGGCCTTTTATAACTCTAGAGACTCAATTAAAAGTTGTCTATAATACCAGCCTTAATTCAAAAAGACTTTATTTTTGGCTTTATATAATACAATACAGTTCAGTTAAGGATTTGTGGTACTGATTTTAAACCTGTAGAGACGCGAAATTTCGCGTCTCTACCAAGATTTTTGGGCTTAACTGAACGGTATTGTTATATAATAAACAACCCAGTAGCAATACTGGGTTGGATTAAAATTAGAAATTATTTAAATAACAGCATTTACCGAGAGTCAACGGCATATTCAATTAGTTGGGCAAGACGCTGGCGTAAGGTTTCTAATCCCAAGCGCTGACTCGCAGAAATAAACACCGCTAGGGGAAATTCTTCTCTAGCTAAAGCTAGTGTCTCACTATCGGCTTGATCAATCTTGTTAAAAACAACTAGCGCGGGGCCAGGAGTTATGGGCATTTGCGCCAAGATTTCTCTAACTGAGCGAATATGACGCAACCAAGCCGGATGAGACAAATCCACCAAATGTAGTAGGGCATCAGCTTCTGTGACTTCCTCCAAGGTGGCGCGGAAGGCATCCATTAATGATGCAGGTAATTCGTGTATGAACCCTACTGTATCTGTAATCAGAATTTCTTGAGGTTTATCATCAGCTTCGCCATGAGGAATTACCAAACGGCGGGTAGTAGGATCGAGAGTGGCAAATAGCTGGTCGGCTGTATAAACTTCTGCATTCGTGAGAGCATTCAGCAAAGTAGACTTGCCAGCGTTAGTATATCCAACCAGAGCCACTGATGGAACTTCTCGATGCTGTCGTCGTTGGCGTAACCGCGAACGATGGGCTTGCAACTGGTCTACTTCTTTTTGCAGTCGGGAAATGCGCTGCCCAATTGCACGGCGTTCAGTTTCCAGTTTGGTTTCACCAGGGCCACGAGTCCCAATACCACCACCCAATCGGGACATGGTGCGACCTCTACCAGCGAGTCGCGGTTGCATGTATTCTAACTGTGCTAGTTCTACTTGCAACTTACCGGCACGGGACTGAGCGCGTTGAGCAAAGATATCCAAAATTACTTCGGTGCGGTCAACCACCCGGATACCAATTTGCATTTCTAAGTTGCGGACTTGGGAGGGTGAGAGGTCGCGGTTAAAGACGACGAGATTAACTCCTAGTGTTTGGGCAGTTAGGGCAATTTCTTGCACCTTACCTTCGCCAACTACCGTCTGGGGATGAACGCGCGATCGCTTTTGTTGTATTGTCTGTAATACATCTCCCCCAGCAGTATCAACTAAACGCGCCAATTCTACTAGGGTATCTTGGAATTGTAGGGGAGTTATTTCACTGGTCATCAGCCCTACAATTAGCACGCGATCGTGGTCAGAATCTACTTCCTGGGCGATAAATTCGCGCTGGAATTCCGCTTCCAGATTTTCTACCAAGTCTACTAAATCCTGGTCTGCCAGATCATCCAAGTCCAGAGGTGGCGATATATTCCAGCTTGGGGATTGGATTTGTTTATTATGAGCGAAGCCGAATTGGCTTTCCTCTACTTTGACAGCAGCAGGACTAGCAATCAGAGTGCGAGAGTCTTGGGGTGTCAGATGAGCTAGATAAGCTTCTTTCACATACCCAGTCGCACCGCCTCCCCGTCGTGTAAATCCCGTTCCGGTAATATTTAGGACAACTAGGGCATCTAAGCGTTGCAGTGCCATAGCCGTGAGTGCCGCTTCATTGGGCGGTTCTGCCTTGAGATGGGTGGCGATGCAACGAATACCACTGAGTCGTTCTGCACCGTAACGGGGCAATTCTAGGGGTGGTATTTGTGTTTGACGCGGTGTGCCTACCCCGACGCGAATCACTTGTCCGCGACGGTTGATGTAGGCGCACACAGGCTGATTGACTTCTGTGCTAATTGCTGCCAGACGCTGGGAAAAATCAGGTGTGGTGATGCGATCGCCTGGTATGCGCTGGTGGTACAGTCGCTGTAGTTGCTTCAGCTGGCTGGACTTCAGACCTTGGAGATTTCCAAAAATAGTTTCTATAGGCGTTTATGACCAGTAAAATGGCCCCCCGAATCCTTATATGTCTATTTTACAACAGGGTTTAGGCTCCTATCTATCTCCTTTGAGGGATGCATTGTGAATTAGTTCACGGTGGGTATTGATTTGACCGCTTTTAATTTCAATCGTCATAAAGCCCTTCGTCTTCTGGTGCGTAGCCGTTCAAAAAAGCGTCATGGCTGCGGATGCTTTCGGGTTCTTCCACATGAATTATGTTGTCATTCTCAGTTTCCCAATCTTCACCATCCAAAACCGAGAATTCTGTTAATTCAGGGTCGTTCAAAAAATCTTCGGCTATGGCAGCGATAAAAGGTTCTAGTATTTTGTGACGTTCTGCCAAAGAAAGGCTAGCAATTTTTTGGAGAGATAGCTGTTTTTGCTCTTGGCCGTTTTCTAACATTTCATTTGTGTTTCTGAAGATGGGTTAATTTTATATTTAGTAATGTATCAGTATCGCTTTTAATTTCAGTTAGTATTTTCAGTCAATGTGTGAAGGCGATCGCTACATTAAGATGAGTTAAAATCATCTTAACTATAAACTCTAATAATAATGTCGCTCTATTAGCGCCTAAATCCAATCCTTGTCAATAAATTTGTCCCAATTTTAGCTAATTTTTGCAATCCCAATTTTCGCAGTAAACTAGTGAGAATTCGTTTATTCTGGATATTAAACATTTCTCTTGCAAAATCTGGATTAATTTCAATCAACTTGCTAATACTACTATTTCCTTCTCTCCAGCGACCTAGTTTCATTAATGCAGCCGCCTGATAATACCAAGCTTCGTAGTCATCTTGTTTAATTTTCAGCGCTTGATCGTAGGATGTGATCGCTTCTTCAAAGCGTCTTAAATTAAATAGCGCATTGCCTCGATTCTTCCAGGCATCGTCGTAATCAGGTTTAAATTTCAGTGCTTGGTCATAGGATGCGATCGCTTCTTCATTGCGTCCTAGATCATTTAGCGGAGTGCCCCGATTCTTCCAAGCTTTGTAGTCATCTGGTTTAAATTTAAGTGCTTGGTCGTAGGATGTGATTGCTTCTTCATTGCGTCCTAAATTGCGTAGCGCAATGCCCCGATTGTTCCAAGCTTTGTAGTCATCCGGTTTAAATTTCAGTCCTTGGTCATAGGATGCGATCGCTTCTTCATTGCGTCCTAAATTGCGTAGCGCATTGCCCCGATTGTACCAAGCTTCCTGGTCATCCGGTTTAAATTTCAGTCCTTGGTCGTAGGATGTGATCGCTGCTTCGTATTCACTAGCAGTAAGCAATAAATTTCCCAGTTCAAATAGTAAAGGTGGCTTCTGATTATCTGGCTGATGTTTGTCGATCAGCAACTCTTGAATTTCCAAGACTTTCTCAATTTTTTGTTCGGCGCTAAGTTTTAAATATTCCTCATAGTCTCCTTCCAACAGCAGACGATTTGATTCTTGTTCTACCACTTCTGGCGTTGTCGGTAATTCAAACACCCCAGAACGCCAATCAAAAAAATCTGGGGCGCGATGAATAAAATAGTTGATCGAAAATGAACGCAAAAGAAAAACAAAGCTAATTGGGAAATCATCTCTAAAGCGTTCTCGCTGTTGGTTTAAGTGATTTAAAATATGCGGAACACTAGTTAAATTGCTAAATTGTCCTTCTGTAATTTCCCCAAAACTTCTTTTTTCATATTTATATAAAGAATATTCAAGACCCTTAATTAATAAAATATCAACTTGCTTGTCTTTAACAAACTCTGCTACTGGCTGATATAAATTATCAATCGCCTCGACAAAGCGCAAAACTGCAATCTTTTTCTGCGGAATCTCCTGGGGAAGTTTGACAATAAACTTGTCTGCTTCCCCAGGTGTACATTGGACAAAAAACAAACCAAATCCTGATTTTCGCTTCAGTGCGCGAAGCAAGTCTTGATAAGCTTCTTCTGGTTCTGGGGGTAAATCATCATCCCAATCACTTAAATTTGGGTTCATGAAAGTTTCGCTACGGCTTCTTTAAATTCTGGAATTCCTTGAATCAATGGATGAATATCATACCAACGCTGCATCTCTCCATCATCATCCAAATAGCGGTATTCTAAAAGACAGCGATTATACATCAAACTCCGATACAAGTCATCATTAATAATGCGCTTAGAACAAGACACTTCCGCTAACAGACACCATTGATGATTTTCCACAGCGCGGCGATAAGTATCTCTGGCTTGAGTAATTGCTCGTCGCACCGCCTTTTCTGAAACAGGTAATTCTTCAGTGCGTCCAAAGGCATCTTGAGTTAACAATAGCAAATTCCTCACATGACCTCCACTCATTAAACAAAGTCTGTCTAAGGTTTGGGGACTGTCGAAAATTTCCGTTTCTAGTGATAATTCCGGTGCAATTTGCCGGACTCGCTTCTTAATTACTTCCTTAACTTTCTTGAGTCCTGGCTGATAAACTTTCCCCTTGAGAGTGTTTACCATAATCATCGGCAAAATTTGGGGGTCGCCGTAGATATCTCTGAGGTCTGTTGCCCTGGTAGAATAGACCATTGAAATGGGGACAGTGTAAATCAAATGGCAATCTAAAGCTTGGAGTTGTTCGCTACGGTCTAAAAAGACTTCCTCATAGTTGGTGCGACCATCACCGTCTTTGACTAACACCATCCGGTCTAAATTATCGACAATTACCGCCAGTTTATTGTAGCCATTAGGTAAGTGCTGTTTTGCATCCACGAGAAACTCATTTAACACCTGAATTAAAGTGACGGTGTGAGGATCAATTTTTTGGCGAATCTTCTGGCGTAATTCAGGAACAGCTCTTAAATTTGCGGTCAACTTGGCGAATTGAGCAAGCTGCACTTCTACAGCCATCTTCTCAAACTCTATGGGAGTCAGCGCCAAATCTTTTAAATCTACCCAACGATCTTTCAACCAGTCTAGTATTGGACGAGGGCTGGCAATTCCTTTTAAATCTTTGAGCAAACGGCGGGTACAGGCGAGGAGAATATCTGTATATTGGGCATCTTCAGAATCGATATCCTCTTCATCAGCCGCAAAATAGACTACATAAAATTTCCGATTTTCTAAATACTTCTTTAACCTGAGTAATTCTGTAGACTTCCCCGCACCCCGATGACCAGAATACAATTGGCAAGTATTTGTATTTGCCAATTGCATCCGATTTCCCAACTCTTGCAAAATATCGGCATCTCCCCGCACATCCTGACAATCTACATATTTTGGATCACCTGCGGGTAAGGGTTCAAAGGGGTTAAAGGCGTTGTAGAGGTTTGCGAGTAAGTCAGTACTATTAACCATAGGTAAAAAATATAGCAATGATGCTCATAATAATCGAGATTATACAGAGTTGAGGTAGATGAATCCAGTTCAAAGACTCGTTAACGGAGTTCAGAGGTGGATTCATCCAGTTCAAATACTCATTAACGGAGTTCAAAGGTGGATTAATCCAGTTCAAATACTCATTAACGGAGTTCAGAGGTGGATTAATCCAGTTCAAATACTCATTAACGGAGTTCAAAGGTGGATTCATCCAGTTCAAAGACTCGTTAACGGAGTTCAGAGGTGGATTCATCCAGTTCAAAGACTCGTTAACGGAGTTCAGAGGTGGATTCATCCAGTTCAAAGACTCGTTAACGGAGTTCAGAGATGGATTAATCCAGTTCAAATACTCGTCAACGGAGTTCAGAGGTGGATTCATCCAGTTCAAATACTCGTCAACTAGTAGTAGCCTGAATAAGTTCGTAGTAAGGACTTTAGTCCTGCGTTTGAGGGCTGGAGCCGCTCACAACGAACTTTGTAAAGTTTGTTTAGCGAACTACCAAATAGGGAAATTTCTACTTCCCTGTTCTTATATAAAGAGAAACTGGGGTTAGAGTAGACCTCTTGCATAAATCAAACAATTTGAACCCCACCCCGCCAAAGCTACGCTTTGTCTCCCCTCCCCTTGTTAAACACAAGTCATCGAATTACCCCCCTTAATCCCCCCTTATAAAGAGGGGAGACTGGAAATCTAGTTCCCTCCCCTTTCTAAGGGGAGGGTTAGGGTGGGGTATTAGGGGCTTTTTTTTGCAAGAGGTCTAGTTTTTCGCCAGTGCTTCACTGCTGGTTGCAATTCCCCCGATAACCAGCTATCAAATTGCGGATAAATTGGTAAACGCGCCACCAATTCCCACCCCGCAGGTTGTAAAATTTCTCTTAATGCCTGTTCCTGAACATGAGGATAATCGGGATTCACTTCATCTTTTGGCCCAATTCCACCCAAATCTCGCGCACCAGCTTCGATACAAGCGAGTAACCATTGGTTATCTTTAACTAAATTCGGCGGAATTTGAATAGTAATATCTGGCGGTAAAATCTGACGCGCCCTAAAAATTACTTCTGGTAATTGATGAGGGTTAAAAGGTGGTGCATCAAAAGTTTGCTGATGTCCTGGACTATGAGGTTGCAGGATAACTTCTTGAATATGGTGATAACGTTGATGCAGTTGAGATATAGCTTCCAAGGTTTCCCAGCAATCATTTACAGTTTCCCCAATTCCCAACAGCAACCCCGTTGTAAAGGGAATCTGTAACTCTCCCGCCCATTGCAATTGTTGTAAACGAATTTCTGGTAATTTACTCGGTGCGTGCCGATGTACACTATTTAACAATGTTGGCGTTAACTGTTCCAACATCAGCCCCATCGAAACATTTACACGCTTAAGCTTTTGCATTTCCTCAAAACTTAATGGCCCCGCATTGGTATGCGGTAAAAACCCCATTGAAAGCGCTAATTCACACAAATCATAAATCCGCTTAAACCACGCCTCACGCCTTGGCGAATGGGGATGTACTTCACCGCTAAGGATGAGAATTTCACAGACTTTTTCGTTTTGAAGTGGCTTTAAAATACTTTCTGCATCTGAAAGACTCATCCAGGGACTTTTACCCGGTTCGCTGCGAAAGTTGCAGTAGCTACACCGATTAAAGCACTCGTAAGTAGGAACGATTGTATAAGCAGGGCTGTAGGTGACAAGACGAGAATTATTAATTGGCATAAGCAGGATAATCTATTAGTTAAAAAAATGTCTTGTTCAAACTATATAGATTACAGTGTGACTGTTGCTGCCATTTGCGATGATATTATAGCGCTTCTCGAATGGAAGCAATACACAATAGGGCACAGCATTGCTCGTGCGTGTCAACTTAACGTAAAAGGCATGTCCCGCAAGGAACTGAAGTTCAAGGCGGGTGAGGAAGCTAACAGTTAAGCTATTTTTAGCTTAAGTTGACACCAATGAGCATTGCTGTGCCCCTACAAATGATCTGTATTCTATGCAATTGAGAACCGCTATAGATAAACAATAATTATTTTGCTTTGTAAATTTCTGGTAACTGCCACCAACAAATATTGGGATATTGGTGATGTTCTTCATGGTAGCCAAAATGATAGCACGTCATAAATGACCACCAAATAGGACGGCTAATTGTTTTGGCACAATGAGGCTGTACATAACCTCCCATTGGTTCACTATGAGGTAAAAAAGTCCCGAAATAGAATAATTGTAATGAACTTAAAAGCGAGGGTAGCACCCAAAAGTAAGTTAGATTATCAGTTGGGATATGGAGTATGTATTTACCAAAGTTATAAATAATAGTCAACGCAATGATTTGTCCCCAACTCCAGTAACCTTTCATAAAATGAAAATACCAAGCAAAGAAATTTTGGTGTTTCCCGTTATGAAAATCTGGGTCTAATTGACTTGCAGGATTGTGGTGGTGTAACCAATGTTTTTTAAGTAGTTTTTGATATGGTAAAAGACCATAAAGAGATAGGGTCAATGTTCCAATAAAATGATTAATTTTAGCGTTTTGGGGAAATACTACACCATGCATGGCATCATGAGATGTAATAAATAATCCCGTATATAAAAATGTCTGCCATAGTATAACAGGCAATAACATCCAAAATTTCAGCTTGGAGATGTCAAGGGAAAGTAATATACTCAGGCTAATAACCCATGCGCTAACAATGACAATAGCAATAAAAAGCCCCTTAAACTGAGATTTACGTCTCACTACTGGAGGCAATTTTATTTGATGACTGGGTGGTTGTTCTAACTGGATCACGCTTTTACTCCGCCTAGTATTCAGGTGAAAATTCCAAAAATATAGATAGTTATGACAAAAACAACTAACCGAGAAATTCTGTTAGTGGTCAATTTTTTACACTGGACAATGCCAAGGATAGAAAATATGTATAAATATTAAGATACTTGAACTATTATTGCACAAGCAACTGCTATTCTAAAAACTGTTTTCGGTTGGAAGGTAAGGCAGTCTAAGTAAATATACTATAATTTCTAGTAGTGAATATAGCCAGGTTTTGACTTTGATACTTTGGATATAATTTAAGCCTGCACCAAAGATAGTCAATAATTAGCGGGGAGTTTAGGAAATGAGGTGAAGTACGTCCCGCACTAGGCTAGAACCATGAGATTCCAAAGTAGGTAAGCTAGAAAACCAATTATAGCCAAGCGATCGCTCCAAAGTTCAGACTGAGGAGTTATCTTATCAGTAGGATAAAGTGCCATTGTTAAATTTCCTTAAGAACCTAGTTACATTCTTCATATTACTTAACTTAACCATTTGACGCTATCTGTCTCTAGTTTCAAAGTAGAAGCAACTCTAAAGAATGAGATTTTAAGGAGTTTAGGAAATATTTATCCAACAAAAGTTCAATAATAGCTTTTACTAGCCTATAGGCTTGGGTTAAGCAAAGCGCAACCCAACAAAGTCCCAAAATGTTGGGTTTCGTTCCTCAAACGCCACTTACTTCTCCCAAGGGGAGACGCTGCGCGAACAAGTCGGGAAACCCGCAAGGGCGCAGTGGCTCCCCAACCTACACATTTTAAGGTTTTTGGCGCTAACCCAAGCGTATTGACCTATAAAGCAGAGGTATTTTTACCAAACAAGCCTTAATGAAAACTTGTAATATCAATAAAAAACTATTTTGAATATGATAAAAAATCTAACGAAAGTTAGAAGCTTTCTAGAGTGTTATTAACCAAAGGAATAAACAGTAAATAGGTTTTTCAAACTTCAAGTATGACTCCTACAGTACTGATTATAGGTACGATGGTTGGTCTTGGAATTTCTCGCAAGCTTTGTATCGCTTGTTTCCTGATTTGATAAAGTGGGTTTCGCGGCAAAGGTTGAAGAATCAGGATAATTAATTCTAGCTACCAGCAGATTCTGTTATTGTGACTCACATTCTCGTTTCGTTACATAGTGGCGATAGCGAAACATTGCTTCTAGTTGCACTTGCACTAACCAACCACTGACAAATTCAACTGTACCTCCACCAGGCATAGAGAAGGAAATAGCATCAGTCAGCCTAGTTTTGCCAGCTTCCGGTTCAAATTCATGTCGATGTATCCAAGATTCAAAGGGGCCAGATATCTGTTCGTCGGTAAACAGGCGATATTTTTCACATTCAGTATGACGGGCTAACCAAGTTAAGGGTAGTGGGCCGAGAAACAGGCGAAATTCTGTGATAGCGCCCACGTTTAGCCCCCCCTCACGACGAACCACTTGGACTGGCTGCCAAGGTGGATTCAGCAGTTGCAAAATATCTGGCCGTTCGTGAAATTTCCAAACTACTTCTGGTGAGGCATTAATTACTGAGGAATGTTTAAAGTGCAGCATGGAAAGAAAGACCTAAAATTCAACTTTCGGATTCGGTATCAATTTCGATATCTAGGGTATCTTCATCAACGCGAACATACAAAATATTTGGGTTACAGCAAACTTGACAATCTTCAACATAAGATTGCTGTCCTCCAGCACTCAAGTCAATAAAAGTTAAGTTCGGTTCGCCGCAATAGGCGCAGTAATACTCGGCTGTGTTTTGCATCAAGTTTTCAAGGTATTGGGGATTGGCTATTGGGGACTGGGTACTGGGGACTGGGTATTGGGTATTAACTTTTAATTCCTAGTCCCCAGTCCTTAGTTCCTAGTCCCCAGTACTGGCTGTAGTTCTTTGGGGGATGGATTGATATAACTTTTAGCTTCAGCCAAATGCTTTAGTAGTGTAGACTGTGGCAGAGGCCCTTGCAAGTGGCTCCAGGGTAATACTTGTTCTGTTGACCATTCGGCGTGGACGTAGTAATCTAAATCGGGGATTTGTCCTTTGAGTTGTTTGAAAGCACGTTTGTAGCTACCCAAGGAATCGCCAAAGTCACGAGTAAGTTGGAGTAGTTGGGACACTCTGCGATCGCCTCTCGATAACAAAGCCTGTATAATCGACCAATTATAGCTTTCTGGGCGAAATTCTATCCCCTGTGGTTTTAGCTGTTTTTGCAAAAACTGCAACCGCTTTTCTGCTTGCCGATTCACCCCAAACCATTGAAACGGTGTGTGTGCTTTGGGTACAAAGGTGCTGCATCCGTATGTTAACCGCAATCCTGGCGCAGCTTTTTTGATATTACGCATCATCGCCACGGTTTGTTCTAAATCCTCTGTTTCTTCACCAGGAATTCCTGCCATTCCGTAGAGTTTCAAGCTTTTTAATCCGCCAGCTTTGGCATTTATCGCCGCTTGGATAATTTCGTCGTTATGCAGCTTTTTGTTGATGATTTGGCGGATTTTTTCAGAACCACTCTCTACTGCAATGGTAAGCGATCGCGTGTCTCGTTTCGTCAAAGTTTCTGCTAACTGGACTGTTACGGTATTGGTTCGCACTGAGGCAATACTGAGACGGACATCATCGTACTTTGGTTGACTAATATAATCTAGCAAAGTCTCAAATTCTGGGTGTTGAGTTACAGAAGCCCCCAATAATCCTAGCCGATTTGTGACTTCTAAACCTTTTGCGATCGCTGGAATTAATGAACTTTCAAGACTGGCTGTTCTAAAAGGCAGTGTGAGATAACTCGCCAAACAAAAGCGGCACATTTCTGGACAACTTCTCACCACTTCTACCATGTAAATATTTTCCCATGCGGCTTTTTCGGTAACTACAGTTGATGCCGATAGAGTATTTCCCCGATAAGTTTGCTTTTGCACCACTGCGGGAATTTCGGGAGAAATTGGTTTAATTGACTTTACTGCACCATCTATGCTGTGATATTCGACTTCATACAAACTCGGTACATAAATTCCTGGGATTTGTGCAAGTCTTTTTAGTTGAGTTTGTCTTGAGGCATTTCTTACTTCTTTGTACGCCTCAATGAAATTTCCTAGTAGGTTCTCGCCATCTCCCAGTAAAATTACATCAAAAAAAGCTGCAAAAGGTTCGGGATTAGCTGTGAGAACAGGGCCACCACCAAAAATTATCGGATGAGAATCATCACGAGAGGTTGCCAAAATAGGGATTTCTAAAGATTCCAGCAAATTTAAAATATTCACATAATCCAGTTCCCAGGAAATCGAAAATCCGACTATTTCCGGCGTTCTGGGGAGTTGTTGGTGAGTATCTGTAAACAGGCGACTCACCTGCACATCATTACGCATAGCCAAAGTTGCCCAAACTACCTGATAGCCGAGGCTGGTGATACCTACGCTGTACTCATTGGGAAAGGCGAAAATGATGGGGATAGCGTTGGTATCTGGGTTAGCGGGGGTGAAAAGGAGGCGTTCAGAGGTAAATACAGATGATGTCACAGGTGTTTCTTAGGGTGTTTGAATAATAGAGTTTCATGGAATTCACGCTTACACAGGCAAAAACCACTTTTGCTTCTCTTTTCTATGAGATGCTACGCGAACGTGGGTTTTCACGGTATCTGGAAAACCTCTCTCTAAATCTCTCTTCCTTTGAGGAGAGAGACTTTGAATTTTACTAGGGGGTTAGGTGTTTCGTTTTAGTCCGCGTAGGCTGACGAGAGTTTGTGTAGCCGCGATTTATAGTCGCCAGGGCTTCTTTATCTATATTTAATTTTAAGCCATAGAATTATCAAGTTAAAAAACAATGTCACGCTATTAGCAAGAATAATTGGCAAGGATTGTAGATATATTCCGTAGATTAGCCACAAAAAAACACCAGTTATGAATGTAATTAGCGTCACCAGAGAAACATCTTTTGCTGATTTTGTTTGCCAGGTTTTAAACATCTGTGGCAAAAAAGAGATTGTGGTTATTGTGGCAGCCGCTAATCCTAAAATTGTCAGAAAATCCATTGCGATGCAAACCTATAAAATAAAGTTTTCATTGGTTAAAAAACTTATAAATTGACTATGATAAAACTGGATTAATGCCTTAAATTTTACATTGTAAAGTGGGGTAGAAAGTGGAAAAAATAAAAAGGGAAAAGAGTTTAAATCTTTTCCCTGATCAATAAAGGATATGTGATTGACACTAGGAAAACCTATCAATTAATTCTTCACGGGATAACTGCAAGAGTAAAGGCGTAAACTCTTCTGGTGGTAACGTCAATAAAGGTTCAATAATTGCTTGAAGCTTATTATCTATTTCACCAAAGCGAACTTTGAGCAAGTTTTCCACCACCAAGCGTTCTCCCTGCTGAATTCCTTGTTGTTTAGCCTGTTCTCGGTCTTGCTGGTAAAGTGGTGCTAATCGCATAAGTAATTCCCTATCTTCCTCGTCTTGATTTTGGGTGACTTGTAAGTTTTGTTGCAAGTTGTACAGCAATTCTAACGCTGCTTTTCGGAAAGGATTATCAGGAGTAAGCGCTTCTAGTTCGTCAATTGCTTGCTTTTGAACGTTCCCTCTACCGATGATTCTCAGCCATAAGGTTTCTGAGATAGATGGCAACTGATGAATTGCTACTATCGCAGTACGTAAATATTCTGGCATGAAGTAGATTCCAGGCAGGTAGCCAACTTTTGGGTTAGCACCAAATCCTGATAAGAGTTGCGCTGATACTGTGGGGGTAAGAATCCATAATTTTGGTAAGTCAGATTCTAAAATCCGTGTTTTATTTCGATTGGACTGTCGTTGTAAATCGCCACGTACCTCTAATAATTTTAAGAGGCAATCGCAAATTTCTGTAGCTGATGCTGCATTACGAAATGGTTCAAGTAGACAAGGGGTAGTGACAAGTTGACCTAATAATCGGAGTGTTTCTGGTATGTTACTTGGTTGTGGTTTGGGGATGAAATAAACGTCAATTTCTCTAACTTCTCCTGCGACTCGTCTAGCTGCTTTGACTTCGCCGTAAGGAATGAGTAATTGTTCGAGATAATCTTTGGCAAATTGGTCGTGAATAAATCTGATCATGTTGGTAGTTTGATGATGCAAACCAGTTTATTTACCATTGTCTGACGATTTTTTGAGATAAGACTTAGCCCAAACATATCGTTTTGAATCTTTTCTCAGTAAATATTCTGCTGCTTCATGTCGTTTATTCTCATCTTTTGTACTCCTGATTACTCGTTTTCTTTCAGCATCTATATCTTCAATTTCCGCCCCACGTTGAATGGCTTCTTCAAACCAATAGTCTCCTTTTGGATAGTCACCTCTGTCATAACAGATAGCACCCATTAAGGTATAAGGTTGATGACTATTAGGGTGAAATTCCATAGCTGTTTTCGCACAAATTTCTGCATCAGCTAAGTTAGCTATATATCTGAATGCTGCACCTCTCGTAACTAAAATTGCTGATTTTAGCTTGTTTTCTCTGATTTGGCTTAAGTCTAAGTTAGTAAGTTTTAATGCCTGCTCAGGTTCCTCTGCTTTGCGCCAATAACTACTAGCTGTGGGAATATGCCATTTCTGCCCAGTGCGGTGAAATTCCTGCTCGTAAAATTCTGCCTCTAGTCTAGAATATGCAAGAGCAATTTTCCCATCATTAGATAATAGTCCCTCTTCCATAAGCTGTAAAACCAACTTAGGATCTAGCCGTTCTTTTTTCTCTAGTTTGACCATAATCGCGTAAAATGGCTCTAGCGGAAGTGAAGGATCTATCAATTTATATTTTCTCTTGAGGATAGCAAAGTGCTTTTGTTGAGCGAGAATAATAATGTCTTCACGTCTATTATTTTTCAGCCACTCAATTTCTGATTGATTAAGTAGTTCTCCTAAATCTATTTTAGATTTTAGGGTAGAGGTGTATTTTTCATTTGCAATTTCTATAATTTCACTCAGCTTGCGTTTTTTGAGAAAGTTAATATCCTGTTCACCTAACTGATTGGACAATTCAAGCCTTTTAAGAATTTTATACAGGTGACTCTTAGGCGTTGAATCCTGATACTCGGTTGCTTTATACTTAGCTTTCAAGGCAGCAAATTCTCGTGTTTGTTCCAATTCTTGAGCAATGGCAATTGTTTCGCTAAGTCCTTGCTGTTCTAGGCAGTTAATTTCTGACTCACTCAAATTATTTTTAGCGTCAATGTTTTGGAGTATTAGATATAACGGACTGGATAAGAATGAGTCTGAATGTTTAATCGCTTGGTATTTATCTTTTAACTCAGCAAACTGAGCTTCTTTTTTTAATTCCTGTTGCCTAAAAGTTTCTGCTGTCTCAAATAGCTCTTGCTTTATCAACCATTCTAATTCAGGGGTGCTTATTCTTTGTTTGCTTTCTAGTTTATTGAGAATTTTATATAGTGGACTATTAATTGATGAACCTTGGTATTTAGTAGCTTTATACTTTGCCTTCAAAGCAAAAAAATGCCTCTCCAATTCCATTTTATTAACAAGTGCTACTGTCGCACCAAGCCCATTATTTTTTAGCCATTCAATCTCTGAATCCGTTAGTGGATTCCCTGAATGAAACTTCCAAAGGATTGGATATAGAATAATAGAGATATTTTTGAAAGCTCCTGATAATTTAGGGACTTGATACTGAGATTTGAGAAGGGAAAACTCATTTTCTAAGTTTCTAAGTTCTTCTAACTTATATTGCTGCTGTAGGCAAACGATTTCAACTGTTTTAAAAAGTTCTTGCTCTCTCAACCAAGAGAACTCTAATTCAGTTAACTCAATTCCTAAATCAACTTTTCGCAATATAAGATACAGAAGACTAGAGGGTGATGAATCGTTATATTTAGTTGCTTGGTATTTGGACTTTAGGCTAGTAAAGTGTTTTAAACGATTTTGGTACTCTTTTTCTGTATTGATAGCAGTAGTCATAGCACTTAGTTAAATGTGTTATCCGCTACTATAGCAATAACAGTACAAAACGGCGAGTCAGACACCCACTGTTCTTATTTGCGGTGGTTGCTGCTGTTTAAGTCGCCTGAAATACGTCACACTGATCTAAGCTCACAGAAAATCAGGAATTAAAATCTTAGCAAGAGGCACAATAGTAACTAGAACGATTTTCAAAACATATCGTTAAAAATACCGTTGGCTGAAAGCTAGGGAATGTCGAAATCGCAAAAAATTATATGAATGCTGAAGAATTATTAAACCAAGGATTAAATCACAATTTGCAAGGGGATTATCAAGGGGCGATCGCAGCTTACACCCAAGCAATCAAGCTCAATCCTAACTATGCTGAAGCTTACCATAATCGAGGCATTATTCTAAGTGGTCAACTTAAAGATTATCGTAGTGCGATCGCTAATTTTAATCGCGCTATAGAAATCAATCGCAATTTTGCCACAGCCTACTCTCACCGAGGTAATGCACGTTACTTTTTAGCCGATTACGAAGGAGCGATCGCAGATCATAACCAAGCATTACAAATCGATCCAAATCTCGCCCAATCTTACCACAGCCGGGGTAATGCTTACTTTGCCTTAGAAAAATATGACAAAGCGATCGCTGATTATATCCAAACAATCGAAACTAGTACCCAGTTAGCTGATAATATCAATATTGATATTGCCAATGCTTATCATAATCGGGGTGTAGCTTGTTTTGAAAGCGGTGATCATCAAGGAGCGATCGCTGATTTTCAGCAAGCTTTACAATGGCATCCTAATTTTGCCGCATCTTACAGCAATCGAGGTAATATTCACCATATCTTAGGAAATTTTAACGAAGCGATCGCTGACCACAACCGAGCATTACAATTAGATCCAAACTTGGCGGAGGCTTATCATAATCGAGGTAATGCCTACTACTCTTTAGCAGATTATCAAAGTGCGATCGCTAATTTCAACCGCGCATTAGAAATAAATCCCAGGTTTGCCGGAGCATATTACAATCGGGGTTTGGTTCTTGCTCATCTCAAAGAATATCACCGAGCAATTGAGGATTTTAACCAAGCGTTAAAGTTCAATCCTGATGATGTGCAAGCCTATTCTGAACGGGGTCTTATTCGTAGTACTCTTGGGGATTATGAAGGTGCGATCGCAGATTATGATCGAGCCTTACAAGAAAATCCGACTCTAGCTTTAGTATACGGCTTTCGGGCGAACGCTCTGCACCGACTGGGAAATTATCAAGGTGCAATTGAAGATAGCAATCGCCTATTACAACTCAATCCTAATTTAGCAGAAGGATATTGCGATCGCGCGGCGGCTCGTCGTTCTTTAGGAGATTATAAAGGAGCAATTAAAGATTACAATCGGGCATTACAAATTAATGATAACTTAGCCGCAGCTTATTACGGTCGGGGGATTGCTCGTGAAGCCCTGCAAGATTTACAGGGAGCAATTGATGATAACACTCAAGCAATAGAGTTAGTTCCTGAATTTTCGCAAGCGTACTGCAATCGCGGAAATGCTCGTCGTCTTTTGGGGGATGAACAAGGAGCGATCGCAGATTATAATCAAGCATTAAAAATTAATCCTGATTTAATTGAAGCATATTACAACCGAGGTTCAACCTACTATGCTTTAGAAGAATATGAAAGTGCGATCGCAGATTATACCCAAGCATTGCAAATAAATTCTCAATCTGCTGCATTTTACAGCGATCGCGGTAATGCTCACTATGCCCTAGAAGATTATCAAGAGGCAATAGAAGATTATAGTCGAGCGATCGCGATCGACCCCAGCTTTGCTGAAGACTGGTACAATCGGGGTCGTAGCCGTTCTTTATTAAAAGACTTACAAGGAGCGCTTGCAGACTTAAACCAAGCCTTACAGCGTCAGCCTCATTGGGCTTCAGCTTACATTCTGAGGGCAGATGTCTACCAAAATCTGGGAGACTCGCAAAGAGCAATTGCGGATTTCCAGAAATCCGCAGACTTGTATTACCAAGAAGGAAATATCCAGTATTATCAACAAATTATGGAGCTAATTGAACAGCTTCAATAAAAGAACCCCACGTTTTACCCCACCCTAACCCTCCCCTTATAAAGGGGAGGGAACTAGATTCTTGTTTCCCGATATATTCGGGAGGGAAGTAGATTCTTGTTTCCCCTTATTAGGGAAGGAACTAGATTCTTGTTTCCCGATATATTCGGGAGGGAAGTAGATTCTTGTTTCCCGATATATTCGGGAAGGAACTAGATTCTTGTTTCCCCCCTTTATAAGGGGGGATTAAGGGGGGTAATTGACTTGTGTGTATACCTTAGCCTGCGGGGTGGGGTTCTCCAGGTTTAATAAGTGATTAAGCCGACATATCACTCATTTTTTCAAAGCGAAAGCGTTCCATAAAGCGCCGATCAATCCAATCTTTGTAACGCCACAAGAGTTTATGAGGTGGTAAAGTAATGATACCTCGTGTGGCTATGGCTCGTTCGTCTCCTGTACCAATTAAACTCAAATATTGTTTCTGTGGTATATAAGGTTTGAGCGATTTACCTAATAAAATTCGCTGCAAATTCTCAAATAAAGGTTTACCCTGCCTAACAGCAAATACCCCAGCTTTCGGACGCGGATGATTTACCATTGTGGCAATATCACCAGTAGCAAATATCTGCGGGTGCGTTTGAGATTGCAATGTATCTTCTACCAAAATAAAACCTTGCTTATCAGTTCCTAGTTCAGCCATTTTTAACCATTCGGGCGCTGACGCTTGTGTTACCCAAAAAATTTTATTACACTCTACCGTCAAGCCAGATTCGCATTTAATCTCAAATATTTCTTTAGTTTCGCTGTGTGGTGTAGGTGCAATTTTACACACAGTTTCCCCAAGATGGAGCTTAATACCTCGCTCAGTTAAAATTTGCTGAATTTGATGGCGGACTGATGAATGGTAATTGGGCATCAGTTCCGTGCCACGCTGGAATAAATGAACTTCCAGATTTTGAATTGGTTGTTGAGTTTGACGTAAAATGCGATGTAAATGAGATTGCATCGACAGCGCCAATTCTACACCGCCAGCGCCTCCACCTGCGATCGCAATCCTAATTGGTTCTTGAGGATTTTTACCTACAGCTGCAATTAGTTCATACCAATGTTCCAATAACTGCGATACTGGTTTAGCTGCGATCGCATATTCTGCTGCACCTGATACAGACACTGTGGCCGGAGTGCTGCCAATATCAATAGACAGCACATCAAAATCTACCACAAGCCCGCTAGCACAAAGAACTTTGTGATTTTCCAAGTCTAGGGCAACTACTTTGTCAATATACAGATGTGCTTGAGCAAAGTTCGCTAAAGGTCGCAAGTCAATATGACATTCATCGTGGCTATAAAATCCGGCAATGTGTCCTGGTAACATTCCAGAGTAGGCTGTATTTTTGGCTTCGGTAATCAACGTCAAACGGACACCAGTTAAAGGCTTTCTCCCAAACATTTTCAGGGCAATTGCATGGCTGTGACCGCCACCAATCAGCACTAAATCTTTAACTATAGGCTGTAATTTTTGCTGCATTGAAGTAGTTAATAACAATATTGTTTGAGTTGTAAATTTTTTTTTGTTTGCGTAGCCGATCTGGGAAAATAAGGCTATCCTTTATAATTAGTGGTTTTCATAAATTATTTATGGATGCTTGATCACAGGCATCAATCAAAATCATCACGATCGGGGTTAATTGATAGTGAAGAATGAAGAGTAGTAAGTACAAGTAATTTTTTAAACCTCATTTTATCACTTAAAAATGTTGACAGTAATTATTAATGCTTTTCATGGCATAAAAAATATTTTACCGACAAATGACAGTCAGTTATCAAAAATATGTCTGAGGATACATGCTTTTCAGGGAGAAGTTAACCAAACTCAGCATCAGTCGCCAAAAGAACGTTTAAGAATAGCAATTGAACAACTAGGTAATAAGACAATAGAAACCAGTCTAGCTGTAATTAATGATTTAGAGCAAATTGCCCAAAATCATCCACAGTACCACTGGATAATTATGGACATTCTTACTACTTTTGTCCGAGAAAATGCTCCTTACATGCCCCAAGAGAAAGTAACGAGCAACCTGTCAACAAAAGTTCGTGTAGATATTCAAGCAGCCCTTACTGTTATCGCTAGAAGAAATGTAAACAAAGACCCAAAAAATGAGCAACTTGATTTGAGTCACACGGATATGAGAGGAGCAAATCTGAATCGGGCGAACCTAGAACAGACAAATCTCTATCAAGCTAATCTTGCTGGAGCTAACCTCACAGAAGCTAATCTCGCAGGAGCAATTCTCAGTGCAGCTAACTTAGAAAGTACTAACTTATATTTAGCTAATCTAGAAGGAGCAATTCTCAGTGCAGCTAATCTAACAGGAGCTAACCTAGAAGGAGCTAACCTCCATTGTGCAAGCTTATATCTAGCTGGGCTGCATGGGGCAGTTCTCAACGATGCCATACTCGATGGGGCAAACCTCAGAGAAGCTAAATTCTCTGAGTAAAACACTATTCTTACAAGGCTGAAGTCAAAAGTAAAAAATCACCGATTTTAAATGATTCAGGACTTACGCAAAATACCTCTCAAACTCTTATTACTCTGTGTTCGGTTATTGAGCGAAGTCGAAATACCGTGCCTCCGTGGTTCGATTTTTCCTTACCTGTGCGTAAGTTTTATGATTGTTCAACGAAGAAGCAGTTATTGGTGCGGTTATCTCCCCCTGCCTCTTCGCTGACACCTATTATAATTTTCTGCTAAATGCTATACTATTTTTCCTCACCATCTAAGTAATAATTCTAGGTTGTAAGGAAAATCGTTACCATGTCTTCTAAAAAGACAGACACTCTTTTGAATTGGTTGATAACTATAACAGTTATATTTGGCTTCTCATTGACTGTAATTTTTTTCGCGTTGTCCAGTATTAAAGAGTTATCAATTCAGGAAAAAATTCAGTATAGAAACCAAGCATTAACAACTACTGCAATAGTTTTTCTGGCATCGGCAGTAATGTTTAATACTTATTATGCAGCAAAGCGGGCCCAAGCGATGCAGAAAAATGCGATCGCAGCTGAGAAAAACCTGGAAATTGGCATTCAAAATGCAAAAGTTAATCAAGACAGATTGATTTCAGAGCGCTTTATGGGGGCAATTGCCCAGCTTGGTCATGAAAAAGTTGAAACCCGCACAGGTGCAATTTATGCATTAGAAAGAGTTGCTCAGGATTTTTCTAAAGAACACTGGACAATTATGGAAATTCTCACTGCCTTTGTGCGAGAGAATGCCCCCCTCCAGCAGGTGAGGGTAGAGCAACAAAACCCGGAATATCAAGGAGAAGCTTACTCAGGTAGGCGTCGAGGTGGGTCGCGTCCGACACAGCAGTTGGAGCAAAATCTCCATGAAGAATTTCCCAAAATCCGCACTGATATTCAAGCAGCTTTAACTGTCATCGGCAGACGTAATTTACTCGAAGACCCAAAAGATCAAAAACTTGATTTACGTAATATCGACATTAGAAGGGCAGACCTGCTAGGAGTTAATCTGCAACAAGCAGACTTACGTGGTTCTGACCTGAGTGGGGCTGACCTGCGGGGAGCGGACTTGAGCGAGGCTGACTTAAACGGCGCTAAACTCATTAGGTCTATTCTCTATGAAACCAAATTACTAAAAGCTAGCCTTTGTGGAGCAAACCTTTGTTGGGCTAATCTCAACCGTGCTAATCTTTGTGGGGTAAACATGCGTTCAGCCAACCTCTCTGGAGCAAGTCTGCGTGTAGCTAATCTACAAGGAGCAAACCTCTATAAAGCTAACTTACAACAAGCGACCTTAAAAATGGCCGACCTCTCAGGGGCAAAGCTATTTTTAGCTAACTTGCAAGGAGCAAAATTGGGTAAAGCCAATCTGTGTATGACGGGTTTGATTGGTGCCAACCTCTCAGGGGCTAACTTAAATGGTGCTAACCTTTCTGGGGCTAACTTGAATGCAGCCAAACTCCACCAAACAGAAGTCTATTTTGCCAACCTCTCAGAAGCCAGTTTAACGGAAGCTGACCTGTATCAAGCAAACCTCATCGGAGCTAACCTGTATAGGGCGACATTTTATCAAGCTAACTTGACTCAGGCAAACCTGATGGGAGCTAACTTTTCCGAAGCTGACCTTAGTGATGTCAAACTGGAGGGGACAATTTTAACAGGGGCGAAAAACTTAGAGTTGCACCAGATTGTAAAAGCACTTGGCGATCGCACCACTCGTCTACCTGATTATATAGAAGCACCGACAGATTGGCGACAATCAAGTTGAGCGATCGCAGCATCATTAGTTATTTGGGCGCATTCTACCAGTTTCACTTAGTGCTATAGTTTTTACCAAAAGTCTCCGATTAGCGATCGCACAACAATCTTACCGGAAAATCTTCAACCACCCAAACATTGGAAAGCTTAAGTTTCACCCTCAGAACCTCAAGGTTGAGGCTTACCCTCAGACTGTGGATGGTTGCCAAGAAATCTCCAATAAACCTGTCAACAGCTTTACTATTTCCTTATTCTTAATACTTTCGTTTCTATAACGATCCTGTAAATTTTGCAGAATTTTTATTTCTTGTTGAGGGGTAAGCAGATTAGCTAATTTTATGCAAGACAACTGAAAAACTCTACGCAATTGCGCTTGTTCTTGTGAAGAAAGATTCATTGCACAGAAAGCATCTCTAAAATTTCCACCTTCTTCTAAGGTAGCTTCAAACTGACTTTGCTGTGTAGGAGTAAAAATTTTATTAATTTGAAAGCGAATCTCATGGTGAAGCTCAACTAAGTGTTCTTCTTGTTCTGGAAATATTTCTGTCCCTACTAGTAAAGGAAATAGATCCGCTAAAGGTTTATAAGTATGAGTTTGGATATTAACTGGAGTAGTTGCAAAAGAAATAACCACTGATTTGATGACGAGTGAGCTAAATTTAGTTTTCATAAAATATCCTCTTAGTATTTATTCTTGGCAAAACAGCCCTGTATAAGCTTTTACAAGCATTCAGTTGAAGCACTCTCCGATTGGGCCACGGCTTACGCAACCCAATGTCCATGCTGACAAGACACGATAGTTAGTTAAAGGCGTTATAAGTAGAACGGCGTAAATAATTTGCATGTTTGTAGTGTTCGCTACGCGAACACTACAAACTAATTCCAAAAATTTTTACATTAGTTAAGGGACTTCCAAGTAAAAAAATATTCCATTGCTATTGTTCACTGTTGACCGTTCACGAGTTTTCAGTTAACAGTTAACAGTCAACAGTCAACAGTCAACGACTTTAATGTGGAATAATTTATTTTTTGGAGTTCCCTAATATAGTTTGAATTATTCTCACCGACTTACTTAGTTTGTGCTTATATTTAGATAAATATTCAGAAAGCTATTTCTTTAAAGAAAAATAAATGTTTTTTACAACCATCACGGGCCATCGGCTGTAAAAAACTTTCATGCAACTTGTGGAAAAGAAACAGGCTAAGGTAGATAAAATATCTATCTAAAGATAGTTTCATTGAAAAATCTCTCTAATACAACTATCTTTAGGTACTTGACAAAAAAGAAAATATTACTTCTTTTTTTTGCAATGCTGCGACTTTTTCAGCTTTGTGCTGGAACAGTTTGGAGCGATCGTCACCGCAGTAGCATCAAAAGATGAAGCATTACAAGTGCTAATACAGTCAAAGCCAGATATCTTACTTATAGCGATATTGGGATGCCAGAAATGAACGGCTATATGCTGATGCAACAGGTGCGTGCCCTAGAAGCAGAAATAGGGGAAAAACAGATTCCAGCGATCGCTCTGACTGCTTATGCAGGCGAAATCAATCAGCAGCAAGCGCTAAAAGCAGGCTTTCAACAGTACATCGTTAAACCTGTAGCACCAGACGAATTGCTCATGGCGATTTCTAATCTAATCTACTTAGGTGTTGGTGATCAACCTGAGTAATTAAATGAACCTCGTTCATGTTACAAATTTTAACCTATGCTTCACAAATAATACAAGCATTTCAATTGCCTGGAATACCTTCGTTTTAGGCATAGCCATGTTGTGTCTCTGCCACTAAACACGGCACTTCCGGGGATGTTTGAAAAATAATTTATCAAAGATTTTATAGATGATTTCTATGGAATAGATTTAAGAACTTGTCAAGTAGTTACGTGTTTGTACTCTATCATAACCTTGCATATCCTCTTAAAATCAACCTAAATTTACTTCCGTAAGGAGTCAGATATGAAGACTTATGACATGTCTCTCATGAAGACAAATGGACTCACGACTTTCTTGGTATTTCTCTCAATTATATTTATTTTCACATTAACTCTAATTTTTTCATTCTTTGAAACCATTGCAGGATTTACAAATCAAGAAAAAATAGAATATATTAATCAAGCATTAACAACAGTTGCCATCATTATTGGAGGATTAGCATTAATAATTAATGCTTACTATACTTCCAGACTCTCTTTTGGTGAAAATCAGAGTGTGTTAACCAAACTCCTTGCTGGAAAAATAGCTTGGGACAACAACATAGTCACTGACATTAAGAACACCCAAGAAACTCTAGAAGAAATTATTCCAGAACGTTTTTCTAAAGCAATTGAACAGTTGGGAAATGAAAAGATTGAAACGCGGTTTGCTGCAATTTATGCATTAGAGCGAATTGCTAAGGATTCTCACAAAGACCATTGGACAATTATGGAAATTCTTGCTGCGTTTATCCGCGAGAATGCCCCAATAAATCAGAAAGATGAGGACGAGTTACAGAACTCATCAAAACTTCCTACAGATATTCAAACAGCCTTGACTGTCATTGGACGACGCGATTCACATAAAGATCCGGTAAATCAGAAACTAGATTTACGCAATACAGACCTTAGTAATGCAGACTTAACCGAAGCTAACCTCTCTAGGGCAATCCTCGTAGGAGCTAACTTGCAATGGGTCAATTTTACCCGAGCAAATCTTTCAGAGGCAGACTTATCAATAACCTATCTTTGTGGATCAATCTTATATGAAGCCAACCTGCAAAAAGCAATGCTCCCAGAAGCCAATCTCCAAGGCGTAGTTCTCAGAAAAGCGAACCTCTCGAAGGCAATCCTTTATGATGCCAACTTGGAAGGGGCAATCCTTTGTGATGCCAAATTAGAAGGAGCAATCCTTTGTGGTGCCAATTTAGAAGGAGCAATCCTTTGTGATGCCAACTTAGAAGAAGTAAACCTTGAGGATAGCAACCTTCAAGATGCCAACCTGATTGGTAGTAACTTGCAAAACGCAAAACTTGCTGGAGCTAACTTAGAAGCTGTGTTACTCAGTACAGCCAACCTGCAAGATGCTAACTTCCAAGAAGCTAACCTCTCTAGAGCAAACTTGAGCGGATGTGAAAACCTTGAATTACGGCAAATTGAACAGGCACTTGGCGATCGCACAACAATGCTACCAGAAAACTTTAAAATACCCAAACACTGGAAATAACAATAAAGCTAAAGTTTCAGTCAATTAAGCCTTTTGTTAAGTAGTCGGACAAAAATATTTACAGTCATTGCGAGCGTTCGCGCAGCGTCTCGTAGAGAAGCGAAGCAATCCCAGCCCTTGCGATTGCTTCATTCCGCTTCGCTCCATTCGCAATGACATTGTGTAATTAATTCTGTCTGACTACTTATAACCCGCCTGCGCGGGTTTTTTTGTATAAACGCGGTTTCTAACAACCCTTTTAACTATAGCAGTCCTATTTGATTCGTGAAAAATATAGATAAGGAAACGAACCGCCAAGGATGCATTCGCGCAGCGTCTCGTAAGAGTTGGACGCAAAGGGAAGAAAGAAGAAAGAGATATATAATTTTCACAAATGATTTAGGACTGCTATATGTTGAATTTATACTAATTCGGCTATTGGTAGCAAAGGGATTGTCAAACAGACCTCTTGCAAAAGTCCCTAAAACCCCACTCATTATCAAGGGGTGGGGTTCAAATTGTTTAATTTATGCAAGAGGTCTAATTTAAAAAACAATTCGGAGAAATAACTTTTAGGAGTTAAATATATCACTCAAAATTATAGAGAGAGCAAATTTAAAGAGATTATTTATAAATTAGAATTTATTTGTTTGTATTTTCTGACAAAAGTGTTTTTTTAACTGAATTTCTCTCTAATTGTTGGCGCTGTTACAACTGACAGCTTTGAAAACGTTTACTATACCTGAGTACTTTAAAACAACAAAAGTATTTCGTCATAAACATAAGTCTATTAATGGTGGAGAGTGAATTTTTATTTTTTATTTTGAATTTTGAACTGATTCATCCTAAAACTTTCATATCCTTCATTCCGTGAAATCCTTAAATCAGTTAAATCAGTGATAAATATTTAGTTTTTTCTGCGCCACTAGTTAAGAGGTAATCTATGGTGCGAAACTCAAAGCTAGGGTACAGAACGTTCCCTAAGTCTATTCTGCGTCTATCCGTTGGTATAGGTATAATTGCATTTTTATCGATTGGCGGAATAAGTTTTTATATACTAAAAAGCTGGCAAAATTATGCAAATTCAGAAGCACAAGTGCCAGCAACACAATTGCCACAGTTAAAAACGGTAACAGCTTTAGGGCGGATTGAACCACAGGGAAAGGTAATTAAACTATCTGCTGCGGTGTCTGCGGAAGGAAGTCGGGTAGAAAAGTTGTTAGTGAAGGAAGGGGATAGAGTAAAAGCAGGACAGGTGATTGCGATTTTGAACAGCCGCGATCGCGCTGATGCAGAATTAGAACAGGCACTAGAACAAGTAAAAGTAGCCCAGGCAAATTTAAACCGCATCCAAGCAGGTGCTAAACCCGGTGAAATTGCCGCCCAAAAAGCCGCGATCGCTCGTTTAGAAGCAGAACGCCAAGGTGATATTAATACCCAAGCAGCGACAATTGAGCGATTCCAAGCCGAAGTGCGTAACGCCCAAGCAGAAGACGAACGCTATCAGCAGCTATATCAACAGGGGGCAATTTCTGCCTCTCAACGAGATAACAAGCGTTTAAACTTGGAAACCGCCCAAAAAAACCTGCAAGAAGCACAAGCGCAGTTAAATCGAACTCAATCAACTAGCCAGCAAAAGGTAAAAGAAGCCACAGCAACACTCAATGGAATTGCTGATGTGCGAGGAGTAGATGTAGAAGTTGCCCAAGCAGAAGTCAATCGTGCCATAGCAGCCATGAATTTGGCAAAAGTCAATCTAAAACAGGCCGAAGTGCGATCGCCTCAAAATGGACAGGTATTTGAGATCCATACCCATCCTGGCGAATTAATATCAAATGATGGCATTGCTGATATCGGACAAACCAACCAGATGTATGTCATAGCCGAAGTCTACGAAAGCGATATCGACAAAGTGCGTTCAGGGCAGCAAGTGCGAGTATTTGGTGATTCCCTCTCCATTAAATTGCAGGGAATCGTAGATCGCAAAGGCTTACAAGTGCGGCCGCAGAATGTCATTAACACAGATCCTGCTAACAATATCGATAACAGAGTAGTCGAAGTCCATATCCGACTAGATGAAGCCTCCAGCCAAAAAGCCGCCACCTTAACCAATATGCAAGTTAAGGCAGTAATTGAATTATGAATTATGAATAGGGAATAGGGAATAGGGAATAGGGAATAGGGCATTGTTTTAAGTTCTTCTCCATCTCCCCCTGCTCCCCCTGCTCCCCCTGCTCCCCCTGCTCCCCACTCCCCACTCCCCACTTTTTATAATGTGATTAAACAACTGCGACGGCGAACCCCTCTTGGATGGCTGCAACTGAATCATGAAAAAAGCCGTCTTTTAGTGGCATTGTCAGGGATTGCCTTTGCGGATCTTCTCATGTTCATGCAACTGGGCTTTCAAACTGCGCTGTATGACAGTAACACTAGACTACATCGCAGTTTGCAAGCAGACATTGTTTTAACCAGTCCCCAAGCCCGTAACTTGCCAAGCTTGTCTACATTTTCTCGGCGGCGACTTTACCAAGCAATGGATATACCAGGGGTGAAGTCAGCAGAACCAATGTATTTCAACAACACAATTTGGAAAAATCCCCAAACACACCGTGAGGCGGGGGTGTTAGTTATTGGGTTTAATCCAGATAAGCCAGCCTTTAATTTACCCGATGTTAACCAGCAATTGCAGACAATCAAGCTACCAGGTGCTGTCTTATTCGATCGCGGTGCTAGAGGAGATTATCAAAAAGCGATCGCTCAAATTGACCAAGGTAAAACCCTAACCACCGAAATAGAACGGCGCACAATTACCATTAGTGGCTTATTTCAAGTCGGCGCTTCCTTTGGTTCTGATGGCAATTTGATTACCAGCGATCAAAACTTTTTGCGGCTATTTTCTGGGCGACAGTCCAGCAGTGTCAGTTTAGGTTTGATTAAGGTAAAACCAGGTTATGACCCGAAAAAGGTAGCAGCAACATTGAAAACCTACCTAAGAGATGATGTCAGAGTCTTAACCCACGCGGAATTTATTGAATTTGAGAACAACTTCTGGAGAACAAATTCGCCAATTGGGTTTATTTTCAGCCTGGGTGTATCAATGGGGTTTGTAGTGGGCGTGATTATCGTCTATCAAGTCCTTTCCACCGATGTTAATGCCCACGTTCGGGAATACGCCACCTTCAAAGCAATGGGATATCGCAATTATTACCTGCTAGGTGTGGTACTTGAAGAATCGTTGATATTAGCAGCACTGGGCTTCTTCCCCGGATTAGGAGTGTCCTTAGCACTTTACCAACTGACTCGCAGTGCCACAAATTTGCCCATGTACATGACTGCGATTCGAGCATTGCAGGTATTAGTGCTGACTATCATTATGTGTGCAATTTCCGGTGCGATCGCCACCCGCAAACTCCAAGCCACCGATCCTGCTGACATGTTCTAAATTTGTCATTCGTCATTGGTCACTTGTACTGAGCGTTGCCGAAGTATTGGTCATTTGCAAAGGACAAATGACCAATGACGATCATCACGAGTAATCGATCTATTTATGACTAGTCAATCCGTCATCTCCATCCATAATCTCGACCACCATTTTGGTCAAGGCTCACTCCGTAAGCAAGTTTTATCTAACATAAACTTAGAGATTAACGCCGGTGAAATTATTATTATGACTGGGCCCTCTGGTTCTGGAAAGACTACCTTGCTCACCTTAGTGGGTGGATTGCGTTCTACCCAATCTGGTAGTTTGCGGGTGTTGGGGCGAGAACTTTGTGGTGCTAGTGCTGAAACACTAATTCAGGCGCGACGCCGTAACGGTTATATTTTCCAAGCAGATAACTTGCATGGTAGTTTAACAGCACTCCAAAACGTCAAAATGGCTTTGGAATTGCACAAACATCTTGGGTTAAAAAAAATGCTAGCTAAGTCAGCCCAAATGCTAGAACAGGTAGGATTAGGAAATCATTTGCATTACTATCCTGATAAACTGTCTGGGGGACAAAAACAACGAGTAGCGATCGCTCGTGCCTTAGTTAGTCATCCTCAAATAATCCTAGCCGATGAACCCACCGCCGCCCTTGACAGTCAATCGGGACGAGATGTAGTCAATCTCATGCAAAAACTGGCAAAAGAACAAGGCTGTACCATCTTGATGGTTACTCATGACAACCGCATCCTAGACATTGCCGATCGCATCGTTCACATGGAAGATGGCAAACTCAAGTCAAAAGTAAAACTATCACCTTAGAGTTGATCAACTGAAAATCCTAGAAATAATTTATACCATCTATCAATAAAATCTATGATAGGGTGGGCATCTTGCATAGGTGTCAACTTAACGTAAAAACCAGTCTAGACAGAGCTTAAAAAGCTTCCCTCGTTCCCTCGTTCCCAGTCTCCGACTGGGAATGCCGTCTTAGAGGCTCCGCCTCAAGACTTGCGGCAAGCAGCCCAACAATAAGCATTTCCAGCAAGAGGCTGGAAACAAGGTTTTAAAAGAGTTTTTGCTTAAGTTGACACCAATGGGGTATCTTGCCCACCCTACTTGTGCAAATTAAATGCTCAACAGCTTACTAAATCTAGCCTTGCCTAAATCTTTTGGGGTTATTTCTGACACTTTGCCCTTGCCCTTGGTTTACCTGCTTTGGGTGATTTGCCTACACCAAATTTAACCTTACAGTGTAGTATCAGTGTCCAGTTGAACAAGTGTCCAGTTGCTTCCAAGATTTTCTTCAAGTATTATTATCTAGTGGTTAAACCCCAACAGGTTTCTTTTGTTGCCTAACATTTGATACCTTGTGGCCTGCCACGAGAGCGTCTTTGCCATCAATCTAGTTAAATTTTAAGATTATTACCAATGTAATACACCTTGATATTTAGAGTTAACACCAATTCACTAAATTACAGTTACAAATCATCCTCCCTTGTCTCTTCCCCCCTGCCTTTATAAGGGAAATGCCGAAAACCCCTGAGAGACAGGTGCGTAAGCACCGTATCTCGTACTTCAGGCTCTTGATGAAGGCTAGTAGCACCGTTTACGGTGTTCCGATTTAATCTTTTTGGTGTGCAATGTACTCTATTACATTTTTCGTAGAAATATTACCAGCAGTTGAAACAAAATAGCTGGGTGTCCATGGATTTCCTAATATTTATGGTTTTCAACAACATCTACTTCAAACAGGAAACACTAGTAGAAATAAGCTAGTCTATTTTGCAACACAAGCAAGGGATTTTTGTAGCTCTATGATTATTGAGAATAGCGCTAATAGTTCAAACAAGAAGTTGCTCGATTTTAATGTCAAAGCAATAAATGTGTTAAAGGGAATATTTGCTGTTCTCCCTCTCACCTTGGCATTGCCTGTAGATGCTTTACAAGTCAAAATTATTCCAACTAATCCTAAATTAGGGGATACAATCTCGGTGGAGATTAATCGAGATAATCCCGATAATAGTACAAATCTAACAGTAGCTAGTGGTAATAATACATACCCAGCCTTTGAAATTGCTCCCAATCAGTATCGGGCTTTTGTTCCTACAACTCCGTTAGAAAAAGCTGGAACTAGAACACTGCGGGTTACAGGAGATGGTCAAGTACAAAACTTAGCAGTGAATGTGCTTAATCGCAAGTTCCCCGTACAACGCATTACTTTGCCACCCGGTAAAGCCGGAGTGGATGCCACAGAGTATGAACTAAAGCGCGTGGCAGCTTTTAAGGCACTACGAACACCAGAAAAGTATTGGAATGGAGTATTTCTGAAGCCAAATGCAGGGCGGATGAGTACAACCTATGGTGTACGTCGCTACTATAATGGTACATTTGCAAAAGACTACTATCATCGTGGTCTTGACTACGCTGGGGCTGCCGGTTCATCCGTAATTGCCCCAGCCTCTGGGCGAGTTGCTTTGGTAGGTAGGGTATCCCAAGGGTTTAGGGTACACGGTAACGTAGTTGGCATTGACCACGGTCAAGGAGTAACCAGTATTTTCATGCACCTGAGTCGTATTAACGTTAAAGAAGGTGATTTTGTGAAAGCTGGTCAACTAATTGGCGCAGTAGGTTCAACAGGTGCTTCTACAGGGCCGCACTTGCACTGGGGTCTCTATGTCAACGGACAATCTGTTGATCCAACACCTTGGCGAACTAAGGTCGTTAATTAGTAGAGGCGGAATTGATCGCGTCTGTGCATAATTTGTGTTTTTTTTTGCTGATAATTGGGCAAAATAAATTGAATTGATACCTTCCCTACCAAGCTTTGCTAACATAAATGATGATAAGTATTATGAGCATCGAAAAAATTGTAGAACAAGCTCTCCAGGATGGTTATTTGACACCAGCAATGGAAGCAGAAGTCGGTAGAATATGTGACAACGCCTCGGAACTCTCAATTGAAGAGTATATGGCGCTGGATCGGCTGATGGGTGCGCTATTAACTGGTGAGGTAGTGGCGGTACCTCGCAAACAATTCATTAACGTGATGGAAGAATTGGTACTGACAGAAGCGATCGCCCGAGTCGCAGAAATTGAAGCCACCAGCGAAAGTTCTCTAGATGTCGGCGATATTGCTGCCTACGCTCTCAATCGGCTACCACCTTTATATGCTACTACAGAAGAAGGTGCTAGCTTCCAGCGCCAAACGGCTCAGGCACAACTACAAGACTTAATTTCTCAGCAAGTAAGTGAGGCAATTAACCGTTACCTCGATCGACCCAATTTCTTCCCAGAACGGCAAGCCTTGGGCAAAAACACTGGAAATGAAGTTGTCCGCCAGGTTAGTGCTTTACTCCAAACTTATGCACCTAATTTTGAGCAAAAATTATAATTTTAAGAGTCATTAGTCATTGGTAACAAGTTAAGGTTATTAATTATTTGTCAATAAGCAATTGTGCTTAAAATGATGTCAAAAAATGGGGTTGTGAACACAATTTTTGAGTTAGCGATCGCCTAATTTTGATACGTATGATTCATACTTGCATCAAAATCCCAGTACAGTAGCCAAATTCATACCTGATTCTGTACTAAAACTTAAGCATAATTTCTAATTGACAAAATTAATGCTATTTTAAATTGTGACCAATGGTCATTAGTCATTTGTTTTAGACAAAGGACTCATGACTAATGACTTTACAATTATTCACGTACTAACACTTTTGTCCCTAAACTAACTTGCTCATACAATAATCGAACATCAGAATTACGCATTCTTAAGCAGCCGTGGGATACAGCCGTTCCTACCAGGTCAATTTCCGGCGTGCCATGAAAGCCAATTTCATTCCGTCCATCTGACCAAAAACCAATCCATCTGTCTCCCAAGGGGCTATCTGTACCAGCCTCAAATACTTTACCTGTAATCGGGTGACGCCAAATTGGATAGTGTCGCATGTGAATCACCTGGAAAGAACCTGTGGGCGTTTCCCAACCTTTCTTACCTATAGCGATTGGGTAGCTGGCTATCACCTCATCTTTTGCGTATACATAAGTCCGGCGATCGCTTAAATCAACCACCACTTGCGTCTTGGCATCTGCTACCCTACTAGATGGTACTTGTTGGGCTGAAGCCTTAGACCATAGAGCTTTTGGCCAACTATCTGTAACTGGATTTTGTCTTTCTGCTTGCGCCACCAGCCGCGTCTTAGTTGGTAGATCAGCTTCTTTGGCTACATTATTCTTAATGATTTGGGGCTGAGTTTGAGGGACAATTGCGCCGACATTAGTCCCTTTGGCTACATTCTTCTTAATTATTTCCGACTTACTTTGAGGCTTAATAGCAGAATACTTTAGTGTAGAAGCCCTGCGAGTAGTTGCTTTCGCTACATTTTTCTTAATTATTTCCGACTTACTTTGAGGCTTAATAGCAGAGGACTTTGGTGTAAACGCCCTCTGAGCAGTTGAGCCTTGGGCAACTTCATCAGGTGGCACAGATGCACCCAGTGCAATTTCCCCTAAACTCACTTGGGAAAGATTCTTGTAGACTCCCTCTGGGCGGCTTCCCTTCGGATTGGTTAGGGTAGAATCTCGCCGCATCGCAGTAGATGCAGACTTATCAGACTGCCGTTCTGCCGTAGTAATGCGCCAATGGACAGCTAAAGATAAAAATGCTGTGCCAAAACAGAGCAACATTACCATCCGCCCTACAGATTCATTTCTTACCATTGCCATCGCCTATTGTTTATCCCTGACATATCCAGCCGAGCAATTGGATGAGTTCATCATCCGATTATCAAAAATTTATCAATACTTATCATTTCCGTTATAAATCTGCCAACACCTCTGGGCAAACTAAAACTATGCAAATTGTCCCAGCAGCAAAACTCCCAATTTCTGGGGGTTGTAAGCCAATACTTAGACTTTCTGGTGCAACTTTTGAAATGTAGCAATCAATGATTAGTGGTGTATGTGGGAGAAAAACCATGTTTGAAAAACTATTGTTAGCAGTCACAATTACATTTTCCCTTAATTTCCTTTTTCAAGTTCGCGTACTAGAGCAACATAATGGTGCTACCTATGGGTTACAACCAGAACAATCAGCAACGATTCTGGTAACAAAACCAAAAAAATAAATCACCATTATAGTCACTACAGCAACCCAACTTCCAGAAATTAATACCTGAACTTTAAAGGTATCAAGAAGCTTGAATTACAAAATTTTTATCTTCATCCTTATAACCAGATTTAATTATTTTTATCAAGCGTATATACCCAGTTGCGAAAAATACTAAAATGTGCATATTGCCGCGCTTTTATTAATTAATGGGTTTTGGGCAGCTATGCCAGCAGTATAAGGAAAAAGTGGCCCTCCTTATTGCTATAAATGTAGCCAAAATTGTCTGCCTCAGTGTTCCAGTCAGAAATCCGTCACCTTAGCATGGAACTTCTGTCCCATTAGCAGGTCTAATAGATAGGGATGATTTAGAGCCAGTATGATCTATGAGTCAGTCGATCTCTGTATCCTGGTCAACGATTGATGCAAAGTATCCAGAAGCATCAGTGCAAGTTGACAAACTCCCTAACCACGATTTAATTTTGCGTTGTCAAGCGGGACTGCGACCAGATCGTGTTGCGTTTGCAGAACTATTACGCCGCTATCAAAGTCAAGTTGATAGAGTTCTATATCACCTGGCTCCAGATTGGGCTGACAGAGCCGATTTGGCTCAAGAAGTTTGGATTCGAGTCTATCGGAATATTAACCGATTACAAGAGCCTGCCAAATTTCGGGGCTGGTTAAGCCGCATTGCCACCAACTTGTTTTATGACGAGTTGCGGAAACGCAAGCGGGTAATGAGTCCTTTGTCACTGGATGCTCCGCGTTCGTTAGAGGATGGCGAGATGGATTGGGAAATCGCTGGCGATACTCCAGGGCCTGAAGAAGAACTGACAACTAGAGAATTTTACGAGCAACTGCGAGAAGCGATCGCGGATTTACCAGAGGTGTTTCGTACTACCATTGTCCTCAGAGAAATCGAAGGCATGGCTTATGAAGAAATTGCCGAAATAACTGGAGTTTCCTTAGGAACTGTAAAGTCAAGAATAGCCAGAGCTAGAACAAGGCTGCAAGCTCACTTGCAGAATTATCTAGATTCCTAACTTACAGTATCTTGCCTCTGCCCAATGGCAGAATTTAAGCATAGATTAAGAATTCCCACAACGTAGATTGCTTCTGTCCTTAGGAGGAAAATTGGCTAATTTCTCCGAATTTCCCGCCCAGTTTACCCGTGTATGAATTGGTAATAATGTTAAGATGACTACTGATTCTCAGTTTTCCGACCGTTCTCCTTTGCAACTTCCTCAAGATTTGTCAGATGGAATGGCCAATCATACCAATGAATCAACGGGTCTTATGGATATGGTGAAGCGCGATCGCTTCGAGTTATTGAGTGCTTATCTCGATGGTGAAGTCACAGCCACAGAACGCAAGCAAGTAGAAGAATGGCTGGCAAATGATGCCTCAGTTCAATGCTTGTATGCCCGACTTTTAAAGCTGCGCCAAGGCTTGCGGACTCTCCCAGTCCCAACAACCCAAGAGTCACCAGAAGCAACAGTTGAGCAAGTATTGACACGTTTGCGCCGCCGTTCCCGTTTAAACTGGATGGCGGGAAGTGCAGCCGTTGCTGCTTGTGTCATCGGTGCAGTATCTGGTTTAGTACCTATTGGTTCGAGAGCGCCGCAACTGGCACAACGACCACAAACAGAACCGATACAAACATCCTCAGCGTCGATAATTCCACCTTCCCCGTTGATGGTGGGACTAAATAACCCGGTAATTGAAATTCCGAAAGCAGCAGTAGCTTCTCCAGAAAATCCAATCTATCCGGTGCAGCCGCAACGCCATGACACCAAACAGGACATAAACTAATTGCATTAACAGTTCACAGATAATTACTTTGCGGTTAAACCATAGCCACTCCACCAGCCATCAGGTTGGAGGAAGCCTCCTAATTGGTTAACTCGGTCTAGAGTCATTAAATAAACCCAAGCCCAACTATAAGAGAGCGATTGTGGCTCATAAACCTCGATAATTTGTCGATTATAGAGGTTTTCTGGTGGTTGTCTATTGGGCTGGTAATCTTCCAGCACATCTAGTTCATTTAAAATCCTTGGGTTGGAAAAAGATAGTAAATATCCTTGAACTTGGCTATCTCCTAGCGTCATCGCTGGGTAGCCCATTGGCAAAGCAAACAATTTGCCTTGTACAAAGGCTCTTTTGACATCAACTACTTTGCCAGCACAGTATCTTTTGTAGTTAGCTTCACCGGGTTTGAGTGTGCCGTAAACAAAAACCCGCACCAAATCAGAAAATTTTATATTTGATTTAACCATCTGAATCGACAGCAATAAAAACCTATCATAGTGAATACCTTTAGATATTAATTCTAGAGGTATTTTTATTTACTCAGATTAATAGTTAAGCAATTAAGTACTACTCTTGCCCTTATTCCTGTCTAACTTCTCTTGAATAGCTTCTCTACAGAATTCAGGAGGGTTATCTTGTTGCTGCACTTCTTCTTTCATTTCCTTGGTAACTCTGAAACTAAGTTTTTCTGGCAAAGGTTTCTCTCTATCAGACTTAATCGGTTCTAAATTTTCAGGTTTACCTTTAGGGTTAGGCATTATTGAGAGATGTAAATATAGCTTGAGTGATGTGGAGACAAACCATTAGAGTGTTTAAACGGTAGGCAATAGACCGTGGAAAGTTGTTACCTACCGATACCACTTTTACAAATGGGTAATTCTATTTTATGTTCACACGTGCAGAACTCGAAATCAAAACCACTGCTGAGTTGAGAGACTTGTGTAGGCGTTACGGATTAAAGCCTACCGGGAATGGAGGCTACAAAACTAGTTGGATTGTCACATTGATGGCATTCCCACAGATAGCACTTGCTCAACTAAGACAGGGAAGAGGGTTGAAGTCACCAGGTTTTAGCGTTATTCAATTCCTTGAAGGGGTTGTAGATGAGATGAATTCACCTACTGATGAGCAAGCAGCGCTGATCAAGCTGACGATGGAAGGCAAAGCTATGAGCTATCCTGACAGATACGACCAAGAGAATTTGCTTAACTTGCACAAGGCTAAAATGCACCTTGAAATGGCGATTGGACTGTTAACCCAGTAAATCAGTTTAGAACCATAACACATCTAGTCCCCAGCATCCTAAGCTTAGGGACTTTTTTATGTCCTATATACCTCAACTTGTTGAACTTTAGAGATATAAGATAGATACAAATAGGGAGTAGAAAGAAATAGTAAATTGATTTTGTAAATTAAATTAGAAAATTACTAGACAGATAATTCCCTCAATATAGTGGCTCAAATATACTAGTAAGGTTCAAATACTAGAAAATTAGTAGAAGTAAAGTGTAACAGGTATGAAACCATTGGAAATACGTGATTCTGTTGATTCTCGATATAACCCAGCAGCAATTGAGGAAAAATGGCAAAAAACATGGGTAGAACTTGGCTTAGATAAAACGCCCACAGCTAGCAACAAGCCAAAATTCTACGCTCTTTCTATGTTCCCTTATCCATCGGGCAGCCTACACATGGGTCACGTCCGTAATTATACCATTACCGATGTGATTGCCCGTCTTAAACGAATGCAAGGGTATCGAGTAATACATCCAATGGGTTGGGATGCCTTTGGCTTGCCAGCAGAAAATGCCGCCATTGACCGTGGTGTACCGCCAGCAAAGTGGACTTATCAGAATATGGCCCAGATGCGGCAACAATTGCAGCGTCTTGGTTTATCCATTGATTGGGAATGTGAACTTGCTACTTGTTCACCAGATTATTACAAGTGGACGCAATGGATTTTCTTGCAGTTTTTGCAAGCGGGGTTAGCTTACCAAAAAGAAGCAGCAGTAAACTGGGACCCCATTGACCAAACTGTATTGGCAAACGAGCAAGTTGATAACGAAGGACGTTCCTGGCGCAGTGGCGCAATAGTTGAGCGCAAATTGTTGCGGCAGTGGTTTTTTAAGATTACCGATTACGCCGAAGAATTACTCAATGACTTGGATAAGTTAACAGGTTGGCCGGAACGCGTCAAATTGATGCAGGCAAACTGGATTGGCAAATCCACAGGCGCTTACTTGGAATTTCCCATCGTTGGGATAGATGAAAAAATCGCCGTGTACACCACACGTCCAGATACCGTTTATGGTGTCAGCTACCTGGTTTTAGCACCAGAACATCCCTTAACAAAGCGTGTCACCACAAAAGAACAACAAGCGGCGGTAGAAGTTTTTATTAAAGAGGTTTCCAATCAAAGTGAGTTGGAACGTACCTCTGAAGACAAACCGAAGCGGGGTATTTCCACTGGTGGGGTGGCAATTAACCCATTTACAGGGGAAGAAGTGCCGATTTGGATTGCTGACTATGTACTGTATGAGTATGGTACTGGGGCAGTGATGGGTGTACCAGCCCACGATGTCCGAGATTTTAAGTTTGCTAAAAATTACGACTTGCCAGTTGATTTTGTCATCGCTTCCCCAGATGATGTTGCAGGTTTTGACTTAACTCCAACATCAGAAATTGATGGAGTCACACAACTCATCCAAATTGAATATAACCAGGCATACACTGAACCAGGAATTTTAATTAATTCTGGGTCTTTTACTGGTAGGACTTCCACCGATGCCAAACAAGCGATAATTGAATACGCCCAACAACAAGGTTTTGGTAAAGTGCGGGTGCAATATCGCTTGCGGGATTGGTTAATTTCGCGGCAGCGTTACTGGGGCGCACCGATACCTGTAATTCACTGTCCTAACTGTGGAATAGTGCCAGTTCCCGACAAAGATTTACCAGTACAATTGCCGGAAGAGGTAGAATTTAGTGGACGTGGCGGTTCACCCTTGGCTCAGTTGGAAAGCTGGGTAAATGTACCTTGTCCAACTTGTGGCACTCCAGCCAAACGAGAAGCTGACACGATGGACGTTTTTATTGATTCTTCGTGGTATTTCTTGCGCTTCCCTGACGCTAAAAATGAACAACAGGTTTTTGATTCCAGTAAGATTAATGACTGGATGCCAGTTGATCAGTACGTGGGTGGGATTGAACACGCAATTTTACATTTGTTGTATTCGCGGTTCTTTACTAAGGTACTCCGGGACAGAGGATTATTGAACTTTGATGAACCCTTCCAACGCCTGTTAACTCAAGGTATGGTACAGGGTTTAACTTACCTAAATCCCAACAAGGGCGGCAAAGATAAATGGATTCCTTCTAATCTGGTAAATTCAGCCGACCCCCGCGACCCTGATACAGGTGAACCATTGCAACGTCTCTACGCCACCATGTCTAAATCAAAGGGTAACGGTGTAGCGCCAGAAGATGTAATTGCCAAATACGGTGTAGACACAGCGCGAATGTTTATCTTATTCAAAGCACCGCCAGAAAAAGACCTGGAATGGGATGAAGCTGATGTGGAAGGACAATTCCGCTTTTTAAATCGGGTTTGGCGTTTGGTGACAGATTATATTGCAGCTGGGGTATCCCGTAAGCAAGCCCAACTCGCTGATTTAACTAAGGCAGAAAAGGAATTGCGGCGGGCGATTCACACGGCTATTCAAGCGGTGACAGAAGACGTTGAAGACGAATATCAATTCAATACAGCTATTTCAGAATTGATGAAGTTAAGTAACGCCCTAACTGATGCTGACGGTAAAAATTCACCAATTTACGCAGAAGGTATTCGGACTTTGGTAGTATTGCTAGCACCATTTGCACCACACATTGCTGATGAATTGTGGCATTTATTGGGTGAAAGTAATTCAGTTCACACTCAAACTTGGCCATCATTTGACCCTGTTGCTTTGGTAGCTGATGAAATCACTTTAGTGATTCAAATTATGGGCAAAACTCGCGGCTCGATTCAAGTACCAGCAAAAGCAGATAAAGCAGCGTTGGAAAAATATGCCCGTGAATCAGAAATTGCCCAACGTTACATCGAAGGTAAGGAGATTAAAAAGGTAATTGTCGTGCCTGGAAAGTTGGTGAATTTTGTAGTTAGCTAAGTACAGCTTTGCATAAAATCGTGGCGAATTGAGGGCGGGGAGGGGTTGGGGGTGGGGTTATTGTACCTCACTCAACTGGAACCGCTATATTTCCCTAAATACTTTTACTGAGGCTTGATCGTATAACTTGCGTTACTTTGGGGCGTTGATACAAAGTGGCAGCAGTGCTTACGGATTGATTACCAGCCAATTGTTCATACTAGCGCGATCGCAAAGCATCATAACCCATCACTACTCATCCCAGAAATTCTCAAGTATCAGGTGAAAGAGTCAGATTTGGTGGGTGATAGAGAATGGTTTTTAGAGTTAACCCGTCAACTGCATAAAAGTAGAGCGATCGCTGTTGGGGGTATACTCAGGCAGTATATGCGCGAATTAGAGGAGAAAAACCAAGACCTCATTGATGAAAGTGAAGAGACAGACGAGGTGGATGGAGAAAGTTTGTATTTCCGATGGGAGCGCAAGTTACAAAGATTTAATATAGAGTGACATCAGCGATACAAGAATAGGTTCGATGATAAAGTCAAAGAGTCAAAGAGTCAAAGAGTTAAAGTAATAAATTAGAATTTTTATATATACTGTTAAATGACAGCTTCCAACATGAGGAAACAAAAAAACCCAGACAAACAACTAGTGAATGACTGGGATATGCAAATTAGCTTCACTCGAAATTAGTAAATAACTTCGAGAGGCAATTTATAAATTGTAAAAATAAATTGGTAAGGTATAAGACTGAGCGATTTAAACTGTCTTTAAAAAATCACCTCATACTGACTTCACTGTTACTGCTAGCTGTAATCCCAATGCCTCGAGTAATTTCTTCAGACAATAAAATTCAATTTCTCCTTGCTCAGATAACATCAAGTCGAGTTGCTCATAGCATTGCTTAACTGGCGCTGGAAACTGCTCAATTCCACCCTGTGCCTCAATCACATTTTTGAGCGCTTTTCCTAACATTTTAGGATCGCCCTCTTCTAGAAGTACTTCGATATAAGATGCTGCTTCTAATGGATCTTGGAGATGTTTAACTAGTCCTTCGTGATAGCTTGCACTTTTAGGCATTATCTCTACTCCTATAGTCTTTCCAATATTCCTGAGCTTTATCAACATCTTGTTTCTGAGTACTTTTATCTCCACCACATAAAAGAATAATAATTGTTATACCTTCTTGTCCAAAGTATATGCGGTAGCCTGGCCCATAGTCGATTCTAAATTCAAAAATACCTTATCCAATTGACTTACAATCACCTAAATTACCATCTTCAACTCGGTCAAGTCTGGCTCTTATTTTAGCTTTTGCTCTTCTATCTCGCAGAGAATCAAGCCACTCATCAAAAATATTTTTTCCATCTACTGTCAGATAATTCCTAATTTCTTTTGGTTGCACTTCCATGATTATTTGGACAAGTTTAGTTATAAATCATGAAATAATTCATAGTTTTCTCACCGCCAATCTTTGATTAACCAACTCAGCAGCTAAATGTATCGCTGCTTTCATACTCGTAGCATCAGCAATTCCCTTATCCGCAATATCAAATGCTGTTCCATGATCTGGTGAAGTCCGAACGAAAGGAAGACCTATAGAAGTATTAACTGCCCGATCAAACGCCATCAGCTTCACAGGAATTAAGCCTTGATCGTGGTAAAGTGCCAAGTAGCCATCAGCAGGATTTTGTACTAAAGAATTTCCATACCAAGCTTGACCAGGTTTAACCCACATCGTATCTGGCGGTATTGGCCCATCTAGCTGTAATTGTGGTCTATTTTGCCGCTCTTGCTCCAACCAGGGAATTAACCAATCTTGTTCTTCATGTCCAAGTTGTCCCTGTTCGCCACTGTGGGGATTTAAACCTGCGATCGCAATTCTCCCATTTTCTATCCCAAAATCTTTCTCCAAACACTCCACCAACAAATCCAATTTTTGTGTCAGCAACTGCGGTGTCAATGTATCACCTACTTGACGTAGAGGTATATGTGTGGTAGCTAGTAAGGTGCGGAGTGTCCAATTAGTATGGGGCGATCGCGCCACAAATAACATCCCAAAACGCTCAACACCTGACTTTTGCGCCAAAAGTTCCGTTTGCCCTGGATAATTATATCCTGCGGCTTTCCAAGCAGATTTAGCGATCGGCCCCGTGACAATAGCATCAAATTTACCAGCAAGTGTTTGAGCGATCGCACATTCCATATAGGCAAAACTAGCCGCACCACTGGCTGCATTACCTATTCCGGCAATAATTTGATCTTTAATTTCCCCATCTAACTGCACATGAATAACTGACAACTCGTCTGGATTTACCAAAGGTGCTAAATTCTCGATTAAATTCAGTTTGTGATAAGTTTGTCCCAGCAAATCCCGGTTTCCCACCACTGTCACGTCATATTTTTTACTAATTTCCGGTTCTGCTAAAGCTTTCAAAATCACCTCCGGCCCAATTCCCGCCGGATCTCCCAACGTCAACGCCAAACGCGGGCGATTATTTTTGCTAAAATTCACTAAATTATCGAAATTATTTTGATACATAAAATTTATTCATAATTATTATCATTAAACTTTCCCGCTATCCCTTGTTCTCCCGCTCTATAGTAGGGATTGCCCCCCAAACGAGTAGGGATTACTTGCTAAACTAGTTTAAGATTATTTACACAGGTCTAATTCTACAGCAACAATTTAAGAGCTTCTGATAGACCTAGTTTACACACACTAATTTGCATAAGGAGAATCACACCAATGGGCGGCGAACTTTTGAATGCAGCTCTATTGTCCTTCGGTTTAATCTTCGTAGGCTGGGGCTTAGGCGCGTTGTTACTAAAAATTCAAGGCACAGAAGAATAATTGAGTGCTGAGTTAGGAGTTAGGAGTTAGGAGTTAGGAGTTATTCTTCCCCTGCTCCCCCTGCTCCCCCTGCTCCCTCATCCCCCACTCCCCACTCCCCACTCCCCACTCCCCACTCCCCACTCCCCACTCCCTTTTTGATCGAAATGAAAAAAAGCTTGTCCGGTAAACGGACAGCAATTTTCCCATGAGTCTGTCCATAACAAACGATTTTCTTAGAAAAGATGTAAAGTTTTGTTTGCATAGGTTATTCTGATAACATTCTTTTCATAAAACATTAAAATTTATTACAACCCTCATGACATTATTAATCGTCGGTGCCACTGGCACCTTAGGAAGACAAGTGGCTCGTCGTGCAATCGATGAGGGATATAAAGTACGCTGTCTTGTCCGAAGCAGTAAAAAAGCAGCTTTTCTCAAAGAATGGGGTGCAGAACTCGTACCCGGAAATTTGCGTTACCCCGATACCTTAGCCGAAGCTTTAGTTGGTGTAACCCAAGTTATTGATGCGTCAACATCTCGTCCTACAGATTCACTGAGTATCAAACAAGTGGACTGGGACGGTAAAGTAGCATTGATTCAAGCAGCAAAAGCAGCAGGTGTAGAGCGTTTTATCTTCTTTTCGATATTAGATGCTGATAAATACCCAGAAGTGCCGCTAATGGAAATTAAGCGATGTACAGAACTCTTCTTGGCTGAGTCAGGCTTGAATTATACCATCTTGCGGCTAGCTGGGTTCATGCAAGGATTAATCGGTCAGTACGGGATTCCCATTCTGGAATCACAGCCAGTTTGGGTAACTGGTAATTCTTCTCCCATCGCCTATATGGATACTCAGGACATTGCTAAGTTTGCAATCCGTGCATTGAGTGTACCCGAAACGCAAAACCAAGCTTTTCCTGTAGTCGGTACTCGTGCTTGGAGTGCAGAAGAAATCATCAACCTATGCGAACGTTTATCTGGAAAAGATGCCAGAGTAACGCGAATGCCAATAACCTTGCTACGTGCTGTGCGGGGCTTAATGCGGTTCTTTCAGTGGGGATGGAACGTTGCAGACAGGCTAGCATTTACAGAAGTATTGGCTAGTGGTAAAGAGTTAAATGCTTCAATGGATGATGTATACAAAGTTTTTGGCTTAGATCCGCAACAAACCACAACCCTAGAAAGCTATCTACAAGAGTACTTCAGCCGAATAATGAAGAAGCTCAAAGAGTTAGATTACCAGAAAAATAAAAATAAAAAGCAGAAACCTAAAAAAACTCCTTTTAAAGAGTCTTCAAAAGCCAATAGTCAATAGTCATTACAAAACAGACATTAGTCGTTAAATTCTAGACTCTGGATATTTGACTCTAGATTAATGACTACATGACCAAAATGTGTAAGGATTACATAATAAAGAGCATCGCCTAAACTTGGATATTTGAGTGTGCCGAAAGCAGGCATTATCTACAATGACGTTAAACCGATAGCGGGCCGTGTCGCTATCGAGTTGAAAGACAAGCTAACCGCAGCCGGTTGGGATGTGTGTGTCACATCGAGTATCGGTGGAATATTGGGCTACTCTAACCCGGATAGTCCTGTATGCCACACCCCCATTGACGGTCTAACGCCCCCTGGTTTTGACTCGGATATGGAGTTTGCAGTGGTATTAGGAGGAGACGGTACTGTTTTAGCAGCGTCCCGTCAGGTGGCCCCCTGTGGTATTCCACTGCTAACAGTGAATACTGGGCACATGGGATTTTTGACAGAAACCTTCCTGAATCAATTGCCCCAAGCACTAGAACAGACAATGGCGGGTGAGTATGAAATTGAAGAACGAGCCATGCTCACCGTCAAAGTATTTCGGGGAGAAGCAGTGCTTTGGGAAGCCCTCTGCTTGAATGAAATGGTACTACACCGCGAACCTTTGACATCTATGTGCCATTTTGAAATTGCCATAGGGCGTCATGCAGCAGTAGATATTGCAGCAGATGGTGTAATTGTTTCTACGCCTACTGGTTCTACAGCTTACTCATTGAGTGCTGGTGGCCCAGTTATCACCCCTGGCGTACCTGTTTTACAGCTAGTACCCATTTGTCCCCATTCCCTAGCTTCTAGAGCATTAGTATTTCCAGATACTGAATCGGTCAACATTTACCCAGTCAACATTCCTCGGCTGGTAATGGTGGTGGATGGTAATGGAGGCTGCTATGTACTACCAGAAGATAGAGTATATATGGAGCGATCGCAATATAGTGTTCGATTTATTCGCCTGCAACCGCCTGAGTTTTTCCGAATTCTCCGAGAAAAATTAGGTTGGGGTTTACCACATATCGCTAAACCAACTTCGGTAGAATTGCCTTAGTTAGGAGTTAGGAGTTAGGAGTTGGGAGTTGGGAGTTGGGAGTTATTTTTACCCTTTTTTCCCCATTTTCCTCTTCTCCACTACCCAGTTCGGTGATTTCCTTCCAGAATTACTGGTGTAAGGATGGTATTTGGATTTAGTTATTAAGATTGCATCCCAGAATTAGATGGGTGACACCTGAACGTGCTAAAAGATTCTTAGCAGCGTGTCAAATCAGGATTGCTCCATCACTAAAAACTCGTAATTGCACTTTATAACTGATGTAAAGATTTTCTCTGGAATATCTTTACAATCCCAAATCCAATATCCCAAATTGTTATGACAGTTGCTCCAAGTCCCTGTGTTTTGGTGATTGAAACCGATGAGAGCCTAGCAAATCAGCTTTCTTGTGATTTGCAAGAAGCCGGCTATGAATCAATTTTGGCTCATGATGCGACCAGTGGCTTACAACACTGCCGCGATCGCCAACCTGCTTTAATTGTTTTAGACCGGATGCTAGCAGGAGAATCAGGACTCTCATTGTGCAAAAATCTGAGAAGCACTGGTATGCGATCGCCTGTGTTAATTTTAATGGCAAGGGATACAGTCGATGATCGTGTAGCTTGTCTAGAAGCAGGAGCGGATGATTACATCCTCAAGCCTTATCGCTCAGAAGACTTTTTGAAGTTGATTCGGCTCTACTTAAAACCTGATTTGGATACCACGGAGCAGTTACGCTTTGGGGAGCTAATTTTAGATATAGCAACTCGCCGTGCCATACATAGCGGACGGACAATTGACTTAACAATGAAGGAATTTGAACTATTAAAATTCTTAATGGAACATCCCCGTGAGGTATTAACCCGCGAACAAATTTTAGAAAATGTTTGGGGTTATGACTTTCTGGGCGAGTCGAATGTAATTGAAGTGTACATCCGCTACTTGCGCCTAAAAATTGAAGATGAAGGACAAAAGCGCCTCATTCAAACGGTGCGAGGCGTAGGATACGTTTTGAGAGAATCTTAGTATACTGTGACGGAAGTTTACAAAAGAAGATAGGAGGCAGATAGCGTAGCCTAAAGCCAACTCTTGGAGACGCTGCGCCAACGGCATGGCAACGCTATGAGCGGCCCCCTGAAGGGACGAATAAAATCCGTGAGTTTTCTAGCTTAAATTCTGTAAAATTGAAATCTAAATTACAAAATAAAAAATAATTATGACTCATCGACTAAGTTTGCTCTCAATGTTGCTGAGTATTTTCCTGATGGGCTGTTCTGTGCCAACAACAGCTAAACCTCCCAGCCCCACATCTGCTTCTCAAACTCCAGCAGCAGAAAGTTTAGGTCAAAACTACCAATTTCTGCTAAAGCCATTGTTCCTAATGGCACAATCATTCAGTTAGAAGTGGCGCAGACACCACAACAGCAAGCTATGGGGTTGATGTATCGACCAGCTTTGCCAGATGACCGGGGGATGTTGTTTGGGTTCCCTTCACCACAACCAGTTAGTTTCTGGATGAAGAATGTACCTGTGGCCTTGGATATGGTATTTTTACAAAACGGAGTCGTTAAATATATTCAGGCTGCTGCACCTCCTTGTGCAAGTGATCCTTGTCCTACCTATGGGCCCAATACACCAATCGATAAGGTGATTGAACTTCGCTCTGGCAGAGCTGCCGAGTTGAATTTGAAAGTGGGCGATATTGTCAAAATTGAGCCTTGAGACTTCGGTGCTTTGCAGGGATAAAGATTTGGATGATTGCTCTGTTCAGAGCCTATACTATCGGAATCTATATTTTTTTTGTAAAAAATGGCACGTCCTATGGTAAAAATCCATCTGTAACGCTACTATTTAAAAACTGTGGTAATAATGTAAAATTCTACTGTCTCCAACCTGAAATCGCAGTCTTAAGGTTTGGCAAAAATATTCCCTTGGGCGTAAGTGTAAATAGTCGCCAATAAGAGAGTATAGGCTATGAAATCTTTGTTACTACTTATGTAATTAAATAACGCACAAAAGTAAACAAAATGGAGCCAATTTAACTAAATAAAAATACTGCTTGAAAATTGAGCAGATAATTTGTACGAAAATTTCTATTTTTCAGAGTTTCTATGATTTGCCTCTGTTAAAGCCAAATCAAAAAAAGTCTGCTGGGGTGTATGGCCGATAACGGCAAAGTGACAGATAAAATACTGGCTACTGGCTACCAAGCAATGGTGAACTGATATATGACAATACATTCTGCACAAGGAGGTGAGACACAAATGGCACCATCAAAATATTCTCGACTGATTAATTTTTTGCAAGAAGATTTGGCAATTTCCACAGCATCGCTGGCGGTGGCGCTTCGGCATCGGGAGCAAGACCCAGGCCCTTTGGCAATGATTCTTTGGCAGTATGGTTTGATTACTCTAGAGCAATTAGACCAAATTTATGATTGGCTGGAGACGGCATAGGTCAGCCCCTTTGGGGAAGTCAAAAGTCACCCTTCGGCTGCGCTCAGGGTAAAAGAGTCAAAAGTCATAATAATTTTGGATTTTGGATTTTGGATTTTAAATTAAAAGTCTCTACCAAAAGGCTGTTATCAGAATCTGAAAGAATACTATTTATACCAATTTAGTATCATGCTAAGTTGCCAAATTTAGTTTTGTTTGGGGTCAAATAAGGTATCCGACTGTCTCCAGAGCAAATAATACTATTTAGAGCAACTTGGTATAATTTATGAGAATTGGGACGTATCACACTCACTCTACCTTGTGCAAAGGTCGATATATACGTTTATTAACTTTGGCTGTTTTTACTCATTTATATACAAATTAAAAGAGCGAAGTTTTATTATCAACTCGCTCTTTTGATTTGTCCTTTGTCCTTTGCAAATGACCAATGACCAATGACCAATGACCAATGACCAATGACCAATGACTATTGTGTAAACACTCTAACTGCTGCCGCTATACCAGATCCAGGGGTGAAGTCTTCGTAGCCAAGTTCGCTTAGGGTAACTTCTAAGGATGCTATACAGCTAAGAATATCGCGATCGCTCACAAAGCCCAAGTGACCAATGCGGAAAATCTTATTACTCAAATGGTCTTGACCACCTGCTAGGGCAATATCAAAGCGTTTTTTCATGAATGACCGAATCTTATCCGGTTCAATTCCTTGTGGTGCGACAGATGTAATCGCCGGACTAGCGGAACTATCTGCTGCAAACAGGGGTAAATTTAACCCTTGAATGGCGGCGCGGGTAGCATTTTTCAGCCGTTCGTGTCGAGCAAATATTGACTCTAAACCTTCCTCTTTCATGATTCGCAACGTGGTGTGTAACGCTACAATCAAGTTCACAGGCGGAGTAAATGGAGTTGTATTTTTGGCTGTGGCTTTGCGATATTTGCCTAAATCCAAATAATATTTCGGTAGCTTCGCAGTTTTGTAAGCTTCCCAAGCTTTGGGGCTGACAGAGACAAAACCCAATCCCGGCGGAATCATATAACCTTTTTGGGAACCGGACGCTACTACATCCAAGCCCCAAGCATCCACAGGTAGATTGAACGCACCCAAGCTAGTGACAGCATCAACGATAATTAAAGCTTCACCGTGTTCTTTTACATGGCGGTTGATGGTTTCTAAATCATTCAAAACACCCGTCGAGGTTTCACTGTGGGTGATGATTACGGCTTTAATTTGCTTTTGAGTATCTGCTTGGAGTTTTTCGGCGAATACTGCGGGGTCTAAGGGTTTTCCCCATTCCACCTTAACTTCTTCTACATTCAAACCGTAGGCTTGACCTATTTCTACCCAGCGTTCGCCAAATTTACCATTAGAACCAACTAAAATGCGATCGCCTGAAGAGAGAAAATTAATTATTCCCGCTTCTACAGCACCCGTACCACTCACATTCAGCGTTAGTACATCACTTTGAGTTTGGTGCAGCCATTTAAGATTTTCCGTCACCTCTGCCAATATATTGCTAAATTCACTGGTGCGGTGTCCAATCGGATGCTTGGCTAATGCCAGTAAGGCAGCTTCTGGCACCGGGGTTGGGCCTGGAATCATTAGCATCAGCTTATCGTTCATGTGTCTATCCTAAAAGTAAAATAAAAGTCAAAATTGTGGGAAGTTGGTTAAGTTCTGGTAGCAAATCCTAGATATTCATCTACAAATTCCACTCAGTTCGTCACCAGCCTTGTTGTATATTTTCCAAATCTATAGGAAAAGTATCGTGGTTAACAATCGGTCAGCTTGACCTTTGCAATTTATACGAGATTCCAACTCAGATAAAACCTCTGTTCCAGGCAATCTTACCACACACTTAGACGCCAGGTTAAGGCGTTTGCTTGTAGGAGAGCGGCTATTATAACCAAGGGTGAAACGTCTATCTAGATGAGGCACAGGTATAGTAAATTCTTAAATCTTACCCATAATCCGCCTCTGTTGTTTTTATATAAACATGCTAAATCATTTTGAATATCGCGGAAATCGTCAGTGAAAAAGCTGTGTTTTGCTTCAACGAAGGAAGTAACCGCCTACACTATGCGGAAGGGTTGGATGTCGCCGTTTGCTAAGAGATATAAGATACCTAACCCAAACTTTTCAATCTGCTTGGGTCGAACATTTGTTCTTAGCTTGCCATCCTCTAAAGAGTACTTCTATCCATTGAGTATCTGATAATTTATTCCCCTCCAAATCGCTTCGATGCCAAGATCAAAAACTTATCTGGCTTACTCGATAGCAATTTTCTACTGATGCTTTCCGGTTCATTTGCTGCCAATTTTGAAAGATGTATGCTGCTAATTGCTGCACATTTTAAAACTGCACTCAGTGGTAGGCGATAGCTAATAAACTATAAGTTTTTATACTATACTTAGAAAATTGGTACAATCGTGCTTTGTCTTGTTAGTTACCATTCATGGTGAGTCGTTTTTAACTAGTGTTCAGTTCATAAACTGTCACTCACCAGATCCCCCGTATTCTTGCAAAAGAGATATTCTTAGTTAGTGCAAGGAGTGATACCATTTCACCACATGTTTGTCACAAGTTATCCCCGCAATACTCCCTGCCAAGGGAGTGTTGCAGATTTCAAATGTTGCATCAAACGAGTGAGCTGGTATAAGCTTTTACGGGGAAGCGCTTGAGTGAGCAAAACTCTCAAGCGCTTTTTCGTGTATAAATAAAACAGTTCGACTCTCTGGAAGATAATAGAGATGTGAGGCTCAGATACCTCAAAATCCCAAGGAGTTGTACAACTCTAATTTTGTTGACAAAGCAGAGAAGAACACCCAAAAATTTGATTATACTCAAAACGACTGATTGCTGGACTTTTGCCTGGGCAAAGAAAATTTTGCCTGTTAATCTATTAGGGATTTTAGAACTAAAGCTCTAACCCGTTTTTAGTATATGTTTTGAAAAGCTTGCACATTCCAAATTAGGGAAAACTAAGCTTGCTCTACAATAATCTTGTAGCACTGAGTTTACAACCATGACCGCTACTTTACCTGTTAGTGTCGAATCAGATATCTTCTACCCCAGTGCTGATAGTCAACCAGTGGCAGAAACTTACGATCACCTTTATGCTTTATTAACTACCTTAGAAGTCCTGAAACAGTATCTAGCAAATCGTCAGGCAACAGTATTGGGAAATCAATTTCTTTACTATGCACAAGGCTTTCCCAAGTTGCGGGTAGCCCCAGACGTGATGGTGATTTTTGATGTTGCACCCGGCGGTCGGGACAACTATAAAATTTGGGAAGAGGGTCAAGTACCCATAGTTATTTTTGAAATGACATCCTTTAGTACTAAGGGACAAGACGAAATCTTCAAAAAGACTCTCTATGAGCAACTAGGTGTCAAAGAATACTGGCTATTTGACCCTAAAGGCGAGTGGGTGGAACAACAGTTACGTGGCTATCGTCTGCGAGGAGAAATTTACGAATCTATACAAGATGGACGCAGTGAACCCTTACAACTACGCTTGGTAGTTGAGGAAAGGCTAATTGGGTTTTATAGAGAGGATACAGAGGAAAAATTACTGATACCTGATGAACTGGTAGAGGCTTTAAGGCAGGAAATTTTAGCAAGACAGCAAGCAGAAGAACTGGCAGAACAGGAACGTCAACGAGCTGAACAGGAACGTCAACGAGCTGAACAGGCAGAATTGCAGATAGAACAATTAAAGGCAAGATTGCGATCGCTCAATGTAGACCCCGATACTATTGAGTAAGACACAGGGTTATCCCTAAACTATAAAAATTGCTGCACGCTGTAGTAAAGACAAGCCAGACTACCGACGATATAAACTAGCCAAGTTCCAAAAAAACCGATCGCCCTGCCCGGTGATGGCCCATAGGTAACAACTGTTACAAAACCAAAAGCGATCGCTGGCACAGGTAGCCGCAGAAGCCGGATTTGGTAACCAGAGTCAGATGACATCTGTGTTTCAACGAATGTTACACACAACTCCCAAGCGTTATCAGCAAGAAACGAGTAGTATTTTAGGCCATACATGAAAACGTTATGGCGTGTCCAGTTGTTGAGTGGGGAACGCTATTTTCTCGCCCCTCATCTCAACCAACTATAACTATTCAGAATATGCTAACCTAGTAAAGTTAACTAATCTCGCACATCTGAGAATTCGGGTGTTTCCCAGTTGGGAAATGCACTTGGATGGAGGTTTAACCCGAATCGGAGTTGAAAAATATATGCCAGTAGTTTCATTGGCTCAAATGATGGAGTCAGGGGTTCACTTTGGGCATCAGACCCGGCGTTGGAACCCAAAAATGTCTCCTTACATTTATACTTCCCGCAATGGTGTGCATATTATCGACTTGGTGCAAACTGCCCAGTTGATGGATAATGCTTACAACTACATGCGATCGCACGCAGAACAAGGAAAGAAATTTCTTTTTGTCGGCACCAAGCGCCAAGCAGCTGGAATTATTGCCCAAGAAGCTAGCCGTTGTGGTTCCCACTACATTAACCAACGCTGGTTGGGCGGAATGTTGACCAACTGGGCAACCATCAAAACACGGGTAGATCGTCTGAAAGATTTAGAACGCCGTGAAGAAACTGGCGCACTAGATTTATTACCGAAAAAAGAAGCATCAATGCTACGTCGGGAAATGACGAAGCTTCAGAAATACTTAGGCGGCATTAAAACAATGCGGAAAGTGCCCGATATCGTGGTAATTGTAGACCAACGGCGGGAATATAACGCAGTTCAAGAATGCCAAAAGCTGAATATTCCAATTGTATCCATGCTGGATACAAACTGTGACCCCGATGTAGTAGATATCCCCATCCCGGCAAACGACGATGCTATCAGGTCAATTAAGCTGATAGTCGGAAAATTGGCGGATGCCATTTATGAAGGTCGTCACGGTCAGCTTGAGGCTGAAGATGATTACGAAGATTACGACGGTAGCGAGTATGACGATGACTACGAAGAAACCGAATATACTGACGCCGTAATTCCCGACGAGGAAACAGAGGAATAAGTAAAGCAGGGGTCAAGGAACTGTCCGAAGTAGGGCGGTGGCTGGCACACTAGCAGCAAGCCGCCCTAGAAAAACGGCAAATCGTAGGCTAAGGTAGAGGCAAAAAAGTCATACCTTATAACTTCATTATTTTTTCTACCCCAGCCCTGAGTAAGATAGAAATACTCAACACCCGTGAGCGATTACAACTCGAGGTCAAGTTAGGAATTGAGGCAACATGGCGGAAATATCTGCAAAACTCGTCCAAGAGCTACGCCAAAAAACTGGTGCCGGCATGATGGACTGCAAAAAGGCGCTGATAGAGACTGAAGGGAACGTAGAAGAAGCCGCAGACTGGCTACGAAAAAAGGGCATCTCTAAGGCGGGGGCAAAAAGCGATCGCATTGCGGCAGAAGGTCTAGTAGACACTTACATTCAGCCCGGTGGTCGAGTGGGTGTACTCATAGAAGTAAACTGCCAAACCGACTTTGTTGCTCGTAACGAGGCTTTTAAAGCTTTAGTTAAGAATCTAGCAAAGCAAGCAGCGACTGCTGATAGTGTTGAGTCTTTGTTGGTTCAACCCTATATTGATAATGAAAATGCGACTGTAGAAGAATTCATCAAGCAAACCATTGCCACTCTCGGTGAAAATATTCAAGTGCGTCGCTTTGTCAATTTTGCATTAGCAGAAGACACGCAAGGTGTAGTAGACAGCTACATTCACACTGGCGGTCGAGTTGGTGTATTGGTAGAACTGGGTTCTCAAACTGAGTCAGCAGCTACCAATCAAGAGTTCCAAACCTTGGCACGGAATACTGCAATGCAAGTTGCAGCTTGTCCAAATGTCGAGTATGTGAACGTAGACCAAATCCCCGCCGAAGTTGCCCAAAAGGAAAAAGACATTGAAATGGGCAAGGATGATTTGGCGAACAAGCCAGATAACATCAAAGAAAAAATTGTTCAGGGACGGATTGAAAAACGCCTGAAAGAACTGACTTTGCTGGATCAGCCTTACATTCGCGATCAAAGTATTTCCGTGGAAGACCTCTTGAAGCAAGCGAAGGCGCAACTAGGCGAAGACATTCAAGTGACCCGCTTTGTCCGCTATATACTGGGCGAAGGCATTGAAAAGCAAGAAATTAGCTTTGCTGATGAAGTTGCTGCACAAATGGGCAGTAAGTAGAGACGCGATTAATCGCGTCTGTACAAGAGTATTGAGTAGAGACGCGATTAATCGCGTCTGTACAAGATAATTCATAACTCATAATTTTTAACTCCTAACTGCTTAAAGGACAGGTCAAGCAAATAGCCTGACCTGTGTTTTTTTATTAGAGACGCGAAATATCGCATTTAATTTAAAATCTAAAATCCTCTGGAAAGTTATCCTAAAATATTTGTACATTTGTACTATGTAATAGTTCACATGGACAAGAACGAAAAGATATGGCAAGAGCAATCGAGCGAATTGAACGGGATATTGCAGGAATAAAAGAAGCGATTCGGGCGATCGCAGTAGAACTACAAAGCGCTTATGCTAGTTATCTAAACACCTTGGGGCTAGCTGTACGAAAACAGTTGATTCTGGCGAGTTACCACCTTTGTACTCAGGGGTATCCTGAAAACTTTCTGAATTTGTCATTGAATCAGCGTCAACAATTGCAACAAGCCATCCGCAAGTTGGGGCAAGTGGCTGCGGAGCAGTTGCTTGCTTGTATGAAAAGTGAGGAAGTTGGAGGAGATGAGGGGGATGAGGGGGATGAGGGAGATGAGGAAGTAACATCCTCTTTATTTTCTGGACTTCTCGATACTTCTAATTCTCAGTCTTTCACTGCCGACACCTCTAATCCTATAGAACTAGTAAAATGGCAACAGAACTTAGAAGAGGTCACGCAAGAGATACTGAAAAAACTTTCGCATGATGCTAATGTTTTAATACAAAAGTCTGGGGTATTACCTAAAAAATTACCAGAACCGATTTTAGCAGCAGCTGCGGCGGCGGCATCAGAAGCGTCTGGTGAGGTCATGCCAGGGCCACCCAACTTATTAAACTTAGTAATTGAAATTGAAAATGAGCAGCAGTCAGAAGATTCTGGACTAACGCAAGTTATGGCTATTAACCTGCGGCTAGGAGAAATTGAATTTGCTGATGTGACACTCTCATCTGAGCGCAGGCAAATTCGCAGTATTTTAGTTCAGCTAAACAAGCTAGGACGAGAGTATCAAAAGAAACATCGAGAAAGAGCGATCGCTGAAGCTGAAGCTGCATGGCGTGCTAGTTGGTTTGAATAAAGTTATGAGTTATGAATTATGAGTTATGAGTTATTAATTCCTAACTCCTGTAGAGACGCGATTAATCGCGTCTCTACTCCTCACTCCTCACTCCTAACTCTGCTGACCAATGACTAATGAAAAACCAGATTGGATAAGATTGCACAAAGCCTTGGCAATAGAAGCCGAACGCGGCTTTACAGACTTGGTGGGCAGAGAATACCGCTTCAGTGAATTTCTTAGCCTAACTTTGGGCAAATTCCCAACAGGCTTACCCCAAATTGAACGCCGCCGTTGGCAAGGACTAGCGGTGCAATTTGCTAGTTATCCACATCTAGCACTTGAAGAAAGACAACATTTAGTAGCAGAGACTCGTAGGTATCTCTCACAACTACAGCAAGAGGAGCAGGGAGAGCAGGGGGAGCAGAGGAGCATGGGAGCAGGGGAGCAGGGGAGAATTTATCAATCCAAAATTCAAGTTGCGCTTCCAGCGCACCAAAGGCGCGACCCAAAATCTCCAATTGTTGCTGAGGTGAGTCGGAGGCTTGCACCGAACATTGAGCAAAAACTCAGCGATTTACCAGAAATAGGTTTTAAAAAAGCTGATAATTTGGCAAGGCTTGGTTTACACACCGTCCGCGATTTGCTTTTCTACTATCCTCGTGACCACATTGATTATGCGCGTCAGGTGAATATCCGCGAGTTACAGGCGGGTGAGACGGTGACAATAGTGGCGACAGTAAAGCGTTGCAACTGCTTTACCAGTCCTAAAAATCAGAAATTATCAATTTTAGAATTAGTTGTAAAAGATAATAGTGGTCAAATTAAAATTGGTCGCTTTTACGCAGGTACGCGCTTTAGTAGTCGCGCTTGGCAAGAAAGTTTAAAACGCCGTTATCCAGTAGGTAGTATTTTAGCGGCGTGTGGGTTGGTAAAAGAAAGTAAATACGGCTTGACACTGGATAACCCAGAACTAGAGGTTTTGGCAAATCCAGGAGATTCGATTGAGTCGCTAAATATTGGGCGGGTAGTGCCAATTTATGGGCTGACAGAAGGCGTAGTGGCGAATACAGTGCGACAGGCGGTAATTGCTGCTTTACCTGCTGCGGCTCACCTGAAAGACCCCTTACCAAGTGGTTTACGAAAAAAATATGGTTTGATGGAATTGAAAGATGCGATCGCTAATATCCATTTTCCCAGTGATAGCGCCGCCCTACAAGTTGCCCGTCGTCGCCTAGTTTTTGACGAATTTTTCTACCTACAACTTGGGTTACTCCAACGTCAACAGCAAGCAAGAGCGATTCAAACCAGCGCCATCCTAGTTCCACGCGGTCAACTTGTAGAGAAATTTCACGAAATACTACCTTTTCAACTGACAGTAGCACAACAACGAGTCCTCAACGATATTCTCAACGATTTGCAAAAACCCGTACCAATGAATCGTTTGGTGCAAGGTGATGTTGGTTCTGGTAAAACAGTCGTCGCCGTGCTAGCTATCCTCGCAGCAATTCAATCTGGCTATCAAGCGGCGCTGATGGCTCCCACAGAAGTTTTAGCAGAACAACATTATCGCAAGTTAGTTAGCTGGTTTAACCTCTTGCATTTACCAGTAGAATTACTGACAGGTTCTACTAAAGCTGCTAAACGAAGACAAATACATTCTCAGTTAGGAACTGGTGAATTACCTCTGTTAGTGGGAACCCATGCCTTAATTCAAGACCCTGTAAACTTCCATCAACTTGGGTTAGTGGTGATAGATGAGCAGCATCGCTTTGGGGTAGAACAACGGGCGCGTTTACAGCAAAAAGGTGAGCAACCCCATGTGTTGACTATGACAGCCACTCCCATTCCCCGAACCTTAGCACTGACGATACACGGGGATTTGGATGTGAGCCAGATTGATGAGTTACCGCCAGGACGACAAAAGATTCAGACAACAGTATTATCAGGGCAGCAACGCAACCATGCTTACGACCTCATCCGGCGAGAAATTGCCCAAGGTAGACAAGTTTATGTGGTTTTACCCTTAGTAGAAGAATCAGAAAAACTGGATTTGCGATCGGCTGTGGAGGAGCATCAAAAGTTACAAGAAAGCATTTTTCCTGACTTTCAAGTAGGGCTGCTCCACGGTCGCATGAGTTCAGCCGATAAGGATGAAGCGATTACCAAATTTCGTGATAATCAAACGCAAATTTTGGTTTCTACTACCGTTGTTGAGGTAGGTGTAGACGTACCTAATGCTACAGTTATGCTCATTGAAAATGCAGAACGATTTGGTTTATCACAACTGCACCAACTACGGGGGCGTGTCGGTCGTGGTGCGGCTCAATCCTACTGTTTGTTGATGAGCAGTTCCAGAAGTCCTGATGCTCAACAAAGGTTGAAGGTGTTGGAACAATCTCAAGATGGCTTTTTCATCTCTGAGATGGATATGCGTTTTCGTGGGCCAGGGCAAGTACTGGGAACCCGTCAATCTGGAGTGCCAGATTTTACCTTGGCGAGTTTGGTTGAAGATGAAGAAGTTTTACTTTTAGCGCGGCAAGCAGCAGAGAAAATAATAGAGATGGATGCAACTTTAGAGCGCTGGTATTTGATGAAAGAAGAGTTGAAATATCGGTATGAGCGATTGATGGGTGGGGCGATTTTGACTTAACATCTTAGAGGATGTTTGAAAAGTATGGGCTAATACAATCATACGTGTCAACTTAACGTTAAAGTTATGTCCCGCAAGGAACTGAAGTTCCTTGCTAATAGCGAAAGTCATATTAAGATGACTACAATATCTCCAAAAATCTTTAGTCTACTTCAGTAGACTTGAGCTAAAAGCCAAAGGAATTCATTCCAAGGCGGGTGAGGAAGTTAACAGATATAGGACTTACGCATTGACGCAAAGTACAAAATATGCTGGGCTTGAAAAACCACATCTGTGGTAGGGGCACAGCATTGCTGTGCCCTGAGAGCGCGAGTTTATGTATCATCAAGCAACGCTCAATAAAAGCCTGAAACGACCTATTTTCGTGAATGCATACCATGATTAATTTGTACGGTGCGTAAGTCCTAAGATAAGCCAAATAAGCTTAAGTTGACACCAATGAATACAATTCGCTACTAACCCAAGTTGCTAGTTATCAAAAAACGCCTATTTTTCAGTACAAAACCCTAAAATTTAGTATCTAGCAACACTGAAAAATAAAGATTTTGTATCATCTAGATACCATTATGGGGCACTAACTAGCAACTTACGTTACTACATGAACTAAGTCTGCCTCCGCAGACTAATAGAAAATTAAGGTTTTACGAATTACTAATTATTCACAATAGGGAGTACTCACGCCAGAGCCACTGCCATCACGCGAAAACCAACATGGTAGGCACGAGACGCGTGCGCGAAACTGAGGCGATCGGCAGAACGGCAACCCCCGGCATCGTAGATCCAACCACCGCCACGCAGCAGCTTTATATTATTATCTTTACCACTTAACCACGGAGTACCATCTGTTGGTGCGCCTGTGTAATTATCATTATACACGTCTTGACACCATTCCCATACATTACCATGCATATCGTATAAACCGAAAGAATTTGGTGGAAATTTTCCTAAATTTGTTGTTTGTTGACGATATTCACCTTTTGGAGCAGAACCGTAACGAAAGTTACCGTCGTAGTTAACTAAATCTGTGGTAATGGTTTCACCAAAATAAAACGGTGTAGTTGTCCCTGCACGACAAGCATATTCCCATTTGGCTTCACTGGGTAGCCTGTAGTTTTTTCCTGTTTTCTGACTCAACTTTTGACAAAACTCTACCGCGTTATCCCAACTTACTTGTTCTACAGGTCGTCCATCACCTTGAAACTTGGCAGGATTTGTCCCCATAATCGCTTGATACTGTGCCTGGGTGATTTCATACTTACCCATAAAGAACCCAGGTACTTTTACCTGATGCTGTGGACTTTCATCTTTATCTCTCTCTGCTTCTCCTTCCGGTGAACCCATCGTAAAGGTTCCCCCTGGTATCTGCACCATATCCAACGTGACACCATTCCCCAAGTCTTCTTCAAAATAGTTCGCTTGTTCATTACGGCGATTAGTGATATTTCCCTGTGCATTCACAATCACCGTTTCAAATTGAAAGGTTTTTAGGTTACTAGCAAATCTTGTGATTTCTGGTGTAGATGCTGGTCTACTTGTTGGTGTAGTTTCTCCTGAATCAGATTGCCAAAAACGTGGTAATACAATTGCCAAACCCAACCCAGCACCCGCAAACCCAACAGTTTGAATCACCTTTCGCCGTGACCAGTTCGGGGAGATTATTTTTGTTGGCGGTGGTGTTTGTATGGTTGGTGTTGTTATGGTTGGTGTTGATTGTCGCTGTTGTGGCGTTGACAGTTTGAGTGCTTCTAACGCTTCCACTGCTGAAGGGTATCTATCTCGAAAGTGATAACTCACCATCTTATTTAACACCAGAGCCAGTTTTTCAGTGACATTTGCCCAATTGCGCCAAATCACTTCACCGTCAGTAGGGTCTTTTGGTAGTTCGTGGGGTTGTAACCCAGTTAAAGCTTGAATCGCTAACATCCCCACCGCATAAACATCGCTACTTAACTTTGGTTGTCCGCCTGCTTGTTCACTTGGCATATAACCAAGACTACCAATGGTAACGCTGACACTAGTTTGACCTTGGGAATTCACCATCACGGTGTTTACTTCTTTGACTGCACCAAAGTCAATTAGCACTATTTTACCGTCTTGCCGACGACGCATTAAGTTCTGGGGTTTGATGTCGCGGTGAATGATATTTTTTTTGTGGACTACTGCTAATATTTCTAGGATTTCTTCTAATAGTTTGGTGACTGCTATTTGTGTTAACTTTTGACCGGGAATAACTTCATAGCTTAAATCTTCCCCATCTACAAATTCTTGGACTAAATAAAATTGACCTTGTTCTTCAAAGTGGGCAAATAGTCGCGGTATCTGGTCGCTATCATTACCTAAGCGGTATAAAACCTGGGCTTCGCTATCAAATAATCTTCTAACGATTTGTAATACTGCTGGGTCGGAGTTGGGTTTGAGGTGTTTGACTACACACTGGGGTTGGTTGGGTAAGTCTAGGTCTACTGCTAAATAAGTATCGCCAAATCCCCCACTTCCGAGGATTTTGATGATTTTATAGTGGTTACGGAGGACTGTACCAGTCGTAGGCATGGTTTTTGACTTGGTAGTGGGGATTTTGGTTATTGTGCCAAATTTCTGGGTGTTAGGGCAAGATAATTGTTTTCACGCACAGACATAAAGGCGCAAAGAAGAGCAACATCTCTGACTTTGGCTCTTGCCTTTTTAAGTCTAATTTATTACTCACCGGGCGGTTAGAAACCGCGTCTACACAAACAAAACCCACCGATCTGGGTTAAAAACCTTTGATTTTATACCGATTCAATTAATGATTGCAACACATCCTTGGGTAAAGACGCGATGAATCGCGTCTCTACAAATGGTGTATTTGTCGCATTCTTTTTTTTAATTGGTATTACATAAAAATTATGCCTAAATTAAGCCCAAACTCACGATGCTTGCTGCATCTCAGTATAGGCTTGGTAAACACCCTTCACGTTGTACCAGTTGAGAAAAATTCGGGCAATTTCTAAAGCTAATTGCGGTTTACCTAAGTTAATTAGCCATTGCAATAACGGAGCCATTGTGCGTTCGTTAAGTGCGCCATTGAGTGACAAAATTCCCCAAAGTAAGCGATGCAGCCAAGTCATTTGAATCATCATTCGCACTTCCAATGTGGGATGTTTTTGATAAAACAAAACTCCCATACGCCCACGTTGAATTTCTTGGTCAATCAATCGCGGAATTTGCTCTAATTTAAATGCTGGATGCCAGTGATATCCTACGGCTTCGGGACATTTAATTAATGTCAAACCTAGTTTTTTTAGCCGCACACCTAATTCTAAATCTTCCCAGCCATAGAGTTGGAAGCTGGTGTCAAAAAGTCCAGCTTTCTCTAGCCAATGTTTAGGGATTGCTACATTTCCCGTAGCAAAAAAAGCTGCTGAAAAATCTGTGACTTTGTAGGGTTCAGCAGTTGGGTTGTTGAAATTACAAGTATTAATAACTGCACCGTAAGTGAAAAAGCGATCGCTCCCCAATTTCTCTTGTCCCTGCACTAGCGCCTCAGCATGAGCTTGCAAGAAATTCTCTAGCACTACTAAATCGCTATCAATAAAGATAATTGTATCTCCCAGCGCCTGTTCTACACCCAGATTCCGCGCCGCAGCTGGGCCAGCATGATCTTGCCCAAACCAGCGCACATGGGGAAATTCTTCTTTGTGTCCTGCTAACCACTCCAATGTGCCATCAGTAGAACCATCATCCACCAAGACAATCTCGTAATCAGTAACCGAACTTGACTTACTCAACTCCTGCACCTCCAAGGCGCGGAGGCACTTTTCTAAAATCGGTTGGCGATTATAAGTCGGTATCACAACGCTGAAAAACACAGTCTCACCCACAACACTATCCATCTTCAGCATAGGACAGATGAGACGCTGACACTGTTCCTTATCTGGTTCTAGCGGCAGAAGTAGTCAATCTGCTGATGATGCAATATTTGCTAGACATTTAAAAACAGCTATATAAACTTACCAAGTTTAAAACCTGAAAATATAAATTTTTGCATATCTGTTAAATATTATTTTGCTTTGAAACTTATAAGTATTTGTACTTTGAAAGCTTATCTTTACGTAAAAAATAACAACTGATAAATTCAAATTAATCAATATATAACCTAATGTTAACACTTAGTACATAAATTAATAGAAACTTCATAAATCTTCTTTGCGTAAGCAGCATCAGCCAACCTTAATCTGTTATTCACTGCTATTTATTAGCTGTGAAAGATGCATCAACTTCCAATAAATATCTAAGTAATTTCTGTAAATATTTAGAGTTTCTCTTTACTGAATTACTCATGTTCATTGAGAGATGAACTGACTAGCAACCTCATAAGCCTTAAGTGGAGAACAAAGAATGAAAGGACGCTTTCACCCTAAAAACAATTTGACCCTCAACCCATCTGGTAACGAGTCAATTCATGATGTGATTGACCGCGTTAGTCTTAGTCGGCGGCGGTTTATCATGACGGCTGTGGGTACGTCGGTGCTAACTGTTCTGGGCGATGTTTCTATTGGTGGCTTTCTCCAAAGTGTTGATGCAGCTCCGATTCCAAAAGGAACTGGATTCGCTGGCATAGGCTTTAAGAGCATCCCACCGAATCTACTCAACCCAGCTACAGGGCTGCTGGAAAAGGATCTTGTCAGTGTTCCTGAAGGTTATACAGCTAAAGTACTGATTGCTTGGGGAGATCCGATCGCACCTGGTGGCCCAACTTGGCTAGCAGATGCCTCTCAAGATGCAGCTGCTCAAGGAAAGCAGTTTGGTATGCACAATGATGGAATGCACTACTTCCCTTTACAGCCAGGGAATGTTGTTGGTCGGACAGTAAGTTCACAAGCAAGATCACTTAGAGGCTTTGTAAATAAGCCAATCAATACTGGTCTGCTGTGCGTGAACCATGAATATACCCAGGAATCAATTTTGCATCCTGATGGTCTGGATGTAGTCACAATTGCCAAAGTACGTAAATCTCAGGCTGCTCATGGCGTTTCTGTTGTAGAAATTTCCAAAAACGGCAATGAGTGGAGTTTCAACCGCAATTCGCGTTATGGTCGCCGCATTACTGGCAACACCGAGATGCGAGTATCAGGGCCTGCGGCTGGCAATGCACTGTTAAAATCGAAAAAGTTTTCAATTCAGCCAACTGGCTCCGTTGATACTGGCACACGAAACGACGGCTATACCGCTTATGGTACGCTCAACAACTGCGCTAATGGCTACACTCCTTGGGGCACTTACTTAACGTGTGAGGAGAACTGGAACGGCTACTTTGCTAATTCCACACGAGATGTAGTTGCAATTCCAGGCATCGAAAAGTCCGATATCCTGGCAGGACAAAATCGGTACGGTATTTCAACATCATCTAGCTATCGCTGGCCTGAGGTTGATCCACGCTTCGATGCCAGCACCAACCCACTCGAACCCCATTTATTCGGCTGGGTGGTTGAGATTGATCCCTACAATCCACAAAGCAAACCAGTCAAGCGCACTGCTCTTGGTCGGTTCAAGCATGAAAGCGCTCAGGTTGTTGTTGATGACAAGAACCGTGTTGCTTTCTATCAGGGTGACGACGAGCGCAACGAGTATATCTACAAGTTCGTTTGTGCCCAACCTTTCAATCCCAGAAATCGTTCTGCTAACCACAATTTACTCGATAACGGTGTTCTGTACGTTGCCAAATTCAATGACAACGGTACTGGTGAGTGGATTCCTTTGGTCTACGGTCAGCGTGGTTTGACACCAGAGAACGGTTTCAGAAGTCAAGCTGAGGTGCTTATCAAGACAAGACAAGCTGGCGATCGCGTCGGCGCAACCATGATGGATCGCCCAGAGTGGGTAGCTGTGCGTCCTCGCATCGGCGGATATAAAGAGATTGAAGTCTACTGCACATTGACCAACAATAATCGTCGGGGCACAACTCCAGTTTCCTCCAACCAGCCAGACGGCACAACAGCAGCAGGCGGTGCCCGTCCTCCTGTGAATCCTCCCAACCCACGTCCTGACAACCGTTACGGTCACATCATCCGTTGGCGCGAAGATGGACGCAGCGTTACGGCTACAACTTTCAAATGGGATATCTTCTTTGAAGCTGGGGACAAAACTAGACCCGAACCAAATCTTAAAGGCAACATTAAAGGTGACGACTTAAGTTCACCAGATGGTCTGTGGTTCGACGACTTCGGCCGCCTTTGGATTCAGACTGACCACGCAGGTGATGGTATCGGTGATTTGGTAAACATCGGTAGCAACACCATGTCGTGTGCTGACCCCAACACCAAACAAGTTAGGCGCTTCTTAACCAGCCCTACAGATTGTGAGGTAACTGGCATTACCAGCACACCCGATGGCAAAGCTATGTTTATCAACATCCAGCACCCAGGCGATCGCGGGGATGCCTCGAATCCCACGATCGCTAGCAATTGGCCTAACAGTCAAGGGTATGGCCCATCAGGTCGCCCACGTTCATCAGTGGTAGTAATTACCCGTAATGACGGTGGCGTTGTTGGTGGTCTTTAAAGACGATAGGAACAGATTTATTTAGCGATCGCTTTAAATAGTTTTAAATCACCTTAATCCTTAACCGAAACACGGGCAAGGATAAGGTGATTTACTTATAACTATTAACCCACAACTTTTGTTGCTCTCTTCTTACGTTGCATCCACAATCCCATAACACCAGCAATAGCCGTACCACCAACAGCTAACGGTTCGGGTACTTTAGTGTAGCTGACAGTACCTACTTGTGTTGTATTTACTGATTGGTCAATCAGATAAAAGTTGTTTCCTCCGACATCTGGAGTATTTGGATTACTTGCGATCGCAAACTGGTCTGCAACAAAATAGCTTAGTCCCAGAACTTCGCCATTATTAAAACTGGCTATAGGAAAACTATTGAAATCAGTATCATCTCCCGGATTTCTCACAAAGTCTGAAAACACCAGAGTCAAAAACTGCTAAAATCTATATATAGCAAGCATTTTAGCAGTTTTAAAGCATGACTCGACCAGCAGAGCGATCGCTCCCAAAACAGAACAGAAAGAACAACCAAAATCACCCCCAGTCGTAGTTAATTTCAACGGGGGACAGGTAACATCTGATGCTGGTTTAAGCTTAATTGCGGAACTAGACCGAAAACTGCAAATAACATCACGGTTGGCAGTATGTTTCCAAGATTACCGTCAGTCAAACCGAATGTTGCATCCTATCGAAAGCTTAATTGCACAACGGATATATGGCTTAGTCATGGGATACGAAGATTTGAACGACCATGAAGAGTTACGTCATGATCCAATGTTTGCTCTAGCATTACAAAAAAGAATTGGTATAGAAAACGAACTGACTGTATTAGCAGGCAAAAGCACATTAAATAGGCTGGAACATTGTCCAGAAGATGTAGAGCAAGGAGCAGACAGTCGTTATCATAAAATCGGGCATTGTCCATCAAAAATTGAAAGTCTATTTGTGGATATATTTCTAGAATCTTACGCCAAAGAACCACGACAAATTATTTTAGACTTGGATGTAACTGATGATTTAGTACATGGAACTCAGGAGCAAGTTTTTTTCAATACTTATTACGCAGGATACTGCTATGCTCCACAAAATATTTTTTGTGGCAAACACTTATTGGCAGCAAAACTACGACCTTCAAATGTAGACCCAGCAGCAGGGGCATTAGAAGAGCTACAAAGAGTTATTAAACAAATACGTGACCAATGGAGTAATGTCCAGATTCTAGTACGTGGAGATAGTGCCTATTCACGAGATAACATAATGGAGTGGTGTGAGTCCCAAACGGGAGTTGATTACGTTTTTGGATTGGCGCAAAACAGTCGTTTAATTCAGATGACTACCACGACTAAAAACAGAGCCTCGCTTGAGTATGAGCAGAAACTATCAACAGTAGTTTCATTTTTGGAAACTGTATTTAACCCAGGTGAACAACTTCCTGAAGTTGCTTATAACTTGATTAATAACTCAATTTGGTATAAATCTTTAAACTACCAGACTCGTGAATCTTGGAGTCGTAGTCGCCGTGTTGTCTGTAAAGTTGAGTCTGGAGTCAAGGGAACCAATATCCGTTTTGTTGTCACATCAATTACTACAGATAAGATGGCTCCAGGTGAACTTTATACCCAGAAATATTGTCCTAGAGGTGAGATGGAAAATCGCTTTAAAGAACAACAACTGGAACTTTTTAGCGATAGAACCAGTACACACACATTTGCGGGCAATCAGTTACGATTGTGGTTTTCTTCTATAGCTTACGCTTTGATGAATGCCTTGCGGTCAAAATGTTTGGCGAAGACAGAACTACAAAACGCCCAAGTCGGAACTATTCGGACTAAATTACTGAAATTAGGCGCAGTGATTACTGTAAGCGCACAGCGAATTTTAATTGCAATTAGTAGCTCAAGTCCTTCTAAATATATTTGGGCTGCTGCTTACAGATGCTTAAAAATGCTGCCAAATACTGCTTAATATTAGTTTTGCTGCATTTCCACTCATCTCTAATTAATGATGCTTTCAGCTTGGTTTGATCCAAGTCTACTTTTGAAATGCTTAATTTTATGAACCGAGCATTTCGGTTTCAGTAATCATAAAAATATAGTGCTAATTTTGTCTTTAATATCAAGTTTTATACTTAATTAATTTTCCTACCTAAATTTGAATTGATGGTGTATCAAAAAAAATGTCTTACATGACCTCATGTAAGACATTTTTTATTGCTTGTGAGAAATCCGGGATCTGCCTCTGTATAGTTAGCAACTAAGTAGTTGAATGCAACTGCTAATCCATTCTCAACTCCCAATGTCTCAAGACCTGTATTGGTTAAGGTCGAGTCATCGTATTGAAAAGAGCCGAAATACTGACCGGGATTATTGCCATATATGGCATTCACAGTGAAATCGTAATTAACTAAAGCAGCTTGCACCGGTTTAGCCCCAATAGCAGCAACAGAGATGGTAGCTGCAATAGTAGCAATGGCAAGATTTTTAGCTAATTTCATCAAAAAATACTCCAAAGTTAAAAAATGAATAATCCTGTAATTTCATTTAAATAAGCTTTTAACCACTCTGTACAGGTTAAGAAATATCGAACAAAAGAGTATTTTTATCAAATCTTTAAGCTTGTCACATATATATAAATTTCCTGTGAAGTGAAAATTCAACTCATCCACTCAGACGCAAAAAGTTTAAACCTCTGACTTTAGATTGCTGTCATTAATAAAATTTTTGTTACTGTCAGATTGTCATAAAATTATATGAAAATGATTCATCAAACCTCATTAATAGTAAGTGATTAAACAAATTTGAAGCTCATAATTTCTAAAATTTTATTCAAAAATTAGATAAATCAGTAAAAAATATTCTTATTCTCAATCTATATTTATCCAAGTATATCGCCCATCAAAAAGCTGTTTATCACCTATATCATTAGGATGCCAAAAGATAATGGTTATCATCCTCTTAGGCAGAATAGGAAGTTGATTGCAAGTTTTGATTACCAATAAACTCATGTGTAATTAGTAACAAATAATTAACAGGATGATTGCTGGAAATTGCAAGTTTTAATCTGCTTTGATTTATAATTTTAACAAAAGCATTACCATTTCTTAAATTAAGTAGGATAAATTTTTAATAGACACCTATTTTTTTAGTATTCGTCTATTTCTGAATCTAAAAAAACATATTTTGAGATTGGTAAGTAATTTTATAAAAAAGGCATGGGGAAAAAGTTTTTAACCATAGCCTATTCAAAGACAATATTTAAGGATATACATTCCCAATTGAGAAAATCCTCGCCACAAATACGACTGGTGGGAACTTTTGAAGTTACTACTGTACAAAAAGGTTTTTGAATAATGGTTTCACTTCAATGGTGTGGATGTACAGATAATCAGGTAAAAGTAGTTAATAATTATCAGAAAGGAAAAAATTTGTGGATAACAGTAGGTTTACTTGCTGTTTTTTTTGTTGCTGAGTGGAGCGTGGGTTTATGGAGTCAAAGTTTATCTCTACAGGCGGATGCGGGACACATATTATCAGATATTACAGCCTTATGTATATCGCTACTTGCTAGTTTTTTGGCAAAGCAACCAGCTAATAAAAAAGCAACATTTGGACATCAACGAATTGAAGTTTTAGCAGCCTTAGTGAATGGATTAGGTTTAGTTGCGATCGCTACTTTTATCATATTGGAAGCTATTCAACGCTGGCAACATCCAGCAGCAATTTTAGGCATACCAATGTTAGCAATTGCAGTATTAGGTTTAATCGTCAATCTGCTCAATATTACTTTGCTTCATCCTCACACTCACGACGACTTAAACCTGCGGGGAGCTTTGCTTCACGTCATCGCCGATACTGTTAGTTCTGTTGGCGTAATTATAGCTGCTTTAGTAGTTCATCTTTGGGATTGGTGGTGGGCAGATGTTGCTATAAGTATATTCGTTGCAATCTTTACGGGTTTGAGTGCTTTACCTTTAGTGCAAGAAAGTTTAAAGATTTTTTTGGAGTATGCACCGGAATCAATAGACCCTTTTGAGGTGGAAATATCTCTCAAATCTTTTCCTGGTGTTGTTGAAGTAGAAAAACTTCACATCTGGACAATTAGCTTAGATAAGGTAATGCTTTGCGCCAAATTGACAGTTGAATGTGCAACTATCCAGGAACGCGATCGCTTACTTACTAAGTTAGAAACTCACATCCGAAAAACTTTTAATATTGCTGAGATAACTTTGCAGCTAACTAGCTCTATAAAACCTTCAGCGTTGCCAATTCATCCTTTATTTAACCAAGATTTAGTTTTCATGTTGTCTGCAAGGAAAAACAATTCAACCCTAGAACATAGCTAAATACATAATTTTACTAATTACCGCTATAAATACCAAAATATTTTTGCTAATTTATCCTACCTATATTTGGTTTTTAAAACTTATTTAAACATAATGCTTATTAGCATTATTGCAATTGTCAAAGCATAGCGATGTCTACGACGGGCTACGCCTACGCTGATTGCAACTCGGTTATTTACTAAGAGGTTTCCTGATGATGACTTTCATTCAAAAATCCCCAATGATTTCATTAATTAAACAGTACAAGCGCACCTTGGCTTGGTTCATGTCTGGTCTGCTTTTGACAGTTTTGTTGTTTTTAGGAACATCAAATCAACAACCAGCAACCGCCTCTAATCCAAGTTATGCCGCAGCCCCTACTCAGGTAGATGTGACTGCAACATACTCAGACTTTGGTGCTACTCATCTAGAACCAAATTTTTATCAAAATTAACGCCTAACTCTTGCTCAATTAACTTTAAGGCACACTGCAATGATTTCATTTTTGCAAAAGTACAAGCGATTTCTAGCCTTGACTATGGCTGGCTTGCTTTGTACCGTTCTGCTGGTATTTGGTAATTCTGTTTTTCAGCCTACCCTAGCTGCTGGTAATGGAATTAACGTAATTATCATGATTGGCGATGGTATGGGTTGGGAAATGGCACGAGCCGCAGCCGTTGCCAAAGGTGCGCCTTTTTACACAAGTGGTAAAGGTTCAGGTCTTAGCTTCCAAAAGCTCACTGGATATGGATTGGTGACTACTTACGGCACAACAATTCAGGGAAATACACCAGCCAATCCAACAGACCAGCCCCATCTAACAGGTAACTCTGCTCTAGATAACTCTAATCCACTCACGGGTGCAAGTCCTGTTCGTCCTAACTTCTCATTCCAGCCTACTCCTTTTAACCCTGGCAATAGATTTGATGGCAATAGCCTAGAGGATGGTAATCTGGCGGGTTATGACATCAGTAAGGGCGGCCCTGTTCCTTGGGTTCCTTTGACCCCTGCTAATTCTGGTACTTATGACAAAGATTACATCAAGTACAGTTATCCCGACTCTGCTAATACAGCTACAACTCTGTATACAGGGGTAAAAAGCTTTAACAATGCGATGGGGGTAGACATTTACGAGAAGAAGTTGAAAACCATCCTAGAAATTGCCAAAGAAAAAGGTAAGTCTACAGGCTTGGTAACTTCCGTACCTATTAGCCATGCAACCCCTGGTGCTGCGGCTTCTTTCGTAAATCGTCGTAGCAAGTATGACAGTGTTTACGACCCCAGCAAGACCAACCAAGACAGCATTTTGCAACAAACATTGCTGAACTTTAAGCCCAATATTTTGTTGGGTGGCGGTCATCCTAAAGATTTTGAAAATAGAGAAAGCACAAGTACAGCAGAGGGCGTCTTTAAGTATACGTACATTACCGAAGACACTTACCAGCATCTGAAGAATAATCCTACGTCCAATCGTTACGGCTATACCTTTTTGGAACGCGGCCCTAATGCAGCTAAGACACTGCTAAAAACGGCTGCTAAAATTGACCCCAACAAGGGAGGCAGATTATTTGGTCTGTATGGTGCGCGTGGACAAAATGGCAACATTCCCGTTAGTTCTTCTAAGGGAGACTATAGTTTGACAGGTCTGGACAACTTCTCACTCTATACCTCTGTTGTCAAGCCTGGAACTGCGGCTACCTGTCCATCAGGTCAGATAATCACTGGTACTGCTGGGGATTGTGTTCCTGTCATTGATGCAGCTGGTAATCCCATCGCTCCTAATGCTCCTGCACCCGATACTGTTCGTCCTCTGGCTCCCGGTGAAACTGATGCCAGCTTTATCGCTAAAGAGATTAACGAAAATCCAACTTTAGCTGATTTAACCAAAGCAGCTTTAACCGTTTTAGGTAAAGACAAAGATGGCTTCTGGTTGATGGTTGAGGGAGGCGATATCGACTGGGCTGCTCATGACAACAACATGGATAACCTGATTGGTACCATGAATGATTTTGATAAGGCAGTCCAGCAGGTCATTAGTTGGGTAGATCATCATGGTGGTTGGAGCAAGAACCTGCTGTTGGTTACTGCTGACCATGACCATTACCTAACTCTAAATAATGACTTTGCCTCTAAATTGACTCCCAATCCTAACCCAAATCAGGCTAAAGGCTTGAAGTATAACGCCAAGGACATCACCTTCGTTAAGCACAATCCTACTGATGCTGGTCACTTCTGGGGGTCTGATCCAAATTACAAATATCTCTGGGGTAGCCATAGCCGCCGCGTTGTACCTGTTTACTACCAGGGTGCTTACGCATCAACTTTGACGCGATCGCTAGGACAAGGCTTCCAGATTAAAGATAGCTCTGGTACTTACAGTGTGCCTGGTGTTCGGGGCGTGGTTGACCAAAGTCATATCTTCCAAGCCATGAAAACTGCGATCACAAACAAGCCTGTGAATTGAATACACCGCTTCACTAAAACTAACTGAAAAGCTTTGTTTTGCAGAGACGTGGTAACACACGTCTCTGTCTCAAAAAACTATTGCGGTATTATTGCACCTGTTCTTTTATCAAGGGAAAAAATGACTGACTCCATCTTCAAGAAGTTAGCAGCTGCAACGGTAGGAACTGCTTTGATTTTTTCGTTAGGGGAGACTATCCCGGCTCAAGCAGCAGCCCTAACTTATAATTTTTCCAACGACGATAAAACTCTCACAGGTACTTTTTCATTTGATCAAGCAGCAGCAGACGATCAAGAAGTAACGATCGCAGAAGGTTTAAAGATTTCTGCTAGCTATGGTGGCCAGTCATACACTGAAGCGGATGATCCTTTAGCTTCAGTTTTCACCGACTTTTCGGGAACAATTTTTAACCAAGCGGGGTTAGGGTTATATTTTACACCTAGCGCTTTTAATGTCTACCGCGAAAATTTTATCAATCTGAACGATTTAACTAGTACGGGTATTCAGAAAGTTACTTATACCAGTGTTCCAGAGCCAAGTTTAATGCTTGGATTGTCTGTATTCGGGTTAAGTTTGTTCTTGAGTAAAAAAATAGCATTTTCTAAACCATCAAGCACAAAAGCTTAAATCAAATTATCAAGAATAACGGGGTGGGATTATCCACCCTGCAAATTTTTAAAATTATAGGGAAATGCTGAAAACCCGTGAAAAGTAGGACACGCAAGTGTCCGAACTTCGTACTTTAGGCTGCGTTTTGAAAGCAAGTCACAAGCCTTTAGGCTTAAGTCAATTTTGTTTCAGAACATGGTAAAATATTCTAATCAGTACAAGATTTAAAAACCTACCCCCAGACTGGGGGAAAGTCTACGCCCAAAATATTTTTGAGGAGATATGACTACGCACTTAGTGCAAACGTGGTCAGCCTGGGAACCTGATAAATCAGGATATTAAGAGCGTAATCTCTTAAGAATCTCCGTACCTTTAGGTCGGAGAGTGTCAAAAAATCTCAAAGCTCAGATTCCCAATTTCTCTAAAAAGTTAGGGAATCTTGTTATTCACATAATAATTTAGGATTGCTACATCGTTTTATTAGCATCAGACAAGAGTTAACAGTAATGTCTGGGTTTGCAGTTAATTAACCTATTAGTTGTTCTGACTTTTCATGGTATGTGGAAAACCCCTCTTCTATTTCTCTCATCCTTTAAGGAGAGAGACTTTGAATTTTCCCTCTTAGAGGGTCGGGAAGGGGGTTAGGGGCTTAGGTTAATCGTTAGCTTTTCCACATGATCTGAATTCTCAGATTACTTGTTGCATGAATAAAATATACATGGATTGTTTAGATATAATAATGACTCATTGTTTGTTGTCCTAAGTGGAGAAATTAATGGGTCGCGCCAAAAAGGTTGTCCTGGCATATTCTGGTGGAGTGGATACCTCCGTTTGCATCCCTTACCTCAAACAGGAGTGGGGTGTGGAAGAGGTGATTACCCTAGCAGCAGATTTAGGTCAGGGAGATGAATTAGAGCCAGTTCGAGAAAAAGCTCTCAAATCCGGTGCAAGTGAATCCCTCGTAGCGGATGTCAAAGACAGCTTCGTTAAAGATTACGCCTTTGGGGCGATTCAAGCCAACGCCCTTTATGAAAATCGTTATCCTCTCGGAACTGCTCTTGCTCGTCCACTGATTGCCAAGGTATTAGTAGAAACAGCCGAAAAATATGGTGCTGATGCGATCGCTCACGGTTGCACCGGCAAAGGTAACGATCAGGTTCGCTTTGATGTCTCAGTTACCGCCTTAAACCCCAACCTAAAGATCCTCGCACCAGCCAGAGAATGGGGAATGAGCCGTGAGGAAACCATCGCTTATGGTGAAAAGTTTGGTATCCCCTCACCAGTCAAAAAATCCTCTCCCTACAGCATTGACAAAAATTTGCTCGGTCGTAGTATTGAAGCTGGTTTACTCGAAGATCCGTCATTTGAGCCACCAGAAGAAATTTATGAAATGACCAAAGCGATCGCTAATACTCCCAACGAGCCAGAGTACATCGAAATTGGCTTCCACGGTGGTATTCCGACAACCCTCAACGGTATAGCTAAAAAGCCAGTTGAACTAATTGAAGAACTCAATCAGGCGGTAGGAAATCACGGTATCGGACGGATCGATATGATCGAAAATCGTCTGGTGGGCATCAAATCGCGGGAAATCTACGAATCACCCGCGATGTTAGTGTTAATTCAGGCACATAGGGATTTAGAAAGCTTGACTTTGACGGCAGATGTCACCCATTACAAGCGTGGGATTGAAGAAACTTACAGCCAAATCGTTTACAACGGTTTGTGGTACAGTCCACTGAAAGTTGCCCTCGATGCCTTTATTCAAAAGACACAAGAGCGAGTCTCTGGAACCGTGCGAGTGAAGTTGTTCAAGGGCAACTCTACTATAGTTGGACGTTCGAGCGATAATTCCCTCTATACTCCCGATTTGGCAACCTACGGAGCCGAAGACCAATTCGATCACAAAGCTGCTGAAGGCTTTATCTACATTTGGGGGCTACCAACTCGTATTTGGTCGCAGCAAATTAAAAGTTAGGAGTAGAGACGCGATTAATCGCGTCTGTACAGGAGTTAGGAGTAGAGACGCGATTAATCGCGTCTGTTAAAAATGCAAAATACAAAAAGTAAAAATTAAAAAAATAACTTTTTACTTAACTCCAAACTCCAAACTCCTAACTCCAAACTGCAAACCCTTCTCTACGAGACGCTGCGCGAACGGCAGGTGTTACAGTGAGCTTGTCGAACTGCTCAGGGCATCGCTCCTAACTCCTAACTCCTAACTTTTTACTCTTCACTACTCGCTTCTTTAACTTGCCGAGACTCTAGCCACAGGGGCACAATAATTAAGGCAGCCAAGATCAGTAACGCTGCGATCGCAAATTGACCCACCCAAGCAACCAATTGCTCTAAAGAAATAATTTTGCCAGCAAAAAAAGCCAATGTCACCATCAAACTAGCCCAAGCAACCGCTCCTAAAAAGTTGTATAAAAAGAATTTTCCAAAGGGCATTTCGGCTATACCAGCTAGTGGTGCAGCAAAAACTCGCAACAATGCCAGAAAACGTCCAAAAAATACTGCTTTAGCACTATTTTGACTAAATTGATCTTTAATAGTCAGCAGCCGCACTTCGGAAATCCGAAATATGCTAGCAACTTTTACTAAAAAAGGCCAACCGCTAGCTCTACCAATCCAGTAGCCACAAGTGCCACCAATTACAGCACCCATAATTGCATCACCGAGAACCAGCCAGAAATTTAGTTCATCGCTGCCAGCTAGAAACCCGCCTACTAAGGTCACGGTTTCGCCAGGAAGGGGAATGCCTAAATTTTCTAGCAAAATTCCCAAAAAAACTGCCCAATACCCGTAAGTGTGGGCGACTTCCTGGATATTTTCTAGTGAAATCAGCTCTAAAGACATCCCGCACCGCCGCCTTTACAAATTTTTACTTTTATTATATCTTTGCTTGTTTATGCGCGGGGTGTCAATTAAACCGCTACATAGAGCCATTGAGTCATTAGTTTAATTCTGAATAATCCATAAATTATAGTTGATGGTAACGATTAATTTTTTACTATTAACTATGCATTTTTTAGAGGTAAATACCACAACTTTATAATTTATTACAAAAAAATTAAAATATTTATAAAAAATTTATAAATATCCCGTGAAATGATAAAAATCTTGTAAAAGATACGGTTGATACCGAAATTGTTAGGCGTTTATGCCTATATTTATGAAAGTTATCACAAATTATACGGCATGAATACTGAAATAATCCCTATCAACTGCACCACTGCAATTGCCCAAATATCTGGGTAAAACAGTAATTTTGCTGTTGAAAGAGAAGAGTATTGATGTCTTTTTTCAATTTTTTGTCAAGTGTTCCAACTACCCTGTTAAATTCATGATTCTCACACAAGAACTTCAAGTGATTTTATTTAAACCCCAAGCAAGCATAGATTTGGAAGGCGGTAAGACTTTGAGTGAACAGATGGCTAGAGTAGTGCCCCAAGCTCATCAACTCTGGGTTATCGACCTAGCAGAAGTTAATTTCATGGACAGTTCTGGGTTAGTCCCTTTAGTAAAAGGGTTGAAAGCTGCACGTCAGAGTGGTTGTCGCTTGGTTCTATGCAACGTGCAAGCTCCTGTACGGTTAATTTTGGAACTCACCCAACTAGATTCAGTGTTTGAAATTTTTCCCACTTACGAAGACATTTTTACCACCGTTAAAGATAACAGCCTGGTGCTAGCAGCCTAGATAATAAATCTACCTATAGATGGATGGTGGAGTCAAGCAATATTTGCATTTTTTCATATTCTCAAATCAAAGAGAACAGTCTGGTACTAGCAGGCTGATTTTCTTTTTTTATAGAGTTGAATGTTGAGCTAAACTCATGCTTTGACGTAGGTAATATCAATAAGCTGATTAATGAACCTGCTTATCGGAAGCCATCTACTAGGGCGTAAGAAAGGTTATACTATCAGCCTTTGCGTTATTTATAACCCATATTCGGCACTTCGCTTTGTAGTACGCTGATATTACACTTTTGGGGCTAATGGTAGTTGAATAGCGATGTCTACGACGGGCTACGCCTACGCTAAAAGTCTAGTAAGTACCAGTGTTAATACTTAATCAAAACAATGATTTTTTGTAGGATTTCTCCGTAGGGGTTGACTTCCGCCTTGGTGTACTAGTTGGATGTATCCAAGACACTTTTTCGCGGCAAGTTTTTACCTGTTCGATTCCACCAGAATGATAACTTTAGGCGTTCTGGGGAGTGGAAATGTTAGTTTCTTCGTCGGATGCTGGGCGGGGGAAATTTGGTAAATCAATGCCACTGTGACTAGCATTGCGAGTTTTAAGTGCTAAACGGTAACTCACACTTTGCAGTTCTGCTTGTAGTTGGCGGTTTTCCCGTTGTAGCATTGCTACCTTTTCTCTGACTGGCGTCATCCGTTCTTCAAACTTCCGCCGATAAATTTGAGGCAACTCTTGTACTACTTGCTCCAACATCCGACTGCGATCGGTGAGTTCTTGAACTGACTGTCGCAATTGGTAAATTTCGGAGTCACGAGTTGTAATTTGCTCTTGGTAGAACGCCACCTGCTGCTCTACAGCTTGGAGTTGTTCTTGCAAAGCCTGTAACTGGGTCAGATCGCGCTCAAGATCCGGCTGCTGGGGCATAAAATTAGTATTACCCTTTACCAGCCGGAAAAGTTCTTGAGATAGTTGTTGCACTAAGGAATCACGAAGTTGCAACTCTTGGCGTAGCTGCGATACTTCCGTAGAGAGAATTTGAATATTGGGTGTATCAGATTGGCTCACAGTAGCTTACAGCTCCCATTCAGAATCTTGTCCACTCTTAGGTATAACTGCGGGAGTACTACCTTTGGCAAGTATTTGTTAATTTAGCATTCCCAAGCAAGTTACGAAAAAAGAAAAAACAAAATTTTATTGAATGGGATTGGACATGGGGCATCCCTTCTCTGCGAGACGCTACGGGAACGGCTTACCTCGGCTCCGGCTCCATCGAGCGAAGTCGAGATGCTCGGCACAAGTCGCTCAGGGCAAGTGGGCATGGGGCATTGGGTATTAATTATTTCTTCCTCGTATCCCTATCCCCTATTCCCTATTCCCTTAGACTGTTGCAGGTGCAGGTGCAGGTGCAGGTGCAGCTACTTTAGTGGGTTTTTCTTTTTCCTCTTTAGGAGGTTTTTCTTCTTCGGCTTCCTGCTTAACTGTCAAATAGCGAATCACTTCTTCACTCAAGCGCATGGCGCGTTCAAAGGGGGCGATCGCAGTTGCAGGTGCAGTGTAGTTTAACTGGATGTAGATGCCATCGCGGTGTTTTTTGATTTCATAAGCCAGACGACGCTTACCACGATTTTGAATTTGCATATCCTGGGCGCCTTGGTCGCGAAGCAAATTCTGATATTTAGTAATTGCTTGCTCTACCTGTTCGTCTCCCAGGTCAGGACGCAGAATGTACATTGTTTCGTAACTTGTAGTCATATTTTTCAGTCTCCTTATGGACAGAAATGGCTGCTGATGCTAATTTATACCTAATATAGTTCAAAATGTCGGTATTAATCAACATCTGAAGCAACAAGGAACTATAATCTTACCAGTTTTAAATTTGAATCATTAGTCAAATCGCCGAAATTTGAATTTTTTGGATGTCCCTAATCAAAACTAGGTCGCTTCCCAGCCCCCAGATTTCTTTAGCTATATTCCAAAAGAAACCGATACTTTTTTGCTAATGTTTACTAACAAATACACAAGTTAAAGAGCTAATTGGCTCTTTAACCAAGGCGTATCAACCAATGCCCGAAGGAAAATTCCACGGGCACCATTTAGATCCCGATTCATCTTTAGCCCAGTAGAGAGAGACAAAATTTTTCTCGCTCCACCTAGATTCTTGACGATCTCGCCTGTCCATGACACTGTTTTTGAGGTATAAGCTTCGTTGCAATCAATGACGGTTTTCGACTGTTCCCAAGCTTTCCACTTAAGAAAAGTCTTGAACTCATAATGAGAAAGCGTTAGCATCTGCCGAACAGATTTGTTTCGTAGTTTACGACGTGATTTTGATACCATCTGAGATGTTTCAAAAGTTGGTAGCAAAATTACATCAAAGTTATCAACCAAAAATCTAGCTGTTTTGTGATGTAACTCTTTAACTAAGTTTTTAATCTTGCAACGAAGTCTACTTGCAGCTTTTCTCAACCTTATTTTTTGTTGACTAGGTGATGAAGATATCCTTGAAACCAACCTATCTAAACGAAAACAAAGCTTTCTGTTCAGGGTTTAGGAATAGTCGCATCTTCTTTGATTTTCTTGGTGTAACTTCTGAGTCCGTGCATTCTGCAACTGAAGACGTGAAGGATGGCAAGAAGATCGGCCGTGAGTTCGGACTCTGGGCAGTGAATAGGATTTGAGAGAACCACGATTGATCCACCGTTTTGCTCTGCCATGAATTGAAATAGCTCAAATCCAAATCTACACAATCTGTCTCTACAGGCAATAACAATTGTGAGCTTATCACCTCGCATAAATCTGACCAGTAAGGCTTGCAATCCTTTCCTTTTGAAGTTGAGTCCACTTCCAATGTCTTTGACGATTTCGGCGTTTGGGTATCGCTCTTGCATGAATTCAACTTGTCGCTGCAAGTCATCTCGAAGCTTTGGTGAACTAACTCGACAGTAGCAAACAAGGGTAGACTCAATTGCATCGCGTTGGTAGGACTCGACATCAAAGAGTCTTTGCCCTGCTTCGTTTTTGATGCTTTTGATCTTTCCTTCATCTGCGTACTTCCTTAAGGTGTTTGGGTGCAAACCCAGAAATTCGACTGCTTTTCTGAGTGGTATATATGCCATAGTTAAATATTAGCATATATTAGAGATTGTTAGCAAATCACCTACTGTTATTCAACCTCTCACTCACCCCCCAAGGGTAATGATGAGACGGTAGTGAACGTAGGTAGTCTTTTTTTTTGAAAAGATTGATCGAGCTATCAGCAATGCTTTGGGGTATTTTCCCTAAAGAAATATATTAGGTTCCCTTAAGATCCCCCCGCCTGCGGCGACCCCCCCGATAAATTGGGCGTTAGGGGATCTCTCTTAGCCAAACATATTAACCGAACCGGATTAAGACATATATTATAGCAAGCGATCGCTTTCAGGCTCAAGGCCGAATCGGTTCGCTAAAAAGCTAACTGATGATTGCTACCCGCTCACAGCCACAAAAAAGCAGATAAAAGGATATTCATTAAGGTTATGGCGCAACGCTATGTGCGAATTCAAAATCAAGAAGGACAGATTTACTATGGGTTACTACAACTATCCCTGAATGTGCAGGTGCTAGATGCTCCGCCCTGGTTACAAGGACAACCCACTGATTTAACTTTGACACCAGAAAATTACCAAATTCTGGCTCCCTGCGCTCCCTCAAAAATTGTGGCGGTGGGTAAGAATTATGCAGATCATGCTGCCGAAATGGGAACTCCAGTCCCTTCTGAGCCACTAATCTTTCTCAAGCCACCCACATCGATCATTCCATCTGATAAGGAAATTAAGTATCCTCCCCAGTCACAAAGAGTTGATTACGAAGGAGAGTTAGCGTTAGTGATTGGCGATTACGCCTTTGAATGTACACCAGAGGTAGCCCAAACCAAAATTTGGGGCTACACCATTGCCAATGACGTAACAGCGCGGGATTTACAAAAACGCGATGGTCAATGGACGCGAGCCAAAGGTTTTGATACTTTCTGTCCCTTGGGGCCTTGGATCGTGCGGGAGTTAAATCCAGGAGCGAGATTGCAAACTTTTGTGAATGACGATACCAATCCAGTCCAATCTGCCTGTATCGATCAAATGGTGTTTTCCCCCGATGTTCTAGTTTCTTATATCAGTCAGGTGATGACGCTACTACCGGGTGATTTGGTGCTTACAGGTACGCCGGAGGGTGTAAATCCATTGCATCCAGGCGATCGCGTCCGCGTCGAAATTGAAGGTATTGGTCGCCTGGAAAACACCGTAGCGCCCCGTTAATTTCTAACGCACCTGCATATACACTGCATCGGAAATCGCCGGAATTTCCGCATAACGTCCCAGTAGAGACTGAACGGCGGAATATCCAACTGCTACTACAACGCCTAGAAAGATGGTGTTAGCTACTGTTTCTATTGCAAAGCCAGTACCAGGAACCTGTTCTAAAACTCGCACCAGTATGGAACACAAAAATATAACTATGTCCAAAAGAATCGCTTGCATTGTGTTGAAACGAATGAAGTGACTGATTTTTTCGTTTCTTACCACTAATAGTAACAAGGCAAAGAACACAATTATTTGTCCAAATTGTCCTAAACTACCATAAAGTATTAGCACTGGTTGCAGTGGTAAAAGCAGAACTTGTAGTGCTGGAAACTGCTTCAACAAAGAGCTGCCAAAGACTAAACCATCAATTAGGGGCAGCAAATAAGGCAAGGAAGCAAAAATCCGATCTGAAACTGTTGTAGATCCGCGCCAAGACATTATGCGTTCTCCTGTGGTTAAATTTTAATAGTTACTTGAGCTTAGGATAACGCAGTTGCTTGGTCTTGCTGGCAAATTCAACTATTCTATATGGGCGATGCGAAAACCCATCAGACACTCATACTGGTCTGGCTGCTGTTGAGTGAGTTTGCTAATGGCTTGACCACAACGCAGTTGACCCCCACGCCAACGGGGTTGACCGCTCCTGTCAGCGAGTAAACAAGACTGGCAAACTTGCTCAGGGGCAAGGATTTGCTCGTCCATTAAAATGACTAGCATGGAATCCCTCCTGTAAATCCTTATTGTCACCCACATTTCACTCAGGTGAGGATACGCTTTGTAGCGGTTCAAAGAAACGCTGCTTTGTAGGTTTAGCGCGTGCTGCGCGGTTAAGTGTTGTGATTTGCGATCGCGCTTCGCACCCAGAGTAAGCGATCGCAAATCACACTTAAGAGCGACATCCTAACTTTTTGTAGCAAAAATCGGGGCAATCACACTTTAATAAAAATTGTCAAGTGACTCTTACATTTATTGTATGTTGTGTCTATGGCAAATGGAAATTTTGGTAAAAAATCATACAGAAAAAGTTGGCAGTTAACTAGATAGCCATTTAAGGGATGCATTTACAAAATACTGGGGTAAACTTGCAAGCAAGTTAATACACAATATAATTGGGCGGCTGGTCGGTCTGGGCATCACTCACAATGGAACACTGGCAATTTCTGATACAGAAACAAGGCGATCGCTCGTGGCATATCCTAGAATCGCCAAATTTGGAAATTTTGGAAGGGGAGTATAGAGTTTTGGCTCGTTCTAACCTTCCTAATACAGACGTGGAAGTGCGGGTAACTCACTCTTCAACCCAGGAAGTTCTACCAAAGCGGCGAATTTTCAAGCGATCGCGTCGCACTAATTCAGAAGGCTTAATGGCGATAATTCCCTTTACCTACTTCGATCCGGGAGTTTGGGAGTTGCGCTGTATCGGCGATTTGATGTCGGAGCTACTCGGTAAATCTTGGCAATACAGTATCCAACTTAAAGTATTGTGCCAGGAAGTAGAGGGGAGGCAGAGGAAGCAGAGGAAGCAGGGGGAGCAGGGGGAGCAGGGGGAGAATGTAGAATCAAATTCACCCGATCGCCCAAATACTGTTTCTGAAAACTGGGAATTCACTTTCCCAGGAGAACCCGCAATTGCGCTAGATAAAGCGATCGCTACAGAACAGGCAATTACTACAGACGACAACCCCGTTACTATTGTTGTGCTAGATGAAGGGAACTTAGAATATACTGCTCCAGATGAACCCGAAATTAACTTAGATCAAGCGATCGCTACAGAACAGGCGGTTACTACAGACGACAACCCCGTTACTATTGTTGTGTCAGATGAAGGGAACTTAGAATATACTGCTCCAGATGAACCCGAAATTAACTTAGATCAAGCGATCGCTACAGAACAGGCAATTACTACAGACAGTAACTCCGTTACTATTGTTGTGCTAGATGAAGGGAACTTAGAATATACTGCTCCAGATGAACCCGAAATTAACTTAGATCAAGCGATCGCTACAGAACAGGCGGTTACTACAGACAGTAACTCCGTTACTATTGTTGTGCTAGATGAAGGGAACTTAGAATATACTGCTCCAGATGAACCCGAAATTAACTTAGATCAAGCGATCGCTACAGAACAGGCAATTACTACAGACAGCAATCCTGATACCACTGTTCTGCTAGATGAAACGGCAAAAGATATTGATGAGCCTGTGAGTTCTGTGTGGCTCAAAGGTGAGACGGCAGAGCAGATTTTACAAAATTTAATAGATTTAGCTTTACCCAATTCTGAAGCCCTGCTCAATGATGAAAAGGTTACAGATTCTCCAGCAACACAACCACCACCCCCATTACTGCTAACTTTAGACCAGGATACTTACATTGCTGGTTGGGGACAACCTCTTACAATCAATGGGCACGTAGAACTCAAAGAAAAGATAAATCTAGATCAGGCTGAAACATTATTCTCTAAAAGCCTGCGGGCGCTTGAACTAGGAATTGAACTGCGATCGCCCAAAAACTCGAAAATATTGACCCAGGTACGGCAACCCTTACCAGATCAGGAGTTGCCCTTCACCATCAATACCTCAATTGATATTGCTGCTGACTTTGAATCAAAGTTAATTTTGGCAGATATCAGTTTGTCTGGTAGATTCGCCGATGTTGATGAAGTCATCCGGTTAGCCAGCCAGTCCTTCACCATTACAGCAGATGTAACACAATTACTGGCAATCACTGCCGCAGCAACACCTAGTACATCCTTAAATGACCCCATAACACCATCGGACTCGTCTGCTGCTGTCACGGAGCCGGAGGGCGCTGTAAGGATCGATTTGAAACTATTCAATCTGGTCAAGATTCCAAAAACAGACCAGTCTCAGATACTCAATCCATCCCCAAATACACCTTTACCACCGCAAATTAACTTACAAGTTCTACGAGAAGCCACGCTGCGGGCATCTAACTTAAAAAATTCAGGCACTTCGCCTCAATTGCCGAAACTGCCCCCTATTCAAACCCATGCCAACACTCCCACAGATGTTGTTGCAGAACCCCCTACAGAACAGGAAGTTGTGGAAACGGATGCTGCTACTATGGTTGCCATCAACTTGGAGCAGTTGGTCATCAAGCAACGTCGAACGCCAATACTCGACACTACTTTGCCATACTTGAAACGGCTACAAGCTGTGCCAGATGATACAGAAGAAGTAAAAAACAATGCTCCAGATGCATTGGAAGTTCCAGCAGATGAAGACTTCCCGCAGTTGGATACAACTGTAGCTGATGAAAATACACTGGAATTAGTAGATGATGCCCAATTCCAAGAAGAATCTGTTGCTGAGGTAGAAGCCCAGCCAAATGCACAATTCATTACAACAGGTAACCTTTCCTCATCTCCCCTGCTTAGGAAGTGGATGCACAGCCAAGGATACTCTTTACCTGAATCCATCGACGAACTGGAACCTGAAGACCGCGATCGCTATGTTCCAGCCCAGCAGACCCAGCTTTCTCTTAGTACTGAAACTGCCAATGTTGATGTCAACTTGCCGTTAAACGTGGATGCGGACACAGAGATATCGGAAGAAGTTCAATCGGTTTCTGATCTTGAGAACTTTGAAGAAGACGCAGACACAGCAAAGGAAGACGATCTAGAAACAAGGGAAGATACGGTAGTAGAAGTATCCGAACCAACACTCTCAATGGCGGTAACACAACTACCGCCCCCCCCTCCTCCAATAAAAATGAATATAGCCTCAGCTTGGTTGGCGCAAGAAATCGTTGTAGATGATACATACAGTGAACTGGAAGCCAATGGGGCGAAGAATGACTTTTTTGAAGAAGAGAAGCAACCACTGTTAGGTTTATCCTCTTCCTCACCTATAACTGCGGCAGCCATTGAGCCTTTGCCAATTCCAGAACTGCATATACCAGACGGCGAACTAATCGCTGGCAAATTTATCATAGTGCGCGTAGTACTGCCTGAAGCACCTCCCCAAGTTGTTGTCAAGTTATGGCTTGAAGATTATCAAACTCGCTGGTTACTAGAGGGGCCCCATTTACTGACAAATTTGCTACCTAATGCCTTGGGAGGATTGGAAGTGATGACGCAATTAAATATTCCCTTTGGGTGTTTGGAAATTCGCTTAGAAGCGATCGCACTTGATCTAACAACTCAACAGGAGAGTCACAAAGTTACAATAGTGCGAACTGTGATTCCTCCAGACTTGCCAAACTTGCAGCTAGATGAACTCCTGGGTATGTAATTCAGGGAGTTAGGAGTTAGGAGTTAGGAGTTAGGAGTTAGGAGTTTGGAGTTAGGAGTTAGGAGTTTGGAGTTAGGAGTTTGGAGTTTGGAGTTTGGAGTTAGGAGTTTTGTTTATCTCCTTGTCCCCTTGTCTCCCTCATCTCCCGGTTGGTGAGCGAAGTCGAACCACATCTCCCTCATCTCCCTCATCTCCCCCATGTCCCAATGTCCCCTGTGTTAAAAATATGAAAGAATTTCAAAAATTTGGCAGAATTTGCAGTAAGCTCATTTTGAATTGTAGTGTGATTTGATAGGAACCTTTACTATGGCAGCTTCTTTTTTGCCTTCTATCTTGGCTAGTACTTCGTACTTGTCTTCTATCTTGGTTCCCATAATTGGTTGGGTTTTGCCAGGTATAGTCTTCGCGTCTCTGTTTTTATACATTGAAAGCGACGATATCAGTGATATCAACTGATACTGATGTAGTCATTAGTCATTAGTCATTAGTCATTTGTAAAAAACAAATGACATAGACGCGCTAGCGGCTTCCCGCAGGGTAGGACAAAAGACAAATGACTAATGACCAAAATTAATACCGCCCATCTCATGGAGACAGGCGGTTTTTTTAACGTTGATTTCTCAACAAATGCTGGAAAATTCTAACTTATAGTGTTCGGTTCAAACTAACTCATGTTAAATCGAAGAACCGAGTCCGGCGTAGGCACCATAAAAGAAAATGCCCAAGACTGTAATTATACCTAAACCTGCGATCGTAGCGACGACCCACAGGGGAATTCTCCCACTTCCAGACACAGCTTCTCTCCTCCCTTAACAACTAATCAACACAGGTTAAATAAACAAAGATTAACAACAGGACTTCTACTTAGTTGAAGAAGTAACTGGAAAACAGAATCCCCAGAACGAAAACTAGTAATAGTCCCAGGTATAGCGAAGTCCGGTTTAGTTCAACCGGTTGATTATTGGGATTGGGCGATCTTTCTACCATAATTGCTCCTAACGATGAATAAATTGCATTGCGGCGATCGCGCCTAAAAAGAATACAGTTGGTACACCTAATGTGTGAACTGCCAGCCATCTAACGGTAAAAATTGGATAGGTAACTGGTTGATTGATGTTATTGCCGCTAGTCATGATCTCAAACTACTTTCCAATAAATTGTTCAACTTGTTTTTTAGCTTCAAAACGGTTCTTCACAATGGGCACTTCTTGGCGTGCTGGTGTGAAATACTCGTTGGGGCGGGGTGTACCAAAAGCATCATAAGCCAGCCCGGTGCTGACAAATAGCCAACCGGCAATAAATAATGCCGGAATGGTGATGCTGTGAATTACCCAGTAACGAACGCTAGTAATAATGTCCGAAAACGGACGTTCTCCAGTGGTACCTGACATTTAGATCCCTACCTTATACATAGAGTGTTATTGAGTTTATTATCCTACAAAGTTAAGAAAGAGTTACAAGTTGCAAAGTTCTTCTCAGAAATTAGGTATTGGGCATCCCTTCTCTGCGAGACGCTACGCGAACGACTTACCTCGGCTCCGGCTCCATCGAGCGAAGTCGAGATGCTCGGCACAAGTCGCTCAGGGCAAGTGGGCATGGGGCATTCGGACTTGCTTATTTCTTCCTCATCCCCTCATCCTCCCTACTCCCCACTCCCTACTCCCTACTCCCCCTTTCCCACTAAGCGGCTTCTGGAGAAGTTGTTTCAGGGTTTGGTAGATATTTAAGCAAAACGCCGCGATCGCCAATTATAAATCCCCGCTCTGGCTCTAAAAACACAATTTTATACAAATTAGCAGCAACTTCTTCTACCTCACGGTCTTTTTCCCAGGTTTTGCCACCGTCGCCACTCCGTAGCAAATTACCGCTACCGCCACCTATCCAAATTTCATCGGGTGTGCGATATGCCAAATCCAGTAAACCCCAGCTGGTGGATAACTCTGGATATTTTGCCTCTTGCCATTCTTCAGGTTTAGTTGGGTCACTAAACTGAATTTGACCTCCCCTAGCCAGTAACCACAATTGCCCATTGTCAGCAAAACCCATGTTTTCTACGCGCCGAGAACTATTGCGGTTATGGGGAACCCAAGCATCTTGTCCCGGTTCCCAAGTCGAGTAGAAACTACCCTTGGCGGAAACGGCAACATATTTGCCATCAGGAGAACGTTCTAAGTTACGCACCACACCGACTGCTGATTCCACTTGGGCTTTCCAGTTTTTGCCGCCGTCTGTGGTCTTATATATGGCTCCTACATCGGTAGCCATCTCAGCTGTGTTGTCTGCTAGTGCCTTAACTGCGATCGGGCTACCTGGTAGCTTTTCACTCAAGGGAATACGCGACCAAGAAGCACCTTCATCAGTTGTATGCAGCAACAGTCCAGGCTCTCCGGCAATCCAGCCTTCTTTTCCTGCAAAACTTACTGAGTCAAAACGATACTTTTGCTCATCCAGTTGCAGTGTTATTGGTTTCCAGGTATTACCACCATCATTGGTTTCCAACAGGGTGGCATTGCTACCTACTAAGTAACCATGCTCAGGGTTCTTAGTAAAAGCAATATCCAATAAATTCGAGTCTGTTGGCACAGAAATGACTTTCCAAGGGTTGTAGCTAACAGAAGGAACTTTGCTACAACCTATGCAGATGATGACTACTATTAACAAGGCAGCTATTCGTTGCCAATTTTTCACAATTGAATGCATCAGTATTTCTTAGTTATTTCTAAATTTCTGTAAGAGTTGGCAGCCAGGACGCTGGAAAATCCTGGGTTTTCATTTTGAATTTTGAATTTTGTTAGCGCAGCGTAAAGCCTTCTCTACGAGAGGCTTCTCTTTCAGAGACGCTACGCGAACGCCAACGGCATGGCTTCGCTTAGAGCGAGTCTGCGTTCGCTTTTAGCGTTTCGTAGAGAGCGTCATTTTGAATTGCTTAACGGCTGTCATTGTAAGCCGTAGAGACTGATAAAAAACAAGAAGCCAAGAGCCAAAGCACCGAAAATTAGGATATTCTTTTGGGTTGGCGTTAGGTTATTGACACCAAAACCGTAACCGAGATTTTCTTTGAAGCCGGATGCAGTACCCGCAGGGCCGATGTTGGCAAAAGCGGTTTTTTTAGCAGCACAAACTGGACAGCGCCAATTTGTTGGCAGTTCTGCAAAGGATGTCCCTGAAGGAATATCATCCTTGTCGTCTCCCTTCTCAGGTTCGTAAACATAACCGCAGGCGCGACACTCGTAGCGGTCTAACACCGTAGTCTCAACAGCTGGTTCGCTCATGGCTAGGGCCTCACAGAGAAGAAATCTGAAATATACGTTACAAATTATGACATAATTGTTTGGCTTTTCTATCACTATCAAAAGCTAATTAAATACTTGAAGTGTATCTGTTTCCCAGATTTCAGAAAACCCAAACAGATATAATGTAAAAGAAAGTAACGTAATTGAAGGGATTGGGGACTAGGGATTGGGGATTGGGAATTAAAAGTCAATAATTTTGTATTAGGGATGAGGGATTGTAAATTCAGAAGGATTTACCAGTTCCCAGTCCCCAGTTCCCAGTCCCCAGTCCCCAGTCCCCAGTCCCCAGTGACTACTTAAAATACTCCATAAGCGGTAGATACTCATTGTGTTTGTCCTCAGCGGTTACGAGTACCTTCTAGGCTTCTTCATAGTCTGTAGCCTAGTTCCTGCCTTAGCGCTCTCAGCTTCCAAGCTCCTACGACCCAGTGGTTACAGCCCAGAACGGCGCACCACCTATGAATCTGGCATGGAACCCATTGGGGGAGCCTGGATTCAGTTCAATATCCGCTACTACATGTTTGCTCTGGTCTTCGTCGTCTTTGATGTGGAGACTGTATTCTTGTATCCTTGGGCGGTAGCTTTCCACCGTTTGGGGCTATTAGCATTTATTGAAGCGCTAGTCTTTATTGCAATTCTTGTAGTCGCTTTAGTTTACGCATGGCGTAAAGGAGCTTTGGAATGGTCTTGAATTCTAACTTAACAACCCAGGACAAAGAACGAATCATCAACCCCATTGAGCGGACTACAATCACTCAAGACCTTTCAGAAAACGTCATTTTGACGACGGTTGATGATCTCTACGACTGGGCGCGGCTTTCTAGTCTGTGGCCGTTGTTGTTTGGTACTGCTTGCTGCTTTATTGAGTTTGCAGCTTTAATTGGTTCACGATTTGACTTTGACCGTTTTGGGCTAATTCCCCGTTCTAGCCCCCGCCAAGCCGATTTAATTATTACGGCAGGGACTATTACGATGAAGATGGCTCCCCAACTGGTGCGTCTTTATGAACAAATGCCAGAGCCGAAGTATGTAATTGCGATGGGTGCTTGTACAATTACTGGCGGGATGTTCAGCGTTGATTCCCCCACGGCAGTGCGCGGAGTTGATAAACTGATTCCTGTAGATGTGTATTTGCCTGGTTGTCCTCCCCGTCCAGAAGCAATTATCGACGCAATCATTAAGCTGCGAAAGAAAATCTCCAATGAATCGATGCAAGAGCGGGATAAAATTAAGCAAACCCACCGCTACTACAGCACGACTCATAACCTGAAGCCAGTAGAGCAAATCTTAACTGGTAAGTATTTGCAGTCAGAAACTCGCTATGCACCACCGAAGGAATTGACGGAAGCGATTGGTATGCCAATACCACCTGCATTACTGACAGAAAAGGCGCAAAAGGAGGAACAAACCCGTGGCTGAAGAAGAATCTAAACCAGTACCAGCAGCGAAAGAAGAAGCATTGGTACAAGCGGGTAAAATTTCCCAGTGGTTGACGGAAAATGGCTTTGACCATGAGTTTTTAGCACCAGATAAGAATGGTGTAGAGATAATTAAGGTGGCGGCAGATTTCTTGCTTCCTACCGCTACAGCCCTTTATGCTTATGGGTTTAATTATCTCCAGTTTCAAGGTGGTGTTGACCTTGGGCCAGGACAGGAGTTTGTAAGTGTGTATCACTTGATTAAAGTTGGTGATAATAGCGATCGCCCTGAAGAAGTGCGGGTTAAGGTGTTCTTACCACGGGAAAATCCTGTAGTGCCTTCTGTGTACTGGATTTGGAAGACCGCAGATTGGCAAGAGCGCGAGTCTTACGATATGTACGGCATTATCTACGAAGGACACCCAAATCTCAAGCGGATTTTGATGCCGGAAGATTGGGTGGGTTGGCCTTTGCGGAAGGATTACATCTCGCCTGATTTTTATGAGTTGCAGGACGCTTATTAGAGATTGCTGAATAGAGAGGCGATGAATCGCTGAATAGAGACGCGATGAATCGCGTCTGTACAAGATAGTGCTGAGTTTCGGCAGTGATTAACCCCTTTCCGGTGGCGGAGAGGGGTTATGTTTTTGGCGTTTCATGTCAAGTTGGTTGACAAAATTTCCTGTAATTCATTGACTGTATTTACAGTTTTAATTGCCTGTTGAATTGTTTTTAATTTCTGCAAATCTGTAATTTGAGAGATTATTGGCATCAATTCTAAACCTTGATTGCCAAACTTAATTTCTAATGCTAATTCAATTCCTGAATATAACTCTTCTTTTCTTCCTCGCAGTTCTCCGCGTGCTTCTCCGCGTTCTTCCCCTTTGCTAAAAATTTCTTGATACCAAGGCGACTGTTCTAAAAGTGCCATATCCCACCTCAGAATTTGTTGAACTATTGCACTATCTAATACAAAGGTAGCAAAAAATCCTAATACTGTTTCTAGTTGATTCAATTGTTCATCTGCACGTAATATTCGCAATGCATCCCGAATCGTAGACTCGTTATCACCACCTTTGAGGATGGGTACAAATGGAAGTAGTGATGGTAATGGTTGTGCAAAGGCAATGTTTACATCAACTTCCCACAGGTTAATGACACGGTAATCTTGAATAGCACGTAAACCAGCAATATTTAATTCATAACTTGTCGGTATTTCAGCATCACTTGCCTTGAGGATATTAATTAGTACTGGATACGTTGGCAAATTATATTTTTCTTCTGCAAGTGCTGCATAAGCACGCATCCTGCGCGGCATTTCTGGTTTATAGCGCAGTTGTAATTCGTTAAGAACGAGAAATTTTCCATGCTGGGGACTTTCGACACGGATTAAAACATCACTTTCTCGACTTATCCACTGAAATTCTGAGTTGAGAATTTCGCCTGCAACAATATCAGGAATTTGTGTTACCCATTTTACCCAGTTATCAGGTGCAAGGCTGATTAAGCGTTTGGTGCTGACATCGGCGGGTTTGATCATGGGGTTGTAAACGCACTCAAAGTTATCAAATAATTGTACTTAAGACTGGATTACAGATATTCAGATTTTTAATTGGACTACTTAGAGAAAGCGATCGCACCTAATCTGAGATAATTTGAGTGCGATGTCTATGACGGGCTTTGCCTACGCAATTCCTGGGTAGTGAAAACTTTTTAACGCAGAGGGGCGCTGAGGGAAGCGCAAAGGTTCGCAGAGGAGGAAGAGATAGAGGTGCAATAGAGATGTTCAGTAAAATTTCCTAGTAATCGGAATCGCTATCTCTACTTTTGTATTCATAATGTGGGAAAATTTAATGTAAATATTTAAAATAATATGTTACAAACACCTCCAGACGATCGCATTTGGATTGTGACGGATGATACCCCTCAAATATCGATTCCTGATGGTGCTAGAGGCGGGAGTATTAATACAGGCAGTTGGCGAGACGAAACTAGGGATACCACTGGTAGCAAAGGGGTAGGAGATGCCGTTAAGGTTAGCGCTCAAACATTAGAGCAAAATATGACTCACTTTCTCAAACTCGTGGGAAGTTTGTTTAGTCAGGCTGAACAGCAAGCAAAAGTCAACTCCAAGATGCAGCTAGATGAAATTGAACTGTCGGTAGAAATTAGTGCAGATGGGGAAGTTAAATTAATTGGCAGTGGTGTCAAAGCTGGGAGTAAAGGAGCTATTAAGCTGAAGTTTAAGCGCCAAGAATTACAGTGAGATGGCAAAAAATTGGGCGATCGCGATCGGAATTAACCAGTATGATTATCTGCAACCGCTAAACTATGCCAAGCGGGATGCACTGTTAATGCAAGAGTTTTTGAGCAATGAAGCCGGATTTGAGCGGATATTTTTCTTCTCTGATGACTCTCCTCCTGTTGACGGAAAATCTACTCGCCCAACTCGCACTAACTTGCTGCGAGTCTTGCGACAGTTATTTGACAATCCCTTTATGGGAGCAGGGGATAATTTCTGGTTTTTCTTCAGTGGTCATGGGATGAGACACGCTGGCCGTGATTATCTCATGCCCTGTGATGGCGATCCAGAGGATGTTGAAAGTACGGCAATTGCGATTAACGTTGTGACTGAACGTCTACGTCGTTGCGGTGCTGATAATGTTGTCCTCATTCTCGATGCTTGTCGTAGTCTAGGTACTCGTGCTGGCGAAGGCATTGGGCGACAAACCGCAGAACAAGCACGTCAACAAGGAGTTATCAGCATATTTTCCTGTAGTCCACAGGAGTATTCTTATGAAATTGAGGCTTTACAACAAGGTGCTTTTACTACTGCACTACTAGAAGGGTTAGGAATTCAAGGTAAATGCGCTACTGTTGAACGATTGGCTGAGTATCTCAAGTTTCGTGTGCCTGAACTGGTTCGCCAGCATAAGAATACAAACCAAACGCCTTATGTTATTGCTGAACCTGTGGATAAATCCCACTTAATACTTGTGCCACGATATGCAACTCAAACAGATATCGCCACGCTGAAAAATGATGCTTACCAAGCGGAAGCTGACAGGAATTTAGATTTAGCAGAGCAATTATGGATTCGGGTATTAGCTGCGGCTTCAGGGCAAGATACGGTTGCGATCAAAGCAATTCAAAGAATTGAAAGGTTGCGGTGGGAATCTCAACAACCATCTTCACCACCTCGTCCTATTATTGAAAATTCCATTAAGGGAATCTCTATAGTTGAAAAAAATCCCTTAAAAACTTTTCAATTTGAAGTGGTTACGGTAAATGCAAAAGGAGATATCACCAATCGCCGTAATGAGGAAGCGAAATATTTTGCAGAAGATTTAGGGAATGGTGTCACCTTGGAAATGGTGCAGATACCAGGGGGAACCTTTATGATGGGTTCGCCAGAAGGGGAAGCAGAGAGACTTAAAAGAGAAAATCCACAGCATCAGGTAAAAGTGCCTGGGTTCTTCATGGGGAAATATGCAGTTACCCAGGCACAGTATCAAGCCGTTATGGGGATAAATTCTTCTCATTTCAAAGGTGAAAAACGACCTGTAGAACAAGTTATTTGGGATGAGGCGGTAGAGTTTTGTAAAAAGTTGAGTCAGAAGACAGGAAAAACCTACAGGCTATCCAGTGAAGCCGAATGGGAATATGCTTGTTGTGCTGGAACCAAGACACCGTTTTATTTTGGCGAAACAATTACCACAGATTTAGTTAACTACAACGGTGACTATCCTTACGGCTCTGCACCAAAGGGCGAATATCGTAAACAAACAACAGATGTAGGAAAATTTCCGCCTAACTCTTTCGGTTTATACGATATGCATGGTAATGTATGGGAATGGTGTGAAGATGTGTATAATGATAATTACATAGAAGATGCGCCAAAAGATGGTAGTGCGTGGCTTATTGGTAAAGATAATGACATAAAGCTGCGGCGTGGCGGTTCTTGGGACAACGTTGCCTGGAATTGCCGTTCTGCCAATCGCGGTAGGTACGCGCGCGCGCATCGTGACAACTTTGTTGGTTTTCGCGTGGTGGCGGTGGCTGTGGCGTGAGGATTCCTTGCTCTTTACCCTCTTCCCATTTTGCCCTCTACACTTCTTTTTCTTTTCCCTTCTTATTCCCTCTCCGCCACAAGCGGATAAAAAGTTTTTTTTCTAAAAGCGGTGTATTGATATCAAAACTATTATACACTACATTTTATCAAATTTCTCACTTAGTTTGAGAGTTTGAGGATGGGGCAGGTCGATTTTAGCTGCTGCGTGGCGGTAGTTGGATCAACAATGCCCTGTTTTGCCGTTCTGCCAATCGCAATAGGAACGCGCGCGCGAATCGTAACAACAATGTTGGTTTTCGCGTGGTGGCGGTGGCTGTGGCGTGAGTACTCCCCAAAGTCAGAGTCGGTAAGTGGGAATTTATCGAGCGTACACCAGGGAGTCCAGACCTGAACCAGCGAGGAAGGCGACAACCTCCGAATATAAAACCGAGTCGGATAGCTTGGTAGGTTGCAAAACCGAACAGTTGTTCGACTCAATTAATTTTGCGAGTAATTAGTAGGTTGGGTTGAGGAACGAAACCCAACATTACCCATTACAATACCCAATGCTGATGTTGGGTTTCACGACCTTTAACCCAACCTACAATTTCAGTAGTAATTCGTAGGTTGGGTTGAGGAACGAAACCCAACATTACCCATCACAATACCCAACGCTGATGTTGGGTTTCACGACCTTTAACCCAACCTACAATTTAGTAGTAATTCGTAGGTTGGGTTGAGGAACGAAACCCAACATTATCCATCTTCGCAACGCTGATGTTGGGTTTCACTTCGTTTAACCCAACCTACAATTTCAGCTACAATTTAGGCGATATCTACTCTTTACCAATATCAGAGTCAAATACAATTTCTTGCCCAGCACCCCACGTAATATCATACATACCCTGACGAACAGAACGATGAAAACTGGAATATTCCCAATCTTGTGGAGCTTTCACTAAACCATGTTTGACAGGATTGTAGTGAATATATTCAAGGTGATTTTTAAAATCTACCTCGTCTCTAATCAAGTGTTCCCAAAAACGACGCTGCCAAATACCTCGCTCTTTTTTATTTTGCCTAGAGGTAGATAGGTTTTCCTGTGATAGAGTAATGCACTGGCGACTAAAATAGCTTTTGATCAAACGCCAACGAGTAGAAAAATTACAATCGCCCTGTGGTAATCTCCAAATACAGTGCAGATGATCCGGTAATAAAACAAAGGCATCAATTATAAATGGGTGTTGTTGCATTACATGCTGAAATATATTTCTCAATAAAGATACGTTAGTAGGTAAGCATAATAGTCTTTGTCTTTTATGTGTTACGAGTGTAAAAAAATAAGTGCCACTTTCGATTGTGGCTCGGCGATATTGCATTGAGTTAATTTTATGATGGTTATATTTCGGGCTTTATTCCAAAGTATTGGTTATAAAGGATAGCGTCAACTTATTGTTTTTGAGATGTGAGTTAAGAAATGAGTGAGGGGCAATCTAATAAACTAAAGTAGATGTTGGGTTTCGTTCCTCAACCCAACCTACGATTATGATTTAGAGTTTGACGATACCTTTAGTCTATCTGCGATCGCACTCAGCATCTCCATCGTAATTGGTGCAGCAGTTGGCAAGATTTGTATACCTCATAACCGCATAGCTTGGAATCAGAATAGCAGGTAAGGGGAAAATATCAAACCATCTATAGCAATCCTAAATGAGTTGTGAAAATCGAGAGACTCAGATCCCCGACTTCTCAAAGAAGTCGGGGATCTTATTGTTCACGACTGATTTAGGACTGTTTGGTTTACTACTGGGCGTGGTTTCTTGCGGTCTGACCTGCGCGTTCCACCAGCCATCCCATATTCATCACTATTTTTGCCATAGTGAGATGCAACATTCAATAGCATTTGCTCAGAATAAGTATTCAACTCTCGTTCTGCTTCTATTAATGCATTGTGTGTCTTATCTACTATTATTTGCGCTTGATTATAAGCGGCTAACTTTTCTCGTAACTCAATTAGTTTAGTGTTGTAAGTAGCAATTGAAAACCCATTACTAAAGTCTAACTGAGGGTTAATTGTCTGCATTCCTTCAATCCGTCGTTCAGCTTTAGTCAGTGACATGGAGTTTCGTTTCCGTTGCATATAGTTTTCCTATTTGGATTTATTTATAAATAACCCTGACTTTATACACTGAGTTATTTATATATCATCAAGATACGCAACAAGCAGATGCACCAGCCACAGTGAAGTTACAGAATTATAAAAGCATTGGATGGCATTAGCCAACTAGATAGATGCGGGTATATTTGCTGAAATTTGTTGAGAAAAGCTGGTTTTGATGTCGCAAATGCAGGTTTTGATGTCGCAAAAGCTAGTTTTGATGTCACAAAAGCTGGTTTTGAAGTCGCAAAAGCAGGTTTTGAAGTCACAAAAGCAGGTTTTGAAGTCGCAAAAGCTGGTTTTGAAGTTACGAAAGCTAGTTTTGATGTCGCGGAGATTTATCGCGTCTAAAAAACTGACACGTTCAAGAGACGCGATAAATCGCCGTCTCTACAAAGACAGATTAATCTCATTAAGCACGCGCTTTTGGAAGGTAGGATTAAACAACTAGAACAGTTTCAGCGTTAATGTGAGCCATCTAACATAGATGATATCAACATTTGTTCAAAAACTTTGGAAAGAGCAGTTTGAAAACGCTGACGATGCTTGAGTTTGAAAAAAGGTCGAACTATTTCTGCGTAGGCGTAGCCCAAACTAGGCATCACACTATTACCCTCTCTGTTATTAATAACTCGAATTGCCCGCAGAGTTCCCAACTGGATTTCTTTTTTTACCATCAGCTCAGAAATTCCAATTGCACCGACACCATCTTCGATCGCGGCTTTTGTCATCTCTCCACTATTGAATACTAAAATTACATCCAGTTCACTGAGATTGATTCCCCAATTTTGTAGGGCTTCCTCAAACCTTTGCTGGGTTCCAGAACCTGGTTCTCGCATCACCCAAAGGGTTTGAGTCAATTGGGTTAAGTCAATTTCTCCCCACTCAAACCAAGGATGTTTTCGACCTACTACAATTTGTAAGCGATCGCTCCCCACTATTTCGTACTCTAAAGTACTCTGAAGTGCTGGCTTCACATCTCCTTCCACCAAACCCAAATCAAACTGTCCTGTCGCCGTTCCCATACAAATCTCTTCTGTATTGGCAAGGCTACAGTTAATCTGGATACCGGGATACTGACTTTTAAACTCACTAATCTTGCTTGGTAGCCAGTAGTTACCAATTGTCAGACTTGACCCTAATTTCAACTCACCCCGTTGCAGATTGTTCAATTCCCGCAATCCCCTTTCAGTTAAGGAAACTTGATCGAGAATTTTCTGTGCTTCTACTTGCAATAATTTACCAGCCTCAGCAATCTCGATATGGCGGCCAATCCGATGGAACAGTTTCACACCGTATTCTTGCTCTAAGTTGTGGATCGCTGCACTGACCGCAGGTTGTGTAATATAAAGCTCCTCTGCTGCGCGAGTAAAGTGTAAGTGCTGCGCCACAGCCAGAAAAATTTTTAGCTGCTCAAGCGTCATTCCTGCCATTTATGGTATCCCTACAACTTGGTGTCAAATTTTTAATCACTTTCATTTATCATTTTGACAAACAAAAGCATTTGATTCTATCGGTTAGTTTGACTAAAGTATAAATCAAAGCTTCGGCACGGACTCAAACGACCAAGTAGGGAGCAGGGGAAGCAGAGGGAGATGTGGTTCGACTTCGCTCACCAACCGGGAGATGGGGAGAGAACATAATACTAACTCCTAACCCTTCTCTACGAGACGCTGCGCGAACGGCAGGTGTTACAGTGAGCTTGTCCAACTGCTCAGGGCATCGCTCCTAACTCCTAACTCAGCACTCCTAAGGCCCAATGCACCATGCCCAAGCATGAAAATAAGGACTTCCACAAATGAACGATTTAGTAACTGCAATTACCACAGGGATTACCGCATTCACTGCGACCAACATCGATGATATTGTGATTCTGACGTTGCTTTTTTCACAAATAAATAAAACGTTCCGCAGTCGTCACATCCTTGGTGGTCAGTATCTCGGTTTTGCTGCATTGATCATTGCTAGCCTTCCCGGCTTCTTCGGTGGACTAATTATACCGCAAGACTGGATTAGACTACTTGGTTTAATGCCAATAATCATTGGTGTGAGTAGTTTACTAAAACGTGAAGAAGATTCACTCATTGAAGCCGAAGAAGAAACCGAAGCGTCTTGTCCTTCTGTAATTGCCAGTTTTATCTCTCCGCAAACATGCAATGTAGCTGCGATCGCCTTTGCCAATGGTAGTGATAATATTAGCGTCTACGTGCCCCTGTTTGCCAACTCGGAATTAGATAGTCTGCTAGTGATACTAAGTGTATTTTTTACAATGGTGGGTGTATGGTGTTATACCGCTTATAAGTTAACTTATTTGCCTGCGATCGCTAACTTTTTAACAGAGAATGGCAATACTTTTGTGCCTTGTATATTGATTGGACTCGGTATATTTATTGTTACAGAAAATGTTACTTGGACTCTTTTATCTGTAGTTTCTAGTTATATATTTTCATTGATTTTAGGTTTCAACACTCAGCCGTCGAGTGAAGAACAATAAAAACTAAGTATCTAAGAAGAGGTGCATCATGGATTTTCTCACTAAAATGAATTCTAAACTGCAAAATATCTTACCTATCAACAGGAGTCAAAACATGAAAATTTGGAAATCTCTGCTAATTGTCTTAATGGTTTTGGTGAATCTCGCCTTTGCTCAACCTTCTTTTGCTGATCGACCAAAGTTTAGCAAAAACCCTGACTATATCGAAGTCACTAAAGCTCTGAAAGAACTCTCTAAGACAAAAGATGCTCAAACTCAAGTTGAAGGTCTTACACCAGAACAAATTCAAAAGAGAACCGAAGAATTAACATTGCAAAAATATGCTTTAGAGACGGGAATCAACTGGGGTCAATGCGACAACCAAACAGGTAATACCATAGCTGTATATGGCAAAACACCAAATGATGAAGAAGATGAAGATGCTGTATACGACAATAATCTGTATTTTTTAGCTAATGGTCAGTCCACCAAAAACAACTGGGATTGTGATGGCATCTATCTAGCGAATGATGTTAAGGTAGCAAATTTCACTTCTAGTCCTAATGGGCAAGGTCAAGAATTGACAGGGCCGGCTGCTCTAAAAATACTTGATGGAACTCAGTTGGTGATTAAGACGAATCCAGATACTGGTGCGATTGACTTAAATGTTCCGACTGTGAAAGTTGTTAACAGCAAAACGGCTAATTGGTTTATCCCAGATATATCGCAGGCTATCATAAATACACGAGTTACTAATGCACCTACCAATCAGTCTTGAGATAGAACTGCATAATCTATTTTTGAATGATTGTTCTCAATTTAAATAGGGTAACAGCCAAAATAAGAGGATAAACAGGACACGCACTAGTGAAAAACCTCTCTGATATTGGCTGTTTTTTTAATTTATCTATCCTCAATCTTAGGCTTGTTTTATTTAGATATCTGCATTAAAATAAATTTTGAGAAAAATGTACAATCATAACAAGTATATTTCATTAGCGCAACTATTGCGCTGGGTGCAAATCATCTGGAAAGAGATTTGCTATTACTTCCGTATTTTTTTGATAAGAGCCGCTTTGGGGATAAGGGTGTTATTGATGCAGTTAAAATTGAAAGCTACAGAAGAAGATAAAGATAAAAAAAAGGCAGGACGACTGAATCCGTCTAGAGTCAGAGATCACTTGGCAAATGAGCGTACTTACCTCGCTTGGATGCGGACAGGGATTGCTCTTTTAGGTTTTGGTGTCGTCATCGTGCGTTTGCGTGCTTTCCAAGTACCTTTGATACCCCGTCCTGGCAACGGCTGGAAGTTAGGTTTAGTCTTCTCGCTGGTGGGTTTGATTACGGTGTGGCTATCAACGGCACACTATTTTGCTGTCCGTCGTGATATCGAAGAAGATACTTATGAACCGACAGACCGATGGGTGTTGCTGTTCAGTCTCGCTGTGATGATTCTCGGCGCTGGAGTAATCTATTTTGTTTTTACAACTTCTTTAGATCCAACAAGTCCAGTTATTGCAGAGTAACACAGGCTAAATCCTGGTGTACCAATTACAATCGACCGATTGCACTTACCAGAAGTAGTCACCAAGCTCCTCGCGCCGTGGAAGCCCCCGGATTTATCCGTGGGGGTAAGGCGCAGGCGAATTTATTCGCCTTTCAAAAAATATTCGTCACCTGTGATATAATCGTACTTATGGAACAAGTACTGACACTGGTTTGCAAGCTTAATCCCACATCTGAACAAATCGCTCAAATCGAGACGACATTGAAAGCGTTTGCGGATGCTTGCAACTATGCTAATCAGCAAGTTAAACCCCAGATAACAAGTAAAACGACCATTCAGAATATGGTCTATCAAGACTTGCGCTCGATGTTTGGGTTGTCTGCTAATTTGGCAGTCAGGGCTTGTGCCAGAGTAGGAGCTAACCGCAAAACTGCTAAACAGAAGAATAAGCCAGTCTTGATTTTTAAACCAACTAGCGCTGATTACGATGCTAGGATTTTTGCTTTTAGAGAGAAAGATTGGACTGTAAGCCTTACATTGTCTGAAGGCAGGGAGCATATCAAATTGGATGTGGGAAACTACCAGCAAGGTAAACTCAAAGGTAGAAAACCAACATCGGCACAGTTGTGCAAACATCGGGATGGTTCCTACTACATTCATATTCAAACTAAGGATGAAGTTCCTGAGCCACTTAAACCAACCAATGTTATTGGTGTGGATTTTGGGCGTAGGGACATAGCCGTAACTAGCAATGGGGACAAGTGGGACGGAAAACAAATAGACGAGGTTCGAGATAGATACGCCAAAACTAGAGCTTCTCTCCAACAAAAAGCTTTTGATGAAAATTCTAAATCACAAAGACGCGATAAATCGCCGTCAAGACAATAATTAATCCTTTGTCTTGACGGCGATTTATCGCGTCTTTTGGCTTAACCGAACCGTATTGGGGGCTGCTGTACCCATTTTAAAATTTATGAATTATGAATTATGAATTAATAATTATTTGTTCAATACCACTGCTTTGCTGTCGCCAAAACTAGTAATAAATTAAACTTTTCAAACATCCTCTAACTTGGGATGTGCAAGCTTTTCAAAATATAACTAGATAACTCACAAAATCCTTCCCCTTCGGCAGCGTTAGTAATATAAGCAGGGAGATATTTCAACTGATTCACATATTCAAGTACGTTTGCCACGCCTACAGAAATAGGAAAATAACGCCGATCAAATAAACTTTCATCATTGGGGCTATCGCCAACAGTAATAATTTGTTGTGGTGAGTACTGGGGCAAATATTCGCGCAATACTTGCAACAATCCCACAGCTTTATCTTGCCCTTGGGGTTTAATGTGACACTGCACATTGCTATAAGTAAAACCCCAACCCATTTGTTGACAGAGATTGTCTAGGGTTTGTAGTTCATCTTGACGCAAACCAGCTACATCAAAAGTCCAATCGGTGATGCGAAAGCGATTATCAGCAGATTCTTGGATTTGAGGAAATTTGATTTGTAAATTCTCAAAAGTTGTAGCCAAGTGCTGGCGATGTTTAGCTAAATCGGGAATGGGTGTTAAGACTACTGGTTTCTGGTTTCCAGGTGGAAAGTACAAACCGCCATTTTCTGCCATAGCACCTGCCACTGGCATAATCGCACTCAATCCACTCACCCACCCAGCAGAACGTCCTGTGACAATCAACACCTTAATGTCAGCTGCTGCTAAATCCTCTAAAGCTTGCAGCAGTGCAGAAGTAAATTTTCCTCGTCTAGTCAGGGTGCCATCCATATCTGTGGCTATCAGACGAATATTGCTCAAGCTTGTAGATGAAAACTCAGACAGGGCAGGGATGTTCTGATGTCTGGACATAGGTGGTTTGTAAAAGGCTGTAAAAAATATTAATCATACAGCAAGATGGCATGGAAAATTTGGGCATCCTAAACATCAGGAGTCAAGTTTTTCAGTTTCCAACCATGCCCACTTCGATATTTCTTGCCCAAACCCCAGGAAAGCCTAAAAAAGCATCCCAGGAAGTGCCAGCAAGTAATCCTCAAATACCAGTATTATTGCTGGCAACTTCTGGAGGACTGGCTTTAGCGATGATTGCTTTGATTGTATATGGTAAGCTCCAGAAGGATAAGCTGGAGAAAAAACTTAAGTTTGAACAATTCCGTGCGCGAGAATTAGAGAAAAAGTTTAAGCTGGCGCTGGAAACAATTCGCAAAATGGAAACTAATCCCGATTTGGTCAACTCACGGGACTTTAACCTGGATTATCTGCGGATGCGGATGGCAGAGGAAGTGTTTCATTTTGCAATCCTTAATCAAATCAAGATTCAGATCAAAGAAAAAGTTACTCAAGCCCTGCGTCCAAATCAAGCACAACTTGGCTCAGTCGGAATTGCTAATAGCGCTGCACGGCAAGTAGATGAAATTTTTGATGTAGAGTATGAAACTGGTACTCCGCCGAACTGTGCTAAAAGAGTACTATTTCGGATTCAAATCCGGTTAATGAAGTTACCGACGCAAGCGACTTCTGCAACTATTAGTCAAATTATTGACTGTATAGAAACTTACCTAAGCCCTACGGAAGACGAAGATAGTTGGCAACCAACAATTCAAGGTCGGATTGCTACTATGCAGTGGGATCAAAAGGCTAAACCTACGCCTCTACTAGTTCTGGAGCAATCAAATGAAGGCGTGAATGTGACTTTTCGTACTAATCGCCAATCAAATACCCCAAGTTTACCAAACCAACCTGGAATGAAAAAATCAGGCTCGGCTAGACAATAAATTATGGTTGTCATTAGTCATTAGTTATTAGTTATTAGTCATTGGTCATTAGTCATTAGTCATTAGTCATTAGTCCTTTGTAGATACAAGTGACCAATGACAAAGAATGATCCTTATGAGTAAAATGGCTATGTTTATTTGCGTCATAGCTTAATTATCAGTTGTGATTTCTCACTTTGGAATCATGACTGAATAGCTGTATTGGGGGAATTACGCGTTAAAAGACCATCTTCCATTTCTACGATGCGATCGGCAATGTCTAAAATGCGGTTGTCGTGTGTCACTAATAAGATAGTAGTTCCCTGATTTTTGGCCAGACTCTGCATTATTTCCACAACATCGCGTCCTGATTGTTTGTCTAATGCTGCTGTTGGTTCGTCTGCTAGCACCAGTGGGGGACGATTCACTAAGGCGCGTGCGATCGCAATTCTTTGTTTCTGTCCACCAGAAAGATTGTCTGGGTAGTAATCAACTCGTTCTTCTAAACCAACAGACCCCAGCATGGCTTTTGATTTAGCCACTGCTTCTGTTTGAGAAATATTATCATTCAATTCTACCGCCATTTGCACATTTTGCTTCGCTGTCAAGAACCCTAGCAAATTGTGAGCTTGGAAAATATAACCAATATTGCGTCGCATCTGCACCAGTTTGTTTTGACTGACGCCAACGAGTTCTTCACCTAAAAATTTTAAACTTCCCTCTTGTACAGACCGCAAACCACCAATTAAGCTCAGTAATGTGGTTTTACCTGAACCTGATGGCCCGGTCATAATTACAATTTCGCCTGGATAAATTTCTAGGTTGATGTCAAATAATATCTGTTTTCTCAGTGACCCTTTGCCATAGTAGTGGTTAAGATTTTTAATGGCAATTACAGGTTCTTTTTCGAGCATATTTTTATTAGTTACAAGTTAATATTTTTGAAACGTAACTGTAGTGTCTACCAAAAATCAAGCTTTCTTAATTATTGATTATAAACTATAGTTATCAGCAAGAATTTTTAATTAATGTTGACTTAATTAAAAGATATCTGCTGGGTCGGCAGAACGTAATTTTCGGACTGCGATCGCACCAGAAATAATGCACATTAGCATAGTCAAAATCAACACCATTACCGCCCGATCAAAACTCATAAAAACTGGTAAAAGTGTTGCATCTCTGGCACTTTTATACATAAACAAAGCAAAAACTATACCAGGGAAATAACCTAAAACTGCTAATAATAAAGCCTCTTGAAGAATTACTGTCAATAAATAGTTTTGTGTATAACCTATTGCCTTGAGAGTAGCGTACTCAGCTAAGTGATCTGCAACTTCTGTATAAAGGATTTGATAAACAATCACAGTCCCCACAATGAAACCCATGACAGTCCCTAATGTAAAAATAAACCCAATAGCTGTACTATTTGCCCAATAGTTCCGCTCAAAATCAATAAATTCTTGCTTGGTTAAAACATTTACTTCATTAGGTAAATACTTTCGTAATTCTTGGGCAACAATATTAGCATCAGCTCCCGGCTTTAATCTAATTAGCCCAATATCAATTAATCCTTTTTGACGATTGCTGAATATCCGCAGAAAGTTAATATCACTGGTAATTAAATTACCATCTGCGCCAAATGATGCACCTAATGTAAATAGTCCTTCGACTTTAATTCGCCGCCTTCGCACTTCTGCTGTTACAGTCTTTCCTTGGTCATAATTAGCAGCAATTGGGCCATATTCTACTCTAGAAGAACGGTCAAATAGAACTACATCAGGCAGTTTAAGTTTATCTAAATTCTCCTGAACTCCAGGTAAGTTAACTATGTTAGTCTCTGGGTTCATGCCAAATATCAGAATACTACGAGGACGGCCTGTTACAGGATTTTTCCAGATTGTAAAGTCCAAATATATCGGATGTACTGATTGGACTGCGGGTAACTCTAAAGCTTTATATAATCGCCGTTGAGAAAAGCTCCTCATCGCCAGAACAGCGCTAGATTGACTGTTAATTAAAACAATATCGCCCTGTAAGCTGCTATGAAATCGAACGTTACTATAATATAAGGCATCTCGAAAACCGAGTTGCATAAACATTAAAATATCAGCAAAGGAAATTCCTGCTAAAGCCACAGCTAGGCGAGTTTTTTCTCTTGTCAGTTGTAGCCACGACAGAGGTATTTTTTGACTCATTTTATATGCATCCAAGCACAGTTAAAAATTTTAGATTTTTCATTGAATCTATTCGTGGTATTTTTTACCGAATTTATAAAGTCTTTGGACTTGACAAAAGAGCCGTTTAAGAGCATTGTAAATCCAAAATATCAAATCAGTAATTGATATGAATGCTCACCTATAACAATCCTATGTGAGTTTTGAAAATTACTTTTTAATCGAACCACAGAGGCGCAGAGAACACAGAGAGAAGAATCAACAAAAACTTTCACAAGTGATTTAGGACTGCTATATAACTTGATTAGTTATTAATATCGACAACAACTTTGGCGTAAGTTAAACCAGAAACTTTCTGACTATCTTCTGGAGATAGAGCAATTTTCACTTCTACGACTCTGGCATCCACATCTGCTGCTGGATCTGTATTCAGCACATCTTTTTTACCAATTTTTCTGCCAATTTCAGTAACAGTTCCCTTTAATTCGCCGCTAAATGCACCATTATCGCTGCTGATAGTGGCATTTTGACCAATACGCACTTTACTAATACTGTCTTCGGCGACTTCTGCAATCACAAACATTTGGCTGGTTTGTCCAATTTCAGCAATGCCATTTGCACCGATCGCTTCGCCTGATTTGGTGTAAACTTTTAAAATCTCTCCAGCGATTGGTGCTTGAACGTAGCTTAACCTTAGTTCTGCTTCGGCTTTTCTGATATTTGCGATCGCATTACTAACTTGGGCTTGCGCTACTTGCACGTCGGTAGGACTAACGTCTAAAATTCTGCTCAGTTTGGCCTTTTCTTCATCGATTTGTCTTTGCAAAGTTGCTACGGTTTGATCACGGTTAACTTTGGCTTCGATTAGCTGCTGTTGCAAAGTTGCTAAATTTTGTATTTGGGTAGCTCTGGCTTCGGCAATTTGCTGTCGTAGAGTTGCCAATGTTTGTTTTAGCGTAGCTTGGCTTTCCGCCACCTGTTGATTAGAAGTTACTGCACTCAAGCGTCTTCTGTCCCGCTCTTGCTGAGAAATAGCACCTTCTCTGTATAAAAAATCATAGCGTCCGGCATCGACTTGAGCATTGCGCTGTTCGGCTCGGATACGTGCAAGCGTTGCTCTAAGAGCATCTCTTTGCCCACTCAGTTCAGCTTCTAAGCGATTCACGGTTGCTTGTTGGACAAGTTTATCACCACTTAACTGAGCTGCAATCCGGGCGATCGTTGCTTGCCCTGCATTCCTTTCGCCAATTAACTGTGCTTGTAGGCGAGCAATAACTGCTCTTTGGGCTTGAATATCTCTTGGAGATCCAGCCCTAATTTGCGCTAAATTCGCACGGGCTTCTTGCACTTTCGCTTTTGCCTCTTGTAGTCCGGCTATTTGAGTATCGCGGTTATCCAAAATTGCGACAATTTGGCCTTGCTTTACCTGTTCACCCTCTCTCACCAAGAGTTGCTGAATTCGTGACGATGGTGCTAATCCTGATGATGGGGCAGACAATTTAACAACTTCGCCTCGCGGTTCCAAACGCCCAACAGCACTAATGCTATTGGTAGATGGCATTATGGGGACGGATGTAGTTAGTTTTCTTAACTGCTCGATTTTAGCTGTACCTAGTATCCCAGCCGCGATTACTATTGGCACAGCTACAGCGATACCCCACCAAATCTTAGGTTGTTCTTGATTAAATGCCTGCTCACTTGGCTTTGGCTTTTCAGTCACCCTTGACATAGTATGTTGCCCATTTACCTGAATTGTGCTGATGGAAGTAAAAATAAAAAGGTTTTTAATCAACAGCCAGCCGCTTAGGACAAACAACAGTGGTTTAAAGTTTAAAATCCATTGTGTGATAAACGCTCAACACTATGGCTTTAGGGAACTCCAAAAAATAAATTATTCCACATTAAAGTCGTTGACTGTTGACTGTTGACTGTTGACTGAAAACTCGTGAACCGTCAACGGTCAACGGTGAACAATAGCAATGGAATATTTTTTTACTTGGAAGTCCCTTATAAAATGGTGTTTTCTATAGTGCTTCTCGTTTGTATGCAATACATTTTGACCTCACTTCCATTCCTCTCTCCTAAAAGGAGAGAGGCTTTGAATATTTCTCCCCAACGCTAGTAGGGAAGGGGCTGGGGGTTAGGTCTGTATTGAAACTGAGAAACGCTATAGTAGCTGGCTATTCAATAACTCTGAGTATTATTGAGACATGAGTGCAATGGAAGTTAGCAGAATTCACAAACAGTATGAATCTCAGGGCTATTTCGTTCTAAATATAAACCGCCCAGAACTAAAGTTCTTTGGCTTTTAGCTCAAGTCCACTAAAGTGGACTAAAAGCCTTTCTTAGTCGTCTTTAGACGAATGAATGCTATTAGCCTCAGAATTTATTCTAAGGCGGGCTAGATGAGAATGAAATAGCTCTGGTATGAATCTAAATGTAGAGAGGCGATGTATCCTGTCTCTACACAAAATCCTAAATTGGTATGATGCGGTACTGTACTGCTACATTGACTATTGAAAAGAAACGTCAAAAATAGACTGTTGCCTTTGCTGGATACAATCTTGGTACAAAAGTTAGTCTTCCTTAAGTGAATCAAGGATTAATTAACTAAAAAATATCTGTCAACTTGAGCATTTCTAACATTAGAGTTTCCTTAACTTTCTGGTCAATGAGTTAGCTGTCTCTAGTTGCTTGCACCTACCAAGACAACAAACCATTTTTTTGTGATATTGCGCTTCAAAGACCTACTATTCTCCCTGCTGCTGTTTTGGAACTCCATTAAACTCTCGTTGAATGAATTCTACATTTATCCATTACGCGAAAACGTAACAGAGCCTACAGATGGGGGAGATCGGGAAAATGGGGGAGATGATTAACTAATTTTGGGGGTTTAAGTTAAGAGCAACTAACAAGCGACAAGTTTTGTAGCGGGGTCTAAATCCCTGTTACAAAACTAGAACTTACGCATTGACAAGAAATACCAAATATGAATAAAGGTTAAAAACCATATCTTTCGTAAGGGCACAGCAATGCTGTGCCCCTACAGCATGGTCTGTTTACGTAGTTTACCGCCGTAGGCATCACACGATAATTAAGAAAAGCCTAAAACAACCTATTAATCGTTCATGCACATCACTATGCATTTGTACAGTGCGTAAGTCCTAAAAACTTAATTACGTTAGCCAGGGCTATTTCGTTCTAGACATAAACCGCCCAGAACTAAAGTTCCAGGCTCATAGCAAAAGTCGTCTAAAGACGACTAATAAAAGCTTTTAGTCGTCTTTAGACGAATGAATGCTGTTAGCCTCAGAATTTATTCTGAGGCGGGCTTGTCGGAGAATGAAATAACCCTGACGTTAGCCTAGCGGTAGCGTTAGCGAGTCAGACACTCCTACGTCGCTAAGGCTTCTCTACGAGACGCACTCGCGTTCGCTATGGAGCATCGGAACGAGCGTTATTACGAATTACGAACTTGTACTGAGCGTAGCCGAAGTATTACGAATTATTTTAATGTTGGGAGGTCGAATAAAACTGTGGTCATGTAATTTTCTGCCCAAGCTGGGCCAAAGGCTTTTTCTAGTACGCGACGGGTTTTATCGTTTTGCTGCTGTTTGGTGCAGTAGTTGTGTTGTCCGGCGAGATTTTGTGTAACTTGTTCAGCTGAAACAGGATGTGAGGCGATCGCTTGCGTACAATGAATGTCTAAAAAGTCTCGCACCCGCGAGAGAAACATTGTTTCTTCTTCTGGAGAACTGGGGCGGACAAAGATGCAAAAATCCGAAAAAATATTTCCCCATTCAGGTAATTCACGGGGTTGGGAAAAGTTAAGTACTGTTAGCTGTGTGAGTGCAGAATTATAAGATTCTGGTAAGGTGCGTTCTAATTCGATAGGAGAAAGGTCTGCGATCGCTGCACTAATTTGACCTCTACCCCCAACTAAATCGCAACCAAACATCGGTAGGTTGTATTCTGGACGGGGAAACATGACGCAGTGCAAAATATCGAGCATATTTCCGATTTTTGCCAGTTCCAAGTGCATTTTTCGGAACTGGGGCGTTTGATAGCAACGGTTTTCAATCGTCAGTTTTTCGCCTTCTAGTCTACCTTCGACATACCCCAACTCATCAGGCAAATGGTAGGGCGATAAATCCAGGTGCTGATGCCAAGCTGCCTCAATACAATCAGCTAGCTGACGAATTAGGGGATGTTGTTGCTCACGCAGCGAGGGTATAGAAGTAAATGACATATTCTAGTTGGGAATGCGATCTATTGGCCAGTCTACAACCTGTCGTGCCACACCTGTTATGGTCTGCAATATAAGCAAACACTTGCACCCAGTCAACATGAAGAGTGCTGAGTTAAAAGCACTCGGCACTCAACACTGAGTAAGGTAAAGTTATAAGACCAAAAGGTATTAAAGTCGAGTATTAAATTACTGAGATTGATTTGGCTTCAAGTTGCGATCGCCCATTATGGTGATGCGGCAAAGCTGCCATTCCATGTTCTTCGGCACGCAGCTCTTGACCAGAGATTTCTGGCTCTTTAATATAGACCGAACTTAGTAAGATATTCAGGACTCCCCCTTCTTCAGCCTGACGCACAGCGCAATGCGTAATCAATTCACCGACATTCAGAATCACATTGTCTTCTGGATCAAGAATGACGCGGGTAACTGGACGACCCAGCGCAAGTTCAATTCGTTGCTTCCTCATCGCCCGTGTGCTACGTTTTTGTAGCATTTCTGCCTTCTGTTTCAAAGCTTGCCAGAAAGTGTTAAGGTTCTCTTGAGCGACGCTTGTCCCCTGGCGCAGTTGAACTTTGGTTTCTAACCATGTGTCACTTGTGGTAGAACGAACTGCGGTTGCCAGAGCCAGACCAGCAGCCTTGAGTAATTCTGCTTGTTTGCCGTAAGTCTGGGCACGAGCAAGGACGGATTCAGTTACAATCTGCCCAGATGCCGCAATAATTAAGCCATCGTCAGCACGCACCGTTTGCAGAATTCTGCGCCCTCTTGCCTGCTGCATCGCCTGTGCTGCCAGCCCATTAACAGAGTGACGTAGGTTAGCAGCACTGCTCATCGTTGCGCTGCCAATTCGATTGCTAGTAGATTCTGTTGCTGCTTGCAAATTGCGGCTGATGTTTGCAGTCAGACTGCCACCGGTAGCTCGATAGAGTTGATCAAGGATACCCATACGAGCGGCCGCTTCTGCATCAACTAGCGTGACTTCTTGCCCTTGTAGTAGCAGTACACTACCGTCTGGCGTTAGCACATCTCGTTCAACATGTTTGCCAATCACGTATACTTTTTGCTCGGCAGGGTCAACCAAATTATTTGTCAGGGAGGCAGCCGCATTTCGATTGAGGTCTTGCAGTTTGCTGCTAGTAGCATCAGTTGCGGCTTGTAGTTGCTCACCTGCATTCTGGTTTGCTGACTGTAGCCTGCGGTTCACGTTCTCTACTGAGCTTTGTAGTTGCTCACCTGCATTCTGGCTTGCTGACTGTAGCCTGCGGTTCACGTTCTCTACTGAGCTTTGCAGTTGCTCACCTGCATTCTGGCTTGCTGACTGTAGCCTGCGGTTCACGTTCTCTACTGAGCTTTGTAGTTGCTCACCTGCATTCTGGCTGGCTGACTGTAGCCTGCGGCTAGCCGTTTGAGCCGATTCTTGAAACCTGTCTTCAGTTGCTTGGACGGCTCCCCGAATACCACCGACCTGTTCTTCCATCATTTGAGCAGTTTCTGGAGGCACAAAGGCAACATCGTCACCAATTGTCAGTGCTTCGGGAGCAGGAACGAAAGATCGCCCGGAGTAAGCATCAGCAAATACACCGCCAGAAACTTCGTATCCTTCCACCAGTCCACTATGTTCATCGAAGAACAAATCCACCAGTCCACCAAGGTAAAGTCCCTCAGTGGTCAGAATTCTCGTTCCTCTGAGTACGATATTCTGGTGCAAAATCTCTTTAATTGCAGGGACACGATGTGCCTTAACAATAGATTCTTTTGATTTAACTATGATCGCATCTGACCCGATCGCTTGTACCTCTTGTAGGGGAATAACTTTTGCATCCCGAAACATTCCCTTCTCTTCAACCAGGAAACCCAAAAGTTGATTGCGTTTGTGATCAAAAATTAAATCTAGAATTCGCTGAATTTTCTGACCCTTGTCAGAGGTGACAACTACTTTATCGATCACATCACTACCTTTACGCATTTCTCTATTCCTCACAGTTATTATTGATTGGGTTGTCCAGTGACTTGTTCGTTGGTTGGCTGAATTTTTAGCTGAAAATATCGTCCCTCTCTGCCAAAACCAGGAACGATGTCAATAACGCCAAAGTATTCCAGGAATACCCCAAAGATGGCGACAAGGATGATCATAACGGTGATGTTTGCTCCAGTATTAGAGCGTTGTCCTACGAGTCTAGGCATTTTTTCCTCTTATTTATTATTGTTTTTTTATCGCCAAGCTAGCGGTGAAAATCAGACAAGTTTGTTTCCATATTAATTAGACTTACATCTCTATCTACCGACATATCCCATCGTTCACTTGGCTATTCAAAAAGAAATAAATTAAAAAAATATATTTCTCAAAGTCGATGTGTTCGCTATTTTTTATGCAACTTTTTTATCTATTTTGAGGAATAAATATTTTTATTTTTAGCTTTAATATTATTGTAGTACTTCCAAGATAATTTTAATTAATGTTTTATAAGCTATCGTTAAAAATTAAATTTTTCGCAAAAATTATAGAACTCATACGCTGTTCAAACGTTCGCTGAAACATGATTAGGACTTACGCAAAAAGGCAGGGAAACCCTTGATTCGCCGTAGGGGCAATTCATGAATTGCCCCTAAATTTCATACTAGAGGCGTAAGTCCTAATGATTTGAAACAGTATAGGACTATGATTTGATTTCTGAAAAAACTTGCCCTAAACTCGAAAAGCGTGATTCCATATTCCCTACTCCCCATCTACATAGATAATTTCAAAAATCAAATATGATTCCTATAGATTGTCAGACTAATTTTGGTTAGAAAATCACACAAAACTTAGGTTATAGCCATTTTCAACCCGGTGAGGTGCAGGTAAGCTGTTACGTATACAACTTGCATTATCAGGGCGGGCAGGATGCTCACCCCACAATCATCTTGAAAAAATATTAGTGCAAATTAAAGGCACAACAGCTTATGCAAACAGACGTAGCCCCTCTTTCCGAAGGGGGAGGAAGGGGAAAAATTCAAAGCCTCTCCCCTAGAAGGCTACGGTGTACACACAAGTATGACCAGTATCAATACGGTTCAGTTAAGGATTTTTGGTACTAATTTTAGACCTGTAGAGACGCGAAATTTCGCGTCTTTACCAAGGTTTTTGGGCTTAACTGAACTGTATTGTGACCAGTATAGGTTTCAACTCTTCTAGTAATTTTGTAGGGTGCGTTATGGACACGCCGAAATAACAAATGGGTTCGCCGAAATAACAAATGAGTACGCCTAAATAACAAATGGGTACGCCTAAATAACAAATGGGTACGCCGAAATAACAAATGGGTACGCCGAAATAACAAATGAGTACGCCGAAATAACAAATGAGTACGCCGAAATAACAAATGAGTACGCCGAAATAACAAATGGGTACGCCGAAATAACAAATGAGTACGCCGAAATAACAAATGCGTTTTAGCTTTGTCACGCCAGCGTAATGCACTACGAATCTTTGGTGGATGAAGTTTTTCCGACTTGTGCGTACACCGTTGCCTAGAAGGAGAGAGGAATGGAAGTGAGGTCAAAGTTGTACCTCACGCTTGTCGAGAACCGCTATAGTTATTAGTTATTAGTTATTAGTCATTAACTTTGGACAAAGGACAAACGACTATTGCCAGAAATCAGTTACATCGTATTCCAATTCCTCTAGCATGTGCCGTAGCAGGGGTAAGCTGAGTCCAATTACATTGGTGTGACAGCCTTCAATTTTTTCGACAAAGAAACTACCAAAACCTTCAATTGCAAAGGCTCCAGCGCACTTAAGGGGTTCACCTGTGGCAACATAAGCTTCAATGGCCTTGTCGCTCATTTGGCCAAAGTAAACTCTTGTAACTTGAGACTTGACTATAGTACGATTTTGAGATATGTCAATTAAGGCGTGACCTGTGTACAAGTCACCAAAGTTACCTTGCATTATCTGCCAACGGGCGATCGCATCAGTTGTGTCTGCTGGTTTACCGTGAATTTTACCATTGATAGACAAAACTGAATCACAACCCATAATCAAAGCCGATTCAAACTGTGGGGCTACAGTTTGCGCCTTATATTGGGCAAGAGTTTTGACCAATTCTGCTGGTTCACTTAGTTCAATTTGCGACTCATCAAAGTCACTAGGTCTAACTATCGGTTCAATACCAACAGTTTGCAGCAAGCGGCGTCGGGCTGGGGAAGCTGAGGCAAGTACAAAAGGTGGAATTTTCATGATATTTCTGACAAACTTCCTAATTGGGAATAGGGCATGGGGCAGTGGGCATTAAAAAGAGGCAGAGGGGCAAGAAGCAGCTTTTGCTGATGGAAAAACTGTTCTCCCTTGCTCCCTGCCCCCTGCTCCCCTGCTTCTTCCCCATTCCCCAATTAATAAACAGTAAAAGAATTTACAACCTCATCAATCATTCGTTTAACTTTCGGCCAGCGTTTTTCAGGAATTGAGGCGTTGAGGGTAAAAACTTTACCACGGCTAACAGCGACGCTGGCGATGTTGTGTCGTTGCTGTTGATTGGCAAGTTTAACCTCATACTCTAAAAGGTAGTATATTTTACCGTCTACTTCTCGCTGTGCAGCATTGACTAATTCAGCTGAACGACCAGAGTCAGGAGGCGCTAGGGCTGCTTTTCCCAACTTATATCCTACTTCTGTTGGGGTTCCCAATTCTGACAAAGTTTTGCCTTCTGGAACTGGGCTAATCACAACCGAAACATTTTCAGACACCTCAATCAAATCGTGGAAAACTACATCTGGGCCGTTGGCAACTTTAACTTGCAACCAGCCGTTAGGATATAAAAACTGATACCCATCATTAGTGTCTACAAAGCTTTTAAGTCCAGATGCTGCCGCTACATCAGAATTACTCAGGCTAAAGCTCAACACCAGTAGCAAAATTAATATAATTCGTTTCCACATTTTTACAGATTCCTTTGGGCTGGAGATAACACCAGGCTTGTATCATTTCTCGTTATTATTCTCCCACCAACCGGGACGCTTCGGATGATGCATTACATGGGGAGGGATGAATGCCCAAAGTCGGCAAATACTCCCTGATGTATCGCCTACTTAGAAAAGAACTGGCCATCGCCCTTGAGAAAAACTTTGGGATTTACTGATTTTGGCTCGGGCGATCGCATTCTACTTTGAGCATCCCTGGTTCATTCCTGATACACTTATTTACTTTACTCAGAGGAATTTATTTTCTAGAAAAACTCCAATTCTCAAGATGCATGAGGTTTAATTACCATGATTAATTCAATTGTGATCTATTTGCTTGATCTATTAGTTGAAAATCTGATATTGTAATAGCGTCCAGGTCAAACAATTCATGAGAATTCACACAATGATAATCGCAGATTTAACCTACGAAGAATTAGAAACTGCATTAGAAGCAAACATAGTTGGAGGACAAGCAGCACCTCCAGCCGTGTTCCAAGGAAGTTCAACTGGAGTAACTACCGTTGCGAACTTTAACCCCAACGGCTCTGCCACACTGGCTAATTCAACTAGTTCTTCCACCCTTACCGGATCGTTTCCTTCTTTCAACGTTAACTTTGGAACCAGCACAACTACTCAATCTGTACCAGTATTTCTTCCTCCTGCTTTGTAGGGCGTGTTTTCAAACTCGCTATATCCTTAGCTAGTCATAAGTTGCGTGCAAGTTTCTTTGCATGTTCATTTCTTTATTTTGCTACTCTCAAATGTTTGCGGGCATAAATACCCCGCTCTTTATTTAGTCCGATCAATCCCTTTTTCAAATTATAAATAAACTGAAAAACATTCAAATTGCATAATTAAATAAAATCAAACTCTTGTGGGCTGGCCCGAAAAGCCCGCTTTAATTATGCAAGTTAAATGTAGAACAGCTTATTAAGTTCCACCTGCTTGATATCTTTCTCAGATGAGCGAAGATGTCGCAGGTTTTTTTTTGATGATTGCCATTCTTATCAGAATAGAAATACTCCAACCCAACATCAACATAGTTGGTACATTTTGTTTGTTAAGTTGTTCCACATTTAGTTTGTAATAACAACATTCAACTGGTCGCGGCGAGAAGTCCCCCAGCATACATAAAAGTTGGTGGGGGAGGAACGCCTATGGAATACTGGGGACTGGGTACTGGGGGAAAGGGAAAAAGTTTTTTAAAATTTGGTGGTGGGTAAAAGCCCCCACCATAATTTTAAGGGTTTTACACCCAGTCCCCAATGCCTAATCCCCAGTCCCCAGTCCCTTTTACACCTTACCGGAAAAAGCTTTTGCTCTTAGCGCACAAAATTCCAAAATTGGCACAGTGTTGCCAAATACATAATCTCCAATCTCGCGCCGGAACCATCACCCGCCATAGGTTAGAAACCTACGGCTAATAGCGAAAGTCATCTCAAAGATGACTAAAGAAAAGTTAAAGAAATTAAAGGCTAATTGAAAACACAAAAAACCCCGACTTGATAGCCGAGGTAGATGGGAGAATTCCAAATGTCAATGAAATATACCGATGCCCAAATCTTTTTTTCTTAGCTAACACCAGTTAAATAGTTAAGTTTGGTCTTTGCTAACTTATGTAAATAAATATAACAATAACATTACAAATAGTCAACTAGACTTGACAAAAAAAGACTGATAGCTTTTATAAAAATTACTTATCAGGGACAGTATAGGATTATTTTTCAAGGTGTGGTGAGTGAAGTAGGGAAAATAAAACAGTTACTGGCTAAGATAGTGAGATGAAAATGAGAACCGATCGGCTGTAGAGAGTACAAAACTGAGTGATTAGCTGTATATAGCGGTTCCCATTCAGATCAGGTAAAAAATTATATTGCAAGGTGTAGGGGCACGGCAGTGCCCATACGTGTCAACTTAAGCTAAAAGTAGCAAAACTTTCAGCTTGACTCGCCCGCCTCGAACTAAAGTTCTTTAGCTAAAAGCCAAGGAACTTTAATTCCTTGCGGGACATGGCTTTTACGTTAAGTTGACACGCATCATGGGCACTGCCGTGCCCCTACGAGTGTACGTCACGCTTGCCGGGAAACGCTATAAATCAGGGTAGTTGGAATTAAGCCAAAGATTTGAGAAGCTAGCTACTAGATCACCAAAGTCTTTACAATTCCTTTGTTACCTCAAAAAATATTTCTCGACCTATGACGAATCAAGCTCCTATCCCGGTTATTGTCAACGGTGCTGCTGGTAAAATGGGCCGTGAGGTGATTAAGGCAGTAGCGCAAGCGCCAGACTTAAACCTAGTGGGTGCAATTGACCACAGTTTAGAACATCAAGATAAAGACGCTGGAGAGTTGGCAGGTTTAAGCGAACCCCTGGAAGTGCCAATTACGAATCAATTGGAACCGATGTTGGGGTATGTGGCTGGCGACAGACAGTCTCCTCCAGGGGTGATTGTAGACTTTACCCATCCCGATTCAGTTTATGACAATATTCGCAGTGCGATCGCTTATGGTATTCGTCCTGTAGTTGGCACCACTGGGTTAAGTCCCGAACAAATTCAAGACTTGGCAGACTTTGCCGACAAAGCTAGCACTGGTTGTCTAATTATTCCTAATTTTTCCATTGGTATGGTGCTATTGCAACAAGCTGCGATCGCAGCCTCTAAATATTTTGACCATGTGGAAATTATCGAACTGCATCACAACCAAAAAGCTGATGCACCCAGTGGTACTGCCATTCAAACGGCGCAGTTATTAGGAGAATTGGGTAAAACTTTTAACCCTGCTCTTGTAGAAGAAACGGAGAAATTAGCAGGAGCAAGGGGCAGTATAGCAGATGAAGGGATTAGAATTCATAGCGTGCGCTTGCCAGGGTTGATTGCTCATCAAGAAGTTATTTTTGGCGCAGCAGGACAGATTTATACTTTACGACATGATACGAGCGATCGCGCTTGCTATATGCCAGGAGTGCTACTAGCGATTCGCAAAGTCTTAGCGCTAAAGTCGTTAGTATATGGATTAGAAAAGATACTTTAAACAAACTATTGCTCATTCATCACTCAGACTCATGTTAGTACCACTGACTCGCCAGAAATTTGAACAAGTTATCCCCCTAATAGGCACTGGTTTGCAGTACAAGTACTATTGGGGGAAGTTCTCAAATTTTTTGCAACGGCTGTTAATTTCTGTAGTTGCCGTAGTTGTTATTTTGCTTGTGACAGTCGTTTTTAAGCTTGAGTTTGCTTCAATAGTATTTGTGGTGGGGGTAGTTAGCGCTTTTTTTTGGTTGTGGTATCCAGTGTTTCAAGCAAGTATGCGGAATTTGCAATGCCGCCGTTATAAGTATGGCGGCTTTTTCCGTGGTCGAGTTCTTGATTGGTGGATTACAGACCAGTTGATTGGCAAAACCGAAACAGTCAACAGCAAAGGCGAATTGGTGATTGTAGAAAACCGAGAAAAACAGATTAACTTAGAAGTTGGTGATGAAACAGGATTTAGCATTGAGTTTGTAGCACCATTACGTCCTGCCCACAAAGTTATAACTCGCGGTCAAATTGCAGAAATGGTAGTGATGTCAAATCGCCCAGATTTGAGCAGTATTGAAGAATTCAGCGATATATACTTTCCTAGCCGTGACCTATGGGTTAGCGATTATCCTTATTTACGGCGAGACTTCTTTAACGAAGTTGGTCGCCGCTTACGTGAAGACCAACAACAAAAGCCGCGTCGGCGGCGTCGTCCTATAGAAGAGTAAGGGACTTCCAAATAAAAAAATACTCGACTACATCTTGTGGGGTGGGCGACACGAGAACCCATAGCCAAAGGCGGACAAGATGTCCACCCCACAAGATTGGATAATTTATTTGTTGGAAATCCCTAAACTAGTCAGCAATCAAAAGATTTAGGAACGGGAGAATCCAGGCTCCTTGCTCGGCACTAATTAACAAAAATATCTGGATCTTCAATATTTTAAAATAGTATTTGCCATAAAGAGTCCGATAGAGCCGATGTTCCTAACTCCCGCGATTTCTATCTTGTCCATAGGCTTGCCAAGCTAAGTCTACCAATCCATCAGCGATCGCAGCTGCTACAACTGCATTACCTTTGCGGCTGTCAATTGTGATGTTAGGCACTAAGGAGTCTTGTAACCGTCTCTTAGCTTCATCAACATCTACAAATCCCACTGGAGTAGCAATTATCAAAGCAGGTCTAATTTCCTCAGCTTCAATTAAATCCACCAGTGCTGTTAGTGCTGTTTGCGCTTGTCCCACCACAAAAATGCCCTCTGGATAACGCTTTGCTAAGGTTTCTATTCCCCATGCTGCCCGAGTTTTTTCTTTTTGAGGACGTGTCAGAGCTTCCATGCTGCAATAGAGGGGATTGGCAAAGGTGTTTTGAATCTCGTAGGCAATACCTACTTGCACCATCGGCACATCTACCACAATTGTGGTACGCGCGGCGAGTGCTGCTGCTCCTGCTTGCAAGGCACGCTCAGAGAAACGAATCAAAGACTTATACTCAAAGTCAGCCGTAGAGTATATTACCCGACGCACAATCTCATACTCTGCGGGTGAAAAAACATGATTTTCAATTTCACTATCAATGATTGCTAAACTTTGAGCATCAGTTACGTGCCATTCCATTTTTGTTGAGCTTCTCAAATATTAGCTTTCAGCTTATCAGCTTCAGAGAGTGAGTAGTTAGGAGTTAGGAGTTATAAGTTAATTAAAAACTCCTCACTCCTCACTCCTCACTCCTCACTCCTCACTCATAACTCATTACTGGAAGAAGACCGACTGAAAACAGGAGATAGGTAGGCAACTAAGACGCCAATAAGAAACCCAGAGATATTGCGGACTAGAGGTAACCAGTCGCTTGTACGTGTCACTACTGGCCCAATGCCAAAGGCAAGAAACAAGATTCCCCACAAAGGTGAGAAAATTAAAGCCCATTGCCAAGCGAAAATTTGTCCTTTCTCGCGGGGTTGAGCTGCAAATCCACAAATCACCCCACCAATAACTGAGGTAATCAAGGTGAGAATCCATTGCTCTCGTGGCAGTCCGGGGACAACATTGCAACCACCTTTGAGCAAACAGCCTTTAACCGATTCTAAGGCTTGCAGAATGGCTTGGTCTTCGCCTTGTTCGCGGACAAAGTACAAATTACCGAAGCGGGTTTGCAGTTCTATCCAGAACGTCCGGGGTAAAAGTTCATAAACAGCATCGCCGACGCTAAAACTGAGGATGTTACCGCCACGAGAATCAGCAACGAGTAGAATGCTTTTATCATCCAAACCCCAATATTTTATAACTGCCCTACCTGGGGTACGGTCATACTGGGTTAATACTCGCAATTTCCAGCCCGTATCGGCTTCAAACTGCTCTAAATCTTTGACAAGCTTTTCTTCTTGCAGGATAGGAAGAGATTTTGCTAAATCTACAACTGGGGTAAAGGTGTTAGGGAGTAACTCAGGATTGTCATAAGCCAGGGCTGGGGGAGAATGCATTACCCAAATTGACCCAGCTAGGAAAAATACTGCAATAGATACCAGAATTCGTCGCCAAAAACAAGATTGCATGGACGTTTTTATACAAATATCAACGGTAAAAGCGAACAAGTTGTTTTAAAAGAGTAGTGGAAAAGTGATACTTCTTTACACTTGTTTACTTTACTCTAATCTAAGGGATCAAAGCAAAGCGTTTTTGATGAGTGGGGATTTAGAGTAACGTTTGTGATAACTTCAGATAAAGTGCATTTTGTCAATCAGTCTAAATACTGAAAATTTTTAAAAATGATAATCATATATGTTTTTAACAACTCAAAATTGACTAAGCCATAGCGAAGTTCCCCATACAATAAAAGGGGAATGATTAGAGGTGAGAGATGACTCAATACTGCGTAGGTTTTGAAGATTTGTAGGTTGGGTTGAACTTTAGTGAAACCCAACAAATTCCTGAAAATGTTGGGTTTCGTTCCTCAACCCAACCTAATAAACAGCAATAATTTACGGTCAAATCAAAGCAGCTTTATTCAATCTTCATCATCGAAATTGTTTTCCCAGCTAGCTGCGTCGCTGTAACCGTCATTAACGCGGTATACTTCTGCTTTGCTCCGACGATTTTCTTGCTTTAGCACTTCTCGTTCTCGCAACGTTAGTGGTGGTTTTTCATTGCTTGGCAGGCGATCGCTTGTTCGCTTTGTGGGTTTTTGGCGCGTGAAGTTTTTCCAAGCAGCTTTCACGCCAACAAAAATAGTACGTGTACCTACTTGCAGATTTTGAGCCTGTTTTTTGGCACTATCAAGACTTTGATCAACTTGTTTGACAACTTGACTAGCACTTTTTACACCTTCACCGACATCATCAGTTAAGTCAGCGATTTCTAAGCCAGTGACGCGGATAGCTTCTAGAGTGGGGGGTAATTCCCGCGAGAGTGTATCAAATAGCTTTTCTGCACTACGAGCAGCGCGTGCTAACTCCTGCAAAGCAGGTATTGCCGCCACTAAAACCGCAGTCAAACTTGTGGCGACTAAGAGTAAAGAAAGTCCCAACCAAAACAGGGAATCAATCACGGTTGTGTCATTTATGAGCGTTCTAATTGCTGCGGAAGAGAATCGGAGTCTTCAACAGATGTTTGCCGCTTCAAGACTTGGCTTTCTCGCTGACTGGCATCTACTCCTGCTGCGATCGCTTCCTGTAATCTATCTAAAGTCTCATCCCAATTTCGTAGTGCGATCGCAGAAAGACGATCTGCCTGGATTTGCACACTCGTTGATAAATCTTCTGCCAATTCTGGGATAGCATTGGCAGATTTTTTCAAAATTTTACGCGTTTCGCGCCCTGTGCGGGGAGCCACCAGCAAACCGGTCAAAGCACCGATGGTAGCTCCCAGCATCAAACCGCCAAAAAATACTCCAGAACGGTTATTAGACATCTTGTTATTTCTCTCCTTACACCCATTTTAGGTGGGTTTTCTCTCCTTGTAAGACTCCACCGATTTTATTCAGTTAATCTATCGTGACAAAATATCAGCCAAAAAGGTTGCTTTTATTCATTAAAATATCAAAACTACTAATTACTTATAATTCAAAACTCACGGCGTCCCCGTCTCAACGTGTCACCGCGTCCCTGTGTCAGCCCTAATTATAAATGTTTATGTGTTGACATAACTCATTTTCCAACAGTTCTTTTCGCTGGTGTTAACTCTAGCCTACGAAAATAACGCTGCCAGATTTGCTGTCCTAGCAAAAGTAGACTGATAATTTGCCGCACTTGTTGGATTTGCATTTGTAGCACTTGATTTTTCTGCCGTAAGTTATAAATATTTTCCTGGCTGAGATAAATATTTTCGGGTGCTTTATTCAGTGCTGCATGGGTACAACTTTCATAGACGGTTAAGCTATCTGCTATGTATGCTAACTGTCGCTTGAGTTGCCCCACCCGCCAAGCCACATAGAGTAGTATCAGCGAAACGAGGGTGTTAACGAGGATAACTAAAATAACCATTGTTTATCTTCACCAAATATCAGCTTTTTATGGAATAACGATCTGTTAGATGATGCTCTGAGCGATATTGAAAGGCTTTATAAGGTAAAATTTAGTCCAACAAAGGCTGATGGTTAAAAAATCGCCAATTCGCCAATCTTGTAACCACCAGATGCCCACAGTTCGCAAAACCACAGCTACAATTGCCTTAGATTCACGAATCGGGAAGGCAAAATCAACCCGTATGCTCAATAAGCCCCACCATTACTATGTTCCTCTCCTTAACCTGATAATCCTAGATCATTTGCAACCTTTGGGGAATGTAAGCACAATGGTATAGCCCCTTCAACAGACGGTGAGAGAACTACACTACACTCTTTACCGGAGGCTCTCCAGCATCACCTTTATTATTGTGCTTTTACCTCTAGCAATTTTCCAGTCTGTTACCTGAACTTAGGGACTTCCAAGTAAAAAAATATTCCATTGCTATTGTTCACTGTTGACCGTTGACGGTTCACGAGTTTTCAGTCAACAGTCAACAGTCAACAGTCAACGACTTTAATGTGGAATAATTTATTTTTTGGAGTTCCCTCAACTAACATTTTGCCTGCAAAAACCTAATTTGGGGTTCACCAAGCAAAAATTGCTGGATGTGCGTTGGGGAAAGCAGAAAGTTTATTAATTTCTTTCCCTTTAAAAAGTCTTGCTCTAATTCCCTCCTTTTTAAGGACGGGTTAGGGAGGTTAAAGCCAAAGCCTTAGCGTATTGCCTTTAACCTCTGAAGGCTTCCACCTGGTATTTCACTAATCCATTACTGATAATGATTATTTCTATACATCCAGTAGGAGTTTAGGATGTCAAAAAAATTACCATCAACTAATTCCTTCCGAGCTATTCTTGTTGCCTTGACGATTGGATTTGTTGGGTGTGGAAATCAAACTGCAAGAACTGCATTCACTCAGACTACCACTCCGGTAAATGAGAATCTTCCCAGAGTCGTTGCAACTACAAGTGTATTATGTGACTTAACCAAACAAGTTGCCGGAAATACAGTTAACCTCACCTGTTTAATTGACCCTAGTGCCAACCCTCAATTTTATAAACCAAAGCCGGAAGATCGTAGAGCCATTGAGCAAGCTAATCTTATTCTCTATAGTGGCTATAATTTAGAACCAAATCTGATCAAATTAATTAAAGTGACTAAAAACACTGCACCGAAAATAGCTGTTGGTCAACTTGCAGTGTCTAAGCCACAAAAATTTCAGAAAGGCGACAAGAATGTAACTAATCCTCATCTTTGGCACAATACCAAGAATACTATCAGGATGGTAGAGCTAATTAATAGTAACCTGAGAAAATTAGAATCTAACGATGCAGAGGCTTATACGAACAATACCAAAAGAATCACCAATGAACTCACTCAACTAGATAGCTGGATTAAGTCAAGAATTTCTAGTATTCCTGCCAAAAAACGTAAGTTAGTTACAACATCTAATGCACTGAGTTATTACGCTAAAGCATACGGTATTCCATTAGCAGGGGGATTGCAAGGTATTAGTAATAACGAAAACCTGACAGATGCAAGAGTCAAAAATTTGGTTACAAACATTAAACGGGCTAAAGTATCAACAATTTTTCCAGAGGCGGCAACTAACCCTAATTTGCTTCAATCTGTAGCAAGACAAGCTGAAGTTAAAATTTCTGACAGGAAGTTGTATGCTGAGGGACTTGGTGAACCAGGAAGCGAGGCGGACACTTATCAGAAAATGATGATTGCTAATACACGCACAATTGTAGAAGGTTTAGGAGGCACGTATTTAATGTTTCAAGCAAAAGCTGATAAGTAGTTATAACATCCATTGATAAATCTGATAAACCGAGTTTTTGTAGATTATATAAAATTCGGTTTATCAGCTTTTTTTTGAAAACGAAAAGGTGAATCCTATTGGTCTTTTAATCTGATATCAATAACAGTTGCGTTAAAGTTGTAGTTAAAGCCTTCCAACTCAAATGGCATTCCAATTTTAACTTTACTGCTACCTAGCACTAGTCCGCTTTCTGTGCTTTTGGCTTTACCTTCTAAGGTCAAAAGCATATCTGTACTAAAATTGTTGGTTTTTGGATCTGGCAATTCTTTAACAGTGCCATCAGGTTGGAAAACATTGACTGTTCTAGGTAGCTGTTGAACGGATTTAATCTCAATCTGTCCGTAGGGTTGATTGCGGATAATCACATTAGTTTTCCCGCCTTTTTTTAACCCGTTGTTGAATAATTGCTCAGGATCACGGACATTCAAACCACGAACTACTAAGTCTACTTCTATGGGTACTAGTTTCTCGCCAACTTGGGCAACACCCAAGCTAGATAAGATGCTAGACGAGACGACAAATATAACTAGCAGAGTTACCAGCGCCGCACCTAAATCTAAGAGGTTGATTTTGCCGAACAAACGGCCTTTTGAATCTAAAATAGCCATAAAAACTTTTCCGAGGTAATAACGAAGTAATTGATTGTAGCAAGAAGGTTTTCAATGGGAATAGTAATTTTCCCTATTTGTTAATAACTCAAAGCGACTGGGCGTTGCGGTTATGCGACATATCACGAGTTCGTAAGTTTGCAGGGGTAGCAGCTAACGCCCAAATTTTTGTCCGTTAAGACTGACGCACCGAGAAAGTAATATCTAGTGTTTAAGCCTATCTCTAGAGAGAATCTTTACCCCCCCGCAATTCGGTAGATTTGTGTAAGCATTAGCTGGATCACAACTTCTTTGGTCTTGAGTTAAGAATGCAACTTAGAATACTCTAAATCCGTCTCATAATTTGTCCCATAATTTTATGTTCTCCCGAAATAATCTTTAGAGCGTATTATGTTCAATTGGAAAGGTTTTGTTGCAAATTACCGTGTGTGGCGGCGTCGCTGGTTTTATCCCCTAATTTCGGTGGTAGTCGCCCTAAGTCTGTGCCTGAGTACACCCTTGCCTGGAAGAACTTTAGACTTCTTGCCTCTTATATTGCAGGGAGTCCAGGTACTTCAGCTTTCTAATATATCCGATCGCCAGGAAACTGATATTGGCAAACAGATTAATCAGGAAATTCTGGGGAGTCAAGTCAAACTTTACCGGAATTCTGAAGTTAATCGCTATGTAGAACAAATTGGTCGGCGTTTAGTAGCTAGTAGCGATCGCCCCAACCTTCCTTTTACCTTCCAAGTAGTTGATGATGATGCTATTAATGCCTTTGCAACTTTAGGAGGCTATGTATATCTCCACACAGGTTTACTGAAAGCCGCAGATAATGAAGCAGAACTTGCAAGTGTTATTGCCCATGAAATTGGTCACATTGGCGGGAAACACCTGGTTAAACAGATGCGGCAAAGAGCGATCGCTAGTGGTTTAGCAACAGCAACTGGTTTAGATCGCAATACGGCTGTAGGGATTGGTGTAGAACTTGCCTTGAATCGTCCCCGCAGTCGTCAAGATGAATTTGATGCTGATCAAAGAGGACTGCGAACTTTAACACGCGCTGGTTATGCCCAGTCTGGGATGGTTACTTTTATGCAAAAGCTGCTGAAAAAGGGTGGTTCTGTCCCGACATTTTTGAGTACGCACCCCGGAACTAGCGATCGCATTGATGGCCTCAGACGTGCGATTAACTCTCAACCTAGTAAGGGAAATTATGGCTTGGATAAGGGTAGTTATAAAACTAATATTCGACCATTAGTGAGGTCTTGAGGGCAGTTATCAGTTATCAGTTAAGAAAATCGTCTGTGATAACTGTTCACTGATTTGAGTCTCCCTCATCCCCCTCATCCCCCTCATTCTGCCCACTCCCCACTCTCCACTCCCGCTCATCTCGAATATTGCTCAATTATGGTTGCGGCGATCGACTTTGATTTTAGCTGGATTAACTCTGATCACTACATCTTCTAAAGGCAGGGTACGGAGATAGTCTTTAAAAATGTTAACTTGATAAACCAGCTTATTGGTGATATCTAATCCAGTCAACCAGCCACTCCGGGGATGATAAGCGCCAGTATCTATGTCTAGCCATCCCTCTCCTTGTGCCAGTTTACCAGGAGAAACATCCGGCAGAGTAAAGGTAATGGTGTGACCGATGATAATGAGCTTATCTGGAAAGTAGGGTTTTTCAATGCTGTGAAATTCCTCTCGTATCCAGCACAGTTGATCGGCAGTTTGTTCTGTCACCGACTTGGAAGGGTCAACACCAGCATGAGTTAACCAAATATCCCCCAAGTCGAGATATGTAGGCAAACTCTTGAACCAATCCAGATGGTCATCAGGGATTGAAGCCTCGTGGTAACTGGCTACGGTAGCTTGCCCCCCACTGTAGAGCCATGCTTGCATCGTTGGGGAGGAGGTTCTTTCATTGGTCAGAATGTTTAATAACATCTGCTCATGATTTCCCAACAAACATGAGTAGTTATGTCGCTTGACAAAATTAACTACTTGTGAACTATGAGGGCCGCGATCAATTAAGTCTCCCAGAAAATAGATTTGATCATCTGACGTGGGGGCGATCGCCTCCAGCAATGTCATCAAACCTTCATAGTGTCCATGCACATCCCCAATTACAATTCGTCTGGGGCTAGTTTCGCTCATTGTCTCTTAGCTTCAATAGTTTGGCTAATACTTCTGCTACAGTTTAAGCTGTCTGGTTTCCGTAATAGAAGGTAGAAATACTGAATAATTTTTATTTTAATTTAATTATTCCCCCATAAATAAAAAAATATCCCAAAACTGACGCAAAAATCCTCTCTATTCTCTTCTCTCTGTGTTCTCTGCGCGGCAGTTGCTACCCTGCGGGAACGCTAAGAGCGAACAAGTCGGGGAACCCGCCCAACGCACTGCTTTGTCTCTGTGGTTCGTTTATTTGGATCAGGACTTACGCAAAAATTGCCGAAAAGCTTAATTTATCGAACCGCCAGACGCTCGATGACTCGCTACCGCTTCGCTATCGCGCTTCGCGTCTCCAAGAGTTGACGCCATCGCGCAGCGTCTCGTTAGAGAAGAACGCCTTCTCTAACGAGAGGCTTCGCCAACGCGCAGCGTCTCGTAGAGAAGAATTCGTAGAGTGTGCGTAAGTCCTATGGATAATTTATTTCTTGGAGTTCTCTTATCTTAGTTATCCAAGATATTGGCTACTGCGGCATAAGCCTTGGGTTGGATAATTTCAAGCTTCCAGTCTGAAGAATAATCAGGCAACTCATAGCCAACACTCTTAACATGAGCCAACATCAACTCATCCCGTTGATGCCAAACTGTAAATATTCTCTCTCTGCCATCAGAAAGCGTTTCTAGATCGATTTGATAAACCTCATTCACCCGCTTTAGTTTCAAGCCCAACAAATTTAGCAGTCGGCTGAGTATTTTTATCGCTGAAACCTGCTCTTTCTCCCCGACTAAGTTAATACCAAGCGCTCTTTTAATATGTTTACTATGCTGAAAAACAATATTTTTCAGCAACATCAAATCTGGATGACTCTCAGTAAATTCTCTTTCTGCTTCGAGAAACTGAAGCATTCCTAAAGCTCTCATTGCCTCAACTTGGAGCGTGTAAGTTTTTAAATCTGGCAGAAAAACTTTCCCTTCACCCCAAGACAATTGCTGATGCCATTCTTGCTGATCTCTGACGTGAAAATACTCGCTTTCGTGAGTTAGATAATAATGAATTAACAGTTGACGATAATATCCTTGATCATCCTGTAATTTCAGCCAAGGAGTAACTTCTACACCATACCTTTGCCTAAGAACATATTTATTGATTTGGTTACGTTCTCCATCAGTCAGGGAATGCTTCACTAATAGCTGCTCATATTCTAAATAATCGATATTTTTAGCATTAGCTACAGCAGTTGCTACCGATAGTTGATTTTGCTGCTTAATATCTTTAATTTTGCGTTTAATATCTTTAGCTTTTTGACGGCTTTGCGCCCAATCTTTTTGAACTTTGACAATTTCTAAAATTAATCTTCTGCGGGTAGCTAAATCATCAGCATCAGTTGCCAAAAATGCAAGGCGTAAATCTCGAATAATATTATTGTGAACAGCATTACTCCGCATCTGAATTTGATGCCCATCAGCAATCAAACCATCTTGCATCGATTGACGGTAGAGGCGAATAGAAGCATTTACTCGTGCAGATAACTTGGCCCAAGTTCGCAAATGAATCGGGTCATGAACTAAAGGTAAATCCACATCTATTTTATGCAGTGGACTAAGCAAAGCTAAGTTTTCTTTTTGATTTTCTTGATACCAATCAGATAGCAAGCGATAATTTGTACTACCACTACCAATTAAGCCAATACCTCGTTTAGCACACCAGACAACACGCGGCACATCATCGCGCACTCTTGCTAATGCTTGTCTTGCTTCCGAGTCAGGAATTACCCCTTGAAAAATGCCATAAACTCGGTCGAAATGTTGGACATCAATACTAATTCCTGTACCAAGGCTAGGGGTAACAAAAACGCCGTCATATTCAGAGATTTTTTGATTGATAGCTGCGATAAAATCAACCGCTTCGTGTCCAGGTGTGTTTGTCGTGTGGCTACTAACTACCAAAGTTTTGGGAAATTGCCTTCGTAATTTTTGTAAGCGTTCTTTGAGATAACGTTCAATTGTTTCACAACTGTAACGCCCAGCGCGACTATCGGTAGTAACATAACATTTACGTCCAGCAAGTAAATCCAATTCCAGTTGGTGAATTAGTGGTGTTGGGTTTGGCGAATCATAAAAAGTTACGTCCCAACCATGCTGAGGTTTCCACTGGTTAAGAACTACCCAAGGTGTTAATTTAATTCCTGATAATCCCTGTAAATATTCAAGTGAAACATCTGATAAATCGGCATCTTGGGCAATTACTAACCCTCCAGTTGTTAAAACTGTGGAAATTAGTTGCTGGAATAATTTTAATATCTTTACACGCTTATGTTTACAAGTATTACTGTTTAATAGATGCCACAAAGACTGCTCTACTTCATCTAGAATTACTATTGCTCCCCGCCAATTTTCCGGGTTAAGTTTCCAAATAGAATCAACGCACAATCCAAGAGATTGCTGAGGTGAGAATGAGCGGAGAATGGGAGGAGCGGGGGTAAGTGTTTTATCAATCCTTTTCTCCGCATTTTCTTTATGTGTTCCCCATTGAATACCAATTTTTTCACACAAAAATCTTCCTAGTAGGATTCTGTGAGTAATTAACAAAACAGGTTGATTTCTAACTTTTGCTTGCTGAACAACGGATTGTAGGGCTGTAGTTTTACCTGTTCCTTTTGCTGATTTGACTCCGATTAATCCAGAAGTTGGGAAAGGTATTTCACCTATATAAGGGCGATTCAAGGTGAGAGCCGCAGGAATGCTTAACTCAGTGTGGGGTTTGGTTTGAGCAAGATAAATTTCTAAATCAACACTTTGACGATAAACTTTATCAAAACTACTTGCACCTTTCGCAACGATAAACTCATCAACTCCTTTTTCTATTCCTGGAAGTTCGATGACTTTAACAGTGCAATTTTTTTGCTGGAATAAACAACCAAGTTGAGAAATCGCATTATTTACAGCAGCAATTGTTTTAGGTTGAGTTTCAAAATCAAAGCAAATATAAAAACTACGTTTTGTAATTGCAAATGCTGCTAAATCAGGAATTAGCTGACGACGGGTAACTTTACCAAATTCATCTTTAACAACCCGATAACCACTGGTAATTCCGGGAATGGCAATAGCTGCATATCCTTGCGTCAAAAGTGTGGCTGCTTTCTTAACACCCTCGCAGAGAATCAGGGGAATGTTATGTTGCATCACCCATTGCCAAAAGCCTTCAGCTTCACCATCAGCAGTAATGGTGATATTGTCAGGCATGACCAGATTGTAACGTGCAGCGACTTGTTGCCACACTTGCAGCGTTACCCGCAAACAAAACACCCGCGTTGGTGTGCTGGGGGGATGCTCGTATTTGATGGACTTACCATTGTGATTCTGTCGGGGTTGGTTTGGCTTAAAGCATCCCCATTCCATCATTTGCCAATTATTCAAAGGGTCTAGCCCGGAACACCACCAACCACCCTCAGTGATATGAGCATAACGCTGCAACCAACTACTTTTCACCATTCCGGTATTGGTGCGAGGGAGTAGCTCAGAAATCAATAGGTACTCATAAGCTGTTACGCCTTGGAGTGACCTAAAATTGAGTTGCACTAGGTGTAAGTCTATACCACTATTATTGACTAATTCTTCAAGGTTTTGGGGGTGTAAATAGTGCAGATGCATAGGGAACCGCTCGAAGGGAAGACAATGAGATTAAAACATTAACATGCATCTGCTTTTTTGCTCTAAGAGAGATTGCGAGGCTTTTATGATTATTTTTTTACTTCGTTACAAGAGACACATCGGTTAAGGGTTTGGTAAGTTATTCTGCCTATTAGATCCCCGAAGTAATAATTTTGTATTGTGATATTTGTTCGCTTTTAATTTTTATTTATCAGTAAATTTTTTTGTTAAGGAATGCGATCGCTTGAGGGGTTGCAGCAGCGATCGCTATAGGGTAGTATCTTCGTACACCTTGGCATAAATCCAGCTACTACCTCAAACCAGCAAGGAGCTTAAGCCCTTAAGGTAGGGAACTTCCGCCACACTATACTAGAAACTCGGTGCAAGTATCTTAAAGTTTACATTTTATCAGAAATTAAAGGGTTTAAGACCCCAACCATTACACGTAGCGCAGTTTCAGTTGGGGTTTAAATCCCCATCTGAAACTCTCTTCAATTTTGAATGCGTGAATGCGTGAATGCGTGAATTGTTAATGGCTCTACGTTCCAAACCCAAGAGGTGATGTCTACGACGGGCTGTGACGCTCGTTGCGCTAAAGCATCTCCCCGAGTGAGATGACTCGCTAATGCTATCGGTGACGCACTAATGGGATCTATGCCAACTTCTGCGGCCATTGGCTATCGATCTCAATGCTGTTTGATTATGCGATCGCTATAAGTTATAACCATTTTACGAAATACCTGATACAAATATTTTGAAAACCGCTATTAACATCTGGCTTTGTCAAGATTCCTAAATGCACAAATAATGTTAAGAAATAAGAACATCTTCTGGAAACTACTGTTGACAAAGTTTATTTTCTATATAAAAGTAACTTCCTTGGTAAAAAAGGGATCTAGCCAGTTTGATTTTTGACTCTCCACTCCTTAGGGAGGCGGTTAGTCTCGAAAAACTCTGCTTTGTCTGATATCTACCTTAAACCAGAAGCAACCCAAAAATTGATAACATATTTTTAAACTATCAGATTATGTGGAAATCAAAGTTAATATTTAGATTTATACTGTCGTTTGCGGCGATCGCCACTAGCGTTCAGCTAAGTTCAGCGAGTGACTATGCTATAGCTCAAAGTGCATCTTCCAATCCGACTGTCGAATCTGGGCAACAAAATCAAGCTTTAGAAGATGCCAAGGTTGCTATGGCAGGAGTTGGCATAGGAGTCATCGCAAGCTTACTCATTTCTGGTTTATGGTATCAAAAACGTCGTTACCGCAAAATCCAGTCAGTTGCCAAAATAGACAGCTTTCGTGAAGAGTTTCTCTGCGGCTCTTTAGCAGATTATTACTTATCTAATTCTAAAGCAAATGCTTCACCTATAAATTCTCGGAAAACTTTAGCAACACCAACTAAAGAAGAAATATCCGATTCCTCTACTTCTGAGGAAACTTTAGCAACACCAACTAAAGAAGAAATATCCGATTCCTCTACTTCTGAGGAAACTTTAGTAACGCCAACTAAAGAAGAAATATCCGATTCCTCTACTTCTGAAACAAATAATCTAGCAGCAGAACCTACGCCAGCCGCAGCATCTAATTCCTTATCTGACTGCTATCAAAAGTTAATCGAGGAAATTATTACTACCGCCCTCAAAGGTAAAATCAGTTCCAAAGAGTTTATATATCGCCAATTAGTAGAAAATGTAAGCAGTGGTAATGGTGAAATCTTTGAACGCTGTTTGAGCGATCGCTCACATTCCACCCAATCTGAACTAGATCAGGTGATAAATTCTGGGAGTTTGTTCCAAAAAGAGACTCCTGAGTTAAAGAAAGCTCGTTTAAATCGTACCCTCAAAGCATTACAAAGTATTCAAGGGGAATGGGAACGAATCCAAAAACAAAAGCGAAATCAAGCCGCAGTCACCGCAGCTGTGCAACAAATTCTCACAGCCTCAGAAGCTTCTCACTTTTCAGTCTTGTTACAAATTATTGACCCCAACCAAAACCAAGTTTTCAGCCAAAATCAATTACAACAACTGGCGCAAGAGTTAAAGGAAGCGGTGTCTTCTCACGAGGATCTCCACCTAAAACAAGAAATACAACAACTAGCGATCGGCATTGCTAACGGCGTAGAATCCTATCAGCAATTAGAAGGTTCTCTTGTCAGTTGGATTTACGAGCCAGCAGCAACTCCATTAGAATTGAAAGAGTCCAGAGCAAAGCAAGACCCTTGGGCTTCATGGGCGCTAAAAGTCAGCAGTCCCTTGCCAAAACTGTTATTTTGTGCATTGGCTGATGGCGAATCTACAACGGAGATAGTTGTCCGCCAGTCTTATATAGATATGAAAGACTGGGTGGAGTTGACAGTAATTCTGCAAAGAATGCAGCAAGGTTTGGTGACTTGGTTTGAAAGACAACCCTATGATTCCAAATGGGGTACATCTGCGTCCATTGCCATTTTTCTCAGTTTCGCTGCAGTTTGGTGCGAGTTATCTAATGGTTTCCGTATCGCTACCAGTATCGATCGCAGCAAAGGCGAAGAATTAGCGAAAGCCTGTTTTCAGATTGTCTTACAAATCCTCAGAACTTTTGCCCATCGCGAATACTTTCCCCTTTACGGCGGAGTCTTTGCCTTTTTCGGTAGGGATTTGTTGCGAGATGCGATCGCTTATTTGGATACACCACTAAAAGAAGTGGAAGGTACTCAAGAAAAAGCGCGGATACTAACGCTGTTGGGCTATTCCCAGTTTATTTTAGGTAAATATCCAGAGGCTAACTCATTTCACCAGGAAGCCTTAGAAATTGCCCGCCAAGCCGGGGATCAACCCTGTGAAATTGCCAATCTCAACCACAATAGCCGTGTTTGCGTTGCTCAAAAAGATTATTCTCAGGCGATTAACTACAGCCAGAGGGCGTTAATTTTGGCTCGTCAAGCAGGCGATCGCTTAGGAGAAGCTCACGCCTTGGCAACTTTAGGCTATAGCGAAGTGTTTGCGGCACAGCAGATGGAACGCATAGAACCAGATGTCTATGAACAAGCAATAGAATACTTGCACCGAGGTTTGGAATTGTCAGAAAAATTGAGTGATTCACGATTTGGTATTAGCTTGGCGGCTCACCAAACTCAAGCTCTTTGTTACATCAGTCTTGGTATTGCTCACGTCGCCTTAGAAAAACCCCAAGCTGCTGTAGAATACCTAGAAAAAGGTACTGAGGCGGTGCAGTTTTCTAGTGATAAATATCTGCAAGGGCTAAACTTTTTGTATCTGGCAGAAAGTTACTACAACCTGAATAATTCCGAAAAAGCTGTATATAATAGCTGTCTGGGAATGTATTTATTAGAGCAAATTACTGCGGTGGAATGGCGGCAAGCGGCTGGGTTATTAACAATTTTACAGAGTAAATTAGGAGATGAAACCGTACAGCAATTAATAGTAAAGTACCGAACTAACATCATTAAATTTATTGGCGTGGACGGTTATGATTACTTGCCGCAATTGCTAGAAAAATACAAGCGATCGCACTAAGTTTTTGCAATAGATAGAGGTGCGTAGGCACAGTCCGCATCTATTGCTTTATTAGATCAGGTTAGGGTTTTAGATGTTAACCGTATTGTTGATTATCGGGGCAGTTTGACACCTGACGAGTATGAGCCTATTTCGATTGGACTTCAGCGTATGATTAGTCCCTGATCTTACAACAACGCAATTACTTCTTTATACTTTATTCAAAAAAAGTAAAGATAAAAGAATTACATTTGAAAAATAAAGTTTTGTAATCTCTTACTTTATACTTCTTCGTCCAATTGTAATCAGATAAATAAAAACTAATACGTAACCGAGAATATACGTATTTAGTTATAATATTAATTTTTTGAAAGTTCTAGGACTTACGCACGCTCTACGAATTCTTGGCGTTCTTGGCGTCTTGGCGGTTCGATAAATTAAGCTTTTTGGCAATTTTTGCGTAAGTCCTGAGTTCTTACTAACAAGAAAGGACACTCATAATGAGTGTCCTTTCTTGTTAGTGATATGATAATTGTGAATCTACGCCCCAACAGCTTCCTTCGTGGCGTACAAGACCTCAGCGTTGATTTCTTTGAAACCGCGATCACAGACAAATTTATTGGTGCTGCAATAGATTTATATTGTGTTAAATTAAATTATTAATGAATAGCATGTAAAATTTATAATTTACATTTTACAAATAGTTGCGATTGTTTCCACGCTAAAGAAGTACTCTCCTCTACTTGCTATGCGGGCATATAATAGGATTATAAACATCCGTAACTGCTGAATAAAATGGCTAAAACCTTAACAATACAGTTGTCAGATGAACTAGAAAGTAAATTAACTGCCCAGGCAGAAAAACTAAATCTATCTTTAGAAGATTTAATTCTGCAATCATTGTCTGAATCAGCTAAACAGGAAAATATCTCCGAATTCGATCCAATTTTACCTTTAATAGGTACATTGAAATTTGAGAATTCTGATGTAGGAGAAAACCACGATCAATATCTCCAGCAAACTTTGCAGCAGGAGTTAAAAATTGACGAATAAAGTCTTTATAGATACATCCGGGTGGGCTAATTTATTTATTGCAACTGATTCCTACCATGAACAAGCAAAGCAGTGCTTTCAACATAAACGTCAGCAAAATCAAGCAATGGTAACAACTAATTATGTTGTTATTGAACTGGTGGCTTTGCTGAATAGCCCTTTACGCGTACCTCGTCCGCAGTTATTTCAATACGTAGAAGCTGTTAGAACTGCTCCTTATATCAACTTGATTTATATTGAACCAACAATAGATTCAGCAGCTTGGGAGTTACTTAAAACTAGAGAAGATAAAGCTTGGTCTTTGGTGGATAGCACTTCTTTTATAGTGATGCAACAGCTTGGCATTAAAGAGGCATTAACCACAGATCACCACTTTGAACAAGCTGGCTTTATTCGTCTGCTGAAGTCAGAATAAGTAATAATAAAAGGCATTCATTAAGATATGCCCTTTATTATTAAAAATTCGCTAACTTTTTAACCTACGCCCCGACAGCTTCTTTCGCGGCGTACAATACCTCAGCGTTGATTTCTTTGAAACCGCGATCGCGGGCAAATTTTTCAGTATTTCGCTTCACTTTACCGCGAACAAATCCCGGAATCTTATTCAATTCTGCTTGACCATCTTTTGTCCAATTCAAATCAGAATCAGCAGAAATTCCTCTAGTAATAACTTCTTTGGTATCGTGACCGCCGAAGATTTCTAATAGGTGATCTTCCATTCCCAAAGTGAAGGAATTGTAGATCAAATCTGTAATCTGATTCGTGCCTTCGTAACCCATAAATGGTTTGTAACCAATGGGGAAGTTTTGGACGTGGATTGGTGCTGCAATTACACCGCAGGGAATATCTAAGCGCTTACCAACGTGGCGTTCCATTTGGGTGCCGAAAATGGCAGAGGGTTCGACACGAGCGATCGCATCCCCAATTTCACCATGATCTTCGGAAATTAGCACTTCATCGCAATACTCGCTCACCTGTTCGCGGAACCAGTCTGCATCATATTTGCAGTAGGTTCCAGCCCAAACAACATGAATCCCCATTTCTCGCGCCAGAATCTTGGTAATGGCGGCGGCGTGGGTGTTGTCACCAAAAACCACAGCTTTTTTGCCAGTCAAGTTTTGACAGTCAATTGAACGGGAGAACCAAGCAGCCTGAGAGACATGCAGGGTTTGCTCATTGATGAAATCTTCGTAATCAACTTCTGCACCTTGAGCGTTAATAACCTGCTGAATCTTGCGAATACAACGGGCAGTTTCCACGACCCCCATTGGAGTAATGTCTATATAAGGTGTGCCAAATTGTTCTTCCAGGTAACGAGCTGTGGTCAAACCGAGTTCACGGTAAGGCACTAGGTTAAACCAGGCTTGGGACATCTTTTTCAAGTCATTCACCGAAGCACCTTCGGGAATTAAGGTATTTACCTCAATTCCTAAGTCAGCCATCAGCCGTTTCAGTTCGGTGCAGTCGTGATTGTTGTGGAAACCAAGGGTAGTAGTACCGATGATGTTCACCGAGGGTTTCGCAGTTTTACCCTCTGGTAATTCGCCCCGCTTCCGGGCTTTTTCAATGTAGTATTGGACAATTTGATCCAAAGTGCGATCGGCGGCTTGCAGTTCGTTGTAGCGGTAGTGGTTCACATCCGCCAGCATTACGTCTCCTTTTGCTTCCAACTGCGCCCGTTCGACAAAGTTGTGCAAGTCTTCTTGCAAAATGCTGGAGGTGCAAGTGGGAGTTAACACAATCAAATCTGGGTGTTCCTCGGCATCCTTGCGGGTGATGTTATCTACCACCTTCTCTTGAGAACCACGCGCCAAAACGTTGCGATCGACGACACTGGTTGTCACCGGAGTAAAATCCCTCTCCCGCGATAGCATGGAGCGCATGACGTTAAAGTAGTCATCGCCAATGGGGGCGTGCATGATCGCATGGACATTTTTAAAAGAGCTAGCGATTCGCAGAGTGCCGATGTGGGCTGGGCCTGCATACATCCAGTAAGCCAATTTCATGTTTGTGTTCTCCCTTTTCAACAGAAATAACACGGAGTCCGATAAAAGTGGACTATAAGTGCTTGATTATTATTAAATCGTTTCTGATTGTCTCAAAAGTTGTATCCCTGATGAAGTGAAGACTTGTAAGGGTTTTAGCTGCGGTGTGTAGGCGTAGGCATGGCTCAAACCTTCTTCCTGATTGGAATCTAGCTTCTGAATTTAATAATATTACTGTTGCTTTTTTAAAATAAATCTTAATTTTTCGGCAAATTTGTTTTCAAGGTGGGGCGGTGTATTATACCAATTTTGTATGAAGATGCGCTAAATCAGATTTAAGTACAAGAAAGAAGAAACAAAAACGAACCGCAAAGGACGCAAAGGACGCAAAGAACATTAACAAAGAAGTTAAAAGGGTTTGGCGCAGCCTGATAAAGAAATAGTAAGCTAAAAAACATCTAACTTGGATAATCGAGTTAAATATAACTCTTGTGGGGTGGGCATCCTGCCCGCCCAGTATATGCAAGTTTATTTGTGGAACAGTTTATTAACTATCACCAAGAAATTTATAAAATTTATGTACAACTTCCCAAAAAGCACAAACATCCTCTCAGAGGATGTTTGTAAATAATTAGGTTGTAGTATCAATATCCCCCTAACCCTCTTTAAACAAGCAAAAAAGGGAGAATAACACTAATGCAGTTTGTTCATTCGAGGGCGTAGAAATTAACCTAGACAGGTATTAATTACTGCCGAAAAATTTCTACTTTTTCTAACACTATGTCTTGATTAGGACGATCTCTAGTTGTAGGAACATTGGCGATGCGGTTGACTATATCCATACCTTCGACAACTTTACCAAAAACACTGTGTTTGCGGTCAAGATGAGGCGTTGGCCCTTCTGTAATGAACCATTGCGAACCATTAGTACCGCGTCCTGCATTTGCCATTGAGAGGATACCCGCACTAGAGTGTTTCAATTCAGGATGAAATTCATCTTCAAATTGATATCCCGGGCCACCAGTACCCCAACGGTTGGCCATATCTGGATAACGAGCCAGGGGATCGCCACACTGAATCATAAAATCAGGGATGACTCGGTGAAAGCGAACTCCATCGTAGGCAGGAGTCCCTTTCTGAGATTGACCTGTCTTAGGGTCTTTCCAGTCGATTGTCCCGGTTGCTAAACCTACAAAATTTTTGACGGTGTTGGGGGTTTTGTCTTCCTCCAAACGAACTATAATTTGACCCAAGGAAGTAATTAAACGAGCGTGCAGTGTCCCATCACCGGGAATATTAATTTCTGGAAAATTCATGAGCTATCCTATGAATGAAAACTGTCAGTAAGTAAGTCGGTGTGAATAATTCAAACTATGTGTTTTTTAATGTAAAATTATTGTAATCCATTTCGTAGTAAGGACTTCAGTCCTTCTTTTAGGACTGAAGTCCTTACTACAAACATGCAAATTATTTCCGCCGTCTTACTTATTTGACCTACGATAAGCTTATCAGCATTCAAGTTACAGGTTTACAGATTACGAAAAAACTAAACTAAGGAAACTTTAAAAAACGAATATTTTACTCTGGTAAATTAATCGCTAGATTACGGCTAAAGAATCCTCTAGGGATTAGCTTAAAGCCAACTCGGTGAATAGGTATCACAGGCCAATCTTGCGATCGCAGAACATGAGTTATACCCATTGTGTACCACAGCACGATATCTTCACCCATCAATGATTCATCGTCTGCAATATATTTTGGCAAACCCTGTTCTGGTTGAGTCTGGGTGAGATAATCGCCGCCAGCATAGAGTTCAGCAGCTTTATATTTTGTTACCAGACGTGGTGAGTCGCAAATTCTGCCTTTTGACGGATGTTTGAGCCTTCCACAGGGAAAAATATGGAATTTCCACCAGGCATTAGCATATATCTAGGTGCAGCCCCTAGCGCTTAACAAGTGGTAGGGGTTTAAGTCAAGAGCTTCTATCAAGCAGCGCGTGAAAGTGTCGGGGTCTAAATCCCCGTCACAAAACGTAATTGCGTTAGCGCAGCGTTAGCGACGTAGGAGCGTCATTGCGAATTGCGAATTGCGAATTGTTTTAATCATCTTTTACATTTTTACAAAAGAGTTATAGTTATCTATTTCCAAGCTTAAGCATGAAAACCGATAAATTAAGAGGCTAAAGCCAAATTAATTTGTTAATAGTTAGCCAGTAGGGAGTAGGGAGAAATAAACAATGCCCAATGCCCAATTTACGCAGAAACTAAACGACGTAAAGATTCAGCACGGCGTTTAGCAATAGGGTTATTTGGAGCCAATTTTAGTGCTTCTTCGTAACTTTGTAACGCCTGAGTAGTTAACTTTTTCTTTTCATAAGCATGACCGAGATTATTCAACCCTGTTACGTAGTCTGGTTTAGCTTTTAGGGCTTCTTTATACTGACGAATTGCTAGGTCATATTGCTCTTGAATAAAATAAATATAACCCAGCCCGTTGTAAATAGGGGCAATATTTTCTTCTCCCTCTTCTTGAGCCGCTTTGATAGCTTTTTGAAACAGCAGTATCGCTTGGGAATACATTTTTTTGTCTGAATAAATACTGCCTAACTCGTAATATTCTTGAGTCGTACCCTTTTCTTTTTCTAACTTCTTCCGCAATCTTGCAAAGGAGCCTTCAATCTTGCGAGTTTTGAAAATCTGGCGAAAAACACTCACGGCTGCAATTGTGAGTATAACCACCAAAACTGAGAGATAAACAACGGCTAGACTGTTATCCATTGCTGCAAATACAAATATTATAAAGTTTGTTATTTGTCATTTGTCCTTTGTCATTTGTTATTCACTAATGACTAATGACCAATGACCAATGACTAATGACCAACTTACGGTAAACCCCAATATTGAACACGTCGCTGGAGCCAACCTTCTGCTAAGTAACGAGCGATCGCTTGATTCACATTCCGTCTTAAATCATCGTACTGCAATCCCTTGGGCATGACTACAGACAAGGGTTCAGTTGATAGCTTAATTGGTAGTAGCCGATATTGGGGATATTGTTGCACCCAACCGCTCAGTACGCTAGCATCTGCGGCAAAGGCAAAGGCTGCATTAGTTTCTATTTTATCTCGCGCTTCGTTATAAGAATTCACTCCTACCAACTCGGCGTTTGGCACATAGTACCGCACTTGGGCAATGGTGCTGGAGTTATTGAGTACAGCAATTTTTTGTTTTGCAAAATCACTCAATTTCTGTACAGAGGCATCTTTTGTAACTAATACAGTGCTATCCAAATAGTAGGGAACACTGAAACTAACTATGCGGCTGCGAGATTCAGTTGCTGTCACCCTAGCGATCGCAAAATCAACTTTTTTGTCTAAGACTACAGCCAAGCGATCGCGATTCGCTACGGGTTTCAATTTCACAGCCTCAGTACCAACCAAGTCAAGTGCTAATCGCTGTGCTAAGTCAATTTCTAAACCTTGTAAATTACCGTTAGCATCTCTAAATCCCAACGGACGCAAGTTATCTTTAACGGCAACAGTTAGATAGCCTCGCTGCTGAATTTCTGGCATTTCGGCAGCAGACGCAATTAATCCTGTCCCCACTACGGAAAAGCAAGATATCCAAAAAATAGTGGCGGATAATACCAGATGTAACCGAGTAATTATTTTCCATCTGTTACATCTGTTATGCATCCCTTGCCACCTTTATCCTTTAGCTTGATTTGCGAGTTCAGCAACTTTGCCGAAGCTAGCTGGATCGAGGACTGCTAATTGTGCCAACATCTTGCGATTTAGTTGGATATCAGCTTTTTTCAAGTTACCGATCAACTGGCTGTAACTCAAGCCGTGTTGTCTTGAAGCAGCATTGATGCGGGTGATCCAGAGGCGACGAAAATCGCGCTTTTTCTTTTTGCGATCGCGGTAGGCACTCCGTAGCGCCTTCATCACTTGTTGGTTGGCAGTTCTAAACAGAGTTGAGTGAGAACCGCGAAAACCTTTAGCTAGTTTGAGAATTTTATTGCGGCGCTTCCGAGCTACATTACCGCGTTTTACCCGAGTCATAACTTATTTCCTAAAATACTTACAAATATGGGAGCATTAAGCGCACGTTCAGTTCATCGCGTTCATGTACAAGCGCACTCTGACGCAGGCTACGCTTTTTGTTGGAAGATTTGTGCTCTAAAAGGTGGCTTTTGAACGCTTTACGACGGACGATTTTGCCGGTGCCGGTGGCACGGAATCGCTTTGCCGCAGCTTTACGAGTCTTTAGTTTAGGCATGGTCTAGTTTTGATTCGACACGATCCATTATTATACTAATAAAATTGCTGGAATGGAAATTAAATAAAGGATTTAACCAACTACTAAAGAATATCCTCACTTAAGAAAACTGTCTCTAAATCCCGATAACCATTGACAATACGTGCAACTTCTACACCGCCATCAATGGGACGATAAAATATCAAATAATCTTCTACGGGGAAACTCTGTAAACCGCTAGCAAAATTATCGCAACTTTGCCCCATATTAGGAAAATTAGCCAACAGCTTACACTGCTGTATAATTTTTTTGTTGAGTTTTCGAGCCGCACCAGGATTAAAGCGGGTAATATAGCGGCTAATTTCTTTCAAATCTAATCTAGCTGAAGGCGCTAAAATACACCTACTCATTATTTAGCAGCCTCAGCTTGTTGCATTTGGGCTTCAGCACGTCGAATGTCTTCTTCTATTTCTGCAAATACCTCTTCACCATCAATTCCTTCACCACGTTCGAGTTCTTCAATACCAACTTGGATTTTAGCTTTCAATTCTGCTAGACGCTGATCTCGAAGGCGATCGCGTTCTTCTAGCAACCTCAATGCTTCACCCATCACCTCACTAACTGAGTGATATTTCCCGCTACTAACTTTATCCTTAACCAACTGCTCCAGTTCTGGGGTCAAAGATATATTCACAACTATTACCTCATTCCATTTACTCTATATCCTAACCGAGAGAGGTTAGAGCAAAATTAAAATAATTCGTAATTGATAATACTACCCTCTAGCAAGTATTACAAATGACAAATGACAAATGACAAATTAGTTAATTCGCTGCTGTTTGGGCTTCTTGATAAACTATTTCTTGAAACTGAATCATATCTTTTTGCGGATCGGCGTGGCTGACTTTCACCAATATCTGTTCGCCCAAGTTCACAGAACGCTTGAAAACCATTGGTAACTGCAAGCCCAAATCTTCTATCAAAATTAGAGCCAAGTTGCTGTCTTCGCGCAGCCACATCAACACTGTCACATCCCAAGTTTCCTCTGGATGACGGCGTAAATACTCTAGAGCATAATATCTATTAGTTTGCCGTTCCACCATCGTCACTTCTTGAGTGATGCTGGTGACAGTCATCATCACTTCTTTAAGTTGATCTGCGGAAAATGGTAAAACTTCACCCCGCAAATGGGCTTTAAGTTGGAAGTGGGTAAGCAAGTCACTGTAACGACGGATGGGAGAGGTTGCTTGAGTGTAGGTATCCAAACCCAAACCAGCATGGCGCAGAGGCGTAATGCTCATTTCGCTCTTGGGCATACAACGACGCATAGCGCAAGCGCGAACGAATCCAGCGGGAAGTAGCAGCAATTCTTCTTCTGGGGGTAATTCCGGTTGCGGCTGACCGCGAAAGGGCAAAGGTATGTTATGAGTTTTACCATAACGAGCCGCAACTTCACCGGCAACAATCATCATTTCTGCCACTACTTGCCGTGACGGGGAATCGTCCAAAATATCAATATTGATCTCATCATCTTTGACTTTGATCATCGCTTCCGGCATGGTGATGCTAATTGCCCCTTGAGCGTAACGCCAAGCTTTGCGCTTCTGCGCCCAGGTTGCGATCGCAGCAATTTCTGGTTCTGCCTGTACCCGTAATTGCAGCATTTCATCTACATCTTCGTAGGTGAGGCGATAAGTCGGCTTAATCGAACTGGTATGAATGCTGTAATCTTCTACTCCCCCAGTTGTATCTAAAATAATCCCGAAACTGAGGGCGCAACAAACCCGTCCCTGGATCAGACTCATTGGCCCAGTCGCCAATACCTCTGGGAACATGGGAATCATCCCCGTAGGTAAATAGACTGTGCTACCCCGCTTTCTCGCTTCCAAATCTAATTCATCGTCAGGTACTAACCATCTAGTAGGATCGGCGATATGCACCCATAGGCGTTCCCGGCCATCGGGTAGTACTTCCCAACTCAGACCATCGTCGATCTCTGTGGTAGTTTCATCATCAATGGTGTAGACCTTCAGGTGAGTCAGATCAAGGCGGTTTGTATCTGAGTCAATCGGCGGGAAATCCAAACGCTGTTGCGCCACTTCTAATACCTTATTAGGAAATTGGATCGGAATTGAAGAACGACGCAGGAACAAGTTTTCATAAGGACTCCAGCAACCCAAATCCACCAATAGCTGAAAGGCTCCTTGCGGTGTTGTGGGCCGTCCCAGCATGGTCATAGTTTCTAATACTGGAGCGCTTGGCGGATAAGCGCGAGCTAAAGAGTCATAATTAACTCCTGTCCGCACGGTGTCAGCAAGCAGTGCTGCGTATTTTTCGAGTCCTTCTAAGCGCTGGCGATCGTGACGCCCCCATTCTACTGCTTCACCTTTAAGCGCCTGCTCTACACGAGTTAAAAATTCCTGCTGTCCCTTAGCTTTTAGTGCCTCTACTTCCACCTGATGCTGGCGTTCTGCCACCTGAGCAGCAGTTCGCGGCTCGTAAGCGTCTCCTTTTTGCTTGAAATAAAGTTTGTCGTCTGATAACAAGCAATGGGCGGCGTAACAAGGAGGGGCAGTTGATTCTGAAAATAGCAAATTTGCCATTTGGTCGGGGGTGACTGTTTCCCCATCCTCAACCAGTAATTCCCAAGCCACCTCTAAGCTAGATGGATCTAAATAAGGCTTGACCTGCTCCAAAAAGCTGGCAATCTCTGAGGGCTTGTACGTCTGTCCGGTAACTGTATAAGTTATTTGTCTAGGCGCGAGGCTGTGGGATTGACCACGTTCGTCTACCACAAACCAGCGGGTTTTACCGTCTGGACGTTCTACGATGCCCAGACGGCGATCGCCTTGAACCCTAAATTCAACTAGCGTCCCCTTCTCCACAACTCTCGCACTTTAATTTGGTGAACAGTTTAAATTAGTTAGGAGTGAGGAGTGAGGAGTGAGGAGTTAATTGATAACTCATAACTCATAACTCATAACTTCTAACTCATCACTTTAAATTAGTTAGGAGTGAGGAGTTAATTGATAACTCATAACTCATAACTCATAACTCATCACTCTTTTTAGCCTTCCGCATTGATAAATGGCAACAAAGCCACAATCCGCGATCGCTTAATTGCTAATGTCAACTCTCGCTGTTGCTGAGATGTCAGCCCAGTAATCCGACGTGGCAATATCTTACCCCGCTCGGTGACAAACTTACGCAGTAAATCAACATCTTTATAATCGATTGGTTCTCCTGGCTTGATCGGAGAAAGGCGACGACGGAAATAACTCATCTCTACTTAATTTCCTTGTGAACGGTATGTTTGTTGCAGTGGGTGCAGAACTTTTTCAGTTCTAGCCGGTTAGTGGTGTTGCGGCGATTCTTGGTGCTGGTATAACGAGAAACACCAGCAGAACGCTTGTCTGAATTTGTCCGGCACTCAGTACACTCTAGTGTGATAATAATGCGGGCACCTTTACTCTTAGCCATAATCTTACAAACAGTGAAGCCTGAAGAGAATTAACACAAATGACTATCTTCTCACATTCCGCCGCATATTATCAACTAATCTTTTAATTTTTATGTCGAGCGAGTAGCCACGACGCGACGAAACGATAAAAGTTCCACAATAGCGATCGTGTAAAGCCTGCCGCATCTGGGTATCAGAGAAGGCAGTCCCACAATCAATTGCTAGGGGAAGTACTAGCAGTATAGCAGTGGGATTGGCTCTAATATTGCTCAGGGCAATTGACACTAAGAGGGCACCCAAGCCAACGATCGCCTCTCGCTTCACTAGTGAGAGCAAATCTGGAATTCTGCCCACTACTTCCCCATCTTCAACTTCTAACACCTTTAAATCGAACGCCCAACGCCCTAAACTTTGACCTTGATTGTTGTATGCCACCAGCACCCGCAAAATCAGCCAAAATATCACAAAAACTAGGATTTGCACAAATTTTATCCCGATATCGCCGCCTCCCAGTAGGGAACTGACTAACCAGACACCAAGGAAATCAAGCCCCAATGCCATACCTCGTCGCCCAATTTCAGCCTTGGGATAGTGTTTTTGGGGAAGTCGTTCGATAGTCATACAACACAGGTATTTTTATTGAGGGGTTGGGAAATAATTGCTCCTGTTTTTTATATTAAGGTTAGGACTTACGCATGAGTTACGGAATAACTAACCGCAGAGGCACAGAGGGCACAGAGAAATCAGAGTTTGAGAGATATTTTGCGTAAGTCCTAAAGGTGATGGCTTGGGTTTGGCGTTTAGCCTAGTTTTGAATGATGAGAGCCTTTTTGGTAAAGTTTCGTAAATTATTAAAGGTTTGTATCTAAGTACGTGGGTGAGAATAAATCAAACTAGATTAAGTAATGAATGGCACTAAGAAAAGGCGAAAGGCTTGTTTAACCTCGTTCCCAGTCTTCAGACTGGGAATGTATTCAAGGGGCTGCTGCCTCCTCTTTGTTGACGAGAGGCGGAGCCTCCCAGAATTCGTTCCCAGACTGGAGCCTGGGAACGAGGCAACACAAGACTTTGGACTTACTCTTAGTGCCATTCGATTAAGTAATGTAAAAAATATTGAAATTAGTTCGTAGTGAGCGGCTCCAGCCATCATTTGAGGACTAAAGTCCTCTCTACGAGACGCACTCGCGTTCACTACAAACCTTGAATTATTCACGCCGCTCTACTTAAAGAGCCTCAAAAGCTTATTTGAACGGTGGGTCAATCGTAACTACTGAGGATTTTTAGAGGTTGTAGAGGATTGTTCCTGGTGTCATATTGCTTTACATCTAGATCAATGGACAGGTGAACCGAAAGGTTCTACAATCTGACTGATTGCGGTAAATTTACCTATTGCCCAATCCACATAAGCATAGTAAAGATTTTCTAGTGATTACGTTTGATTGCGGAAGCACTAAATTAATATAGGAAAGTCTTTAAGTAAGGGACAGCAAAAAAATGGATGTAAAGCTGATTCTAGCTGGATTGACAGTTATCTTTACGCTTTCGTGCTTATTCTTTGGCACGAAAAATGGATTCTATGATTCAGATAACTATCACGGCAATGGCTCTGCACATTGAGATAAATCTGTAAACGCTTAGGCGACTTCCCATAGGGTGAGTTGGTTAAGATAGCTCAGAACTTGCAAAGGGAAAATAAACAAGAGGCATCCTTGAGCTAGTAGTTTGATGGCTTCTGGTTAGTCCACCTTTCTGAACCAGTGCGGGTTCGGTAGAGGCGTCCTCCCCAATCAAAAATCTTATTCTCAGGGTGTAGGGGCGCACGATAAAACTTACCCCTAAGTCACAAAACCAAAATTTGTGTAATTTTTGGCTTTTGGGATATGTCCATGATGATGAGATTTGTGGGGAGGAGAGCATGAAGGATAATCTGTCGGCATCCTCTCGCGTAGATGCTGCGGAAGGGAGTACTGAATTAGAATGTTTCCCCTATAGTGTCCAGCATTACGATGAGGGTGTGTGTTTATTGGTGAAGATGGGGCCACACCGCATTCTATTGGATTGTGGTTTGGAAGATATTTCATCGCTGGCGAAGGGGCTTACTAAGTCGGTACGTGGAACTGGTTCGCCCCCACCAGCAGATTTCGTTTTGATTAGTCACGCCCACCCGGATCACGCCAGAGGCTTACTGGCACTTCATAAAGCTTTTCCAAAATTACCTATTTATGGTAGCGAAGTAACCAGCAAGTTACTGCCGTTGAATTGGCTAGACCAAGATGCTGAGAAAATTTCCGAATTTTGTCATGCCTTGCCGTTGCGATCGCCTGTGGAATTCCAAGATGGTTTGGTGGCAGAATTATTTCCCTCCGGGCATTTACCGGGGGCAGTGGCAATTCTCCTTACCTACACCACTAAGCAGCGTACTTATAAGCTACTGTACACAGGAGATTTTTTCCTGTCAAACTCTCGGTTGGTAGAAGGTTTGCGTTTAGAGGAACTGCGAGGATTAGACTTGGATGTGCTAATTATTGAAGGCAGTTATGGCACATCCCGTCATCCTCACCGTCGCAACCAAGAAAATCAACTAGCAGAACGAATTAATCGGGCGATCGCTGACCATTGTTCTGTGATCCTTCCCACTCCGGCTTTAGGATTGGGTCAAGAATTATTAATGCTCTTACGCTCTCATCACCACTTCACTGGACGAGATATAGATATCTGGGTAGATGGTGCTGTCGCTACTGGGTGTGATGCCTACCTAGAACTGCTACCCCACCTTCCCCCATCTGTACAGAATTTCGCCCGCCATCAACCCTTATTTTGGGATGAACGGGTGCGTCCCCGCGTGCGTCGTTTACAAGCAGAACATCGTCCCACTGTGGGGAAGTCACCTTGTATTGTCCTCACCGATTCTACAGATGATTTGGGTAAGCACTGCCAACTAGACACTGGCCCTTGGCTAATTCTCCTACCAGAAAAAATTGATATAAAAGTTAATAAAGAATATTTAGCACCCACCACTGTTGAAAGCTATCTCTTGGCTCAACATAGTGATGGCCCTGGTACTACGCAGCTAATTCATAATTTGCGACCCCAGCACGTCATTTTTGTTCACGGTTCTCCTGCCTATTTGGCTGACTTGACTAGCTTAGAGGAGTTGCAAAACCGCTACCATATCCATTCGCCGGCGGCTGACATTTTAGTAGAATTGCCTATCGGCGATACATTTTTACAACCCGCAGCACCAGAAACTAATTACGAAGGTGAACTGACAGAGTTAGGAACAGTAATCACAATTACCCTAGCCGATGTGATTACCACCGATCCGCGTTGGCGGCAATTTGCCGATACTGGTTTAATCGAGGCTCGTTGGCAAGGCGAAGAACTAGTATTGAGGGGATTGTCTCAACGAGAATTGCTCAACCAAAATAGCGATCGCTATACATGGACAGATGTAGACTGTTGCGGTACTTGCCGACACCAAAGGGGGCAGCGATGTTGGAATCCAGCTTCCCCGTTGTATAACTTTAAGGTAACTCTAGAAGGTTACTGCCCTGCTTTTGAAGGTTTGAATGATAGCCAATAGTCATTAATCCGGTGTCTTTTGTCATTTTTAATTAATGACGAATGACGAATGACTAATGACTAATGACTAATAATTACTGACTGATTATTCTGGATTAGAGTCAGTGTAACGGTTGTGGATGCGTTCGGCTTCGGGACAGTCTTCAGTCATCAAAGGCTCCACATTACCGCGTGGTACTGAAGCGAGTTTTTGCGTTACAGCACCAATGCTCTCGAGGCGAACCATTTCTTCCCAAGAACAAACTTCGTCCTCTTCTTCTGTTTCATAGCGTAGGGTTACTAAATCTCCCTCTATGTCGATGATGCGGGCGCGTTCAATCCAGCGTTGCTGGTCCCGCAAGAAAACACATACCTCGCGCCCATCGCAACAGAGTTGATAAATCTTGCGGTGTAGCATGTACTGTTTCTGCCTTTTTAAACAACGTAGTTAAACCTGTCAAAATCTGGGTTCTACCCAATTACATTACACCTTTAAGAGGTTAATTTCACTGTTCAGAACAAGTACGCTTCATCACCCAATCCCAAGACTTGCATGTAGTTGTCAATTATTGGGAAATTTTGGGTCAGAAATCAATGCTTGCAGCAATGAACTTAATCTCTCTCCGGCTCAATTTTACGGAATGTCTGCTTCATGGAAGTCAAACAATACGGAACCTGTCCTAAACAGGCTCATATTTGCTGGTGAATCCTTGTTACTATTATGTAATAAAGAATACTCCAAACCAATCGTTGATTGCGGTTGTTTAACTTGCCTACTTTTAATCATTGGCATTGCTGGGAAGTCTGGGGACTTGGCTTTACTTTTACCCATGTGTATATGATCTTAACTCATTCTCTTGCTGACCTTGATGCTTTTCAACAACAACACCTAAATAGTTTTGATTTTTACAGCTTTTTGCCTGATGATAGCTAATTAAAAGGCAAGGGAGTAGGGAGGAGAAGCTTCAGGGGCAAAAGAAATGAGGGGATAAGGGGAAACATGAGAAAATTACCCTTTGCTTATTTTGGAGTATCAGCAAGATTTATATGGTAGCGGAAATTCCATAAGCACGTTAGATGAGGAGGCTTCTCGTTTAATTTTACCTGCCCGAACTGCATCGTATAGGGTTGCGAGGGCTGACAAATCCTCTTCCTTCCAGCATTTAGTGACAAGCACTTGATGGAGTAATCCCTCAGATTCAACACTAAGATATCCAGTTTGGAAAGCAGATTCAACGAGTGTGGGAATCATCTTGGTTAGGACAGAGTAGACAAATTGTTACGTCAAGTGTGGAACATTTTTCTCTGTTACTAATTGATATGGAACATGAATATTATGTGATTATAATTACACCTATTTAGTGATTTAGATCACATCAATGGGTTACAATATGACATTTGGGTGCATCTATCTATTTTTGTACGCAGATGATAGTTACGCAAAACTTTAGCGTCAGTACTGAGATGACGTATAATTCGACAAGATTAAAAGATAGAGAAACTTTTAATCTTGTATCTAGGACTTAAGTAGAGCGGTGTGAATAATTCAAGGTTTGTAGTGAGCGGCTCCAGCCATCATTTGAGGACTAAAGTCCCCACTACGAAATAATCTCAATATTTTTTACATTACTTAATCTAGTTTGATTTATTCTCACCGACTTACTTACGCATTGACAAGAAATACCAAATATAGAATATAGATCAAGTTTAAAAACCACATCTTTCGTAAGGGCACAGCATTGCTGTGCCCCTACAGTATGGTCTATTTACGATTGCAGGATAATTAGGAAAAGCCTGAAAGAACACATTTTCGTTAATTCACATCATGATGCATTTGTACAGTGCGTAAGTCCTAGTATCTTAAAAATATAGTGAAATATAAGCAATCAAGCAAAAAACTGGCGGAAATCTTCATCCTTTTGACTTAATTGCACCCAGTCTAGGTTTAAGGAGTGGAATTTTTGCGCCAAGCGATCGCAAGCCGGACGTTCGGTAGCGTAATGTCCGGCATCGATTAAAATGAGATTGCAATCGCGGCTTTCTTGAAACTGATGGAATTTACAGTCAGAAGTCAGATAAGCTTGGGCACCAGTTTTAGCGACAGATGAAATGTAACTAGCCCCCGAACCACCTAAAACAGCAACTCGTGAAATTGTTTGCTGTAAATCAGCACTTGGGGAAAAAATCAAATTAGGGGGAGCAAGTCGGGTTTGAATGGCTGCGAGTAATTCCTGTAATGTTAGAAATGGCTCTAGCAAACCAACACGACCATATCCTAATCCTCCTTGTGTTGGTACTATGGGAGTAACTTCTTTGAGTTCTAAAATTTGAGCTAAAACGTCAGCAGTACCATCCTGCACTTGGTCGAAATTGGTGTGAGCAGTGTAAATGCCAATATTGTGGCTAAAGGATAACCGTAGCATTTCTGCGATCGCTTCCCCAGTGCGTAAAGATTTGAGAGGATTAAAAATCAAGGGATGATGGGCGAATATCAGGTTAGCATGAAGAGCGATCGCTTCCTGCATTACTGCTAAAGTCGGTGTCAAGCATACTAAAACCCGTGCTTTTTCCTGCAACACTCCTGGTTCAATCTGCCAGCCGCAATTATCCCAACTTTCACACCAAGCGGGATTTGCCCATGCTTCAAACCAAGTAATTAAGTCAGCAATTTTCATAATTCTTTTATTTCAGCAATTTTTAATTTTTAATTGCTAATCAGCGTCTCTGTGGTTGAATATTTAATTTTAATGCTAATTGCTGGCGCATTTCTTGGAAAGGTTTGTTCCAGACAGGGCTAGCATTCCAATTCCACATTGCTACTGGGATAAGTTCTTCTTGGGCAAGACAAGTTAATAGACGATATTCATCTTCTGGTTCACGAGAAAAAGTGAAGGGATTACGGTAGCCTGTGTCACATAGTTTATAAGATGTAACCTGACCGTGATTAATTCGTTGTAAAAGTTCTTTACCTTTGACGAGCAAATAATCCAAAAAAACTGGACTAAAAGGCTCTATATGTGCGCGTTTTTGTGGTTCTTTTTGTACCCACCTTGCCCACTCAAACCCATACATAAAATCGTGAACATAACGAAAGCGGATTTCTGTTTTACTTCCGAACATCTCCGTCAGTAAAACCATCTTTTCATCAAAAAGGTTTAAAAAAGGAACAGCACCCTCATCTGCTATAAGAGCCTGTCTTAGCATACTACTTACCATAAAATCAAAATCCCAGAATATGTTTTCTGGAAAATTCTGTAACTGAGTACGGACTATGGATTCAAGAGTTTGCTGAAGGGTTATGAGGAGTTCAATTTCGGTCTTTTCTTCAGCAATTAAATTTCCCAATTCTGCGAAACTGGTAATTAATGTTTTTTTGGGATTAAGTGATAAGAGATTAATAGACTGTTGGGCAAGTATTTCATCAATTAATTGGAAAGTATGAGTTGGTTTCAGTTCTTGCTTCATAGTAATTGAAATAGCCCATACATCTGACACTAAATATTAGCTTATATCGAAATAAGTAGGTTTTTAAATAGTCACAAATAAACTTTACTTTTTAATTTACAAATTGACACAAATTATTTAGCATGTATCTGATTAATTTTCATGACAAAGCGAACGCAGCGAAATTTGTTAAATGCATATCACCGCGAGTTTGTGAGATTATAGCCAAAAGGTAAGCTGGATAACTAGAGTATTTAAACTCTACCTTAAATAAAACTTGAGAATCGCCTATCCAGAAATATGGACAACCAATTCTCTTAAATGACTGCGCTGGCGGTGTTCCCAAATATAAATTCCTTGCCAAGTTCCCAGTACTAAATGACCACGATTAATGGGGATATGTTCAGAAGTTTGGGTGAGTGCGGTACGAATGTGTGCCGGCATATCATCGGGGCCTTCTGCATCGTGAATGTATTTTCCCGATTCTGGCACGAGTTTTGCCATAAAGTTAGCTAAATCCACAAGGACATCGGGATCGGCATTTTCTTGGATGACTAGACTGGCTGAAGTGTGGCGTAAAAATAGAGTACAAAGACCAGTTTCAACTCCCGATTCTGCAACTGCGGCTGCAATTTTTGCAGTGATATTGTAAAAAGATTTACCAGTGGTGGAAATTTTTAGTAGCTTTTGGTAGTGAGTCATTTAAAACAGTAATTATTGATGACAGTAAAAGCTAATTAGCCGTTCAGTCTGCTTGATTTGGTTGTTGTTCTGCGGTTGGTTGATCGTTAGACTGAGTATGTCTTCTGCTAAAGAGACTTAACACCGCATTTACAAACTCTTTGAGGAGATCGGGGATAATAGGTGTGTTAGGCAGATTGTGAGATAAAGCTGTAATGTTAGCCCGATCTGGCTCTGGCAGTTGTAAACTCTTTTTAGAGGATGTTATATCGTCTTGGTTGGTATTCATAGTTTTTGTAGTTCAGGAATGAAATAAACTGTTACTTGATGTAACAAGGCAACAAATGCGATTCCGGCAGTTACAAAAGTAGCATAGGTCAATGATTGAGAAATATTCTCTACTTGCTTCTGATTTTGATTATAAGTCTCTCTCAAGTTAACTAACATCTGTGACTGGTATTCTTGAGGTGAAAACTTCAAATATTTATTCTGAAAATCGTCAGTTTCTAGGTTGGGGCTGACAAAAAATTTGCGTGGCAATAAAGATCGTATTAGTAGCATAAAGTTAAAAAACAGTAACAATATTTCTAGTACACTGAAAAGGCTAAATATTGCAATTAGTCTAGATATTGTTAGAAAACTTAATAATGCGGTGTTTGTGACAAATAGGATGTTCATCTGAGTGATTAAAATTTGCCGTTCTTCTTTTTGTCTTTCAATCACTCGACGCACATCTTGAGCGGCTAATTCTAAGGTTTCTTCGTCTATTGTCGGATCTTCCATTATTAATGTATGTTGTTTTGAATAACTTTATTCAACTCGAAATAATTAATTACAGCATGAGCGATCGCTTCATTACCATCTTTCGCAATTGGTTCAGATTGCGTAGGTAATTGAGGTAACTTATGCAGAAAATCCCAAGTCCCTTGAAAAAATTCAGATGGAGTGATGATTTGATGCTGGTTATAATTTGTTATGCCTTCTATTAAAAAAGTTGCTTCGGCAAAGTCCTCACGGGGGATGGTAATAATAGGTACTCCTAATAGTGTGGACTCAGCAAAAGTACTGTAACCAGGTTTAGAAACGACTCGTCCACAAATAGGCATAAAATCTACAGGGCGGTATTTGCGATCGCTAATTTTAACTAAATTAGGTAAATCAGGAGCAGATTGATCAAAGACAATAAATTGCCAATCTGGGAATCGCCGCAGGTTATCGTAGGGAATTTGCTGTAAACCCAAGCCGCCAAAGGTTAACAAAATAGTTTTTTCGATTGGTGCAGTTATTCCCCAAAGAGAACGTAAATCATCAGCAGAGTGACGGGGGGAACCGCCTGTTAAACCGACATCTGTGATATTGTTAAAAACTGGCATTGGTTCGTGGAAGGGGAGACGAAACAAGCGATCGCACTTTGAATACCAAGCACTAATCCAATCTGCAACTGCGGTAAATTCGCCTCCCCAATCCCGGTAGATCAAGTCCCAACCGAAGTTACTCATCATCCAGCAGGGAATATTTGCACCTTTGGCAAACCCAGGAGCGAGGAAGGGAATATCTGCCAAAATGAGATTAACGCGATTTTGGCGGATAAAATTCACTTCTGAGGCAATGAGCGAATTTTGATGCTTTTTAATATCTAGCAACTTTTCTAAAGTCGCTACTTTATCCATTGTCAAACTATCGGTTTGCACCACACCCAAATCAAATGCACGGGGACGATAGATAAAATCGCCTTCTATGTAGCACTCTAGCAACCAGCGCGGGGCAGTAGTTACGAAAATTAGCAGAACTTCTGGACATAATTTTTGAATTGTCGCAGCTACAGAAGCAATGCGGGTAGCATGACCAAAGCCGTGGTTTGTTATGGCTAAGTATAAGATTGGGCGTTCCATTTTCAAGTTAGGAGTTAGGAGTTGGGAGTTAGGAGTTAAGAGTTAAGAGTTAGGAGTTAGGAGTTAGGAGTTAGGAGTTAGGAGTTAGGAGTTAGGAGTTAGGAGTTAGGAGTTAGGAGTTAGGAGTTAGGAGTTAGGAGGTAGGAATTAAAATCATAATTCCCAGACTGATAAGCTAAACCACATCTAGTTTGCATATTCAAAATTAATATAACTCTTGTGGGGTGGGCATCTTGCCATTGGTGTCAACTTAACGTGAAAGCCATGTACCGCAAGGAACTGAAGTTCCAAGAATAATAGCTAAAGTCTACTGAAGTAGACTAAAGATTTTTAGGAATATTTAGTCTACTGAAGTAGACTTTAACTATGAGCCGCTGAAATTTATTTCTGGGCGGGCGTGGAAGCCAACAGATAAGCGATTTTTAGCTTAAGTTGACACCTATGGCAACATGAGCGCCCTAATTATGTAAGTTAAATGTGGAACAGCTTAACTTATAACTCTATTAAGTTCAGTTAAGGCTTAACTCTTTCTCAAAGTCAATTTTTTAACAAACTGCATAGACACAAAGGGGCTTCCCACAGTATGGGACGCATTCGCGTAGCGTCTTGTAGATAAAAACGCAAAGCAAGAGAAGGAAGAAATGCTTAACTGAACTGTATTAACTTATAACTCCTAACTTTTAATTAGTTTTGCTAAAACTTTGAATCGCCTCAATCAATTGGTCGATTTCCGATTCTAAAGTAAAGTAATGGACGGTAACGCGTATACAGCTAGGATCGGCAATTGTCCGAGTTAATATCCTTTGTGAATCTAAAAATTGCACTAACTTGAGATTAGCTTGGGGCTGATTATTTATGAGTTGGAAGGAGACTATACCGCTTTCGGGTGGGGAAGTTCGCAAACATTTAATATCAGGTAACGCCGTCAATTGTCGCCAGAGATACTCACTGTTATGGCAAATTTGCTCGTAACGTTCCTGTGAGGTTCCCCATTGCTGATGGATTGCGATCGCCTCTCGTAACCCAACATACGACGGATAAGCTAATGTAGACACTTCATATCGTCGCCCATCTGGAAGCCAATCCACAGGCTGAGATTGACTATCTACAACAATGCCATTCAAACCAATAAAGGTAGGTTTCAGGCTTTCTCGTGCTTCTGGTCGGACATACAAGCCACCAGCACCCGCAGGGCCACATAACCATTTGTGACCAGTAAAAGCATAAAAATCTACTCCCAATTCTGTCAAGTTTAAAGGCAACAAACCAGCAGATTGGGCAGCATCTATCAGTAAAAAAGAATTATTCTTTCTGCATACTTCGGCAATTTGATCAAGAGGTAAAACTTGACCAGTATTCCAGAAAACATGACTTAATATTACAAGACGAGTATTAGGGCGTAAGTCTTGGGCAATGATTTTTACGGGGTCGCCCTCATTTAAAGTTGCTTTTAGAGGACAGGTAGTAACTTCCACCGCAAATCTTCGCGCGATTTCCTGGGTTGTGGCAATTACGCCTGGATGTTCGCAGTCTGAAAGCAGTATATGGTCGCCAGCACGCCACTCGATGCCCCACATAGCAATATTACAGCCAACAGTGACATTCTGCGTAAGAGTAATTGTTTCGCTTGGTGCATGTAACTCTGAAGCGATCGCAACTCTAGCGGCTTGAGTCTGGGGCGCTATCCAGCGATACGCCTCATTACCAAAGGGGCCTATTTGCTGAACATAAGCTTGAGTTTGAGCGATCGCATCCATTGCCCTTTGGGGCATCGGCCCTTGTCCCCCATAATTGAAATAAGTCTTATTCCCTAAAGCCGGAAATTGCTCTCGATGGCTATGTAACCTGGTTTGTGTGGCAGAAGTACTGGTCATACCAATTTTAGATTTTAGATTGTACATTTTGGATTAGTCAAAAGTCATTGATCGTTAGTTATTTTTTACTCATCCCCCGGTTGTTGAGCGAAGTCGAACCACATCTCCTCCATTCTCCCACTCCATCATTAGTTATCTGAGTTACTCCCAGACTGTACTAATTCTTGTTAACTTAAAAGAATGCTAATTAATGCTGAACTCCTACTGCAATACCAACGCTGTAAACGTCGGACTTTTCTAGATATCCACGGTGACAAAAGTCAACGTGATGCTCCCAATGAGTTGCTGCGGAAACTACAACAGGATAAAATCGCTCATCAACTCAGTGCTTTGGCAAAGGTGAGTTATCACCAACCAGATTATTCTTATGGAAACTGGGAAGCAGCAGAAGCAGCAACTTTAGAATTGATGCAGCGTGGAGTTGAGTACATCTATAAGGGAGTACTGTTAGCAACTTATTCTGAAGGATACACCCTGCTAAGTCGTCCAGATTTACTCGTCAAACGGCCAGGAAAATCTTGCTTTGGAGATTGGATGTATGTTCCGGCTAGTACTGAACTGGGTAAGCGCCCTAAGCAAGAATATCAAGTTGTTGCCGCATTTCACGCCCAAGTATTGGCAATAATACAAGACTTTGCACCAGAAACAGCTTGGTTGATATTGCGTACCAAAGATATAAATTATCCTGTGGATTTGCTCAAATGGACACCACGGATGCAGCACATTTTGGAGGAGTTGATTCAAGTTTTAGAGTTACCGAATCCGCCAGAGGTGTTTATTTCTCGGCAAAAGTGCAATCTTTGCCATTGGTATAGTCAATGTTATGCGATCGCTCAATCTGAAAAACATCTCTCACTATTACCAGGTGTAACACCCATTCGCTACACTCAACTTCAAGACCTAGCCATCACCACACTAGAATCTCTCGCTAATACTAGTCCCAGCACCTTAGAAAACCTAGTTGGTTTTGACAGGGAAGTTGCGCCCAAGCTGATAGTGCAAGCTCAATCTGCATTGGAAAGACGACCCTTAATATTACCCTATCCACTACCAATAAAAGATATAACATTCACAGCACCCATAGAGATTTACTTTGATATTGAGGCACAGCCAGACTTAGATTTAAATTATCTTTTAGGGGTTTTGGTCGTTGATAGACTTGCCAATACAGAACAGTTTTATTCGTTTTTAGCAGATAAACCAGAAGACGAAGAATTAGTTTGGCAGCAATTTTTGGATTTAGTTTGGCAATATCCCGAAGCGCCAATTTACCATTTTTGTGTGTACGAGTTTGATACAGTCAAACGGTTGGCAAGGCTTTACAAAACTCCTTCCTCCTTAGTGCGTCCTGTACTGAGTCGATTTGTGGATGTCTATGAACAATTAACCCAAAGTGTAGCATTACCTGTAGAAAGTTATGCCCTGAAAGCGATCGCTCGTTGGTTAGGATTTGAGTGGCGGGAAAAAGAAGCTAGTGGTGCTAAGTGTATTTACTGGTATGATCAGTGGCTAGAAACAGGCGATCGCACCTTACTAGAAATTATCCAAAGCTACAACGAAGATGACTGTCGCGCTACCCTCAGAGTGAAAAACTGGCTGGTAAACTTTTTTCAGGATGAATATGGTTTACGCCTAGCTTAAGTAATTTCGGATTTTTTAAAGCTTTTCAATTGCTTAGAATACATGTTATTTGTAGCGGTGTACAGATGTGCAACCATGCTGGCTTTAGCGTGATACAACGTATTTCAGGTAAATGAAGTACGGAGGTAGGGGCATAGCACTGCCTATAGGTGTCAACTTAACGTAAGAACCAGTCTAGAAAAAGCTTTTAGGATTGCCTCGTTCCCAGTATCCGACTGGGAATGCCCGTCGTTGAGGCTCCGCCTCAAGACTTGCGGCAGAGCCGCAATGATGTGCATTTACAGCCAAAGGCTGGAAACGAGGTTTGAAAAGGGTTTTAGCTTAAGTTGACACCTATAGGCACTGCCATGCCCTTACAATTATCTGTACCTCAGCAACTTGCAATCTGCTGTATCTTATTTCTAAGTTTTCACTTCAACACAAATATATGCAGTTAATTAAAAATATCTTCAAAATTCCACGAATTATTTACTTCTTTATCGCAATTATAATTTTCATCTTTTTATTAAACTTTTTACCCATAAATGCCGTCGAAATAAGTAGCATAAAGTTCATCGGAGAAGCGACTTTAGCAAAAGGTTTAACCTTACAAAAAACTGAAATTGGAGGTTTATCTGGAATTACATATAATTCTACAAACAACCTTTATTATGCTATTTCCGATGACCGTGGGCAAAAAGCTGCTGCCCGTTTCTACACCCTGAAAATCGACTTAAGCAAGGATTCCCTACAAAAAGGTAAAGTTGTTCCTGTCAGTATTACTACATTATTAAATGAAAATGGTCAAACCTTTCGCCCTGGTGAAACTGATACCGAAGGTATTGCTTTAACTAATAAAGCAACTGTGTTTATTTCTTCTGAAGGCGATGCTGCAAAATTAATTAATCCTTTTATTAAAGAGTTCTCACTATCTTCTGGTAGAGAAATTACAACACTTCCTATACCAAGCAAATTTTTGCCCGATAAAAGTGGTAAACAAGGTATCCGCAACAATTTGGCTTTTGAAAGCCTTACCATCACACCCGATAAAAAGCATCTATTCACAGCCACCGAAAATGCTCTAATTCAAGATGGTGTCGCAGCAAAAGCTAACATCGGTACTCCTTGTCGGATTTTGCAATACAACTTGCTCAACAACCAGCCAGAAAAGGAATTTCTTTACCAAACAGAACCAGTTTCCCCCTTTTTGAATGTGACTGGCAAATTCGCTAGTGGATTACCTGATTTACTTGCTCTCGATAATCAAGGACACTTCCTAAGTTTAGAACGGTCTTTTACTGGTTTAGGATTTGCTATTTCCCTATTCCAGGTTTCTTTAGAAGGATCTGATGATCTTCATCAGATAAATAGCCTTTTAGCAGTTGGCTCTAAAAATATTAAACCAGTTCAGAAAAAACTACTGTTAGATTTGAGAAGCCTAGATGTACTGCTAGACAACATTGAAGGTTTAACTCTTGGCCCTAAACTATCCGATGGTCAGCAATCATTAATTCTCATCAGTGATAACAATTTTAACTCCTTGCAACGGACTCAGATACTAGCCTTTAAAATGAAAATTGAAACACCACTAATCAGATTCTTACGCCGTTTATTCCCAAATCTCAACCCTTAGCTGTACAGAGGTATCAAGGTTTTACTGCCATTTATTTTTTACTGTGTATTCACGGAATTTACTAAGCAGCTTTATCTAGCTTATTTGTAGTTTCCGTGTAATTTCTCAACCGTATTCCTTAATAAATATGTTACACCATACTTAAGGAAATTTTCAGAGAGATTAACCTTGATTACAACATATAATTAATTTTCTAAAAACTATGATATTTTCTAAATTTATATTTCATAATTAACTAGACTTATTAAAGTATTTTGCCAACACTATTTTTCATAAATGATTTTTATGTCACAAAATAAAATTGAGAATATGGTAGGGCAAAAAGCAGAGCTAGACAATTACATTGGACAGTTCTTAAATAATCGCTATTTAATCAGAGATTTGATTGGCAAAGGGGGATGAGTAGAGTTTATTTAGCAGAAGATACTGCTAAAGGTGGTATGCCGATCGCAGTCAAAGTCTTATCATTTAATTTGGCTAACCAGCACATGTCCCAACGCTTTGCCAGGGAGATTTTTATTGGCGCTCAATTAGGCCGTAAAAGTAAACATATTGTTCGCGTTTTAAGTTATGGCGTTACTGATGATAAAACTCCATTCTATGTAATGGAATACCTGCAAGGAAAAAATCTCAAACAAATTATTAAAATTCAGCCCTTAACAATATCAAAGTTTTTAGAGATTTGTAATCAAATTTGTTTAGGCTTAAAATGTGCCCACCAAGGTATCAGCCTCAAAGGAGAGATTTATCCTATTGTTCATAGAGATATTAAACCAGAAAATATATTCATTACTGAAGATAGTAAGCAAGGAGAAATTGTCAAAATACTAGATTTTGGTATTGCTAAGTTTTTAACAGAGCGAAGTGGGATGACTTTGACAGATTCTTTTATTGGCAGTTTACCTTACTGTTCTCCAGAACACATGGAAGGGCGCAAATTGCTAGATGTTCGCTCTGATATTTACAGTTTGGGAGTACTAATGTTTGAGATGCTGACAGGAAAGCATCCATTTCAGACAAAAAGTAACTCTTTTGGTACTTGGTATCAAGCGCATCGCTTTCAAATTCCACCTACACTTGAGGAAGTGAACCCGCAAGTAAAAATTCCGCAGGCGTTAGAAAAAATAGTGATGAGTTGTTTAGCTAAAGAAGTAAGCGATCGCCCTCAAAATGTCAACCAAATATTAGAAGATTTAGAAAAAGTTAATGTTCAGATTAATGATGGTATTACTAGCAATAGCAGTGACATTATTAAAGTTTCATTTCCGGTTCAATTAGTACCTTCAACTTTATTATCAGAAAAAGAGTGTTTGCAGAAGAATTGGCCTAAAAATAAACCAATTGTGCCAATTGGGTTTCCCCATTTACTACAAACGGCTGAAAGAGCTATACCAACTTTTTGGGCAATGTTACCCAAACAAGAGATTACAAAATTTTTGGATAAAATACATGGTACTGAATTTATTAGTCAAATGAATGTTTACCCAATGCTCTTGTGGGTAACAGTACTATACGATATTCAAGCTTCTATGGCTAAGTGGCTACCTTATTTTCTGGATTTGAAAGATAATAAAAGTCAGAATATAGCACGTAGTTTAGCGGAAGTAGGTTACTATCATTTACTATTCTTTGCCATAGAAGATCCAACTCAATGCTCTCATGTAACAACTTTAAGCCTTACAGCTAACCAGCGCCAGCAACTTATAGATTGCTTAGAGATGAGTCAACATCCAAATGAATTAATTCTGTCTAATCAAGCCAAAGATATTCTAAAAACAGATTATGAAAAGCTGAAGTTAGACATCTTACGAAAATTAGCCGCAGAGCAAAAATCTGAGACAGAAGGTTTAAAAAATTGGATGGATAAATTTGTGGAGATTTTTTTAAAACTTTTATCACGTTCTTGAAAGTCTCCTATCAAAATGCTTACTACCATTACCTAATGATATTTTTATGTGTGTATTGCTAACTTTAAATAGACTCAGCAGAGGTAAACAAAGTGAATCAGAGCTTATTTGCATCTCCAAGTAGTATGGGCTTGCTTGCCAATCGTTATCAACTCAAGCAATTAATTGGTAGCGGTGGCATGGGTGAAGTTTTTTTAGCAAATGATATTTTGTTAGGAGGCATACCAGTTGCTGTCAAGTTTTTGACTCAAACTGTTGTCGATAAAAAGATGCAACAAGACTTTGCTCGTGAAGCTTTAATGAGTGCGGCTTTGAGTCAAAAGAGCTTACATATAGTGCGGGCGTATGATTATGGTGTGAATGAGAAAGGAAAACCATACTACGTCATGGAATATTTATGTGGTAAGAGTTTAAAGGATTTAATTCCGCTACCACTGCCCATGTTTTTGACTCTCTCCCGCCAAATTTGTTTGGGCTTAAAGTGTGCCCATCAAGGCATTAACATTGATGGCAAAATTTGTCCTTTGGTTCATAGAGATATCAAACCTGCCAATATATTAGTTATTCCCGATCCGATATTGGGTCAGTTAGTTAAAATTCTCGATTTTGGTATTGCTAGATTTTTGAATTATACATCAACAGCTAGTACAAGTAGGGGATTTAATGGCACTTTACCCTACTGTTCTCCAGAACAGTTAGATGGGGAAAAATTAGATAGTCGCTCTGATATCTATAGCCTGGGTGTGATGATGTTTGAAATGCTCACAGGCAAAAAACCCTGGCAACCAGAAACTGATTACTTTGGTGCTTGGTATAAAGCACATCACTTTGAGCAACCAAAAGCGATCGCAGATGTTCAACCTACTCTTAAAATACCTGAAAAGCTAAATAATTTAATCATGTCTTGTCTGGCGAAAAAATCTTGCGATCGCCCCCAAAATATCGCTCAAATTTTGCAAGTATTAAACAGTTTAGAAGATTCTAATTCTCCCAGTATACCTACAAATTTAGCCTCTAGTTCCATCCTTAGCCGTCCCTTAGATTCAGGTTTACCAATCACAGTAGAACAAAGCTGCCGGAAACTTTTGTGGCCTCCAAATAAACCAATTCAAGAAATTGTTTTTCCCCAGCTTCTAGACACCCCACAGGGAGCTATGACAGCACTATGGTTGATGTTGCCAAAACAAGAAATCAAAAACTATGCCCTTTCTACCCGTTACAACCAGTTTATCTTTATGACATCCCCTCACCCAATGCTGTTGTGGGTGACTCTACTCTACAATCGGCAATTGGCTCCTAAGTGGCTACCATGCTACTTAGATATGCAAAATCCCCAAAATACTAGGCTGGTAAGTTTCCTGGCTGAAAATGAACACTATCCTTTGATTTTCTTTACTCTGGAAGCACCACATTCATGCACCAACGTTCTCAGTAGTCGCATCGAGCCAACTCCGCGACAAATGTTGAAAAATTGGGCGCAACAAATTCATAGTCTACCACCAGCTTCTCAACCCCAGTTGAGCAAACAGCTATTAAAACAGCAGTATAAACAAATGCAATCCCGCATATTGCAGCATCTGGAATCACAGCCACAGGTTGTATTATCAGGGTTTTAACGAAAAATCCGCACCTGGGAGAGACGGGACAAAAAGAATTCCTAATTTCCCACTCCAAAACACTTGACAAGTAGAAAAAAAATAGTGATAATAGCAAAGTTGCCAAACAAGGGACTGTAGTTCAATTGGTTAGAGCACCGCCCTGTCACGGCGGAAGTTGCGGGTTCGAGCCCCGTCAGTCCCGTTCTAAATTTATGAGTAGTAAATCACTGAACTTCGGTGATTTTAGATTTTGAATTCCCCGAAGGGATTGACTCAGAATTCAGGATTTGAATATAAGCTACATTTATCATGCTTTGCAAAAGAGAGAATTAACTGTGACTGTCAGAGTCCGTATTGCGCCGAGTCCAACCGGAAATTTACATATTGGTACAGCTAGAACGGCTGTATTTAACTGGTTATTTGCCCGCCACCACGGCGGTAAATTTATCCTGCGAATAGAAGACACAGATTTAGAGCGATCGCGTCCCGAATACACCGAGAATATCCTTGAGGGATTGCGTTGGCTAGGGCTTAATTGGGATGAAGGGCCATTTTTTCAATCTCAACGCCTGGATATTTATAAAGAAGCAGTACAAAAACTGCTAGATCAAGGATTAGCCTATCGCTGCTACACCACTTCCGAAGAACTAGAAACTCTAAGAGAAGCTCAGAAAGCTAGAAACGAAGCTCCTCGGTATGACAACCGTCACCGCAACCTCACGCCAGAACAAAGCGCCGCTTATGAAGCAGAAGGTCGCTCCTCTGTGATTCGCTTCAAAATCGAAGATGGGCGGGAAATTGTCTGGAACGACCTAGTAAGGGGAAAGATGTCTTGGCGAGGTAGCGATTTAGGTGGTGATATGGTCATCGCCCGCGCCTCAGAAGAAGGAAGCGGTCAACCTTTATACAACTTTGTAGTTGTAGTGGATGACATTGATATGCAAATCACCCATGTCATTCGGGGAGAAGATCATATTGCCAACACCGCCAAGCAAATTTTACTGTATGAAGCAATGGGTGCAAAAATCCCAGAGTTCTCCCACACGCCGCTAATTTTGAACATGGAAGGGCGCAAGCTTTCTAAGCGGGATGGCGTTACTTCCATTTCTGACTTTCAGCAAATGGGTTTTATTGCTGAAGGGTTGGTAAATTACATGACATTGCTGGGTTGGTCGCCACCAGATTCGACGCAAGAAATATTTACCTTAGAAGCAGCAGCCAAAGAATTTGGTTTTGAGCGTGTAAATAAAGCAGGTGCAAAGTTTGACTGGGACAAGCTGGATTGGTTAAACAGTCAGTATATCCACAAAACGCCAGTAGATAAACTCACAGATTTACTCATACCCTATTGGCAAGCGGCTGGGTATAAATTTGATGGTGGAAGAGAACGCCCTTGGTTAGAGCAGCTAGTAACTTTAATTAGCCAAAGTTTGACTCGTTTAGTAGATGCAGTACCTCAAAGCCAACTGTTTTTTACTGACACAGTTGAATTTAGCGAGGAAGGTAGTACACAACTGAAGCAAGAAGGTTCTACTGCTGTGCTTGAGGCGATTGTCACAGCCTTAGAAAATCAGCCGCAACTGTCAGAAGCCGCCGCCCAAGATATTATTAAACAAGTGGTGAAAGAGCAAAAAGTCAAAAAAGGCTTAGTAATGCGATCGCTCAGAGCAGCCTTAACTGGAGATGTTCATGGCCCCGACTTGATCCAATCTTGGTTACTACTAAATCAGATTGGTTTAGATAAGTCGCGCTTGAGTAAGGCAATAACACAAGCTAGTTAGCGATTACAACAATTTTTATATGGGTGTGGGAGTGAGGAGAGACGCGATTAATCGCGTCTGTACAAAGTGAGGGATTATAAGAATTCTTCCCCATTCCCCATTCCCCAATTTCAAATCTAAAATAGGTAGTCAATTATCCTCACGTTGGGAACTTGGTGTGTAAAATTCATGTCTTCAAAAACACTTAGAAGCGAACGTAATTACAATGCCGACAAAAGCGCTCAATAGAGGGATGAGATTATCGTTCATGATAGTTATGCTGTTCATCACATCGGCAATTAATGCTGGCGTTGATGCTCAGGAAGCGCCAACGATATTTGGAGATGTCACCATTGGGCCTCAGTTTTCCCCAGACCCCCTGACAGTTCGCGGGATGAGTGGTGGTTCAATATCTGGGAGTGAAGTAGGTGGGAGAACTGAAACAGCTACTGGCCCTTGCACCGGATTTGTTGATGAAACACCAGACCACAAATTAGCGCTAACAAGTAAATTTGACTACCTGAAGCTGCAAGTGCAAAGTCCTGAAGACACCACCATGATTATCAAGGGGCCCGGTGGTACTTGGTGCAATGACGATTTTGATGGTAAAAATACTGGCATGATTGGTGAATGGCTACCTGGAACTTACCAAATTTGGGTTGGTTCCTACCAAAAAGACAAGTATCTTCCTTACACTCTAAAAATTACAGAAGTTAAGTAGGGAATGGGGAGTAGGGAGTAGGGAATGGGGAATGGGGAATGGGGCAGAGGGGCGGCTCTTGCTGAGGGGAAAATTTTTCTCCCTTGCTCCCTGCTCCCCTGCTTCTTCCCTACTCCCCACTCCCCACTCCCCACTCCCCCTAATGATGATTGAAAGAGGCCGGAATGACGCGAAGAACATTCTAGAGAAATTATCCGTGTCTTTGCATCCCGTTGCACTCCCTTTTCTCGTGCGATTTTGTATTAAAATTAAGTTAACTTTGATTAAGATTCTTGTTGGCATCGCCATAATGCGCCAATCGCTGTATGGCAGTGCATATAAGAGATCAAATTACACAAAATGGATTTATAAACATCCGTTTAACAGCTTAAAGTGGCAGAGTGATGAACATTCGGTTGCTAAGGCTGATGAATTGTATAGGCATCTAGAGGCAAATTAAAATGAAATTCTCTTGGAAAGTCGTAGTACTCTGGACATTGCCTGCTTTGGTAATTGGTTTTTTCTTCTGGCAAGGGGCTTTTGCAGGCTCTCCTACCGACATGAGTAAGAATACAGCCAATACCCGCATGACTTATGGTCGCTTTCTAGAATACTTGGATGGCGATCGCGTCACCAGCGTGGATCTATACGAAGGTGGTAGGACAGCAATTATCGAAGCCCGCGATCCAGACATCGAAAATCGTGTCCAAAGGTGGCGTGTGGATTTGCCTGTTAACGCTCCTGAGTTAATTAGCAAGCTCAAAGAAAAAGACATTAGTTTTGATGCTCACCCGATGCGGAATGATGGCGCAATTTGGGGATTGTTGGGCAATCTGATATTCCCAGTTTTATTGATTACCGGGCTGTTCTTTTTGTTCCGACGTTCTAGCAACCTCCCTGGCGGGCCAGGTCAAGCGATGAACTTCGGCAAATCCAAGGCGCGTTTCCAAATGGAAGCGAAAACCGGGGTCAAATTTGATGACGTAGCCGGGATTGAAGAAGCTAAGGAAGAATTGCAAGAAGTTGTCACCTTCCTGAAGCAGCCAGAAAGATTTACCGCAGTAGGCGCACGGATTCCCAAGGGAGTGCTGTTAGTTGGGCCTCCTGGAACTGGTAAAACTTTACTAGCAAAGGCGATCGCTGGTGAAGCAGGCGTACCTTTCTTCAGTATTTCCGGTTCGGAATTTGTGGAAATGTTCGTTGGTGTGGGTGCATCCCGCGTCCGCGATTTGTTCAAGAAAGCCAAAGATAACGCCCCTTGTATCATCTTCATCGATGAAATCGACGCTGTAGGACGACAACGGGGCGCTGGTATCGGTGGCGGTAACGACGAGAGAGAGCAAACCCTCAACCAGTTGCTCACTGAAATGGACGGGTTTGAAGGTAATACAGGCATCATTATTATTGCTGCTACCAACCGTCCCGACGTACTAGACTCAGCTTTGTTACGTCCCGGTCGCTTTGACCGACAAGTAACAGTTGATCCACCCGATATCAAAGGGCGTTTGGAAATCTTGCAAGTCCATTCACGCAACAAGAAACTAGATCCTAGTGTATCCTTGGATGCGATCGCTCGCCGCACTCCTGGATTTACGGGTGCTGATTTAGCCAACTTACTCAACGAAGCAGCAATTCTCACAGCTAGAAGACGTAAAGAAGCTATCACCCTCCGCGAAATTGATGATGCGGTGGATCGGGTAGTCGCTGGGATGGAAGGCACTCCTTTGGTAGACAGCAAGAGCAAACGCTTAATTGCATACCACGAAATTGGACACGCCTTAGTTGGGACTTTGTTAAAAGACCATGACCCAGTGCAGAAAGTTACCTTGATTCCAAGAGGACAAGCGCAAGGTTTAACTTGGTTTACTCCCAACGAAGAACAAGGGTTAATTTCTCGTTCTCAGTTGAAAGCGAGGATTACTGGTGCTTTGGGCGGTCGCGCTGCTGAGGAAGTAATTTTTGGGGCTGCGGAAGTTACAACTGGCGCTGGTGGAGACTTGCAACAGTTATCGGGAATGGCGCGGCAGATGGTGACTCGTTTCGGGATGTCCGATTTAGGGCCATTGTCGTTGGAAAGCCAGCAAGGTGAAGTGTTCTTGGGTCGTGACTGGACAACTCGATCTGAGTATTCCGAATCTATCGCCTCTCGCATTGATGGACAAGTGCGAGCGATCGTGGAAGAATGCTACGAAAACTCGAAGAAGATTATCCGTGACCATCGCACTGTCACCGATCGCTTAGTCGATTTGCTCATCGAAAAAGAAACCATTGACGGCGAAGAATTCCGTCAAATTGTGGCTGAGTACGCTGAAGTTCCTGAGAAGCAGCAGTACGTACCACAACTGTAATAATTAATTATTTTCTGGGCTAATGCCTGGGAATGAGCAAATAAATAAGCAAGAAATCAAATGAGGATGGCACATACCATCCTCATTTTTTTAGCTCTACCGTAAATGTTTTGCTATTGAAGAATAATTCTGAATTCTGTTCGATAAACCAAATAAAAATCCGAAACTGGCAACATAGCTATTGTATATAAATATCTACCCAATTTTATTTGCAGAAAATGAATAGCAAAGCTAAATTTTTGACTTTTGGCATTGTAACGCTTGCTCTTTCTTCTCTAACTGTCGGCACAGTCATAGCACAGACAAAACTGACAAATCAATCGAAATTGTTCATCAATGGTATCGGACAGGTTCCAATACTGTTCGGTTAAGCCTAAAAAATAACTCCAATGTAGGTTGGGTTGAGGAACGAAACCCAACATTTTCAGGGATTTGTTGGGTTTCACTAAAGTTCAACCCAACCTACAAATCTTCTTAACCGAACAGTATTGGGACAGGTTCGAGTTGGGATGACTTTCTCCCAAGCGGCAAAAGCTTCTACTACTAAGCTAGTTGGCGATGCACCTAATAATAATTGCTACTACGTTAAGCCAGAAGGGGAACCGAAAAATCTTGGGTTTATGGTGACAGAAGGTCGTATTTCTAGAGTAGATGTGTGGAGAGATGGCAAAATTACTACTTTAAAAGGTGCAAAAATTGGCGACACGGAAGCGCGGATTAAGTCTCTTTATCCAGGACAAATTAAAGTCACGCCTCATAAATACGTCCAAGGCGGACACTACTTGACATTGATCCCGAAAGACCGTGCTGACCAAAACTATCGTGTGGTATTCGAGACTGACGGTAAGCGTGTTACTCAGTTTCGGTCAGGTAAGCTGCCGGAAGTTGAATTTGTTGAAGGGTGTTCTTGATCTGAGATATCATCAAACTTACTTTCTTTGCGATCGCAGTGTTTAATTGCGAATTGCGAACTTGTGCCGAGCGAAGTCGAGGTATTGCGAATTGCGAATTAGATTTATCTTTCCACTTCATCCACTGCCTTGGGAACTCCCGCAGTTAACACTTCATGTCCATCAGATGTAACTAACACATCATCCTCAATCCGAATACCAATGCCAATCCATCGAGGATCAGTCTCTGGTTGATCTTCTGCTAGTTTGGTATCAGGCACAATATATAATCCCGGTTCCACTGTCAAAATTTGGCCTGGTTGCAAAATCTGCGGTTTATCTTCACCGTGTTGGTAAACACCCACATCATGAACATCCAACCCTAACCAATGACTAGTGCGATGCATATAATATGGCTTATATTTCTCTTCTTCAATTAACTTATCAATTTCACCTTTGAGGATGCCAAGTTCAACTAAACCTTCCGTGAGAACGCGCACTGCTGTATCATGAACTAATTTGAAGGGATTACCTGGTTTTACTTGAGCGATCGCTTGTTTTTGTGCCTCCAATACAATCTCATACAGCGTCTTTTGTTCTGGCGTAAATTTACCCCCAACAGGAAATGTCCGCGTAATATCCGAGTTGTAATAACCGTAAGCACAACCGGCATCAATTAGCAGTAATTCTCCATCCTGCATTTGACGATTATTTTCAATGTAGTGCAGTACGCAAGCATTCACACCGGAAGCCACAATCGAAGGATAAGCTGGCCCTAAGCCACCCCGAACTCGAAAAATGCGTTCCATCTCCGCCTGTATTTCATACTCATAACGTCCGGGTGCGGCGATCTCTTGGGCGTAATTGTGTGCTTCGACTGCGATCGCAACTGCTTGACGCATCAATTCCAACTCAGCTTCACTTTTGATTAGTCTCATGCTGTTGAGAACAGGGCCAGTATCTTCAATAGCGACAGGCCCTGTACCGCGTTTAGGATAAGTTCGTAGTAAACTTTGGTAATGTCGCAGGATTTGGTCATTGAAAGGGCGATCGCGTCCTAAGTGATAATAAATCCGGCTGGATTTTTCCAAATACTGCGGCAACTTTTCATCTAACTCGCTAATGGGGTAAGCTTCATCAGCACCATAAATTTCCTTGGCTGCATCTACCCCAGAAAGATAACCAGTCCATACTTCCTTTTCGCGATCCTTCGGTTGGACAAATAGCACAAACCGATGTTCTGAATGATGCGGCGCTAACACTGCTACTGCCTGTGGTTCATTAAAACCAGTTAAGTAGAAAAAATCACTATCTTGGCGATAAACATACTCGACATCGTTGTGCATCACTGCCATTGGCGCACTGCGAAAAATGGCTGTGCCATCACCAATTTTTGCCATTAACTGCTCACGACGCTGCCGATATTCTGCTTTCATAGCTGATGTATGTATTAAATTAATGTGTTATTTTACACTTTTGCCAACTACTTAGAAGCAGAATTTGTGCATCTAGGTAGTTGCTAATCTAAGTTATTCTAACTAATTTGTTTTAACTCAAGTCATAAATGATTGGTAAATAATCAATTATCTTAAAAATCTCAAATACCTGACTTCTTTGAGAAGTCGGGTATCTTATTATTCATCGATAATTTAGACTTACTATACAAACTCACATTCAGATTACCTAGTGTAACTATTTTTATGTAATCAACTAACAATCACATTAAGATGTATTGGATGTTTTAATTCAACATTGTGAATATCAAAGTAAATAGATTAGTGAATTATATTTTGTCTGCAAATCATCATATATGTAAAATACAAAGGAATATTTTTAATTGCTTATATAGAGCTTGTTTTTTTTATGCCAATAGGATAAAAGGAACATAATTTTATCTTTAAACAATGAAATTTATAAACAAAAAATAGTTATAAAGAAAATTTAAAAAACTGGTAAATGTTATTTGGTTACAGAAATAGATTGCCAAAAAAAGTTAAAAAAATATGACAACCAACCATAAAAACACACCATGTTTGGAACTCAAAACACTTCAATAAATTCCGATAAACTATTCGCAGCAACTACCCAAAGAATAGAATCATTAGGATCGATTATTGCTAGTTCAACTCCTCTAACTTCTGATTTTCTTCCACTGAGTAAGAGTTCCTCAGTACCACAATCATCTGGATTGCTGTCAGCAAATCCCAATCCTAATCCTTACTTAACCAGTGCGGCGATTACTCCTGACTTTAACGGTGATGGCAAAACGGATAAAGTTTGGGTGGATTCTACAACCGGTGAGATTATCATTAGGTTGATGGATGGCACAAAAGTTGTTGAGCAGGGTTCTCTAGGTAATTTCGACCTAACTGCCTATGATTACAAAATTGCCGATTTCAACAATGATGCCAAAACCGACTTCTTATTACGCAATAAGACAACCGGCGAAAATAGTATTGTGCTGATGGATGGAACCAAGGTTGGTAGTGCGGCTGCTCTATCTAGCGTTGATGCAGCGTGGAGTCCTCAGATTGGCGATTTCAATGGCGATCGCAAAACCGATATCTTCTGGCATAATGCTACAACTGGTGAGAACGCTATTTGGGAGATGGATGGTACCACCGTTCTGAATGCAACTGTTCTAGACACAACAGATGCAGCACTAACTCCTACCATTGTTGATTTCGACGGCAATGGTAAGAGTGACATTTTCTGGCGCAATCAGACAACCGGCGATAACACCGCTTGGTTTATGGATGGTACGCAAAAGACTGAATTTGCGCTGCAATCACAAGATGCCGCTTGGACTGCTAGCCTTGGTGATTTCAACGGCGATTTAAGCACTGACATTCTGTGGAGAAACGCTCAAACAGGTGAGAACAAGGTTTGGACGATGAGAGGCATCTTAGTCACAGAAGGCGCTTTAGGGACACTTGACTCAGCCTGGACTTCTAAAATTGGCGATTTCAACGGTGATGGCAAGACCGATATCTTCTGGCACAATGGCACAACTGGTGAGAACACCGCTTGGTTGATGGATGGTACAACAGTTGCGACTGAAGCTTTCTTACCGACTAATAACGCGGCCTTGACACCATCTCTTGGCGACTTCAACGGCGATGGTAAGACCGACATCTACTGGCGCGACCAGACAGCAGGTACAGACAACATCTGGACTATCAATGAGACGACAGCCGTTGAGACTCCCATTAGCGACGCAGATAAGCTTGGCCCTCAGTGGTATACGTTCTAAAAGCTAGAAACAGAGGTCATTCAATTTTGGATTTTGGATTTTGGATTTTAGATTTTTCCTTCAATATCCAAGTTGCGCTCCCAGCGCACCAAAGGTGCGACCCAAAATCTAAAATTGGCATTAGGGACTTCCAGTAAAAAAACATCCCATCGTAGGGGCGCACAGCTGTGCTGTGCGCCCCTACAGATGTACAAATAATTTGGGATAATTTGCGTTTAATGTGAATTAAGTCTTGAAACCCACTTTTTCAAAATCTAACAATCTTCCGTCATTGCGAACGCGAGTGCGTCTCGTAGAGACGAGGAACGACGAACGCAAGAGCGTGTCGCAGACAAGCAATCCCAGCCATTGCGATTGCTTCGTTCCTCGCAATGACTTGTTTTATTTTATTATTTCATCGAATAATAAGAACTGGGATGCACCCCAAGGGTTGCGGTTGGGGGTTAGGTTTGAGATCAAGTCGCACATGGGGTTACATAAGTTAGGTTGATTCTTGCCTATAGCGGTTTTCGTTTACGTGAGGTACACCCGTAGGGGCACGGCAGTGCCGTGCCCTTACACCTTACGATATAATCTTGTACCGCATCTGAATGGGAACCGCTATATCTACTTCTACTACTTTGTTTAATAGCAGTGATCTCAAACACAATATATCTGTGATTATTAACACGTACTTACATATTTAAATAACTATATTATCCTGCTCAGAAATAGATACAGCAAAAATGCATCTCAATACTATTCGGTTAAGCCTAAAAAATAACTCCAATGCTAGGTTGGGTTTCACTTCGTTCAACCAAACCTACAAATTTTCTTAACCGAGCAGTATTGGAATGCATCTTACCACTTGATATCTATTTATTTGTGTTAACTCCATTAATCTAATGCAGGAGAATTTTTACTATGTCTAGACTAAGCGTTCCACCCAATTTCATCGGCACCAGCAGTGCAGACACAATAGTAGGGGAAGAGTTAAATGCACCTTTGGCAATTGGAATTGAGATTTTAGGCAAAGGTTCCATTGATACACGCTCAGGAAAGGACACGATTAAGGGCACAGGGAACGGCACTAACGGCGGCAACGGTGGCAACGGCATCGACGGCGGCAACGACGGGGGCAACGGCGGTATTGGCACTGGCATCGCTAATAGTGGCAATCTGAATACAGAGAAAGAAAACGACAATATCACTGGCACAGGTCAGGGCGGCAACGGCGGCGACGCCGGCGACGCCTTCGCATACGGCAACGGCGGCACCAGTGGTAGTGGCACTGGCATCGCTAATAGTGCCAGTCTGAATACAGGCTCAGGAAACGATACCCTCACTGGCACAGGCAACGGCGGCAACGCCGGCAACAGAAACACTGGCGGCTTTGGGAAGGGCGCCGAAGGCGGTACTGGCACTGGTATCGCTAATAGTGGCAATCTGAATACAAGCTATGGAAACGACAAGATCACCGGCACAGGCAACGGCGGTAATGGCGGCTTCGAGCAAGGCGACGGCGGTAATGGCACTGGCATCGCTAATAGTGGCATTCTGAATACAGGCTCAGGAAACGACACCCTCACTGGCACTGGCAACGGCGGCGACGGCGCTGAAAGCTACACCCGCAGGTACGGCGACGGCGGTAGTGGCACTGGCATCGATAACAGTGGTAAGAATGGCAGTCTCAATACAGGGGACGGAAATGACACGATCATCGGCATCGGTACTGGCAGCAACGATGATTATGGTAATGGCACTGGCATCGCTAATAGTGCCAGTCTGACTACAGGCTCAGGAAACGACAGGATCACTGGTACCGGTACTGGCAGCAACAAAACTAATGGCACTGGCATCGATAATAGTGGCAGTCTGAATACAGACTCAGGAAACGACACGATCACCGGCACCGGTACTGGCAGCAACTTAAGTAGGGGCACTGGCATCGATAATAGTGGCAGTCTGAATACAGACTCAGGAAACGACACGATCACCGGCACCGGTCAGGCCAACGGTTTCAACAGCGAAGGCGTCGGTATTGGAATCGGCATTGCTAACAGTGGCAAACTGAATACTGGAGATGGAGAAAACACGATCGCTGGCACCGGTACTGGTGGCAACATCAACACCCTTTTCTACGGCGGCGTCGATAGCGGTACTGGAACCGGTATCCTGAACATTAAAAACGCCACCATCACTACAGGATCGGACAAAGACACGATTATCGGGTATGGGAATAGCTCAGGAGAAAACGATACAGCCTATGGCATCTTCAACGATGGAGTGATTGATACCAACAATGATTCTGACAAACTTACCGGACAGGCAACAACCACAATTGGTGGTACTGCCTACGGTATTTATGGGCAAGGAACCATCAACACTGGCGATGGAAATGATCAAATTACAGCCACCAGTATCGTAGATGGAGTTCAACAAAAAGTCTCTATCGGTGGCGGTATCAAGATTGATCTCGGCACTGGAGATGACTTCTTTAAAGGATTCGGGGGAGCAAGTGTTAATGGCGGGGACGGTTTTGATACCCTGGATCTGGGCACTTTCAATCGTTCCGAACTGCTGGTATCTGGTGTTATTTCTGGCAATCCCCTTAACTCTGCCAACTTCAGTTTCAACGGTATTAGCTTGTCTACAACCGGCTTTGAGAAATTTATCTTTGCAGATAGCTCTTTGGACTACAGCACTCTGGTAAACGGGGCATGAGTTTGTTCACAGTCATTGCTTATTATCCCTCATCCCCTACTCCTCAAAACTTGTAACTCAAAACCTGAATCTCCCCATTTTCTGGCAAATCTTTTGGAGTTAGGTTTATTCTTGCCTATGTATAGGACTTACGCAAAAACCCTCTCAAACTCTCATTCCTCCGTGACCGGTTATTGAGCGAAGTCGAAATACTGCGCCTAATAAGGTTCGTTTTCCGTTACCCGTGCGTAAGTCCTATCTGCTTACTTTGTTTAAATTAGCAGTGATCTAAAACACAATATATCTGTGATCGTGAACACATACTTGCTAATTGAAGTAACTATATTATCCTGGCAAGAGAGAGATACAGCAAAAATACATCTTACAACTTGATCTCCATTTCCTTCTGTTAAAGCCAGAGATAAAAAGAAGTAGATGGACAAAAATATTTACAGTCATTGGGAAGTCGAATAAAGCAATCCGCTTGCGCCTGGAATTGCTTTATTCGGCTTCTCTACGAGATGCTGCGCGTAGCAGGCTTTTGAGCAGGGGTACGCTGCATTGGCAATGACATTGTGTAATTAATTCTGTCTGACTAGCAATACCTTTGCCAATTTTTTAGAACTTCCGCAGAATGCAGGTTTTGGGCCAATACTGCTCGGTTAAGGAATTTCTTGGTTGAGGCAAGCTGTTCAATAGCTGGGGGAGAAATGGAGGCTGGCGTTGAGTTTTTGCCTCCCCTGCCTCAAGAGCTTCCCCTGCCTCCCCTGCTTATCCGAGCAGTATTGGGTTTTGGGCTATGGGTTTAAACCTCAATTCCAAAGCCTGAAATGCCTGCTGTCTATGGAATTTAGCTTTTTGTCCAGTTCTAAAACTGTAATTTTGGCGAGGGTATTGTAATAAGGCAATTGATTATTTGGGTTTGTGCCTCACCACGTTATTAATTTAATGAAGGAGAATTTTGACTATGTCTAGACTAAGCGTTCCACCCAATTTCATCGGCACCAGCAGTGCAGACACAATAGTAGGGGAAGAGTTAAATGCACCTTTGGCAATTGGAATTGAGATTTTAAGCAAAGGTTCCATTGATACACGCTCAGGAAAGGACACCATTAAGGGCACAGGCAACGGCACTAACGGCGGCAACGGTGGCAACGGCAACAAAGGCATCGACGGCGGCAACGGCGGTATTGGCACTGGCATCGCTAATAGTGGCAATCTGAATACAGAGAAAGAAAACGACAATATCATCGGCACAGGTCAGGGCGGCGACGGCGGCAGCGGCAACGAGGGCGTCGACGGTGGGGACGGCGGCAACGGCGGTATTGGCACTGGCATCGCTAATAGTGGCAATCTGAATACAGAGAAAGAAAACGACAATATCACTGGCACAGGTCAGGGCGGCGACGGCGGCAGAGGCTACCCCAACGACGGCATCGAAAAGGGTGTCGAAATCGAAGAGGGTGTCGGCGGCACCGGCGGTACTGGCACTGGCATCGCTAATAGTGCCAGTCTAAATACAGGCTCAGGAAACGACACCCTCACCGGCACAGGCAACGGCGGCGAAGGCGGCACTGGCGTCGACGGCATCGACGGCGTTACTGGCGGTACTGGCGGTACTGGCACTGGCATCGCTAATAGTGGCAATCTGAATACAGAGAAAGAAAACGACAATATCATCGGCACAGGCAACGGCGGCAACGGCGGCAACGGCGGTATTGGTACTGGCATCGCTAATAGTGGTAATCTGAATACAGGCTCAGGAAACGACACCCTCACTGGGACAGGCAACGGCGGCGACGGCAGTAAAAGCGATATATACATGTTCTTCCCCACCGGGGTAAGCTACCTTGGCGGTACTGGGATTGGTATAAATAACAGTGGCAGTATTAATACAGGCTCAGGAAAAGACACGATCGCTGGCACTGGCAACGGCGGCAACATCGGCAACGTCGGCAACGGCGGCGACGGCGGTAGTGGAACTGGTATCGATAACAGTAAGAAACTGGATACCCAAGACGGAGAAGACACGATTACTGGTATAGGTACTGGCGGCTATGGCGACACCGTATATGGCGGTAGTGGAACTGGTATAAATAACAGTGGTAGTATTAGTACAGGTTCAGGAAAAGACGCGATCGCTGGCACTGGCAACGGTGGCAATTCCGGCGTCCAAGGCGGTAGTGGAACTGGTATAAATAACAGTAAGGAACTGGATACCCAAGACGGAGAAGACACGATTACTGGTATAGGTACTGGCGGCACTGGTGGCGAAGGTGCCGGTACTGGAACTGGTATAAATAACAGTGGCAGTATTAATACAGGCTCAGGAGAAGACACGATCACTGGCACTGGCAACGGCGGCAACTTCAGCAACGGCGGTACTGGAACTGGTATAAATAACAGTGGCAGTATTAATACAGGCTCAGGAAAAGACACAATCGCTGGCACTGGCAACGGCGGCAACGGCGGCTATACCAGCTACGGCGGCTTTGGCAACGGCGGTAGTGGAACTGGTATCGATAACAGTAAGGAACTGGATACCCAAGACGGAGAAGACACGATTACTGGTATAGGTACTGGCGGCACTGGTGGCAATGCCTACTCCGCAAGCGATGGTGGTGCTGGAACTGGTATCAATAACAGTGGCAGTATTAATACAGGCTCAGGAAACGACACGATCACTGGCACTGGCAACGGCGGCAAGATTAATAGCCCTCCTGGAAGCAGCGGTGCTGGAACCGGTATCCAGAACATTAAAAACGCCACCATCACTACAGGGTCGGACAAAGACACGATTATCGGTTATGGGAATAGCTTAGGAGAAAACGCTACAGCCTATGGCATCTTCAACGATGGACTGATTGATACTGGGGATAGTTGTGACAAGCTTACCGGACAGGCAACAACAACAATTGGTGGTACTGCCTACGGTATTTATGGACAAGGAACCATTAACACTGGCGATGGAAATGATGAAATTACAGCCACCAGTATCGTAGATGGAGTTCAACAAAAAGTCTCTATCGATGGCGGTATCAAGATTGATCTCGGCACAGGAAATGACTACTTGAAAGGATTCGGTACTGCAACTGTTGATGGCGGTAAAGGTTTTGATACCCTGGATCTGGGCGCTTTCAATCGTTCCGAACTGCTGGTATCTGGTGTTATTTCTGGCAATACCGTTAATTCTGCCAACTTCAGTTTCAACAGCGATGGAAACACCATTAGCTTGTCTACGACCGGCTTTGAGAAATTTATCTTTGCAGATAGCTCTTTGGACTACAGCACTCTGGTAAACGGGGCATGAGTTTGTTCACAGTCATTGTTTATTATCCCTCATCCCCTACTCCTCAAAATTTGTAACTCAAAACCTGAATCACGCTATTTTCCGGCAAATCTTTAGGGCTAATGGAAATACTATCCCCATTGCTACGCCGCACTGTCATACCTTGCATCAAGGTCAGAAAATCATCCAGTGGTGAAATATCGCACTTAGCAGCATCAGCGCCCTGTGTGCGGTAATGGGTTGGAATCACTATCTTGGGATTTAAGATTTGCACAGCCTGCTTTGCTTCCTCAGCATTGTAGGCTTTTGCACTGCCTCCCACCGGAATAAATGCTACATCGGGACGCCCCATCAGGATTTTTTGCTCAATGGAAATCGGTGCAGCAGCTCCGCCTAAGTGTAAGATATTAATTCCGCCTTGCTGCCAACTCCAAGCGGTATTTGAACCAAATTGCCTACCACCTTTGCGATCGTGGTCTATGGCAATTCCTTGAAACTTAATGCCTTTAAACTCATAAACTCCTGGTTCATAGATGAGTTTTGCATTTCCCGGTAGTACGTCTACAGCACCTTCATCCAGCAGTTGGCTGCTAATCAGTACTAAATCTGCTGCAACTTTTGGTGGACGATACCCAGCAGTACAACCGGCCGTCCGAAATGGATTAACAAGAATTTTCGCACCGCCACCAGTAAAAAGAAAGCAAGTATGACCCAACCACTGAACTGATAAACCGCTAGATTGTGCGTCAGCTTGAGATTCAGAACCCAAGTTAGTAACCAAAGCTGTGACTAACCCCGCCCCAGCATAGCCCATCAACTGTCGTCGTTTCATTAATTATGCTCTCGACTGTAACTGTTCCAGAAAATTTCGCAATAACTGTTTTCCTGAAGATGTCAGGACACTCTCTGGGTGAAACTGGACGCCCTGAATATGAGGATACTTCCGGTGTCGCACTCCCATAATGGTGTTATCTTCAACCCAAGCGGTGATTTCTAACACATCTGGGCAAGTCTCACGTTCTATCACCAAACTATGATACCTGGTGGCGGTTAAAGGATTTTCTAATCCCCGAAAAACCCCCACCCCAGTGTGAGACACCTGAGAGGTTTTGCCATGCATCAACTCTGGAGCAGGAATTATTTTACCACCGAACACTTGACCGATGCTTTGATGTCCTAGACAAACACCCAAAATTGGCAACTCTTGTCCTAGCTGTTCAATCAATTCTAAAGAAATACCGGCATCTTCCGGGCGACCTGGCCCAGGAGAAATAACCACAGCTTCGGGCTTTAATGCCCGAATCTCATCTATCGATATCTTATCGTTACGAAAAACTTTAATATCATCTGCTACTGGGAATTCTGCTGCCAATTCTCCCAGATATTGCACTAAATTATATGTAAAACTGTCGTAATTGTCGATAACTATAATCAAAGCTTATAACTCCTGGTTTTTACCACTCATCAGTTACAAACAGCATAGACAAATATCTCATGCTATTTGTTCGCTAGGTGTAAAAATAACGCTGACGTGGACGCTTAAAGAATTACCAAGTAATCCTTTACCCAGGATGCTTGGCACAACGCAGATAGCGACGCGCAAAGCGAGTCCGCGTTCGCTTTTAGCGTCTCGTAGAGAGCGTTATAGCCCGTCGTAGACATCGCCTCACTTTTGAATTGCTTATAATCTGTTCTCTAGGGGATCGGACAGAGTTTGATCCTGTTATTGGCTCACTTGGCGATCGCAAATAACCTCTACAAAGCCGATATAATTAACTTTACCAGAGGAGGGAGCAGGAGCGTACCAGCTACCAGCACCGCTACTAAAGCAGAAACAAGCACTGCGCCAGCCGCACAATCTTTAGCAATTTTTGCCAATTCATGGTATGTCTGCTTAACGGTTAAGTCCACAAGAGACTCGATCGCTGTATTTAGTAACTCTAATGCCAAAACTAAACCACTAGTTACACCAATTACCGCGATTTCCACCGCTTGCAGATGTAGAAAAACGCTTAAAGCGATCGCCAACGCGCAAACACTTACGTGGATGCGAAAATTACGTTGAGTTTGAAAACTATAGCTGATTCCAGCCCAGGCATATTTAAAACTAACAAATAAATTAGAGGCTACTTTCCAGGAGAATTCCCGTTCGTTAGACACCAGTGTTTGTAACGAGGTGGGCGTTGGTGATGGAGAAATTTTTTGGGACATAGACTTAAAAACACAAAAACAGAGTTGCTACGTGGGAATATTCGCCGATTTTAATGGCAGAATTAACTTTGAGGCAATCTTTAAGCAATTTTCCACAGAAGTTATTATAAAAGTATTACCCAAAATTAACACTATAGAAATACACTAACTACTGCTATTCCATGTCAATAGCAATACCTATTGCATTCAGCAATCTCACTTGCTGTTCTAACATTCGCCCCAAACTTTCTTCATCAGGATGATCCCAGCCCAAGAGATGTAAAAAACCGTGACTAGCTAACCAGGCTAGCTCAGTGGGTAAGCTATGTTCCTGCTGTTGAGCTTGACGTTGTGCTGTATCTACAGACACGATAATATCACCTAAGTATAATGGTACAGAAGCAAGCATCTCTTTGCTTTGAGGAAAATCCACCTCCAAAGCAGCAAAGGCTAAAACGTCTGTGGGCTTATTTTGTTGACGATACTGGGCATTCAGTTCTTGAATTTGCGAGTCATCTGTCAAACGCAGCCCGATTTCATAACTTGGCGCTGGCGGAATTTGAGGGTGAAGTATTTCCAACCAGTGATTAAACCAATTTTCCCAAGTTTCAGGAGGAATTCGGGGATCAGTGTCCTCAATTTTTACAGATGTTGTCGGGGACAACTCGTAAAAATCATCCTCCACATATAGTTCAACGCTCAGGGGCACACAGTCTCCTAGTCTGAGGTTTATGGTTTTTCGCTAAGACTGTCCTTTGTCATTGATCATCTGTCCTTTTAAATACAATTAATGACTAATGACTAATGACTAATTTAGTGAGTTAGGTAAGCAAGACCAACAAGGAGAGATAAAAGCCCTACAGCAGTCAACGCAAAATGCTTTAGGGAAGTTCCACCTTTCCGCACCATGTTTCGCATGGCAAGTTTTACGTAGCTAGGTTGAGGTTCTGTTGAAGGAGTGTTGCTCATAGTTATTTGTCCACAGACTCTTTTATAACTGTAACAGTTGGTCTGGGATAGAATGGCGATCGCCTGTATATTGCTCAGGAATTTATCTGAAAACACCTCGATAAGAAGGAATGCTACGCCTACGCGCCAATCTTAGAAAAATAAATAATAAATAAGTGCTAAGTAATATTAAAGATAATTACTTAGCACTTGTAAATAATCCCAAATTATGCACTAGTATTTTCTACTAATTTATTTTCTTGGCGCAGATAAGCTTGAATGAACGGATCAAGTTCACCATTCATCACATCGCCAATCGCCGTTGTTTCTGTATTTGTACGTAAATCCTTCACCATCTGGTAAGGATGAAATACATAGTTACGGATTTGGTTTCCCCAGGAAGCTTCTACCATATCGCCACGAATTTCGGCAATTTCTTGGGCGCGTTGCTCCTTGGCGATGACCAACAGCTTTGCTTTGAGGCGATTTAGGGCTTTTTCTTTATTTTGCAGTTGCGATCGCTCTTCTGTACAGCGCACAGCAAGACCTGTGGGAAGGTGAACAATCCGCACCGCAGTTTCTACTTTGTTGACGTTTTGCCCACCTTTACCACCAGACCGAGTTGTGGTGATTTCCAAATCCTTATCTGGAATATCCAATTGCACAGAGTTATCAATCTGCGGCATCACTTCCACCCCTGCAAAACTGGTTTGTCGCTTACCGTTGGCATTAAAAGGTGAAATCCGCACTAAGCGATGTGTACCCATTTCCGATCGCAAGTAACCATAAGCATAGCGACCAGTAATTTCTAGGGTTGCTGATTTAATTCCGGCTTCATCACCCTCCGACTCTTCAGCTAAAGTTACCTTATAGCCATGAGCTTCGCCCCAACGGGTGTACATCCGCATTAGCATAAATGCCCAGTCTTGAGCATCTGTACCACCAGCACCAGCACTAATAGTTAGTACAGCACCTTCCGCATCATAGGGGCCGGATAGTAACTGTTGTAATTCCCACTGATCCAGATCACGATTCAGTTTAGTGATGGTAGATTCTGCTTCTTGCAGTAGTGCCTCATCAGTTTCTAACTCCAACAACTCAACAACTGCCTTAGTATCTTCTAGATTGGCGTGCCAGCGATCGTATTGCTGGAGGTGGGCTTTCAGATCGTTGAGTTCTTGCAGAGTTTCTTGGGCTTGGGTTTGGTTATCCCAAAAGTCTGGCTGTGCTGATATTTTTTCGAGGTCTTGAATTTTGGCTGTCAGTGCAGGTACGTCAAAGATAGTCCTGGGTTTTACCCAGGCGGCCAGACAACGTTTCGATTTCGCGTTTTAGTTCTAGGACATCCATAATACTTGCTGAATGATAGATAGAGCGCTAGTAGTGGAAAATTGCTCTTTATTCTACTTATGTTTCTTGATTTTAGCTGTAGTTGGGCAAATTTTTTATAAGTTACAAAAGTGACTTGAAATTATCAAGCGCTTCTTGGGTCACTGAAGTAGTGTTATTTAGCTGTTGCAGATAGGCTTTGATAAACAAATCAATTTTACCGTTCAAGACTTCTGCAGCAACAGGTGTTTCTACATTGGTACGTAAATCTTTCACCTTGGTGTAAGGATGCAAGATATATTCACGGATAAGCAGAGATTGGATGAGTCGAGGTTGAATTGCTTCAACTTGCTGGACATTTTGGGCTAGTGCGATCGCAAACAGTTTACTCTTGAGAATAGCTAAGGCTTTCTCTTTGCTTTGCATCTGGCTACGCTCTTGGTTACAAGATACATTAATCCCAGTAGGAATGTGAACCATCTTTACCCATGTTTCTGTCCGGTTGACATTCCCCCGATGGCGATAATAAGTAATTTCCAAATCTTTCTCTGGAATCTCAAAATCAACAGACTCATCTAAAATCGGGCTGACTTCTACACTGGCTAGGCAAGTATGCCGTCTGCCATTGCCATGAACAGGAGAAATTCGCTCTATTCTTGCATGAGTTCCTTGTTCTGATTTTAGTCAGCCATAAGCATAACGCCCTGTAATTTCTAGGGTGGCATGTTTGACCCCTCCTAAATCACCTGCTGACTCTTGCACTAGATATACTTTATGGTTCTGATTTACTGCCCAACGATGGTATAGCTGTAATAACATAGCTGCCCAGTCTTGGGAATCTATACCTCCAACCTCAGCCGTAATTGTCAAGAATGCCCCCTTTTGGTCGTGGGGGTCAGACAGTAATTGTTGTATTTCTACTATTTCGAGTTCTTGCTGGAGTTGGGTAAGGTTGGTTTGTGCCTCTTGCAACAACTCCTCATCAGCAGAGAATTCTAGTAGCTCTAGTGCAGCCTTGATATCTTCTAGAATCAAGTGCGATCGCTGATATTGTTTCTTCTTAGCGTTCAGGAAGTCAATTTCTTGAAGTGTCTGATAGTAAGTGACAGAATTATCCCAGAAAGTCGCTTGAGAAATCAATTGATTCAAGTCTTCAATTCTTGCACTCAGTTCTGATAGGTCAAAGACAGCCTTCAGCCTTGATCAAGATATTAGATAACCTTTCTACTTCGCGTTTGATGTTTAAGAGTTCTAGCATAGTTTTGCTCACTTGAGACTAGTTAAGGGCTACGGCAACAATTTTGGGTTTTCAAGAGGCGATAAATCGCCGTCTCTACAAGTGTTTTGTTGCTCTATCTTAACTGTATTGCTACATATTCTACTATTAAAACGATGAAAAAACCGTGGATGCTAAAAATTTAACCACGGTTTTTACTTTAGAAAATTTTACTTGTGTTAGCGCCTACAGACAATTAATCGCGACCATTAATGGCAATTAGCAACCGCAAAATAAACACAAACAAGTTGATGTAAGTGAGGTACATCGACAAAGCAGCAGGCAGATATTGGTCATCGCTGTAAGTGCGGGGCAAGATGTAGAAATCGACAACAGAAACCCCAACAAACAGAAACACTCCCAAACCGGAGATGGCAATTTCTAACCAATTTGGCGTGTAAACACCAAACATCGCAAACCCGAATTGGGCGAGGCACACAACCAGCAAGGCGATAACACCAAGATTGATGGTTTTCGTCAAAGCCATGCCATCTTGTTCAGAAAGATTTGAACCAATTTGACGGGCAGCAATAAAAGTAACGCCACAACCAAGGGCAGCTAAACCAATGCCTTGAATACCAACACCTTGGGATCTCAAAGCGACAAATATCAAGCCACTAAGAGTATATCCAGACAAGAGGCTGTAGGTTGCCAACAGGGGTAGTGCAAGACCCTTATTACCTTTTTGGGCAACATTTTGGGCAACAAAGAACAAAATTAACTCCAAAATCACCGCACCAATGAAGGTGGGAAAGAAGATTCCGGGGTTAGTACGGATAACTCCCAAACCGCCGTAGGTTCCTAATGCTGTTAGCACCAATCCACCACCGACGTAGGGGAGGGCGTTGGCGATTACGTTTGGGCCAACGAGGGCGTGAGATTTAGCCTCACGGATTGCTTCACGAAAATTACTGGTATTGCTCATATTGAAAAAGTGTTTTTTAGGAAAACGTTCCGCCTATTTCTATTCTTACCAAGATTTAGGGCAAGAAACCAGGAACGGGTTATGTAAGGTAGGACACAACTAAACAAAGAAGATTATCCAAGGTTGAAATTTTTATCTAAAAAATAAAAATAACCTGTAACAGAGGGGTTAACAAAATCATGCGTACAAATACTGAATTATGGAGTGCGACTCCTTACAAGTTCAGTGAAACGACGATAGCTTATTCTGCCCTTGCTAAGGAAAATAATAACAGCTTAGAAGAAAATATACGCAACTCCATTTTCCCAGGAATAGGAGTTACAACAAAGGAATGTATATGGCAGCAAGTGAGTCCTCTTTACGAACTGATGGTATAGAATTATTACACTTGTACCACCAGAATCCTTCTATTAAACTTCGTAATAAACTTGTACAGTTACATACTGGCTTAGTGCGGAAGATGGCTCATAAATTCAGCCATCAATGTAATGAACCTTATGAAGATTTAGAACAAATCGGTTACTTTGGTTTGATTAGGGCAATTGAGCGTTTCGATCCTAGCCAAGGATATGCTTTTAGTTCCTTTGCTGTGCCATATATTCGTGGTGAGATGCTGCACTTTTTGCGCGATCGCAGTACTCTACTAAAAATTCCCCGTCGTTGGCAAGAATTATATAATGAAGGGCAAAAGATTCGCAAGGATTTGGCAATGTCTTTAGGTCGTCAGCCCAAAGATGCTGAAATTGCCAGCCACCTGCGGGTATCTGTGCAAGAATGGCAAGAAACCAAGTTAGCTGCTCAAAATCGGATGCCTTTGAGTTTAGATGCAACCGCAGTTAACTATGTTGATTGCCAAATAACCTTGGGTGAAGCACTTCCTTGTCCTCGTTCTCATGTTCTTTTACAACAAGAAGAAGAACGCCAACAACTGCAAGGTGCAATCAATATGTTGGAAGAAAAGCCCCGCATGGCAGTTGAAATGGTATTTTTGAAGGAACTTTCTCGCAAGGATGCTGCTAAAAACATTGGCACTAGTCCAATGACAGTAACGCGCTATCTGCAAAAAGGAATTCAAGATTTGATTTGCTATTTGCAACCACAAGTAATGCCAACTGGATCGTAGTCATTAGTCAATGGTCAGTGGTTAGTAGAAAAGCAACTGACAAATGACTAATGACAAATGACTAATGACTAATTATCGAGATTTTAAATCAGCGATCGCACCTTTGGTCATAGCAGCAATAGCTTGATCTGTTGCTTTCGGCAAATGATAATATTTACCGCCTGCTGTTTGCGATAATTCTTTAGCAAAACCAGTAGACACAAATTTACTTTCCGTATCAATTACTAATAGTTGCATCCCCAAAGCACGAATTCTAGCAGCAATTTCTAATAATTCTCCTTTAATATCTGGCTTTTCTCCTGGTTCTAGCTGTTCACCCAAAGAACGCGCTAAGGGAATATTACCCCGCCCATCGGTGATTGCTACAAGGACAACTTGCCCAATATCTCCACTCATCTGAGCATTTAAGCCGACGCGCACAGCTTGAGTTAAACCATGCGCTAAGGGCGAACCCCCACCACAGGGCAACCTTTCCAAACGGTTACGCGCCAAAGCAATAGAACGTGTTGGAGGTAATAATACCTCTGCCTGTTCTCCCCGGAAGGGAATTAATGCTATTTGGTCGCGGTTTTGATAAGCTTCTGTCAACAGTTGCATAACTGCACCTTTAGCCGATTGCATTCGATTCAGGGCCATTGAGCCAGAAGCATCTACCACAAACACTACCAACGCCCCGGCTTTGCGTACCAGGCGTTTCGAGCGAATATCAGGTTTTTCGACAATAACTTTTCTATCTGGTTGTCTTTCTCTGCGTGCTTTTTGATAAGGAGCCGCAGCCCTCAAGGTGGCATCTACTGCAATGCGTCGCGCTTTTCCTTTGGGTAACATCGGCTTAATGTAACGTCCCCTGTCATCGGAAAAGATGACGCTGCGGCTACCAGATTTACCTTGCCGCTTTGCCATTTGAGTAAAATACAGCACGTTGTCATCAAGGATTACCCCTTCTGGATCAAAGATAAATTCTTCCGGGATGTCGGGTGGTTCTTGCTCTTGATTTTCTTCCTGTTCTTCTTGTTCTTGTTCCTCTTCAGATTCGTCTTGGGGTTCTTCTTGATTCTGTTGTGGCGGCGGTGGAGGCGGTGGTGGTGCTTGATCGGGTGGCGGTGTCTGCACAACCGTTGCCCGTGGTACGATTACCAGTTCTACAGCACGGCGCAAATCTTCGGCATTAACTGTTGTCCGTCCCTCCAAAGCCGCCGCAGCTTTGGCAACCCGCGTGGCGAATAACTCGGCGCGATGTCCCTGAACTCCGCCGCGAATGGCCTCATCCACTAAGTAGGCAATTTGTTCATGGGTGATGATGACTTCTTTCAACCATTCCCGCGCCAAGATAATTTGGGTTTTGAGGGAGTCTAAATCTTCGTTGTACTGCTTGAGGAAGTCTTGGGGAGATTTAGAATAAGCGATCGCAACTTCAACTGCTTCTACTCTTTGATCTAAGCCGAGTACACCGTCAGCAGAGAGTGCGATCGCAATTCTATCTAATAAATGCTCCCGTAATCCGCCTTCTTCTGGGTTGTAGGTGGCAATAAATAGGGATTTGCACGGATGCTGAAAACTAATTCCTTCCCGTTCAATCTGGTTGCGTCCCTCAGACAATACTGTTAAAAGCTGATTTGATATTTGGTCATCTAATAAATTAATTTCATCTACGTACAATACACCCCGATTTGCTGTAGCGAGTAAACCGGGCTGAAAAATGGTATCACCTTGTTTTACCGACTTTTCAACATCCACTGAACCTAATAGTCGGTCTTCTGTGATACCTAAAGGAATTTGTAAAAAAGGCGCGGGGATAATTTCGACGGGCACATCTTGAATGTCTTTGTCTGCGTACTTTGCCAAAAGTTGATCGTCCCATTCTTCTGGATGGTTGGGGTCACAATTACTGATTGAACCTTTGACAACTTCAATGGGCGGTAGTAGAGCGTGGATAGCACGAGCCATTACAGATTTTGCCGTACCGCGACGACCTGCGATCGCTACTCCTCCCAAACCAGGATCAACTGCGGCTAACAGCAAGGCTAATTTAATTGCTTCTTGACCGACTACGGCACTCAAGGGAAAGGCAGTGATCGTGGAATTGATAGTAGGCGCAGGCATTGTTTGCTTTTATAGCGAGTCTCGGCCTTTAGCATACCAATTTCTGGCACATTTAGAATAAGTATTATGGCAATGAGAGAGAGGTAAGGTTATGAGTATTGCTCAGGCTAAACGCTTCACACTAGATGAATACCACAGGCTTGGAGAATTAGGCTTTTTCCATGAAGATGACCATATTGAATTAATTAACGGGGAAATTATTGAAATGGCATCCAAAGGTAAAGCTCATGAAACTTGTTTAAGAAATTTGTGGAAGCAACTCCCAAAAATTGTAGCAGATAGGGCAACTTTGCAATCTCAAGCCCCGATTACTTTACCACCTAAGAGCGAACCTGAACCAGATTTTGCGATTGTTCAAAACCGAGATGATAATTATCTCTCGTCTCACCCTAAACCGACTGATGTGTTATTGGTGATGGAGGTTTCAGATTCTTCTTTAGCTTATGACCAAGATGTGAAAATACCTCTCTATGCTCAAGCGGGTATTACTGATTATTGGATATTCAATTTATTCGATAATTATTTGGAAGCTTACAGTGAACCATATCAGGATAACCAAGGCAGATATGGTTATTCAAATAAGCGAATTTTCTTGTCAAATGAGGTAATAAATTTTCCCTGCTTTCCTGATTTATCTATTGATTTAGCTAAGGTGTTTCCGCCAAAGCTGAATTTTTAAACTTTGTTATAGAATTAAGTCATAAGACAAAAGAGTAAGTTTTATGGCTTATAGTGATTTTAAACTTATTGAAGTTATTGATTCTTTTGGGTTAGTTATCCACGAATCATCTGGACTATTCGCAAATGTACAGGAGCAAGAGTGTAGTGATTTATTATCTACTATTCTGAGGGAAAATGTTGATTTAGCAGTAACGATAAGTTCCGAAAAAGCTCGGAGTGAAATGATAATCAGTCCAATTTTATTAGAGATTAGACGCAAATTTAATTATGAAATCAGCTTTTTTTCTGGAATTGACTTTACTGTTGATAGCCAACGAGGACTAAATGGCTTTTGTGATTTTATTTTGAGTCTTTCTTCTGAGCAGTTACTTGTGCGTAGCCCGGTGATTGTTTTAGTAGAAAGTAAAAATGAGAATTTGAGGTCTGGTTTAGCCCAATGTATTGCCGAAATGGTAGCGGCTCAGTTATTTAACGAAAGAGGTGGAAATCAAATAAAAGCTATATATGGTGCTGTTACTATCGGTACTATCTGGCAATTTCTCAAACTTGAAGGTAATATAGTTTAGATTGATTTGAGTGAATATTATATTAAGGATATTAAGAGGATTTTAGGTATTTTGTATGGTGCGATCGCGCAAAGTAAACCGTAAATTATTTATTAACTAAAATATTTATTATTTAAATAAATGGTGCTTTTGAGATAATACCAGAATTGATTATTAAAATTGATGGATAATAGGCGATATCTGACAATAAGCTGTTACGCGTCTATGCTTTTACTAAATCTTCATAAATAACTATATTGACATCCAGCATCAGCTATGAAAATATATACCTCAGACAGCAAAATAACCGCACTCTAAAGCGCAGGTTTTTGGTGGCTGTCTCAGCAGCAGAATTCCTAGTTTCCTGTCGAGCTTCGTGTCATCCCTTCGGCTGATTATTTAGCCAAAAGTCAAGTCAACTAATTGACTAGAATTTTAATGGGAAGACAAGATATTTGGCTGAACATTCAGGGGAAAGGATGACGCGAAACTTGGTAGGAAGCCAGGAATTCTACGGCTGAGACTTAAACCAAACGAAAGCCTAGTGGTTTGTCAAGCCAGTTTGAGGGTTTGTAGTAAGCAGTTTAGTGCTTAGAAAATTAAGGACTAAAGTCCTTACTACGAACTCGCTTACCCATCTATTTGAACTTGACAGACTACTAGATAGCAAATTTTTTCATAGAGGGGGATTAATTTTTGATAATTTTCCTCAAGATAAATTTGTTAACACTAGATGCGTGATATTCCAATGCTGTTGCACACAAAAGCAAAATGGAAAATCGACAAATGAATCCCAAACAGAAACGTAACAAGAAGCAGCAGCTTAGTGATTTGTATGGCTCTAGCTGTTGGTGGTGTCGTCAGAATATACCACAAAATAAGCTGACGATTGAACACCTTTTACCTAAGAGTCGTGGCGGTTCTAATTCTTTTGAAAATTTACGACTTTCTTGTTTCTCATGCAACAATTCTCGTGGAAACAGTCTCTACCCCCCTGGCAGCAAAAAGCTTAACTGTTATCAATTGTATTAAGTTCTTATCTTGTAGGTAGGCATTTTGCCTGCCTTTTCTATTCTAGAAAATATCATACAAAGTAGACATTAAAAATGCACAAACTTCTAATATTCCATAATGAAAAACTTCTACGCCGTGCGCTTACGCATCGTTCTTATGTCCATGAAAACCCAGGAGAAGGCGAACATAATGAACGCCTAGAATTCCTCGGTGATGCTTTGCTGAATTTCTTGAGTGGCGAATATCTATATAAGTGTCACCCAGAAATGGGAGAAGATGAATTAACCCGGCGGCGTTCGGCGCTGGTAGATGAGAAACAATTAGCAAAGTTCGCTGAAGAGGTAGGTTTAGACTTTAGAATGCGGTTAGGAAAAGGCGCTATTCGAGATGGAGGTTTCCAAAATCCTAATTTGCTCAGTAGTACCTTTGAAGCTGTACTTAGTGCTTACTATTTAGATAATGATTCCAATATTGAAGCAGTTCGCGCAATTATAGTACCGCTATTTGATTCTGTAGATCCTAAGCATATAGTTGTGTCTCGTTCTAATGTAGACTCAAAAAATCGCTTTCAAGAATGGGTGCAACGCAACGTGACTCCAAATCCTCCCAAATATTTCACAGAACAAATAGGAGGCCCTTCTCACGCGCCAGAATTCATCGCAAAAGTATTGGTAGATGAAAAATTTTACGGACAAGGTAAGGGACGGAATAAGAAAGACGCAGAAAAAGCTGCTGCTGAAGATGCGCTAGATAAATTGAAAAAACAAGGGTTGTTGTAGAGATGATTTTTATCTTATTTTAATGAATGTACTTTAATATGCCTGCAAGAGATATTTATCATGATGCTGTTAAGAATGCCTTAATTCAAGAAGGCTGGATAATTACAGATGACCCTCTACATTTAAAGTGGGGTCAAAAAGATATGTATGTAGATTTAGGAGCCAAGCAACTCTTAGCCGCAGAACAAGGAACTAAAAAAATAGCTGTAGAAATCAAAAGTTTTGTAAGTCCCTCAGAAATGGCAGACCTCAAAAATGCCATTGGAGGATTTATCATGTATCGTGCTGTTATCCATCGTCTGGAACCAAAAAGAACATTATATTTGGCAGTGCGCGACAGCGTATTTACAGCTTTATTTGAGGAACCAATTGGTACACTTTTAATAGAAACTGAGAATCTAAAATTAGTCGTTTTTAATCCAGAAACTGAGAGGATTATCCAATGGATACCTTAGATAATTATCGACGCATGATTAAAGAGGTATTAGTACCCTACACGCAAATTCCTTATTCCCATGCAGCTATTGAATGTAAAGCAGTCTTTGATAGTGAGAATGACACCTATTTACTAATAACTCTAGGCTGGGATGGTGTCAAGCGTATTCACGGTTGCTTAGTTCATCTTGACATTATTGATGGCAAAATCTGGGTACAACGAGATGACACAGAAGATGGAGTGACCTACGAATTAGTAACAGCAGGTATTCCTAAAGAGAAAATTGTTTTAGGATTTCACCCGCAAAATGTCAGGAAACATACGGGATATGCAGTTTCATGAGTTTTAAAATATACTAGAGACTTTCTCATATCTTCACTTCTAAGGGCAAAATTACGGTGAAGGTAGAACCAACTCCCACCTCAGAGACTAGCTTAATTTCACCTTCGAGTAGTTTTACTAACCGCGAAACGATCGCTAACCCCAATCCTGTACTATCAGGGAGATAGGGGCGATCGCTAAAACTGACGCGAAAGTAAGGTTCAAATATCTGGGCTTGGTTTTCTGGGGCAATGCCAATTCCAGTGTCAGAAACTGCGATCGCCCATTTCTGATTATCCAACACCTGGCACATTATAATAATAGTCCCCGACTCTGTATAGCGAATCGCATTACTAATAAGATTTGTGACAATTTGTTGGCATTGAAAAGGATCTGTGATTATCTCTTTGGGAGCGCCTTCGCCTTTGGCGTTGGCAAAGCCATCGCAATCTACTACAACTTTTAAATTTTTCCCAGCAGCTATAGGTTCCAGCATTTCACAGACATTATTAATTAATTCCCGCACATCGGTGGGGGCTAGGTGGAGTTTTATCTGCCCTGCGTCATACCGCGAAAGTTCTAATACATCGTTGATCAGGTGGAGTAATTGTCTACCATTGCGTAGTACCCGCTCAATATGTTCGAGATTGGCTGAGGTGTCTTTTCTCTCAGTTTTTCGTCGTTGTTGGCGTAAAAACAGATCCGAGTAACCAATAATGGAAGTTAGAGGATGTTTCAATTCGTGGGCTAGTTGCGAAAGATACTCTTGATTGGCGCTCATTAAGCGCGTAAGTTCTTCATTATGGAGTGTTAGTGATGACTGCAACTGCTGTAATTCTCGCAACCGCTCCTCAACATAACTCTTGAAACAGCGAGCGATCGCTTCGTCTATAATAGCGTCAATCAAACGCATGGAACGAATTATCTCTTCAGGTGTTCCCCTCAATAAATCTGCTTGTAGAGCATCAAATATTACTGTTCGCAGCAGATGATATTCTCTGGCAATTTCTGCCGGATCAAAGCCTTGTTCCGCTCGAATAGCTCCATGCTGGAAACTGGCAATAACCATTGACTGAATATCATTATCTTGAGATTTTGAAAGCACTGTCACCATTGCTTTCAAAACATCAGGGATGTGATCCTTTACTGCTGTATAAGATAGATCATCAGCACTTTCAATCCGTCTATCCTTGCGAACTGCTAGAATCCATTTATCGAGGATGGTGTCCGTTTTTTCAGCCAGTACTTGACTAAAATCCATTATGTTAAATTCAGCTAGGAGATAGATGAGTAAACTTCCATATCCAATTAGTTTAGCGAGTGCAGGCAGTTTATACCAAATTTAACAATTTATTTCACCTACCAAAAGGAATAGATTATACGTGTTCTTTTGTTTGCTGATTAACTATCCGTCTAAAAAATTTTCACAGCATATTCTATTTTCTATTAAAAAATATTAATCAAGCACGTAAAATTCTTGATGCTTGGCTGGACATTGCAAAGCTTTTCTGTGCAAGGACTTCACCCACAACACAACTAAAACACTAAGTTTAATTTATTACTAAAAGCCAAAAAATAATACTGAATTAGGGTATTAAAATAAACAGCATTTCTCAGATTATAGATGGCTTTTACTGAGCATCGATGTTATATTATGCATAATGGGAACTCCAAAAAATAAATTATTCCACATTAAAGTCGTTGACTGTTGACTGTTGACTGAAAACTCGTGAACCGTCAACGGTCAACAGTCAACAATAGCAATGGAATATTTTTTTACTTGGAAGTCCCTAATTTAGTATCCATATAGAGTAAGTCAGCCTAATTCAGCGTGTCACAGTGCATAACGCTGGAGCGGAGGAACCAAATTGTGGGGCGTATCTTATAGAAAGTGAGGAGTTGAGAGTGAGGAGTTAGAAATTACTAATATTTAACTCATAACTGATAACTCATAACTCATAACTCATAACTTTCTTATGAAGGGCATCTCTCAGCCCTAGCCCGTCAGCTAACTTCGTAGGCATTGAGAGGAGACTGAAGAGACGGCATTTTTATAATGTTCTGATCTCATCGGTGTCCAAGGCTGGTACTGCTCGGATCCTTTGTACCTGCACTTAAATCTGTTGAGGTCATAAATGATATTTCAACTAAATTTGGCTGCGATCGCAGCGATCGCAACACAAGCTGCGTGGAAAAAAACAAAACCTGTGATCCTCAGAGATGTCTTCATTCTACCTGTATTGGGGTTCTTGGGAATAATTGTGTTGTGGTGGATTGTTGCACTTGCCAATAATGAATTGATGCCCACCCCGCCAGAAGCGTTAATCGCTAATCTAGACTACATCTTAAATCCCTTCTACCAGCGAGGCCCTGGCAACTTGGGAATTGGTTGGTTGTTAATAGCAAGTTTGCGCCGGGTATTACTAGGCTTTTCGTTAGGTGCGATAGTAGCAATTCCTCTGGGGTTTCTAATTGGCATGTCAAGACCGGCAATGCTAGCACTCAATCCGATCATTCAAATTTTTAAACCCGTATCCCCCCTAGCTTGGCTACCCATCGCCTTAGCAATTTTTAATTTAGCAGAACCTTCCGCCATTTTTGTCATCTTTATTACCTCCTTATGGCCGACAATTATTAATACGGCTTTAGGAGTTTCTAGCGTTCCCAAAGATTACTTAGATGTGGCACGAGTCCTAGAAATGCCCCGTTGGCGACGGATTACAAAAATAATTTGGCCTGCAAGTTTGCCGTATATTTTTACAGGTTTACGAATTAGTTTAGGCATAGCTTGGCTGGTAATCGTCGCCGTGGAAATGCTCACAGGTGGTATTGGTATCGGCTTTTTTGTCTGGGATGAATGGAGTCGCTTAAACCTGAGTTCAGTCTTTTTAGCTGTGTTCATAATTGGTGTAACTGGGTTAATCTTAGATTACGCCGTGGGCAAAATCCAAGAATTAGTAACCCATCGCCCTAAAACTTCCAACTAACAAAATTAGGCTGCTATCAAAACAGCAAGATTTAATAAGACTCTGCACCTGAAGCGTGAGCATTTAATCACCAATGGAGCTACAAAAATGGGTGATATTAACTGGACTCGACGAGATATTATCAAGGGAATAGGAGCAACAACGGCGGGAATGGCGCTGTCCTCCTGTGGGATTTCAGGAGATAGATCAGCTAAAGGACTAACAGAAGAAGCCTTAGCTGTGCAACCAGTAGTTAGATCCCAAGACCTAGAAAAATCCGATCTTACCGTTGGTTACGTTCCTGTTAATGATTGTGCGCCATTTGCGATCGCCTGGAAAAAAGGCTTCTTCCGCAAATATGGTTTGAACGTCACACTCAACCGCGAAGCCAGTTGGGCCACCTCCCGCGACGGTTTAATTTTTGGTCGCCTGGATGCTTCACCCATAGTATCTGGTGCTGTTACCAACGCCAGAATTGGTGCTGAAGGCGCACGCCAGGCCCCCTTGTGTGCAGCCATGACCATACACCGCCACGGTAACGCCATGACAATGAACAAAGCCATGTGGGATTTTGGGCTACGTCCGTGGTACGAGTATCAAGAAAAATATGGCGATGGCGCTTTAGAAGCCTTTGGGCGCGATTTCCGAGGCTACTTTGACAAGCAACCACCAGAAAACAGAGTTTGGGCAGTAGTATTAAGTTCCGCCATTTACGAATACTTTATCCGTTACTTATCCGCCGCCGCAGGTGTTGATCCGCTTAAAGAGTTTCGCGTCATTATCGTTCCGCCTCCCCAAATGCTGACAAATGTGCGAATTGGGGCAATGCAAGCTTACATGGTTGCAGAACCCTGGAATACACGGGCAATAACAGGTAATGAAAACATCGGCTTTACCTTCGCACAAGGTAAAGAAGTCTGGTTGGGACACCCAGATCGACTTTTGGGGGTGATGGAATCTTTCATTGACCAATATCCCAACACCTATCGTTCCCTAGTCAAGGCGATGATTGAAGCTTGCCAATATTGCAGCAAAGCAGAAAACCGCCAAGAAGTAGCCGAACTCATAACACACCGTTCCTTTACAGGTGCTATACCTAAAAAGAAAAATGCCCCAATTGCGAAATTTACAAGTCCGGGAATTCTCGGAAATTACAACTATGGCGGCTTTGACGGCAAAGATCGCACCATCAAAGCTGCTGACACCACGATTTTCTTCGATATTCCTGACAACCTTCCCAAACAGCCAGGAGAACATTCCACATTCTTATGGAGATCGAGAAGTATCTGGTTGATGACACAAGCCGCGCGGTGGGGACAAATTAAAGAATTTCCCAAAAATGCCGAGAAGCTAGCGGAACTTGGCTGGAGAACAGATTTATATCGGGAGATAGCATCTGAAATGGGCATTCAGTGTCCCAAGGATGATTACAAAGTCGAACCACCAGAAGTATTTATAGATAAGAAAGGCTTCGACCCCAGCGATCCGGTGGGCTATCTAAATAGTTTTGCCATCAGGGCTAATGCTCCCACTAACTTTTTCATGTCTTAAGCTGTGTGCATTTAATTCGCACAGCTAGGGCGGGCAAGATGCTCACCCCACAAGAGATTTATTTTTGGGAGGCTGCAAAAAAAATTAGCTGAAATCCCAAGTTTAAATATTGACTGATGACTAAATTATTTCTGGAGCATTTTGATGATGGAATATACTTCATTACCTATTAATACCCAGACCAAAGTTATGCCCCGCCGTGGCTTTTTAGAAATTGAAAATTTAGTCAAGTCTTATCCGACACCTGATAAAGATAACTTTGTTGTTTTAGATGGAGTTAATCTTACGATTGGTGAAGATGAATATATTTCTGTAATTGGTCACTCAGGTTGTGGAAAATCAACCCTACTAAAGATAGTAGCTGGTTTAGAAAAAGCCACTTCCGGCTCAGTAAGGCTAGATGGAAAAGAAATTCGTCAGCCAGGAGCCGAACGGATGATGGTATTTCAGAACTATTCACTGTTACCTTGGTTAACAGTACGAGAAAATATCCGGTTAGCTGTGGATGAAGTGTTAAAAAATGCTAATCGTGCCGAGAAAATTAGCATTGTAAATCAACACTTGGCAATGGTAAACTTGACGGCGGCGGCTGACAAATATCCTGATGAAATCTCTGGAGGTATGAAACAACGAGTAGGTATTGCCAGAGCTTTAGCAATTCGTCCGAAAATGTTGCTGATGGATGAACCTTTTGGGGCGCTAGATGCACTAACTCGTGGCAAATTACAACGGCAGGTATTGGATATTTGGGAAAATAATCGTCAAGCAGTGATGATGATTACCCACGATGTAGACGAAGCAATTTATATGTCCGATCGCATCGTCTTGATGACCAATGGCCCATCTGCTAGTATAGGAGAGATATTAGAAGTTCCTTTTGAACATCCACGCGATCGCGCTGCCATGCGAAACTCAAAAGAATATTTTGAACTTCGCAACCACGCTCTGAATTTCCTCGATCGATATTTTGCCCAAGACGAGTAAATTAGATTATCATTTTTTTTAGTGGGTAGCCTAATTCAAATTCATGAAAGCTGAATTTGGAACGGAGGAACCAATGTTTGGGGCTAATCTTACGAGAGACACCTTCCAGTCTTAGCCCGTCAGCTAACTCCGTAGGCAATGGAGGGAACCCCCAAGACTTTGGCTGTAATACAGTTATTATTGGGGTTTCCTTGATTGATTTAAGATTTTAAATTTTGGTTATCGTCACTCAATCTAAAGTCCAAAATCGTTCGACTGAGCGACTTGCATTGAGCGAAGTCGAAAGGAGCCGAAGTCCAAAATCTCAAATTGGTCGCCCTGCTTCTCATTGTTAATTCATTTCATTGGGAGAAGTAAAGCTGTGCAAATTAAGCCAATGTTAGCACGTCTGCAAAGTGCCACAGGCCGAGATGACTTAATTGAACAAATGGTACTGCTGCCAGAACCAAAAAAACCTTTTTCTCAAAAACCTCAAACAGCAAAATCAGTTAATTTAATTGTTGCATACAACGCATCTCCTAACAGTCATACGGCGCTAGATATTGCCTTTTGGATTGCCCATCAAACGCGTTTAGCCACCAATGCAGAAGTCACCGTTCAAGCCGTTTATGTACTGGAAGACAATTCAAAAAGCCAGTATCCAAATGTCTTGAGCTTACCAATACAACAGCCGACATTTGAGTACCAAATCAGTGAAATATCAAAGTCTGCCACACAGGTATTAACTCAACCCCAATTGCAGACAGTGGTAACTCCCCTGCAACAAGCAGATATAATTCTCTGGCAAGCCCGAAGTCTGGCTGAAGAATGGCAAGGTTGCTTCAAATCTCATTTACGATTTGGCTGCATTTCTACAGAACTTAACAAAGTTGTTGAATCAGAAGCTGCCGATATTCTGTTTCTCGGTTGCAATTCTGTCAATCATCCGATGATTGAGGCTCTAGGTTGTAATTTCCCCTGCGCTGTTTTGGGTATTCCCAGTTGTATTGATGAATAATCACAAGAAAATCGCGGAACGTGTGGAAGCGACTTGGCTTTGAAACAGTGAACAGTCAACAGTTATCAGTTATCAGTTAAATTGACATCAATGGGCACTGCCGTGCCCTTACGGGTGTACCTCACGTAAACGAGAACCGCTATAAGCACATACTTTAACAACCTCTAAGAGCTTGCGAGAAGGGGTTCTTTTTTTTATGGGTAATTTGGCGGACATAATCCAATACGGTTCAGTTAAGGATTTTTGGTACTAATTTTAGACCTGTAGAGACGCGAAATTTCGCGTCTTTACCAAGGTTTTTGGGCTTAACTGAACTGTATTGGGACATAATCTTCAATGAAGGTAATATTTTACCTTCCGACCGAACAAGCGCCGGGAAATAGCTAATCTAATCGGCGCATTTATTGATTAGGTGTGTCAAGGCATCAATCAGGCGATCGCTTTCCATTGGTATAATGTCCTCTCCATGCATCACATTTTGAGTAATATGAAAATGCACCAATGCTCCTATGAGAATTCTTGCTGTTGCCTCTGGGTCAGGTATCTTTAATTCAGGAGCCGTTAAGTACTGAGTCAGAGTTTCCGTTACTGGCTTAATCATCGCCCGAACACAAATTTGAGCTAACTCAGGAAAACGCCCAGATTCCCCAATTAAAACTCGCATAAATGCACTATGTTCTTTGTCATTAAGCATCTGCTCTAATGCTTTGGTTGCTACCTGGTGCAGTATAGCTACTGGTTCTCCCTCAATAGGTTCTGTGCCAAAAATGGAGTTGTTCTTTTTGCTTGCCAGTTGCTCTAACAGTACTTTAAAAAGTCCTTCTTTATCTTGAAAGTGGCTGTAGACTGTCGCTTTAGAAACACCTGCTGCTACTGCTACCCGATCCATGCTTGTACCAGCATAGCCATGTTGAAGGAATTCTTGCATTGCCCCTTGCAGAATTTGCTCCACTTTATCAACGGAATTGTCTCGATCGACTTCGCCAGCTTTGATGCGTACCATTTATTAATCATCCTTTCTTATAAACAATATTAATAGATGCTGCAAAATGCCCCACTACAAAATGGCGAAAATAAATATACCCTTCATTGAAGGGGGCAGGAGGCAAAACAGTGCTGAGTTAGGAGTTAGGAGTTTGGAGTTTGGAGTTATTCTTCCCTCTGCCCACTCCCCACTCAGCACGGGCTAAACCATAGCTATCCGCTAACGGAAAAAAGGAACTCAGCACTCTTGAGGGGCAGGGGGCACGAATAGTATTCTGCTGCATAATGCCTTTGCAAATTGATTGACAAGTTTAGTTGTATCATATTGACTAAACTAGTCCGTTTAGTTTAGCATAAGTTGAACTGGACAGTTTAGTACAAGTTGCTACTGGTGGTAAGGGGAAAATAGTATGGAGCAAAACAGGAATTCAGAGAGTTTAAGGTCTTCTCAGAATCTTGTGCGATCGCCTGTTCTACTTGCAATAATTACAGCCCTAGCAATAGGCGGAATCAGTGTTTATGCGGTGATGAAGTTCCAGGCAACAGCTAATGAGAAACAAAAACCCCCAGTAGCAGTTCAGCCTGTGGTAAAAACAGTCACAGCATTAGGGCGGTTGGAACCAAAGGGAGAGGTAATAAAACTGTCAGCGCCTTCTTCAACTGGTGAAGGAAATCGGGTAGAGCAACTATTGGTGAAAGAAAGCGATCGCGTTAAAGCTGGGCAAGTAATTGCGATTATGGACAACCGCGATCGCTTACAAGCTAGTTTGGCTGAAGCACAAAAACAAGTTCAAGTTGCCAAATCTCGCCTTAACCAGGTAAAAGCTGGAGCCAAACAGGGAGAAATTGGAGCGCGTCAAGCTACCGTGAATCGTCTGCAAGTAGAACTAGAAGGAAATATTAAAACTCAACAAGCCACAATTAATCGTATAGAAGCAGAACTCCTTGGGCAACAACGGAGCTTGCAAGCAACAGTGGCTCGCGTCGCAGCCGAGAGACGTAATGCCGAAGCTGACGTGCAGCGCTACGAGACTTTATATAAAGCAGGAGCAATTTCTAGCCAAGAAGTTGATAGCAGACGCTTAAACGCCGAAACTTCCACTCAAGCGTTAATTGAAAGTCAAGCCACTCAGACAAGAACTATAGCTACCTTACAACAGCAACTTAACGAAGCAAAAGCCAACCAGAATCAAACCCTCGCCAGCTTGCAACAGCAGATTAAAGAAGCAAAAGCTAACTTGAATCAAACTGCTGAAGTCCGTCCAACAGATATAGCAAACGCACAAGCAGAGGTAGACAGCGCTCAAGCCACGGCGGATAAAATTAGAGTACAACTAGCGCAGGCTTATGTTGTGGCTCCTAAAGCTGGTCGAATTTTGGAGATTAATACACGAGCCGGAGAAACTGTTGGCAATGAAGGAATTGTGGCTCTAGGTCAAACCGACCAGATGTATGCAGTAGTAGAAGTATACCAAAGTGATATCAAAAAAGTGCGTCCGGGACAGGATGTGCGGGTAAGTAGTGATTCCCTACGCACTGAATTAGAGGGAAGAGTGGATTGGATTGGTATGCAGGTAAAACGGCAAAATCTAATCAACACTGATCCCTCTAGTAATATTGATGCCAGAGTAGTGGAAGTCCATGTGCAACTGAATAAACTATCTAGCCAAAATGCTTCGAGCTTAACTAATTTGCAAGTTAAGGCAGTAATTCAAATTTAAGGGGAATGGGGAATGGGGAGTGGGGAGTGGGGAGTGGGGAGTGAGGAATTGGGCATTGGTTATTAATTCTTGTCCCTCACTTCCTCATCTCCCCCTGCTCCCTCATCTCCCCCATCTCCCCCATCTCCCCCATCTCCCCACTCCCCACTCCCTCTTATGAAATTAATCGAACAAGTGCGGCGGCGAACGCCTTTAGGATGGTTGCAACTAAGTCATGAAAAAGGTCGTCTTTTGGTAGCATTGTCAGGCATTGCCTTTGCCGATGTTTTGATGTTCATGCAGCTAGGGTTTCAGAATGCCCTGTTTGAAAGTAACACAATCCTACATCGCAGTATGCAGGCTGATATGTTTGTCATCAGTCCCCAAGCACGCAACCTAGCAAATATGTCTAGCTTTACGCGGCGACGGCTGTATCAAGCAATGGATATACCAGGTGTAAAGTCGGCAGAAGGAATGTATATCAACATTGTTGATTGGAAAAATCCCCAAACACATCAGAAGACGACAATATTAGTTATGGGGTTCAATCCCGATCAGCAAGTGTTTAACTTAGCGGATGTGAATCGCCAGATAGATGCTATTAAGCTACCAGATACCGTTTTGTTCGATCGCGCCTCTAGAGGAGATTATAATGATGCGATCGCCCAAATTGACCAAGGTAAAACTGTCACAACCGAAATAGAACGCCGAACAATTACCATTAGCGGCTTATTTTCAGTCGGGGCTTCCTTCATCGCCGATGGTACTTTAATCACCAACGACCAGAATTTTCTGCGACTATTTCCCAGACGAGAAGCTAGCGGTGTCAGTCTAGGTTTAATACAACTACAACCAGGCTACGACCCAAAGCAAATGAAAACAACTTTAGAAGCTTATTTAGATGATGATGTTAAAGTTTTAACCAAAGCAGAATTTATCGAATTTGAAATAAATTACTGGAAAACAAATACGGCTATCGGCTTTATCTTCAGCCTGGGTGTAGCAATGGGGTTTATGGTGGGCGTGATTATCGTTTATCAAGTTCTTTCTACAGATGTGAATTCCCATATAAAAGAATACGCCACTTTCAAAGCAATGGGGTATAACAATCTCTACTTATTAGGCGTGGTGTTTGAAGAGGCGATAATTTTGGCAGTTTTAGGCTTTATACCAGGAGCGATCGCACCTTTAGGGCTTTATCATTTAACTCGTAATGCTACCAATTTACCACTTTATATGACCGTAGGGCGGGCATTGACGGTATTAACTCTGACTATGATTATGTGCATAATTTCTGGTGCGATCGCCACCCGTAAATTACAGTCCGCCGACCCCGCAGATATGTTTTAAATTTGTCATTTGTCATTTGTCATTTGTCATTTGTTACTCAAAAGGACTAATGACCAAGGACAAATGACAATCATCACGAATAATCGAGCTATTTATGACTAGCAAACCCGTCATCTCTGTTAAAAATCTCGACCACTATTTTGGTCATGGTCAACTTCGCAAGCAAGTTCTTTTTGATATCAACCTGGATATTAACGCGGGCGAAATTATTATTATGACTGGGCCTTCTGGTTCTGGTAAAACTACACTTCTTACCTTAGTCGGCGGCTTACGTTCTGCCCAATCTGGCAGCTTGCAAATATTGGAACAGGAACTGTGTGGCGCTAGCAAAGGACAACTTACCCAAGCGCGACGCAGTAACGGTTATATTTTCCAAGCGCACAACTTGCACGGTAGCCTGACAGTACTCCAGAACGTCAGAATGGGCTTGGAAGTGCATAATAATATTTCGCCGGCAGAAATGAAAACCCGGTCAGCCCAGATGTTAGAGGAGGTAGGATTAGGGCATCGCCTGAATTATTATCCTGATGATTTATCTGGGGGGCAAAAACAAAGAGTTGCGATCGCTCGTGCGTTGGTCGGTCGTCCTAAAATAGTCTTAGCGGATGAACCCACCGCCGCCCTTGACAGTAAATCGGGACGAGATGTGGTCAACCTCATGCAAACCCTAGCTAAAGAACAGCATTGTACTATTCTTTTGGTTACTCATGACAATCGCATTCTAGATATTGCCGATCGCATCGTCTACATGGAAGATGGCAAGTTAGTAAATGATGGTGCTGTTGTCGCAGCCGGTTAGATTGGTTGTTTTTTATTAAGACTTTACGCAGAAGAGATCCCCCAACCCCCGATAAATTGGGAGGTTAGCGTTAATTTGACACCAATGAGCAATCCAGTTTTATACCAATTCACGAAAATCCTGATACATATAGATTTCTCGTAAAGGCATGGCAAAGACGATACGTGTCAACTTAAGGTGAAAACCAGCTTAGAAGCAGCTTTTAGCAGATTATCTCGTTCCCAGTCTCCGACTGGGAATGCCTATTAGGAGGCAATACTGCTCGGTTAAGGAATTTCTTGGTTGAGGCAAGCTGTTCAATAGCTGGGGGAGAAATGGAGGCTGGCGTTGAGTTTTTGCCTCCCCTGCCTCCCCTGCTTCCCCTGCCTCCCCTGCTTATCCGAGCAGTATTGTATTAGGAGGCTCCGCCTCCCTTACTGGCGGCAGAGCCACCACGAGATGCATTTTCAGCCGGAGGCTGGAAACGAGAATTTTAAAGGAGTTTGGGCTTAAGTTGACACCAATGGGCATTGCGCCTTGCCCCAAAAGAGCGTATTTGTATCATTATTAAAGTGAAATGGTATTACAGCGTGGTCTATTTACTTGAAAATTGGTGTAACTACTTTGCTCAAAAAATCGTCTCTGTAATTTCACTAATGCCAATGTAGCGACTCATCTGCTAGAGATTTGAAAGGTTTACTGTTATATAATCAATGCTTGCCAGAGTTTGGAGTGCATCAATTGTGGGCATCGATGCCGTCAAAGTCGGCGTAGAAGTCGATGTGTCAGGGGGATTACCGGGAATTGTTGTCTTGGGACTGCCAGATTCAGCGATTCAAGAATCACGAGAAAGAGTCAAAGCAACGCTGAAGAATGCAGGTTTCGCCTTTCCCATGCGAAAAATTGTAATTAATTTGACTCCGGCAGATTTACGGAAAGAAGGCCCCTGTTTCGATTTGCCTATTAGTGTGGGAATTTTGGCGGCTTCTGAGCAACTTAGCGCTGATTTGTTGGGAGATTATCTATTCTTGGGCGAAGTTTCTCTGGATGGCAGTTTGCGTCCGGTGGCTGGTGTTTTGCCGATCGCAGCAGCAGCCCAAAAAATGGGAATTGCAGGTTTAGTTATCCCTGCTGATAATGCCCAAGAAGCGGCGGTGGTTCAAGAGTTGGCTGTTTACGGTTGCAAACATCTGTCTGATGTGGTGGATTTTTTAAATAATCCAGGGCGTTACAAACCTGTGCAAATTGATCGTACAACGGAGATAGCAACAGTATCTTACCCTGGCGCAGATTTGCATGACGTGAAAGGACAAGCTCATGCGCGTCGTGCTTTAGAAATTGCGGCGGCTGGTGGGCATAATCTAATTTTTGTCGGCCCGCCTGGTAGTGGGAAAACCATGTTAGCACGGCGCTTACCAGGTATTTTACCGCCCCTAAGTTTTGCGGAATCTTTAGAAGTGACTCGCATCCATTCGGTAGCTGGTTTATTGAAAAATCGCGGTTCGTTGGTACGCGATCGCCCTTTTCGCAGTCCCCACCACTCAGCATCCGGGCCTTCTCTCGTTGGTGGTGGTAGCTTCCCTCGTCCTGGAGAAATTTCATTATCTCACCGCGGTGTACTTTTTTTGGATGAGTTGACAGAATTTAAACGAGATGTTTTAGAATTTTTGCGCCAGCCTTTGGAAGATGGCTATGTGACAATTTCCCGTACCAAACTATCAGTAATGTTTCCCGCACAGTTTACTTTGGTGGCGAGTACCAATCCCTGTCCATGCGGTTACTATGGCGATACCATCCAACAATGTACTTGTTCTCCCCGTCAACGTGAGCAATATTGGGCAAAACTTTCTGGGCCATTGATGGATCGAATTGATTTACAAGTTGCGGTGAATCGGTTGAAACCAGAAGAAATTACTCAACAACCTACCGGAGAAGCATCAATAACAGTGCTACAACGAGTGCAACAAGCAAGCGATCGCGCCATTACCCGTTTCCAAGGAGAAGCAAATCTGCGTTGCAATGCCCACATGCAAAGTCGTCATCTCCAGAAATGGTGCAAGCTAGATGATGCTAGCCGCAATTTATTAGAAATAGCAATTAGAAAATTAGGTTTATCAGCAAGAGCAAGCGATCGCATTCTCAAAGTAGCACGGACTATTGCAGATTTAGCGGCAGAAGATGAGCTAAAAACCAATCATGTAGCGGAAGCAATTCAGTACCGCACAATCGATAGAATGCAGTAGTAATAGCTATCTATTTTCAGGTAAATAGACCAGGCTTTAAGGGCACAGCATTGCTCATTGGTGTCAACTTAACGTAAAAGTCATGTCCTGCAAGTAACTGAAGTTCCTTGCTAATAGCGAAAGTCTTCTTTTGATGACTAAATATACATCCAAAAATCGGCGTTGCTGAATTGAAGTATGAATCTGGATGTAGAGACGTAGCATTGCTACGTCTCTACAAGGGTTTTGGTATTATGCAAAATCCTAAATCATACATGGAATCAGCAACGCCCAAAAATCTTTAGTCTACTTCAGTAGACTTTAGCTATGAGCCTCTGAAATTTATTTCTGGGCGGGCGTGGAAGCCAACAGATAAGCGAGCTAAAGTCAATATTTTGCTGGAAACTAGAGAATATGGTTGCGCGATCGCATCTATTTTATAACTTCCACAGTATGTGTTGAAGCCAACAGTTAAAAGTAGGTTAAGTAGGAAAAGTAGGATATTTTCTATAAAGCATTAAATAAACTTTCATTTAAGTTCATTTTTGAAAGATTCAGTGTACTATTTTTGAAAAAGTTAATTTTTTCTTAACCTGTAAAAAATGATTTCAGTGTAATCTGTAGTAATCAGTAAGCTTTAACCATTAATCCTTTTAGAAAAGGATAATTCTTTGCTGAATCAAAATCAGAAAACCTTATTTTGGAGTGTAGGATGAAAGGTTTTATCACACGTAAAATTGCCCTTGTAGTTGCTATAGTCACTGCAAGTCTTGGCTTGAGTGCTAACAAAATTTCAGCTGACGTTGGGATCATCAAAATAGGTGATATCCTTCAAATCAATGTTACAGGCAAATGGTCTCCTTTAAGATTCATTGGCTTAACCTCAAATAATACTCTTGTAAATATAGATCCGAGTGGATTTGCTTTCACAGTTAAAGTCAAAGGAATTGACGGCAACTTACAAGGTATTGACTTCCGTCCAGCAAACGGTCTGCTTTATGGTGTTACAGATACTGACAACATATACACGATCAACCCTAGAACTGGTCGGGCTACGTTTGTGAGCAAACTATCTAGCAGCTTTAATGGAGGATTTCAGTCAGGGTTTGACTTCAATCCCGTACCAGACCGCTTACGGACAGTAGGTAGCAATGACCAAAATTTTCGTACCAATGTAGATACTGGTGCAGTCACTGTCGATAAAACCCTAGCCTATGCTACTGATGACGTTAACGCCACAGTTGACCCCAACATTACTGGTGTCGCTTACACAAATTCAGTTGCTGGAGCCACGACAACTCAACTTTTTGGCATTGATTACGATCTTGATGTGTTAGTACTGCAAAACCCACCCAATGATGGCACTCTCAGAACAATCGGCAAGCTTGGTGTTAACTTTGCGCCGATAAGTGGGTTCGACATCCTTACAGATGCACAAGGCAAAAATACTGCCTATGCACTGTCTGGTTCAGTTCTTTACACTATTAACCTATCTACTGGCACTGCAACTAAAATCGCCGATGTACCTAAAGGTAACTTCATTGGTTTAGCCGTTACATCTAAGTAGGCATCCCCAAGCTCGACTTGATTTATTGGTTAAAAGCGTAAACGCGTATGCTCTGCTCTTGATTGTTAAGATATTCAATCGAGAGCAGAGCAGACGCTTCAGAAAATCTTACGAACTTCTGATAAACACATCACGAACTATGCTTGAAAAGTTCGTGATTTGTGTTTTCCACGCTAAAAGAAGATTCGCTCTTTTTCAGAGAGAAAATTTAGAAATTGCTCGTCGCCTAAACATTATTGAAGTTAGGGAAGTAGTGATTATAATTGTCACTGTCCAGAAACAACTTAGTGGACGATTGTAAGTTATTTGACGAGCGATTCCTAATGATTTGATTTCGGCTTAGAGGCTATTTATAAAGAAATCTAAAGAGAAATAGTTGGGTTGAAGATAAAGTATAGGATACAGATAAACAGTATATGTACTGACTTGAATCCATAAATAGGTTTGTGGGTTCATTGTGTAAGACTAATCCAACTGAAAATAAAATACAGGAGCGAAAGTTTATGTCAGCGAATCTTAAAACGCGAGCAGCTTTGGCAGCAGGCATAATGCTAGGTGGTATGACGATGTTATCGGCGGATGTAGCCCTTTCACAATCTGCAACTCCAGGCAACATTACAGGGCGGTGGAGTACAATAGCAAACACCAGATCTGGCACTCTTAACATTACACAATCTGCAAACGGTACTATTTCCGGCACTATCTTTGAAAATCCCTTGCAAGGGTACTATACTCCTTCCTCGCGCCGTATAGTATTTGTACGCATTGCTAATGGAATTCCATTTCAGTTTTATTCAGGATGGATCTCAATTAACGGTTTAGGGCTAGGGGGACAATTCAACGTTTGGAACATATCAGATGGCGCAGCTGGGGGAGTTGATTACAACTTTAGTGCCACTAAGGTTTCTGACTTTCCAAAGTAGGCAGAAGGTTTCAGTGAATTCGTAGCGCACCTGCTCTATTTAACTCGGCAGTTGAGCCTTTTAACTCGACAGTTGAGCCTCTGAACTCGGCACTTGAGCCTCTGAACTCGGCAGTTGAGCCTCTGAACTCGGCACTTGAGCCTCTGAACTCGGCACTTGAGCCTTTTAACTCGGCAGTTGAGCCTTTGAACTAGGCAGTTGAGCCTTTGAACTCGGAAGTTGAGCCTCTGAACTCGGCACTTGAGCCTCTAAACTGGAAATATCACCCAATACGTTTCGGTTAGTGATATTTTGCCCAATAGATCCCCCCAGCCTGCCTTAAAAAGGGGGACTTTGATTCCGGTTCCCCCCTTTTTAAGCTACAGTGTACACACAAGTCTTGCCGCAGCCATATCTTTATTAATAAATCTGGCACTGCGTTTCTATCCCGCCTCGGAATGAATTCCGAGTCTCATAGCTAAAGTCCACTCAAGTGGACTAAATGATTAATTCAGTCCACTTGAGTGGACTTCAGCTATCAGCCCTGAACTTCAGTTCTGGGCGGGATGTTGGTAAGTGTGACAGTTTCACTCTGACAAAAATGTGGGTAGAGAATTTTTCAACTTGTGTGTACACCCTAGCCCTTTTTAAGGGGGGTTAGGGGGGATCTTTATACAGCTTGATACTTTTCAAACAACCTCTAAGACGCAGAAGAAATCAACTCACCAATACGCTTGAGAATTTGCAAAACGGCGTACAATTCTCTCGCAGATGCAAACGGAGCAAACACCCTTGACAAATCGTACTGTGGTGTATTTGTTTGTGTCACTTTAACAAATAAAATATCGTCTCCATTCGTCAACATCCCAAATACAGGTTTACTGGGGTTGGGGTTAGCCATCATATAAGCTAAGGCTTGCGGTACAGCCGCCCAAACTGACAGCGTGGTTTTTTTCGACTCCAACACCATCACCCACAACTGATTTTGTAAAACTAAAACATCAATCCGCCCGCGCAGTATTTCCTCGCCATCATCCAGCACTAATTCCACAGATGATTCAGCCTTAATTCTGAAAGGAGGATCGTAAAATCCAGAGAGTGCAAGTATTGGTGACACCAACAATAATAGGACTGTCCCTTCTAGTAAATCACCTCCGCCACGGTGATAAAGATACCTGCGCCGCACGACATCCACAGAGGCTTTTTCTACTTCTGTAATTTCAGACAATCCCTCATACCACTCTGGGAAAAATTTCTCGTCTTCAACACGGACAAAACCGAATCGATTTTCTGCATCCTGAAGAGTGGTAATCGCTTCCGTAATTGCTGCTGTTCGTGTCATTGCTTTTAGGTAACAGTTGTTTTCCTACATTATCAACATCAGTGCATCTTTCTTATCGCCAATTGGCGCTATGGCATTCTCATATCACTATAAAATTCGGGAGCATCCCAATACTGCTCGGTTAAGGAATTTCTTGGTTGAGGCAAGCTGTTCAATAGCTGGGGGAGAAATGGAGGCTGGCGTTGAGTTTTTGCCTCCCCTGCCTCCCCTGCTTCCCCTGCCTCCCCTGCTTATCCGAGCAGTATTGGGGAGCATCCCAATTTTGCACAAAGGTGTAAGTCAAAAGCGAATGAAGCGATAGCGTAATGAAGCAATCGCAAGATATGGGATTGCTTCACTCCACTACGTTGCGCTCGCAATGACAATTCATAATGTGGGTTTGATATAACTTACACATTTGGGATGCTCCCTAAAATTCTCAATTCCTCCGCAAGGATGCTGCACAAACTCCCTTGGGAGGATGCCTTTACTGATGAAATCAGTATCCAATATATCAGGAAGTACGCGAGATTCCTTAAGGAGACTGATTGAATGAATTTGCAGGCAATTTGGAAGTTATTACAAGAGACATTCAAAGAATGGAGTGAGGATAAAGCCTCACGGTTAGCGGCGGCGCTAGCTTATTACACGATTTTTTCTATTGCACCGTTACTAATTATTGTAATTGCGATCGCAGGGGCAGTATTTGGAGAAGAAGCGGCAAGGGGTCAAATCGTCGGACAAATTCAAGGTTTAGTCGGCAAAGATGGCGCACAATTTATCCAAACAGCTATTAGCAATGCTAACAAACCACAAACAGGAGCGATCGCTTCTATCATTAGTGTCGTAGTTTTGTTATTAGGTGCTACTGGCTTATTTACCGAGTTGCAAGATTCCCTCAACACAATTTGGGAAGTGAAACCGAAACCCGGACGCAATGTAACTAACATGATTCGCCTACGGGTTTTGTCCTTTGCAATGGTAATAGGTATTGGCTTTTTACTTTTAGTTTCTCTGGTAATTAGTACGGCATTAGCAGCATTAGTAGCATACTTTAGTAACTTAGTACCTGGTGTCGATTTCCTCTGGCAGATTCTCAATTTCATCATCTCTTTTGCCATCACTACGTTCCTATTCGGACTCATTTTTAAAGTTCTACCAGATGTCGAAATTGCTTGGAGTGATGTTTTAATTGGAGCCATGCTCACCTCCTTTTTATTTTCTATCGGGAGATTTTTGTTAGGACAATATTTAGGTAATGGCAGTTTTGGTTCAGCCTATGGTGCAGCTGGTTCACTGGTGGTAATCTTAGCTTGGGTTAACTATGCCGCGCAGATTCTTTTCTTCGGTGCAGAGTTTACTCAAGTTTATGCCAGAAGGTACGGTAGCGGCATTACTCCATCTAAACATGCCATACCTTTATCTGATAACAGGGAATATAATGGCAAGGCTCCAACGGGGCAATCGTCCACTAAGAAAAAGCCTTATTCTAATTTGATTAATCGCTTGTTCCAGTCTTTCAATAAGCCCAAGCGTTTAAAACAGAGAAGAAAAAATCAGCGATTTTAATCCCTGAATACTGAGATTATATGTTTGTAACTCTGATAGATGTTGAAGTATTTAACCTCTAATAAAAGTTAGTCTGATGAAATCAGACCACAGATAAATAACGTGATACTGGATTTTTTCCAGAAGTCTATTAACAAAGGAAGAAAATCAGTGCTAATGGAAAAATGGTTTTTTATCAATTGGCAGGCAATCTTTATTCCTAGCATCAGCATCTTTGAGTTAATTATCCGTGGTTCGCTGGTTTATTTAGCACTATTCTCAGTGCTACGTTTTCTTCCTAGCCGACAACTAGGAACACTAGGAATTACTGATTTACTCGTAGTTGTGCTATTTGCTGAAGCTGCCCAAAATGCTATGGCAAGTAATTATACATCAATTACTGAAGGCGCTATCCTGGTAGGAACTGTGATTTTTTGGAGTTACTTGCTGAACTGGTTAGGTTACAAAATCCCCCAGTTCCAACGTTTTCTGAATCAGCCACCACTGCTACTGGTAAAAAATGGTCGGATGATTGAGCGTCATTTGCAACGAGAGTTAATTACAGACGATGAGTTGATGAGCAAGTTACGCCAGCAAGGTGTGGAATTTTTAACAGATGTGAAGTTTGCATATATCGAGGCTGATGGCAGGATTAGTATCATCACCTTCGACTCTAAAACTAGTACCGTCCCTGAGCAAAAAGCAGTACTAAAAAGCGATCTACATTAATTAAACTGTAAAATATGACGGTTGTATTCTGTGCCAAACTGTGATTGAGCGTTATACTTTGCCCGAAATGGCTAATCTGTGGAGTGAAGCCTATAAGCTAAAAACTTGGCTGCAAGTCGAAATTGCTGTTTGCGAGGCTCAAGCTGAACTTGGTTACATCCCATCTGAGGCGGTTGAGGAAATTAAGGCCAAGGCAGATTTTGACCCCGATAGGGTGCTGGAAATTGAGGCTGTAGTGCGCCACGATGTCATCGCTTTCTTGACAAATGTCAACGAATATGTAGGTGATGCAGGACGTTACATTCACCTGGGTTTAACTAGTTCGGATGTTTTGGATACAGCTTTAGCACTGCAATTGGTTGCCAGTCTAGATATATTATTGCAACGTTTGGAAGATTTGATTCAGGTAATTCGTGAAAAAGCACGGGAACATCGTCATACAGTGATGGCTGGCCGATCGCATGGTATTCATGCTGAACCGATTACTTTTGGTTTCAAGTTAGCTGGCTGGTTAGCAGAAGTGTTGCGACACCAAGAACGCCTGAAAATTCTCCACGAAACGATCGCTGTGGGTAAGATTTCTGGTGCGGTGGGAACTTATGCCAATGTGGAACCGCGTGTAGAAGCGATCGCTTGCCAAAAACTCGGACTCAAACCCGATACGGCCTCAACGCAAGTTATTTCGCGCGATCGCCATGCCGACTATGTGCAACAATTAGCTTTGGTAGCAGCATCCATCGAACGTTTTGCTGTAGAAATTCGCAATCTCCAAAAAACAGACGTTCTGGAAGTTGAAGAATTTTTCTCCAAAGGTCAAAAAGGTTCTTCGGCAATGCCACACAAACGCAACCCCATCCGTTCGGAACGGCTGACGGGAATGGCGCGACTCGTCAGAAGCCATGCCGGTGCAGCTTTGGAAAACGTTGCTCTCTGGCATGAAAGGGATATTTCCCATAGTTCTGTAGAACGGGTAATTTTGCCAGATGCTTGCACTTTGACGCATTTTATGTTAATAGAAATAACCGACTTGGTAAAAAACCTGTTGGTTTATCCTGAGAACATGGAACGAAATCTCAACTGCTACGGCGGCGTTGTGTTCAGCCAAAAAGTCCTGCTTGCCTTGATAGACAAGGGAAGCCAGCGAGAAGAAGCTTATGCGATCGTTCAAGAAAGCGCTCACGCCGCTTGGAACAAGCCAGAAGGTAATTTCCAGGACTTGATTAGCAAAGATCCTCGCGTTACCGAAAAGTTGTCCCCAGCAGAACTAGAAGTATGTTTTGACCCCCAGCAGCATCTAAGCCATTTAGAAGAGGTTTATCAACGGTTGGGAATTTAGGAATTAATTTGCTTGTAGTGAGCGCTGAAGCGCTTACTACTAACCTGTTACTCAAAAAATACGCAAAGTTTTTCAAAGAAGATATATAAAACTTACCCATTGACAGACATAACGAAAGGTGAATTCTCGTTACAAGGTTCTATCTTGTAATGCTCTTGTGTCCGGCTCTGCCTCCTGTCAAACTAGGAGGCAGAGCCTCCGAGCGATCGCATTCCCACGCAGCAGCCCAGGAACGAGGGAAGGCAAGGCTTTTATCTTAATAAGCTTGAGATTTATAAGATGCTTAATTTGTAAAGTGCGTAAGTCCTAGATATATATAGCGGTTCCCATTCAAATGAGGTACAAAATTATATCGCAAGGTTTAGGGGCACGGCAGTGCCGTGCCCCTACGAGTGTACGTCACTAGGCCGGGAAACGCTATAAAAATACCAAAAATTTTTAGTATTGCATTGCTGAAGACTGTTAATTTGGTGCTGGAATTTTTGACAGCACTGGGTAGTATAAATAACACATATTTACTTGTTATTTATTAGTGCTTCGAGTGCTTTCATGATTGAAATCCTAGCCACACTTTCAGCCTCGGCGGCAGCAGGAATGAGAATAGCTACACCTCTGCTGCTTATTGGATTGTTGCAGGGTAGTAGCTTGTGGTCGCAAGTTCCAATTTTATCTCACATTTCTCCACCAATCTTGTTAGCCTGCCTCAGCTGTTGGTCTTTAGTTGAATTATTAGCCTCAAAAAAGCTATGGGGGCAAAGATTGCTACAACTAGTTCAATTATTCATGTCTCCCGTCGTGGGGGCAATTATGGGGTTAGCAGTAGCTAATGCAACAGCAACGCCAAGCTGGATGATTGGGTGTATTGGGGGTTCCTTAGCTTTAGTACTCCAGCTAGTTCAAGTTGGTTGGTTCTATCGGTTACGCGGCTTACCATTGTGGGCAGTCTTTCTTCAAGATACCTTGTGTGTTGCTCTAGTACTTTTTGCCTTTGATGCTCCCTGGCAAGGAGGATTAATTGCTTTAATACTGCTGTGGTTTGCAGTTCGTAGTGCTAAACAATGGTATGACTGGTATCGGCAGAAAAGTTAGGAGTTAAAAGTGAGAAGTTAGGAGTTAAGAGTGAAAAGTTAGGAGTTAAGAGTGAAAAGTTAGGAGTTAAGAGTAAAAAGTTAGGAGTTAAGAGTGAAAAGTTAGGAGTTAAGAGTGAAAAGTTAGGAGTTAAGAGTGAAGAACTAGGGACAAGAATTTAGGCGTTGCTGAATTCAGGTATGAAAATGATCTTGCATAATTTCAAAACCTTTGTAGAGACGTTGCAATGCAACGTCTCTATACCAAGATTCATACATCTAATCAGCAACGCCAAACTCCAAACTCCTAACTCCTAACTCCTAACTCCTAACTCCAAACCCCAAACTCCTAACTCCAAACCCCAAACTCCAAACCCCAAACTCCAAACTCCTAACTCCTAACTCCTAACTCCAAACTCCAAACTCCAAACTCCAAACTCCAAACTCCTAACTCCTAACTCCAAACTCCTAACTCCTAACTCCAAACTCCAAACTCCAAACTCCTAACTCCTAACTCCTAACTCCTAACTCTTTTCACTGCAAAAGTCCAATCATGTGCAAGAAGCCATGACCGGTAATCAACTCGATGATTAATGCAATAAAACCCAGCATGGCAATCCGCCCATTCCATACTTCAGCACTAGTAGTCAAACCCCATTCCCAACCCTCTTGAGGGTACATTTTCACCATTTTTTTCATTTGGGCAGCTTGCGAAAGCTTGAAACTGGGATTTTTCAGCGCATTAATCACCAAGTCTGCAAGTGCATTAATAAATACTGGATGGGTATTGGGAGCAGGTACACGACGGAAATTGTGAATTCCTGCTTCTTCTGCTACTTCCCGATATTCAATATCAATTTCTTGCAGAGTCTCGATGTGTTCTGAGACAAAACTGATTGGTACGACAACCAAATCTTTCACGCCCTTTGCGCCTAGTTCTTTGAGGGCATCCTCAGTATAAGGTTGGAGCCATTCTACTGGGCCGACACGACTTTGGTAAGCTAAGGTGTGCGCATTGGGTCGATTGAGGGTCTGCATAATCAAAGCAGTACATTCCTCAATTTCTTGCTGATAAGGGTCGCCAGCCTCTTCAACGTAGCTTTTAGGAACGCCGTGAGCGCTGAAGAATATATGAACCTCATCTGGGTTAGGAAACTGTTCTAATTCTTGGGCTATGAGTTCCGCCATTGCCTGGAGGTAGCCTGGTTCTTTGTACCAGGAAGGAATTACGGTGTAATCAATGGGTTGAAGCTTTGGGTCTTCTTGCCAAAGTTTTTCTAAAAGCCGGAAGCTAGAACCACTCGTACTGATAGAAAACTGGGGATATAATGGTAATATTACCAGGTGTTCTATATTATCTTGGGTGATCTGTGCGATCGCCTCTTCTGTATAGGGATTCCAATAACGCATCCCCACGTAAATCTTGGCTTCTTGTCCTAAATGACTCAACTGTTCTTTTAAAGCTTGCCCTTGGGCTTCTGTGATCCGCCGCAGTGGAGAACCACCACCGATTTGCTTATAATTCTCTTGAGATGTTCTGGTTCGCCGTGAGGCAATAAACCAGGCTAGGGGCTTTTGCAACCAGCGAAATGGTAGGCGAATAATTTCCGGATCGGAAAATAGGTTGTACAAAAACGGCCCGACATCCTCTAGCTTATCGGGGCCACCGAGATTGAGTAATAAGACGCCTACACGACCCATAGCAGTTACTTTCCCCCAATCTTTTCAGGTTTTTTACTAATGTTAACAATATATCTTTATTAAATATAAAGCTTAATAGCAAGGAAATATGCAATGGCAACAATTTTAAGGGATTGGAGTTACCGTTATCAGTGGCTATATGATGGTATCTCTCGTTTAGCAGCCTTAAGTGTAGGTGGTGAAGCCCGTTTTCGACAACTTGCTTTGCAAGGCTTAACAATTCACTCAGATACTCAGGTTTTAGATTTATGTTGCGGCAGTGGTCAAACGACGCAATTTTTAGTAAAATTATCACAAAATGTAACAGGATTGGACGCTTCACCCAAGTCCTTGCAACGAGCGCGGCAAAATGTACCATCAGCAGTCTATCTCGAAGCTTTTGCCGAGAAGATGCCATTTGCAGATAATCTATTTGATGTGGTGCATACCAGCGTTGCATTACACGAGATGCAGCCTGAGCAATTGCGAAAAATTATTAGTGAAGTTTATCGGGTGTTGAAGCCAGGAGGAGTGTTTACACTGGTGGATTTTCATGCTCCGACGAATCCGATATTTTGGCCTGGAATATCAGTGTTTTTGTTGTTGTTTGAAACGGAAACAGCTTGGCAATTGTTGAAAACTGATTTGCCTCGATTGTTAACTGAGACTGGGTTTAATGTGGGTGAGCCAACTTTATATGCAGGTGGGAGTTTGCAAGTGGTACAGGCTCAGAAGTGAACAATACTAGTCCTAAAAACCTTGCTTGATAAGACTTGACTCGTTCCCAGTCTCCGACTGGGAATGCATTCATTGAGTCTCTGACTCAATATAAAACTTGAGGCAGTAGCCTCGAATCAGGCACTCCCATGCTCTTCATGGCAATGAGAGTAACAAGACAATAATGAGAAATAGAGCTTTTTTAGACTTGTGTGTACACCGTAGGATGCTTTGGAGAGGGAATTGTTTGCACCCATAAAATACGGGGTGAGGTTGCGACTGTATAGAACCCAAGTGAGAACTGTTATATTCAAATTAGCATGATGAAATTTTGAGGTTAATAACAAATGACACAGGAATTAATAGACCTCAGAAGTTGCATTCAGGAAGGACGTTACGCAGATGCCTTGGTAATTGTTGATGAATTAGAGGGCATGAGTAAACAAGCTATTCTGCGGAATATCCAAGCTTATTTAAGGATTCTACTGATTCATTTGATTAAAAACCAACTAGAGCAGCGATTAACCAATTCTTGGGTTGCTTCTATTCGTAATTCACTTATAGAAATTAAGAAACTCAACCTCAAAGACAATAAAAAATCCTATTATATAAATTTAAACGAATGGGATACTTATATTGAAGATGAAATAGAAATAGCAGTGCGTGATGCCAGTGTGGAAGTTTTGAATGGAATGTACAATGAATTCCAACTTACTGAAATGGTGGATAGGAACCAGATAATCCAGACTGCTCTGAAGTTGTTGGCGCTAACTTATTCTTATTCAGCTAAGGAGTTACCGGCTGTTGTGGCTGAAAATTTAACTCAGCTAACTGGTGGAGAAGATTGGAAAGCAGGTAGGCGATAAAAAAATGACGCAGGAACTAATAGACCTCAAAAAGAGTATTTTGGAAGGACGTTATGCAGATGCCTTGGCAATTGTAGATGAATTAGAAGGCATGAGTAAACAAGCTATTCTGCGGAATATCCAAGCTTATTTAAACATTATGTTGATTCATTTGATTAAAAACCAAGTAGAACAACGATTAACTGGTTCCTGGGCAAATTCTATTCGTAATTCAATCAGAGAAATTAAAAAGCTAAATATCAAAGATAATAAAAAATCTTACTATATTAATTTAGATGAGTGGGAGACTTTGATAGAAGAGGAAGTGATTGAAGATGCGATCGCAGATGCTAGCGATGAAGTAATGAATGGAGTATATAATCAATTTCAACTCGCTGAAATAGTCGATAGGAAACAACTTATTCAGACTGCGTTGAAGTTTTTAGCACTAACTTATTCCTATTCAGCTAAGGAGTTACCGACAGTTGTGGCTGAAACTTTAACTCAGCTATCCGGTGGAGAAGATTGGAAAGTACGCAGGCGGTAAAAAAAATGACCCAGGAACTAATAGACCTGAAAAAAAGTATTTTGGAAGGACGTTATGGAGATGCTTTGGCAATTGTAGATGAATTAGAGGGGATGAGTAAAAAGGCAATTCTGCGGCAGATTAAATCGTTTTTAAGAATTCTATTAATTCATTTGATTAAAAATCAAGTAGAAAAACGATTAACAAATTCTTGGGCTGCTTCTATTCGCAATGCAATCCGCGAAATTAAAGAAGTCAATCTAAAAGACAATCAAACATCTTATTATATCAATTCAAATGAATGGGAAAAATTCATAGAAGATCAAGTAATTGAGGATGCGATCGCAGATGCGAGTGATGAAGTGATGAATGGCAAATTTACTCGCTCTCAGTTGTCTGGAATGCTAGATAAAAGCCAGATTTTGACTACAGCTACTAGTTTACTGGCTTTAACATATAATTATTCGCCAAAGGAATTACCGGCGATTATGGATGATTATCTCAGTCAGTTAGCTGGTGGTGAAGATTGGATAAATCGGGAAAAATAAATATCTGCTCTTTGTTAGGCGGTGATACCAAGTGTTAAATTGAGATTTTTACCGTCAACTTTTGAAGAGAATACAAAATTTTGATTTTGCTATTTTAAATTTACATATAAAAAATACAATTTAACTTAAAGTTTGTCAATCTCAAATCTAAAATTGTATGATTGTAGCGTTTGAGATCCTATGAAGAGTTACTTTTTATATAGCGATCGCTATTTCTATACAGGCGAAAACTGAGGTAGCAAACAAAGCCAATATCACGATAAACTGATTGCTAAACCGTAGTATTTACATTGTAGTACTGTACGGATAAGCAATAATAAAGTTTTCGCCAATTGTAAAGTAGAGATGATGAAAGAAATAACACGTCGCAAATTTATCGCAACAGCCACCGTGGCGACGGGTTTTGCCCTCGCAGTACAACCCATTTCTGCCGAAGTTATCACCACCGATGCCAAGGGGTTGGTAGCTGGTGCGGTGAAAATTCCTGTTAAAGATGGCGAAATTCCTGCCTATAGAGCAGCACCAGCCACTGGTGAAAATTTCCCAATTGTTCTGGTAATTCAAGAAATCTTTGGAGTACACGAGCATATTCAGGATATCACCCGTCGCTTTGCCAACTTGGGGTATTTAGCGATCGCACCCGAATTATTTATCCGTCAAGGCGATGTCACTAAATTAAGCAACATAAACGAAATTCGCCCAATTGTCGCCAAAGTACCAGATGCCCAAGTGTTATCCGATCTTGATGCGACTGTAAACTGGGCTGTGAAATCAGCTAAAGGTAATGCCGGTAAATTGGGGATTACAGGCTTCTGCTGGGGTGGCCGTATTACCTGGTTATATGCCGCACACAATCCCAAGGTGAAGGCTGGTGTGGCATGGTATGGGCGACTTGTGGGCGATGCTACCGAACTTCAACCCAAGTATCCCGTCGATATTGCATCGTCCCTGACAGTCCCCGTTCTCGGACTCTACGGTGGGAAAGATACAGGTATTACTCTTGATACAGTAGAACAGATGCGCGATCGCTTAAAGTCTAGCAGCAGCAAATCTGAAATCATTGTCTATCCCGATGCACCCCACGCTTTTTTTGCCGATTATCGCCCCTCCTACCGCGAGAAAGATGCTAAGGACGGTTGGAAACGTCTTTTGGCGTGGTTTAAGCAAAATGGTGTTTAACGGTATCGGTTTACGAACTGTGACTTTCAAAAATGCCAGACTTCTGAGTTGCCACTACAACCTGTGTAGATAGCGGTTTTTACTTTATCTTCAGAAAAGTTAGGAGATTTATTTGATGAAGTACATTGATCGTGCGTAGACGCGTTAGCGTAGCCTCTCGTAGAGAAGCGGCTTGTCGTCAAGACATCGCCAAAAATCTACCATATCTGAGATAGAAAGCAGCGCTCCTCGTTGAGTGCGATCGTCACCTTCATAACTTTATTCACATTTTGGACTTTGAACAGAAACGGGAGTTCAATATAGCGGTTCTCGTTTACGTGAGTTACACCCGTAGGGGCAGTGCCGTGCCCCTACGTGTAAACTTTACATAAAAGCCATGTCCCGCAAGGAACTGAAGTTCCTTGGCTTTTAGCTAAAGTCTACTGAAGTAGACTAAATATTCCTAAAAATCTTTAGTCTACTTTAGTAGACTTTAGCTATGAGCCTTGAACTTTAGTTCGAGGCGGGCGAGTCAGCTAACAGTTAAGCTAGCTTTGAGCCTAAGTTGACACCAATGGGCAGTGCCGTGCCCCTACACCTTGGAATGTAATCTTGTACCGCATCTGAGTGGGAACCGCTATAACTCCCATTTGATTAATATTATTGATCGCTTCCTTGTCATCACAAAATTTTTGATGCGATAAGACCAATCAATGCGGCAAGACCTAGCCCTCTGCGAAAATAATTAACGCCTTGAAATAGTTCCAGCCACCCCCAAGTAAACAATGAGCCAGTTGCCAAAACGTCTAGCACTGTATTGATGTTACCACTTGGAAAAATTAGAGTTAGTAAACTAGCTCCTATCCAAAGAATCAGTGGTGGGTTTGGCATTTGAGCTATAACAATATCGCCATTGCTGTCACGGAAGGTTTTATCAACTAATGTATTTTCCATGATTTGAAATTGCCATCTAGGTAAAAATTATTAACTTGCAAAAACTCCGAAACGATCGAGAATAGGCTGAAATTTTATTGCAAGTTATTTAATAATATTAAAGCATTAAATAAAATCTATTTTCACCCATCTAATTGCTGAGATTAGAGCGGTAATAGATATTCATATATGACTATATTTAAAGGCATAGTTATACCAATTACAAATTCCACAAGCCTTCTTTAATCTGGATTTACAGGTTTGTATATGTCAAAATTGGTATCATCCTATATCCAGGTTCTTCGGGTTTAATAAGCCAATACAGTTCAGAATTAGCAACAAAACCTAGCGATTTATCGCGTCTTGAAAGCCCAATTATCTACACCAATAACCCTTAACCCAAAGGTATTGGTTTAATATAGCACTTCTTGTTTAAGTGAGGGCACGGCAGTGCCCATTGGTGTCAACTTAAGGTATAAGTCATGTCCCGCAAGGAACTGAAGTTCCTTGCTAATAGCTCAAGTCATCTAAAGATGACTAAAATATACCTAATAATCTTTAGTCTACTTCAGTAGACTTGAGCTATGAGCCTTGAACTTCAGTTCGAGGCGGGCGAGTCAGCTAACAGTTAAGCTAGCTTTGAGCCTAAGTTGACCATTTTTTGAATTCAAAATTCAAAATGAGTAAGAAGAATAATTTTGAATTAATTAATTCGCTTGTTCAAGCCCCCACTGATTCAAAGAATCAGTGGTCTACAATCAGTGGCGGGTTTCAAGCCCCCACTGATTGTAATAATGAAATTGATAATTTTGAATTTTGAATTGTTTTGACACCTATGGGCACTGCCGTGCCCCTACACCCCGCGATATAATATTGTACCGCATCTGAATGGGAACCGCTATAAACCAATACCGTTCAGTTAAGCCCAAAAATCTTGGTAAAGACGCGAAATTTCGCGTCTCTACAGGTTTAAAATCAGTACCACAAATCCTTAACTGAACTGTATTGCGCTATAAACAATCAAGCAGACATAATATGACATCCCAAACAGAAAAAAGCCTCCCATAACAGGAGGCTTTAAATTTAGCGGAGAAACTTAAACTTGTTAAACTACTGCGTAACTACAGCGATTACTCCTCCTAATGCAGAGAAAACCGCGGAGACGGATGCTGTAGCAAACAGCCACCATGCTGCTGAAGCTGCGGCTTTGCGGGTTTCTTGCGCTTGCCGTTGTGCTTGATTTTTCACCTGTTCTAGGCGGCGTTGGGCTTCATGCTGTATGCGTTCTGCACGTTGCAATACTGTGTTGCGGGCCCGTTCAATTTGATCAATGATCCGGTTGGCATCTTCCTCAGAGATGTCCTCACGAGAACTCATGATTGCCACTAGGGTATCACGGTCAAAAGAAGATAGGCGATCGCGCAGGGCATCAAACCCCGCCTGGGGATCGTCAAAAAATGTGCGAACATCGCCCTTGATACTATCATAATTCAGTTCTGGGCGATCCAAGGAGTTGAGATAGTTACGGATGCGGGCAAAAACCCCATCAATTGCATCTTGAATGCCTCGTTGGATATTCCGCACTTGTTCTACAAATTGATCTCTTACGGATACAATATTATCGGCAATCCGCGCCGCTTCTTCATCGGAAATATCTTCCCGAATTTTCAGCAGGGCGATGATGGTAGAACGGTCAAAATGGGAAAGGCGATCGCTAAAAGTTTCTACCCCAACTCGCGGATCGTGCAACAGTAGTTGTAAGTCGCGTTTGATACCTTCAGGATTCAGTTCTTCTTTACCAGTTTGGCGCAGATACTCTTCCAGATAAGCTTTGAATGTTGCCGCTCTTTGCTGTGTGCGGGTAGCTAAACGACGAGGCGCACGCACAAAGTTGCGAATCGAAGTTTGGGTGGAATCAATGATTTCATTGACTTGTTCTTCACTCAAGTCTTTACGTTGACTGAGTAACTTCACCAGTGTATCCCGGTCTACCTGCGACAAGCGATGGCGCAGTGCTACGGCTCCCTCTTTGGGATTTTCAAACAATCTGGTCAAATCTCGCCCGATACCTTCTGGGTTCAATTCTTGTTTACCAGTATTTCGCAGATAATCTGCGATCGTGGTAGTAACAGAGTCGTATTGCTCTTTGGCTTTATCCACTACAGCTTGAGGTGTGTGGCGAATGTTATGCCACGACTCCTCAGCAGCATTGATGATTTGATTAACTTGATCTTCACTCAAATCTTCGCGCTGACTCAACAATTGCACCAAGGTATCGCGGTCAAAGCGAGACAACCGCGCCCGAATTGAGCTAATTCCAGCTTGGGGATCTTCCAGTAACTTTTTGAACTCCGCGCGGATAGCATCAGGATTCAGTTCTGATTTCCCAGTATTACGCAGATATGATTCTACATTCAGCCACAGGGTTTCTGCTTGATATTGCGCCTGTTCTGCTAGCCCTTTGGATTCTACCAAGATGCGATCGCGTTGTTTTTCCAACTCATCGAGAATGCTATCTACTTCATATAGCTGGACATCATTCCGTTGCAGCAATATCGCCCGCATTTCCTGACGATCTAGGTGGGCTAGTCGCAATGTCAGAGTTTCATAATCTGCATCTGGGTCTTGCACCAGTGGTTTGAAATTCTGCTCAATGCCTTCGGAAGTCAAATCTGCTTTCGGAGTAACCAGCAGATAACTTTCCACTGCCCGTTGCAAGTCTTGGACTATCTCTCTTTCTTCAATACCTGTGACTATCACTAGCACATCTTTGCGGACAGTTTCTAACTGATCTGCAATGCGCTGGATTTGGGCTTGGGTAAGGAGTCCGCGTTGTTGCAAGATATTGACGAAATCGTTACGCGATAGTCGTTCTAGTTCCCTACGGACTATTCCAGGATCAGCAGCTGGGTCGTAGAGGACATCACGAAATTCCTGGGCGATTTTTTCCTGACTCAGTTGCCAAGCATAAGTATTGTGCAGGTAGTTTTCGACATCAGCCCGAATTGGGCTATAGGGTTGTGATGGTGTTGGCAAACCTAGCTTATCTGCTTGTTGAGTTACTTTCTCTTTGGCCGTGGTGAGACTACGCAAGATTTTTTCCACATCCAAATCAGGCAAATCTGCCCGTCCCAGCACAGTGGCGGTTAAGGCGGATAGTGCTTGCTGGATTGTACTTTGCGTTGCGCTAGGGGCTGCCTTTTGGTTTTGGTCAGCTTCTTTGGAACCACCCTGTTCGGCTAATAACCGATCCAGCTTGGCGTTGAGTTCATCGGTTTTGTTTTGTCCTGCTGGAAGTGATTTCAGATAATCCATTAACTCACCCAGGCGGTCTTCGGTGGGTGATTGCTGACCCACGACTTGCTGCCAAACTTTATACAAGGTATCAGCAATGCGAGTAACATCTTTTTTGGAAAGGTCAGTGCGACTGCTGACTAACTCGATAAACTTCTGGCGGTCGATGTTGCGAATATCTGGAGTCCCTGCGATCGCTTTTAGTTGCGGATCGTTGAGTAAATTTTCAAAGTCACTGCGAATCTTTGACAAATCTAGCTCTGGAGGACGCAGCTTGTCTAAGTAATCTTCTATATTCTCCCGGATACTTCCAGGGTCGATGGCGCTTCCTAGTTCCCGGCGGACGGCGGCGGCGGCGGCTTCAGCTGTTGCTACAACTTGGTTATTGATAGCTTTAGCACCCAGTGCGGCGGTAGCTGTGCCCATAATCGCCTGAAAACCGGAAGTTGCCGTATTGACGACTGAACCAATTAAGGAACCTACGGTAGTGGAACTTACCCAGACGAGGAGTAAAAAGTAAGCACCCCAAATCACCAAACCGAGAATCGCTCCCAATCCTGGGCTAAAGATTTCCTGGCTCAATTTCACTGCCAGAAAACAAGCGATAAATAAGGCGACCGTCACAGTGACTAATGTCCAAAGTCCTACTGCGGTGCCAATTTTGCGAATGTTACCGCCCAAACTTTCCGCTTCCCCACTATCTGAATCCGAGTCAGATGAGTGCCCCAGGTAGGAAATACCGGCTGCAAGGGAGAGATTAGTTAGAACTAATTGGAAAGCAAAGGCTAAAATCACGCCGGAGATTAAAGCCACAAAAAAGTGCGGCCCGGAAATGAGAGCCGATGCCTGTGCTGGCGTAACGTTTGAAGATTCTACTGGAACCTGTGCCAACCACCATAGTGGTTTGTATCCCAGCATGATTTCCGTACTTTGGAACATTGTATTTCCTTCTTCTAAGGTTTAAATTTGGGGAATTAAGATTTTCTTGAGAAGCAACTCTTAGTATTTATGTATGTTTGTACCTATGGCAATACCTAACTCATTAGCTCAGAATGCTGGAATTTGGCTGTTTAAAGCATCTCTCTAAAGATTGAAAAGTCTATCCAACGAAAGATATAACTTTTATTATCCTTCGATGAGAATCTTAATCAAATTACTACCTAATCTTAATTATGTATAGCTAATTTTTACTTTTGAATTGCTTATTTGTAGCGATTGATTCTTTTTGAATTATAGTTTTTTATAACGTCTTTACATTTATTTACATATTTGTTTTTAGTCACCCTCTCAAGGTGGATTTGTCTAAAAAAATACGTTTCTGATAATCGTCCAGAAGAAGTGCCTACGGTTTGTACCCATAGACAGAAATAAGTCTAGTTATAAACAGCTACATTAAAGTTAACAAATGAATCGTTGAGGAGAAAAAAATGGCAACTCGTTATTCCAGAGATTTGCCACTAATTACAACAGAATGGAATGGCAAATATCGCAATTAAATTCTGTTTGGCTAGACTCCTCAAGCCGAAATTCGGAACGGTCATTTTGCAATGATTGGCTTTTTTGCCTATTTATTTTGGGATTTAGCTGGCTATAGCGTTGCTCGTGACGTTTTGCGCTTAGTTGGCTATTAGAACATTAAACATTTGAAACATTGATATCGGAGAAAAAAATGGCAACTCAAGAAACTCGTCCATCTACAGATTTACCACCTGTTGCAGCAGAATACAATGGGCGCGATCGCAATGAATTTCTGTTTGGCTGGACTCCCCAAGCCGAAATTTGGAATGGTCGCTTTGCAGCAATTGGTTTTCTAGCCTATTTACTTTGGGATTTAGCAGGCTATAGCGTTGTTCGTGACGTTTTACGCATAGTTGGCTACTAGAACATTAAACACCTGAAAAGTTAGTAAATATTGGAGAAAAAAAATGGCAACTCAAGGAACTCGTCCATCTACAGATTTACCACCTGTTGCAGCAGAATACAATGGGCGCGATCGCAATGAATTTCTGTTTGGCTGGACACCTCAAGCCGAAATTTGGAATGGTCGCTTGGCAGCAATTGGATTCCTTGCATATTTACTTTGGGATTTGTCTGGTTATAGCGTCTTAAGGGACGTACTACACCTAATTGGATATTAGCAATAGCTCAGGATTGATAATTGATTGGGTATAAATAAAGACAATACTCAGAAACCCGGCTTCTCACCAAAAGTCGGGGATTTATCTCCTGAGCATTTTATGCGGTTTATACATCAAACAAAACCCTGTACAAAGTTTTACCTTATTGTACAGGGTTGTCTACTATTCTATATGCCAATACCGTTCAGTTAAGCCCAAAAACCTTGGTAAAGACGCGAAATTTCGCGTCTCTACAGGTTTAAAATCAGTACCACAAATCCTTAACTGAACTGTATTGTTCTATATGCTTAGAACAAGCTCATGTCCACTATTGGACAGCGAAAAATCCCCTTGCTATCTTCAGTGGGGATAATTCTCAATGTTTTTTCCCTAGAAGCGACAGTGTAGCCTCTGGGTTTTTTCATTTACAAGCTGTTACAAATATATCCTCTAGCGATCGCAAGATTAACTAAGCAGGAATAACTTGAACAACTAGTGCGCGTTTATCCAGCGATTGGATTTTACCTACTTGACTGAGATCATTTGCAATTCGGTCTAGCAGTTCTCCTGCTTTGTCACGATATTGATGTTCTCGGCCTCGTAAACGGATGGCAAACTTGACTGAATCGCCTTTACTCAACCACTCACCTGCTTGTTGGATGCGTAAATTGTAATCAGCTACGCCCACGTTTAGACCAAATCGAACTTCCTTTACCGTGGGTCTAGCACTCTGGCTCTGACGTTTTTTCTTTTGATATTGAAGCTTGCCATAGTTGAGAATCTTGGCGATTGGAGCCTCTTTACCTTGGGAGACTACAACTAAGTCAAGCTCTAAGCTCTCGGCTAGCTGTAGCGCCTCATTGGTGTCGATCAGACCACGATTGTTATTCTCATGGTCAATCAAGAAGACACTAGGTGACTTGATTTGTGAATTAATCAGTTGCTTTTGGATTGCGATAACGAATTTCTCCTAATTGTTCAACATTTTACATTCCAAGTAATGCTAATTTAACACAACACTCAATCAGAGCAACTTTAACCACACAATGGACTACAATCTGTTAAAATGTGGAATTGCGGCACTCGCTCTTCAGTCTTTGCGCTATTGCCCATCAGCCTTTCAACGCTTTTTTATCCGTCCGCCTAAGACTGACGCCGCCATTGGCGACAGGCCGATGTTATTTTTGGAGTTTTATGTCTTTTTCTAATCTCGGCTTGTCCAATGAAATTATCCGTGCGGTTACCGAACGCGGGTACACTGAACCTACGCCAATTCAGATGCAGGCGATTCCTGCCGTCTTGTCTGGTAGCGATTTGCTAGCTGGGGCACAAACTGGTACTGGAAAGACCGCTAGTTTTACCCTACCGCTTCTGCATCGGTTGTCGTCTGACAAAAGCATCAAAGGTACATATAAGGGATACCCGCCGATCAGGGCGCTGATTCTTACCCCGACTCGTGAACTCGCCGCACAGGTTGAAGAAAGCGTGCGCGAGTACGGCAAGTACTTGCAGCTAAACTCGATGGTGATGTTCGGCGGAGTCGGTATTAATCTGCAAAAACAGCGTTTGAAGAACCGAGTGGATATTCTAGTCGCTACTCCAGGGCGACTGTTAGACCATGTACAGCAAGGGACGCTGAACCTGTCGCATATTGAGGTTTTGGTGCTAGATGAAGCAGATCGGATGCTGGACATGGGCTTTATTCATGACATCCGCCGCATCCTCTCACTATTGCCCAAAAAGCGACAAAATTTGCTATTCTTCGCTACTTTCTCGGATAAAATTAAGACACTCGCCGCCGGACTGCTGAATAACCCGACGATGATTGAGGTAGCACGCCGCAACGTTACCGCCGAGACGATCGCACAGAAAGTTTATCAAGTAGACCGTGACAAGAAACGTCAATTACTTGCTCACCTGATTCGCCGAGATAATTGGTATCAAGTTCTAGTGTTCACCCGCACTAAGTACGGTGCTGACCGTTTGGTTAAGCAGTTGGGCGAAGACCGCATTCAAGCACTGGCAATCCACGGGAATAAGAGCCAGCCGGTGCGTACCAATGCTCTGGCAAAGTTCAAGAATGGTAGCTTACAGGTATTGGTGGCGACAGATATTGCTGCTAGGGGTCTTGATATCAGCGAACTGCCTCATGTAGTTAACTTCGACCTACCCAATGTACCGGAGGATTATGTTCATCGCATAGGGCGTACTGGCCGCGCTGGCGCGTCAGGTGAAGCTGTATCGCTGGTGTCCGTTGATGAATACCCTCTATTGAAAGATATTGAAAAACTGATCGAGCAGCGCTTGCCAAGGGAAGTAGTGGCTGGTTTTGCACCTAACCCCGATAGCAATGCCGAACCAATGCCAAATGGACGGCAACACAGAGCCAAACCCGAACGTGATCAGCGTCCGGCTCGTACTCCTAAACCTTTACCACAGACATCGGCTAAACGGAAGGCAGCGCCACCTGCCACGAATGGCGATAAGCCTGGTGCGCGTTCGTCGGCATCGCGCCGTTCTGCTAAACGCGATCGCTAATCTTTGTTAGCTGTTCAATAAGTTGATTTTTCACGGGTTCTGGAAAACCTCACTTCCATTTCTCTGCCCTACAAGGTTAGGGTGTACATGCAAGTCTTTTAACGTTGCACGAGAGGCTTTTGATCCCCCCAACCCCTCTTTTTAAGGGGGGCAGAAAATCTTAAAGTTCTCCTTTTTAAGGGGGATTTAGAGGGATTTGAAAAGTTATACCAATTGGAAAAAATAATGCGACAAATAGACCATTTGTAGAGACGCGATTCATCGCGTCTTTACCCAAGGATGTGTTGCAATCATTAATTGAATTGGTATTAGGAAGTTAAACGAGCGCTAAACTATATTTAAGTCAATACCGTTCAGTTAAGCCCAAAAACCTTGGTAAAGACGCGAAATTTCGCGTCTCTACAGGTTTAAAATCAGTACCACAAATCCTTAACTGAACTGTATTGATATTTAAGTACAAGAAAGAAAAACGAACCGCAAAGGACACAAAGAAAGAAAGAAAGAAAGAAAGAAAGAAAGAAAGAAAGAAGTTAAAAGAGTTTAGTATAGCCTCACAAAAAAATGGTATAAGCGCATTCGCGCAGCGTCTCCAAGAGTTGAAAGAAATGCTTAACTGATAATGTATTCAGGTCTAATAAAGAGTTAGACTATAACAACTCGGTGATGGAAAATAACCGTTGTCGGTCTATTTTCTGAAGCTTGATTTTTTCAGCGTAGAAAGCCTGATAATACGATTGATATCGCTCTGGTTCAGTTTCTGGATCGGTTTGTTGCCATAATTCCAAAAAGTGGCGATAGCGTTTTTCAAGCATCACTAAATCCATGCAAGCGATCGCAGCTTGAACTACCTGCGGAGTCCGAAGTATTTCTTTCTGGTTTTTTTCATCGATATGAAACAAATGGGAAATTAACCCCATCTCGCTACCAAATTCTAAAAACTGGTCTTGCAGGCGGGAAATTAAATCTGGTTGAGACGCAAAATTTTTTGTTTCTCCATCAACGGATGAAATTTCTAATATCTGTTGCCATAAAAATCGGTGGTGGGAAAGACTAAATTGCAAATCTCGCTCCTCTAGTTCGTCAATAATCGCTTGACGTTGTTCAGGACAATGCAAGTAAATTCGCAGTAATAAAGCCTCTGCGTGTTCTAAAAGGCTGCGTTCTGTGGGGAGTGGGGAGTAGGGAGTGGGGAGTGGGGATTTGCTACTTCCCCATGCTTTTCTGGCTGACACAGGTTTAGAGTATGTAGCCGGAGGAGGAGCAATTTGAGTTAGCAGATTTTCGACTCGTAGGGGTATAAGTCTGGTATCTCCTAAGCTGAGTATTTCTGCACAGTAAGAAACGTAATAGTTGCGTGTATCGCTGTTAGCTATATTTTTAAGTAATTTGACTAATTGTTGAGTTACTTGCTGAAAATCAGTAGCCTGTCTCAAATCACGATCTTGAATAATTTGCTGAATCTGCCAGTCTAACCAAAGTGGCGCATTTTTTAGCAGTTCTCCATAATCTTCTGGGGTGTGGCTATGCAAATATTCATCAGCATCTTTACCATCGGGTAAATTGAGAACTTTTAACTGAACTTCGCCTTTGTATGCTAATTCGGCAATTTCACCGATCGCTCTTTCAGCAGCATTAGTGCCGGCTTTATCAGCATCAAAGTTGAGTACTAATTGTTTCGATTCGGTGTAGCGTAATATTAACCGGACTTGTTCTAAACTTAAAGCTGTACCGAGTGAGGCGACGGCGTTATTAATACCAACAGCGTGGAGAGCGATCGCATCAAAATATCCCTCTACCACCACGGCTTGATCGACTTGAGAAATCCCACCTTTAGCTTGATCGAGGGCAAATAATGTTTTACCTTTACTAAAAAGCTCGGTTTCTGGTGAATTCAGATATTTAGGTTGCTCATCCGTCAGGGTTCTACCACCAAAGGCAATAACACGCCCTTGCACATCACGGATGGGAATCATCAAGCGATCGCGGAATACATCATAATAACCGCCCCCGGAAGAGCGTGGCTTAATCAATCCCGCTTTTTCTAGTATCTGCGCTGGGTAATGTTTATCTTCCACTAGATAACGATAGAGAGTTTCCCAACCTGCGGGGGCATAACCTAAACCAAATTGCTGTATAGTTTCTTCTTTGAATTGGCGGTTAGATTGCAAATATTGAAGTGCCTGTTGCCCTTGAGATTGTCTGAGGGCGTGTTGATAAAATTGTGCGGATGTTGCCAGAACTTCATATAACTGTTCACGCAAAGATAGCTGACGCTGTAATTCTTGGCGTTGTTCGGGTTCGAGAGTTTGCACAGGTACTTGGTAACGCCGTGCTAAATCCAGCACCACATCAGCAAAAGAACGCTTCCCCAACTCCATGACAAACTTAATGGCATTTCCTCCAGCTTGACAACCGAAGCAATAATACAATTGCTTGGTTTGGCTGACGGTGAAACTGGGAGATTTTTCATCGTGGAAGGGGCACAACCCGACGAAATCTTTCCCACGTTTGCGTAAAACTACGTATTCCGAGACGACATCTACAATATCAGCCCGTAGTTTAACTTCCTCAATTGTGTCTGGGTGCAAGCGGGGGATTTGCATGGGATTAGGGATTGGGGACTGGGGATTGGGGATTGGGGATTAGGGATGAGAGATTGGGTGTTGGGGATTGAAATACCCATTACCTATTACCCAGTCCCTAGTCCCTAGTCCCCAGTTCCTCAATTGTATCTGGGTGCAAGCGGGGGATTTGCATGGGATTAGGGATTGGGGATTGAAATACCCATTACCTATTACCCAGTCCCTAGTCCCTAGTCCCCAGTCCCCAGTTCCTCGCCATCAACTTTGGAGAAATACCAAAGGATAAATGACAAAAGACTTCTGATGGCTATTATATTCTTGTTGCTAGACCAAGAGTGATCTATATAATTTTACATTGAATTTTATCAGAGGAATTACTTAAAATGGGGCGTATTTTTATTTCGGCGGCTCACGGAGGCAAAGAAGCTAGAGGGGTAGATCCAGGTGCGATCGCAGGTGGTACAACTGAAGCTAAAGAAATGATTCTGCTGCGGGATTTGATTGTCACAGAACTGAGGGCGCGGAATTTGGAAATTTTGGCGGTTCCTGATGACTTAAGCGCCGCCCAAACTATCACCTGGATCAATTCCCGTGGCCGCCGGGGTGATGTCGCCCTAGAGATTGAATCTGACGCAGCTAACAGCCCTTCTGTGCGTGGGGCTGGCGTTTTCTATATTGCTAATAATAGCGATCGCAAGAGTAATGCTGAACAGTTGTTAGTGGCGTTGTTGCGCCGCGTACCCCAATTGCCGAATCGGGGAGTCAAGGCAGATACAAATAGTGGATTGGGTAGTTTAGCATTCTGTCGTCAGACAACGCTTCCAGCTTTGGTGATGCAAGTGGGGTTTCTCAGTAATCCAGAGGATCGGGCTTTGCTGCAAAGTCGTCGCCGCGATTTTGCTTTGGGAATTGTCGATGGATTGGTGACTTGGAGTCGTGCAATTGACCCCACTCCTGGAACTCCGACCGCAGCAAATTATCCGCCAATTAATATTAATATTAATGGACAAAATTATTCAGAGCAAGGAGTTTTAGTTAATGGTAATGCTTACATCCCCATTGATTTAGTAGACCTTCTGCGAATTGACCTTTCAAAAGCGGCTAATGTCAATCGGATTACCTATCGCAAAGTAGTTTACGTCAAAGCGATTGAACTGCGAGATTTTAATGTTGCAGTCAGTTGGAATGCTGCAACGCGTACTGTTAGCTTGCGATCAAATTTGGTGGTTTGCCCTGGTCAATTTTCGCGGGTGATGTCGAACGGTAATACTTCTGAAGTACAGTTACAATTATTCCTCAGAAATAATAATGAAAATGCTTTAGTACAGTTTCCTGACATCCCAAAAATTTATCGGGAAGAAGCAGGGATAGAGGGAGTTAACTATGATATTGCCTTTTGCCAAATGTGTGTAGAAACTGGATTTTTACGGTTTGGTGGCGATATTAGACCTGAGCAAAATAACTTTGCAGGCTTAGGTGCGATCGGTGGTGGTGCCGAGGCTGCGTCTTTTCCAAGTGCCAGAATTGGAGTGAGGGCACACATCCAACATTTGAAAGCTTACGCTAGTTTAGAACCTTTGGTACAAGAAGTAGTAGATCCAAGATTTCGCTTTGTCACACGCGGGATTGCACCATTAATTGATCAGCTATCAGGGCGCTGGTCAGCAGATTTAGATTATGGTACAAAAATTTCAGCAATGCTCAAACGATTATATGAATCAGCAGGACTTCTTTGAGTATTGAGTAAATAAACTTGCAATAATTACTTGATCCCTCTCTTCCTTTGTGCCCTTTGCGTCCTTTGCGGTTCGTTTAATAAATACAGAACTTACGCAAACAATAGACAAAACCCTTATCTTTCAGGTAGGGGAAATTCATGAATTGCCCCTACACCGTATAGTTTTGCGTAAGTCCTAAAATAAATATTAAATGCATCCTCATAGCGAAATGATATGAGGTTTTGCACAACGCGATCGGTCTTAGACATTAGGATGCCGTAAAGTTGTTGTAAACTTGATCGCAATTAAGAAGACAGACCGTGATCGTCCCATCAAGCAGTAGAGCGTTAGTAGCAAGTGATAACAGTAGTTTAGAGTTTACCAGCCTCGCAAAACTATCAAGTGGAAACTTGCTTGCAGAAGTCGATCTTTATCGGGCTGTAGTAAGTTTAAAGCTAAGGCAAGACAAAAAAGGGTCGATGGGTCAGTTTCTCACTCCCGCCTCAGTAGCCCAATTGATGGCTGGGATGTTTAATAGCCTTGATTTGCCTGAAATATCCTTGCTTGATGCTGGAGCAGGAATCGGTTCATTACTAGCGGCTTTTGTGGTACAAGTATGCCAGCATCAAAAACCCACATCAAGTTTGCGCGTTGTAGCTTATGAAATTGACCCTTTTCTAATTCGATATTTGCATCAGACTCTAAAGCTATGTGAGAAGGAATGTCAACATGTAGGTATTTCCTTCAATTACGAAATTCGTGAGACTGATTTTATCGAAGATGCAGTCAGGCTGCAAAAGCTTGGTTTATTGAATAGTGCAATCGCAACAGAATTTACCCATGCTATTCTCAACCCGCCTTATTTAAAAATCAATGCTCATTCCAAGGTGCGCGAGTTGCTGCGTTCCATCGGTTTGGAAACTAGCAATCTTTATACTGGTTTTATGGCTGCAACAGCGCAACTTTTAAAACCAAGTGGGGAGTTTGTAGCGATTACCCCGCGCAGTTTTTGCAATGGGCCGTATTTCCGTGACTTTCGCAAGATGTTTTTAGAGATGATGGCTTTAGAGCAAGTGCATCTATTTGAGTCGCGGCAAGAAGCATTTAATGATGATGATGTTTTGCAAGAAACTATCATTATCCAAGCTACAAAACAAAAGCAAAAGTCTAACAGCGTAATTATCAATAGCAGCTGTGGCGCTAATGATGACTTGATAATGTCACACTCTGTAACATATTCGCAGTTAGTTCACCCTAATGATTTAGAGCAGTTTATTCATATTATTCCAGATGATATTAGCCAGCAAATCGTTCGGCGAATGTCAATTTTTACATGTACATTGAAAGATTTAGGATTAACAGTTTCAACTGGACGGGTAGTAGATTTCCGAGCAAAAGAGTACTTAAGGACAAATCCAGAAAATAATACTGTTCCTTTGATTTACCCGGTGAATTTATCGAATGGATATGTAGAGTATCCAAAAATAACGAAAAAACCTCAAGGGATAGTTTATATAGAAGAAACAGCGAATCTTCTGATACCAAATGAGCATTATGTCCTGTGCAAAAGATTCTCATCGAAAGAAGAGAAAAGGCGTGTTGTTGCAGTGGTTTATGATGCCGACCAATTTAATTATGCCTATGTCGGCTTTGAAAATCACTTGAATTACTTTCACAAAGATGGGCGTGGACTTAGCCTTACCTTGGCTCGTGGACTTGCTGTTTATCTCAATTCAACCTTAGTTGATGCTTTTTTTCGGTTGTTCAATGGGCATACTCAGGTCAATGCAACAGATTTGCGAAAATTAAAGTACCCTAATTTGTCACAGCTATTATGTTTAGGGACGGAGTTTAAAGATCAGTTTCCTTCTTTGCAGGAAATTGATGAACTTATAGAAAATCAGCTACTGAGTATGTCCAATCTGTCAGAGAATAATCCAATTGCAACTAAGTCTCGAATTGATGAAGCGCTGCAAATTTTGACACAATTGGGCTTTCTGCGATCGCAGCTTAACGAACGATCAGCTTTAACTCTCTTGGCGTTGCTTGACTTAAAACCGACAGACTCTTGGCAATTAGCCACTTCCCCTTTGATGGGAATTACGCCGATGATGAACTTTATGGCTCAACATTATGGTAAAACCTATAAGCCCAACACACGGGAAACAGTTCGCCGCCAGACAGTGCATCAATTTCTAGATGCAGCTTTGATAGTTGCTAATCCAGATGATTTAAGCCGCCCTATCAACAGTCCTAAAACTGTATATCAAATTGAAAACAGTGCGTTAGAACTATTAAAAACTTACGCCACTAACGACTGGGAAAAGAGCATCTGCACTTACCTTGCTTCAGTTGAAACTCTGAAAAAGCAGTATGCTCAAGAGCGCGAAATGTCCCGTATTCCAATAGTGATTAACCGAGAAATTAAAAATTTATCACCAGGTGGTCAAAATATTTTAATTGAAAAAGTTATTAATGATTTTGCCCCTCGTTTTACTCCTAGCGGAAAGCTAATCTATGTTGGCGATACAGATGAAAAGTTCGCCCACTTCGATGAAGCAGCATTGGCAGATTTGGGCGTTAACATCGATTCACATGGCAAAATGCCAGATGTGATTATTCACTTCACAACAAATAACTGGTTGGTACTGATTGAAGCTGTAACCTCACACGGCCCAATTAATCCTAAACGGAAGAAGGAACTTGAAGTTTTATTTAGAAGTGCCCAAATACCTCTGGTGATGGTAACAACATTTCTCAGTCGTAAAGCAATGGTGGGATATCTGGCAGAAATTGCTTGGGAAACCGATGTTTGGGTTGCTGAAGATGCAACTCATTTGATTCATTTCAATGGTGAATATCTATTGCAGGCTTACCAAACAGATAAGAAGCAAACTTCCTGAGTAGACAGCAATACGCTTGGTGTTAGTGATATTTTGCCCCGGAAGATCCCCCAACCCCCCTTCAAAAGGGGGGCTTAATTCACTACTTTTGCTCTTCAAGTCGCTGAACACGAAAGCTACGGCACTTGGAAGCAGTTAAACCTGAATCAAATTATAGCGGTTCCCATTCAGATGCGGTACAACATTATATCGCGAGGTGTAAGGGCACGGCAGTGCCGTGCCCCTACGGGTGTACCTCACGTAAACGAGAACCGCTATACTTTTTTACATATCTTGTTTATATTCTTCTAATAATTGCGGAATGTGATCGTACCCATCTACACCAATAACCGCAATAATTTTCGGGCGATGTTGCTGTAAGAACTTTTGGAAAGCTTCTGCCCCGATTTGCCCTTGTAAAATTGTCAGTAACCCTGCTGGTTGTCGCCACTCATTAGAAGCAATTTGCTCCAAAAGATACATTCCTAAGCAGCCTGTGTAAACAGTTTTTTCGGAATTTTGTAAGTGATAATAAGCTTCTGCTAAATAAGCTAAGTTTCGCCCTTGAAGATACAAATCGCCGGAAACTTGCGCTGTTTTAAAGCCATCTTCAAGATATTTAATTGCAGTTTGGTGTTCTCCAATTACTAGATAAGCAATTCCTAAACTGCTGACACATAAGGCTTTACTTTGAATATCACCTAATTTTTCTGATAATTTTAAACCTTGTTCCAAATAGTTAATTGCAGCTTCATAAGTTTCTGGTTCTAAGTTTTCCAGTTCTTGAGCTTGCATCACTTCGCTGTAACCTAAATTTACCAGCGCGTTTGCTTCTCCTGTTCTATCGCCTGCTTGCCGACTTAGTATTAATGCTCGTTGACTGTAGTTAATTGCCTCAGCATAATTTTGCTGTTGCACGTAAGTGCGGCTGAGGTGGTTGAGATTGGCAATTTCACAGGCGCGATCGCCTGCATTTCTGGCTATCTCTAACGCCTGATGATGAAAATCAAGTGAGCGCTGGTATTGTCCCAAAGCACGCTGGGAATAACCTAAAAGTGTCAAAATCCGCGCTTTTTCTTGGGTTCCCTCGCCTCGTCGCAATGGTTCATCCAAATAATCGAGGGCATCTCGCAAATAATTGCCAGTAAAAGAGGCAAAAATCCCGCCGTAAAAGGGAAAATATGGACGCTGGGCAAAGGTTCGCAATATCTGGAGCATGATTTGAGAACAGGCATTGCTGTATACTTTACCAATGCTCCCAAAACCACTTGCTAACTGACTCCAAATCACTGCAAAGGTCAAGAATGTGGAAATGGACAACTTTGGCCCGGCTTTAACATCGTAAGCTTGTTGGTCAAACCAGTTAATTAGTCCTCGTTGCAAGAATTGTAAAATCAATGCCATTTCCACCCAATCTCTGAGGGTGATACCCCGTTGTCGTTCGGCAAACTCTATTGCCGATTCTTCCCTAGCCAAGGTGCGAAGCAGTTCTTGGGGTAACTCACTATTGAGTTGTTTCGCCCAACTTGCCCAAGGGCCACGTTCTCCCGGTACGCCACCAAATCCCAGAGATTCTTTTTGCTCGTACAGCCAACTGAGCAAGTTGTCTTGCAATCGCTGCCAAGAAGCTAAACCACGGGTAATCCCTTCAGAAAATTGTTCTAAATCAGCATCTGCCTGGGCAAATTGCTGCAATGCTTTTGATAATTCCTGTAACTGTTGCAAATTTAGCGGATACTTCTGATTGGGGTCAGTAATCCGTAAAAATACGGCTAGACGCTCGTCAGCAGGAGCTGAGGTAATTTCTGTAACTGCGGAGGCGATCGCTTCTGTGGACTTGTTTTGCTCTTGCCAACGTTGCCATTGACTTTGAATGGTTTTAATGGCTCTCAAACTCCGAGTAGCCTTGGCTTTTTTTAGTTCGTCTTTTTCACTATCGACTTGATTTTGGAGAGCATTCAAGCGATCGCTCAAAGCTAGCTCAAAGACTTCCCCTGTCCCGGAAGTAATTCCTTTAAGCAGCATTTGATACACCATCTCCACAGAGCTAATTTTGCCCTTGAGGGTGGTTTCGACAATTTCATCGATTAAGGCAAGATAGCGATCGCGCAATGGCAAAGAGTCTGGCACTTTGGCTACTAGAGAACGTCACATCCATTCTAATTCTAGTCTGAGTTTGACCGAGTTGATTGAACGCCTGTAGGGCTTGGGGGCAGGGGGCAGGTTCTTTTCCCTGCACGAACTGCGGAGCGAAGACATATAAGCAACCTGTGAGCTACCCCGCCGTAAGACGGACGTAGCTCTCCCAATTCATCGGGAATAGCCATCAATTACTTCGTAGTTTTTTTGGTCTTACATTCCCTCCTCTTGTCAGGAGTCCTGGTTCCCAAGACCCAAATACTCATAGTAGTATTTTATACAAAAACATAGACAAAAGCTGATTTATAGAGGTGAATTATAAAATGAGAGCCATATTTAGGATAAAACAAACTTTGCAAGCTTAACCCTTGTGGATGATTTTGACGAGGATTGCGATCGCACCCCTACAATACCACTTCTTCTAAGAGAGAAGGGTGTGTTTCGGCTTGCGTAACGCTGTATTATTTTTGAATATTTTCTCAAGATTTTTTCCGAGACGCTACCAATGACTATTCGCCATGCGACTGAAACTGACTTACCTGCAATTGTGGCAATTTATAATGCTGCAATTCCTAGCCGCATGGCAACTGCTGATTTAGAGCCAGTATCTGTAGAAAGTCGCCTTCCTTGGTTCAAGGCGCGATCGCCTTCACGACGCCCACTTTGGGTAATCGAAGTAGAGGGAGTAATTGCTGGATGGCTGAGTTTCCAATCCTTTTATGGGCGACCCGCCTATAATACTACTGCCGAAATTAGTATTTACATAGCCCCTGGCTTCCATCGATGTGGTTTGGGACGGCAACTATTAGCACAAGCAATTAATGAAAGTCCTACTTTGGGTTTAAAGACCTTACTATGCTTTATTTTTGCCCACAATCAACCCAGTTTAAAACTTTTTGAAACATTTGGTTTTCAACCTTGGGGACATTTACCTAAAGTTGCCGAAATTGACAGCGTTGAACGCGACTTAGTAATAATGGGACTCCAAATTATTGACACTCCCACAACTTCAAGCTGTGGGATTGCAAGGTTTGAGTGATTTGTTGATTGACATCCCTGACAACAGACTTTGGGAAGTCTACTCAAGTCTATAGGTTGCTAAATAGGGGCTTTGAGCTTGCGATTTGGTTTGGTTCAATTCAGGCGATCGTAAAGAGACATTTATTTAAAGTAAATAAATTTTATGGTAATAACTTCTTAATTTTAGCTAATTTTAGCCAGTTTGGATATTCAGTCATCAGTAAATCATAAAGTTCTTTATCCGCTATATTTTCTGGATCTTCTAAACTGAAAACATCGCAGTTATCAACATAGCGATCGCTCATTTCGTCCAGTCGTTCTAGGAAGGTAAAATCACTTGTCTTTGCTTGAGCTAACCAGCCTAAAATCCCTTTACTTTTGATATTTATATCTCTAAACATTTGTTAACAACGCTGCAATTGTGTTAACAACACAACAATTTCATCAATTGCCTGCCGCAAAACTGTTGCAGGTTGTTCCGATTGATTGACGAGAATACTAAAAACCAACGGCTCATATTTAGGCGCATTCATATATCCAGATAGAGAAACTACACCCGTTAACGTACCTGTTTTTGCTTGGACAATGCCCTCAGCAGGTGTATATTGAAAGCGGTCTTTTAAGGTTCCACTTTTACCCGCCACGGGTAAAGATGCGCGATATATATATGCTGTTGGTGTTCTTGCGATTCCTCGCAAAGTTTGTACAAAAGCTTCTGGTGTCACTAAGTTACGACGCGATAAACCCGAACCATCCACTAAAATATAATTGGCTGGATCAACTCCCAATTGAGTTAAACTCGCTTTCACAGCTGCCAAGCCTACATCAGCGCTAGTCTGATTCACTCTGGGTTTTTTCACAGCTAATGCTCTCAAAAGTGCTTCAGCATAAAGATTATTACTATTTAGATTTGTCTCTGCTAATAATTCAGATAACGGTGGCGACTCTACAAATGCTATTTCTTCTTGATTCACACCACCATTTGCTACTAATATTTGTCCCAAAGGAATTTTTTCTGTTGCTAAAGCTGCACGGAAGCGCCGTAAGAAGTAATAATTAGGGTCAACTACAGGTAAATCTATTAAAGATGGTTCAGTATTTGCTGTTAATTGTCCTTGAATTCGTAATACTGTTCCTGATAATTCACGGGTAATGTTAACGTAGCTTGGTTGATTTTGGGGAACGGTTACTGACTGATTAATTGTCCGCCACTGTCTTGCCTCGCCAGGATCAATCCACACCACTTGTAAAGATTTACCTACAGCTTGCGGTACAAGTTTTAAGCTAAAAATATTTTGATTTAGAATAAAGCTGCTGACTGGTGCGCCATAGTCTGACTGCACATCTTCCCATTGCCAGGTGGGGTTAACAATATCACCTTGAATAAAACTATCATCAGCTATCAATCGCTGAATTTGAGTAATACCTTTCTGTTTTAGCTGCTGTGCTAATGTTTGCAGTTGAGTATCACTTAAGCTGGGATCTCCCCTACCGACAACACGTAAAACACCATTGCCATCCTGATAAATTGAGGTGCGAATCCGAAAATTAGCACCCAATTGCTGCAATGCAGCTGCTGTTGTCAGCAATTTCAGGTTAGAAGCGGGAGTAAAATATTTCTGAGCATCCCGACTGTAAAGAACTGGCCCCGTTGACAGGGGTTGCACTAAAATTCCCCAGCGCACCCGACTAAATAAAGGACGATTGATTACAGCATCTATAGCTGTTCCCAGTTGGGTAGAGCAAATTGATTTTGTGGTAGTTGTTGGTGCAACTGGGGTTTGTGCTTTAGCTGCTAGCTGGGTAACACCAATTTGAGTACCCAGAAACAGCAGCATCAAGCCAAGAGAAGTTTTCCTGGTCATCAGATAGTTCTTAAAACTACTTGATGATAATACCTTAGTTCGACGGGAGTAAATTAATACTCTTATTCTTCTTCTTCCTCTTCTTCGCCAAACACTCCATCTATAAGTTCTTGTGCGCGTTCGTCTGAAATCTTTAAGGCTTCTTGAAGTTCAGAGATATAATCTTGTTCAGCTTCGGGTACTTCCTCATCAACCCCTACTACTAAGATAGCGGTGATGTATGCAGCTTCACGATAGCCTTTATTCGGTAAGGATTCGATGGACTGGGCGATTAAATCTTCTGGTTCTTCTTCTTCTATCAAGCTGACGACTTTTTCGGTCAATTCTTCAAAGTCTTCTTCAGAGTAATCTTCAAATAAGCCAACCTGACCGAGAAATTCACTTAAAGCATATTCTTCTGTTGAAGAAATACCTTCACCGTCAGCCGCAGCTGAAAACAGTCCAAGGATTGCGATCGCAACTTCTGGTTCTAGAGCAACTGAACTAACACTACGGCCTTTGGGCAATTTGCGTTTAGACATAATTATCCTCTAAAAGTTACGTGATATTTCAGGAAGTCATACCTTGCGGTTTATAATGCTTCCTAAATTTAGGATTCCCAAAAGAATGCGGAAAAATGCATTGGTATGAATATTTATTTTCATGAAAAATACGCAGATATATATTTTTCTGCGTATAAAAACGGTTAAGCTACCCTGAATTATCAAACCTACTTTTGACGGTATCTAAAGGCCGTGTGCGGTGAAAGTCGCAAGCACGGTTTCGGATGGGTGATGCAGTAATGCACACCTCGACGCTAACAGTGATGGTTCCTGAGCTTGTCGAAGGACTGAATTTCTCGCATAACAGGTATTCTTATGAAAATAGCAGAACAAGGAGTGAATAACATAGTGCGGTTAATTTTGATAGCAATATTGCTGGTGCTAGTGACAGCTTGTGGCAGTATTGGACTGCTACCAACTAGCGAGTTAGTGCAAAAAGCGATCGCACTTGGGCTAGAGCAAACTCAACAAAAACTTAGCCAACAGTTGGATCTAGATTTTCAAGGGTTTGAAATCAAGCGGCTATCAATTACCCAGGAACAACCCCTAACGATTGAAAATTTACCAGCTTTCCACGTTCGGGGAACCTACGACTTGATTGTAAAGCTACCAAAACGGCGCTTGACGCAACCAAAAAAACCTTTTGACGTTTACCTACAAATTCAGCAAGAAGGCAAAACCTGGCGATTGCTTCTTCCAGAAAAGGGTAGTAAAAATACTCAATCAATTTGGCGTAGTTATCTCATCCAATAGCGACGGGGAACAGTAAATAAGCAACAAAGTTAGTCTCCTGCATCAACTAGTTCAAAAAATTGCGAAATTTGTTTAGTCGAGCGAATGTGATAAACATTTTTGATGCTTTTAGCCTGCTCGATATACTCACGATATTTTGGGGTTAAGTATTTATAACACAACCAAAGCACGCGGTAGCTAGTAAGTGAACTCTTTAATATTGGACTATTGGAGGGCCAGCCTTCTGGCGGTTTAAAGTAACCTGTGATTAGTCGTTTAGTTACCCACCATCCATGCACATATAGCGGTAAATCGACAAAAACCAGAGTATCTGCCTCGTCAAGTCGTAGCCAGAGAGTTTCCATGCAACCAAACCCATCAATAATCCATCGATCAGTAACTAAAATTTGCTGATGGGTGTGCTTATAGTCTTCATGTGGAACCTCTGTGCCTCCCGATTGATATTTAATCTTGTCCAAGATGTAAAGTGGCAAACCAGTGATTTGAGATAATTTCTTGCTTAGAGTTGATTTCCCGCCTCCAGCATTGCCAAACACCGCTACTTTTTTCATCGCCACTCTCCTTTTAGTGCAATCAAGTCAAATTTGGCACAAGCTTGTCACGAAAGAATAAAAGTTTTAGCTATATTACCTTTATACTACAAAATGTGTTGTTAGAAGATTTTTACTACCGAGACTTAAACATTTTTGAGGCATAAAAAAGACTCAAACCTTGAAAGTGGTTCATTTTATTTATATATAGCGGTTATCAGTTGAGTGCAATATTGACCTAAGGAACTTCCAAGTAAAAAAGTATTCCATTGCTATTGTTCACTGTTGACCGTTGACGGTTCACGAGTTTTCAGTCAACACTCAACAGTCAACAGTCAACGGACTTGAATGTGGAATAATTTATTTTTTGGAGTTCCCTAACAAGAACAGCCCCTTCCCTATAAGGGAAGGGGAGTAAGATTCAAAGCCTCTCTCCTTAAAGGAAGTGAGGAATGGAAGTGAGGTCAAACTGTATTGCTTCCATTCGAGAACCGCTATATGTGCAACTAAAAAAACCATCACAATCATGTTTATTGCTACTTTCGTCAAAAGGGTAGCAAAGAGAGTTAACCTAATTGGCGTAGCTATTTCATTGAAAAACTGGTGTGTGCAAATACAAAAAGCATCACAATCATTCCCGTATAACTGCTGGGGTATAGTCATGATCGAGGTATAGTTTCACCAAAAATAGGGCAAAATGTATATCAACTTTTTCATCAGTTCCATTGCTGGAATTGTAATTGTGGTACTAACAGCTTTTGGTTTACTGCAATGGTTGCACATCCCTGCTGGTAACTTTCTTGATTGGGTGATTGGTGGTGCAAGTTTTTGGTGGCTATTGGTAATTGTTACCGTACCCTGGAATGTGCATTTTCAAGCCAAAGAAGTCTTAGCAGAAGCAGCACAATCCAAAGAGAAAGGAATTCCAGTTGATGAGAAACAAGTAAAGTATGTCACAGTGTTGGCAAAGCGATCGCTCTGGGTTGCCATTGCTTTACACTTATTCTCAGCCGTTGGTCTTTATACTCTTGCTGCCACTGGCATTAGTACGGTTGGATATATAAGTTCTGGCGCAGCTTTGTTATTAACAATTCTGCGTCCAGCAATTCGGGCGTATGAGTATTTATATGCGCGGTTAGCGATGATTCGCCAAGAATGGAAGTATCCCCGCGAAGATATTGTTGAACTGCGCGATCGCTTCTCTATATTGGAACAAAAAATCCAGTCATTCGAGGAGCAACTTAATCCAGAACAATCTTATTCATTACCCGCAACTCAACAACGCTTCGCCGAAGAAACTCGCAGAGATTTAGCCCGGATTGCGGCTAACTTGGAAGAATTACGGGCGACAAATCAAACTGAACATGAACGTTTAGCAAGAGAAGCACGAACTGCGATCGCCCAACTTTCCACTGACGGGCAATTTCTCGATCATGTCCGCGAAATTATTCGATTTTTTAAGACCGCTTAATTTTTATTTATGTTCGCCGATTAACTAGAGTAGCACTAGCTTGGTCAACAGGCATTAGCACAACTTCATTAATATTGACATGGGGCGATCGCGTCACACAGAAAAATATCACATCAGCCACATCATCTGCTGTCAGGGGCTTAACTCCTTGGTATACTTTGTTGGCGCGTTCAGCATCTCCGTGAAACCGGACATTGCTAAATTCTGTTTCTACCATACCAGGATCAACAGAAGTTACACGTACCCGCGTTCCCAACAGGTCTTGTTTTAAACCTTCCGAAATTGCCCTCACAGCAGCTTTGGTAGCACAGTAGACATTGCCACCGGGATAAGTTTGATGTCCAGCAATGGAACCTAAATTTACCACATGACCGCGATCGCGGCTCACCATTCCCGGAACCACATAGCGGGACACGTAAAGTAAACCCTTAACGTTAGTATCAATCATGTCTTCCCAGTCTTGAAAGCTGCCTTCGTGCAACTTGTCTAAACCACGACTTAGACCAGCATTGTTAATGAGAATGTCGATGTCAGACCAGGCAGAGGGTAGAGTAGAAATGGCAAATTCAACAGCATTGCGATCGCGCACATCTAGCTGTAACAAATGAATTTCAATACCAAATTCTTTAACGAGAGTATCTGCTAGCTGCTGCAAACGCTCCAACCGTCGTGCTGCTAGAATTAGTTTTGCACCCGCACCAGCAAATATTTTCGCACAAGCAGTACCAATACCACTACTTGCACCAGTTATTAAAATGATTTGATTCTCTAGGGAAGTCATTAGGATAGTTAGGAGTGAGGAGTTAATAGTTATGAATTATGAATTAACAAAAGTTTCACAGTTCATAATTTATCATCACTCGTCTATAACTCCTAACTCCTAACTCCTAACTCCTAACTACTTCTTCACCACTTGCAGGCGCTGAGTTACCATCGTCATCCCATTACCCCGCAGGATGACAGCAGAAACCCACTGGCTACCTGGGGTAGATGGTGCTTGTGCCGTTTTAAACAGTCCACCAGATGTCAGTAATTCCAAATCCACGGATGTGGGGCTGAGATACTTATCTGCTTGGATAGGTTCTTCTAGCGCAGTTCCTAGTAGAAAATCATCACCAAGTGGCTCTTGGACGATCGCATCAAAACTATACTTTTGACCAACCAGCACCTGCTCTGGTAATTTAATATCAAGTTGGGGCGGCTTACTGCCAGAGGTAAGTTGAGTGCGTTCTGACAAAATGTCTTGGCGGACTATTTTTCCGCCTGCAATGCGCTGACGCGATTTAATCGTGGCATTGAGGGCCGAATTATTACTGTTAGCGGAGGGTAAGCCAGTTATTTTCGTTTCTGTTTCGGCAATAATTCCATTGCCTTCAGCTTTTGAAGATAGCAGTTTTGTACTGTATTGCAATTTGGGATATCGTTGCCAAAGTGAAGTCAAAGACTTTTCCAGGGTTTGCAGGTTTAATCCATCCCCATGAGTGAAATTGGAGCTATAGAATTGCAACACCCCTTTAACATCGCCCCGACTGGCGGCTGCATCAACTTGTGTCAACAGGTTTTTCACATCGACTGGTGCATTTTGGGCTGTACCAGCTTGGGCTAATTGCTGTCGTGTCGCCGCTTGAGTGCGTTGCCAACCACTTGTTAAACCAAGGGTTAGCAGGAATGAAACCAGCCAGATCCTAGCTGGAAATCTGAGTTGTCGTCTCACTAAAGCGGTAATAATGTTTGTCATTGGTAAGAGTTTACTGATTTGATGAGAGAAAGTAAGGAAATTGTTTTATCTTAGTTAAGCTAGACGCTAAACGGTAGAGGTTTGATGGCAAACGCACCGATACGATTATTAATAGCTGCCAGTGGAACTGGTGGACATTTGTTTCCAGCGATCGCACTGGCCCAAAAACTTCCAGATTATCAAATAGAATGGCTGGGAGTACCCAATCGGCTAGAAACTCAACTTGTCCCTAAAGAGTATTCCTTGAATACTATTGCAGTTGAAGGGTTTCAGCAAGGGTTTGGACTCTCCTCGATTCGGATTTTGGGTAAACTCGCCCTTTCGATTATAGAAGTCAGGCGAATTTTGAAGCAGGGAAATTTTCAAGGGGTGTTTACAACAGGAGGTTACATTGCCGGGCCAGCTGTCATTGCGGCGCGTTCCCTCGGTTTACCTGTGGTTTTTCACGAATCTAACGCAATACCTGGTAAAGTAACTCGCTTTTTTGGCCCTTGGTGTAGCGCGGTAGCGCTGGGATTTGAAGTAGCTGCTAAGTATTTGCCTCGTGCTAAAAATGTCTGTGTTGGTACTCCTGTAAGGGCACAATTCCTGGATGGGGCAATTAATGCGCCACTGGATTTAGCTATTCCTGATGGGGTTCCTTTAATTGTTGTTTTTGGTGGTAGCCAAGGTGCAGTTGCGGTTAATAAGTTGGTGCGTGAATCTGCAAAAGCTTGGTTTGATGCTGGTGCTTATGTAGTACATTTAACTGGCGATCGCGACGAGGAAGCAGATAGCCTCAAACATCCACAGTACATAGCCTTACCTTTTTACAACAATATGGCAGCATTATTGCAACGAGCTACTCTTGCCATTAGTCGTTCTGGTGCTGGTAGCTTGACAGAATTGGCAGTATGTGGAACGCCAGCGATTTTGATTCCTTACCCCTTTGCCGCAGAAGACCATCAATCTTATAATGCAGACGTATTTACTTCATCTGGTGCGGCGTTAACGCTGAAGCAGTCAGAGTTGACGGCACAAATATTGCAAAGTAATGTGTTGAATTTGTTGAAATCACCAGATGAGTTAGCAAAGATGGGGGAAAAAGCTCATGCGATCGCAGTTCCCGATAGTGCCGAAAAGTTAGCGCAATTAGTGCGTGAGGTGATAGAAACTTAAAAAATTCAAAACTTGTACTGAGCGTCTTGCCCTGAGCGACTTGTACTGAGCGTAGTCGAAGTAAGCCGAAGGGAGCCGAAGTATTAAAAATGGAAGATACTAAGAGATAATAGAAATTTATTCTCTAGGTTATGAATATCTTATTTAACCAAAAATTCCGTATCACAGTAGGTTGTGCTGCCTTATTGCTTGTCAGTTTCACCAGTAGCCATTTATATACTCACTTAAAAACTAAACAGCTAGCCCAAGAAGATAAGTTTTTTACTCAGCAAGAAATTACCCCACTTAAATCACAGATTTCTCTCACCTCAAATCAAGTTGTTCATAAACTTGATTTGAAGTTTAAAAATCCTTTAATCACTAAACAAACATCTTATGAGATTATAGGCAAGCAAAATGCTTTATCATCTCAACAGGATTTGTTAGCCGCATCTGCACCCTATCCAGTTATAGATGAGTTCAAAAAATATAAATTTAGTATTAATGGCAGCCGGGTTGTTACTCCAGCCAAACTGCCAAGTAGTAAGGTCAACTTTAATCAAAAAGATTTATTAACCGTTCTCGTTAATACTAGAAAATATTTTCAAGATTATAGTTCAGAAGACCCAGATATTCTGCGTACAGGAATGCTTACTACTCAAGGCGTTACTGTTCCAGATGTCCTCAATACTTTGAATTTCATGATTGTTGTCTTAAAGGAGGATATTGCTAATAATCGAGTTACTCGTTTGCAAGACTCCAAGTTTATTAATTCCAATTTCCGAGTTATCAAATGGACTGCTTATAACCCAAATAATAAGCAACAAAAGCAATTACGAATTACCAAATATGCTGTTTTTACTCACCCCGGTTCTCGTAAGAAAACCTCTACTTTTAATACACCAATTCATAGTTTAAAAGAAGACTCTAATAACAATAAATTCTACACTAGATACACAAAGCAGGATGTTTTGTCTGGTATTTATGAACCAGGCGGTAAAGAATTTGGAAAAGTTAAAAGTCTCGCTTATCTAACTAGAACTGGGTTAGAAGAAGCTTTGATGCAAGGAACAATCCTAATTAACTTTACAGATGGTTATAAGGCATTTTTTAATGTAGATAGAAATAATGGAATGTCTTATATTCGCGGATTAAAGGCAACAGCACAAAAGCGTTATTGGTATTTTAGAGAGGTTGATGCTATTAAAGGCTATGGATACAAAATAGATGCAAAAATTTCTATTAAACCCGGAGTCACTTTTGCTGGAGATGTTTTAAATATCGGTTTAGGTAAAGTGATTGTAATTGAGCATACTAAAGGTGGTCGAAAACATCTGCAAATGGGAGTCATGGCCGATACAGGCGGAGCCTTTTTACCCAATCTTTATCAACTCGATTTTTTAGCAGGTATATTTAAGAATAAAAAAGAATTTGGGCAGAATATCACGCAATTGCCAGAGTATGCTACAGCATATTTTTTAGTAAAAAAGTAATATAGCGGTGTGCAGTTCAGTGAGATACAAAAAAAATGCTGGAATGATTTGACAGCAAGGACTTTGGTGTTCTCATCCAATCGATAACCGCTATAGAGATATGAGTGAAAAACGAATTGTAGAGACGTAGCACTGCTACGTCTCTACAAGGGTTCTGAGTAACGCATATTTATTTAATTTCACCAGATGTCTAATGCATTCACTTGAATCAAATATCTATGCACGGGTCAACAATTCTAAGTTGTGGCCATCGGAGTCATAGAAATAGAAGCCACGACCTTCATTCCAGTGGTTAATTTCTCCTTTATTTTCATGCATGGGGTCGCTACTGTATTCAATACCTGCCTCTTTCACGCGGGCAAAAATTGCATCAAATTCTTCATCACTGACATGGAACGCATAATGATGTTGCTCGAACGCTTCAGCATCGGCGAAGTCAAGCGTCAGTGACTCATTTATATGCACAGCAGCAAAGTGACCAACGGGAACCTCGACCTCTAAACCAAAAATTTTTGCAAAGAACCTCGCTGATGCTTCCTTGTCGTATGCAGGCACTATGGTGTGATTTAAAGTAATTGTCATGTCACACCTCCCCTCCTAATTTTGGTAGTAATTGATATCAACTCTCTATTCAGAGTCTATAACAACAATATTCCTTTCTATTTTATGTTTTGGGCGCTGACACCAGCATTATATAAGAAAAAGTAATAGTCTATATCAGGTTTACTGAAGTAATAAAACTTGATTAAAAAATGTAAAGCATTGTAAAGTAGTTTCACAGGCAAAAACAAAACCGCCTGATTCATAAATAACTAATCGCACTTATAAAACCATGACAGCAACCTTACAACAGCGCTCAAGCGCCAACGTATGGGATCGATTCTGTGAATGGATCACCAGCACCAATAACCGGATTTACATCGGTTGGTTCGGCGTAGTAATGATCCCCACCCTCTTAGCCGCTACCGCTTGCTTCGTAATCGCCTTCATCGCCGCACCTCCAGTAGACATTGATGGCATCCGTGAACCTGTTGCAGGTTCCTTAATCTACGGAAACAACATCATCTCCGGTGCAGTAGTACCTTCCTCCAACGCCATCGGCTTACACTTCTACCCAATTTGGGAAGCAGCATCCCTTGATGAGTGGTTGTACAACGGTGGCCCTTACCAATTGGTAATATTCCACTTCCTGATTGGCGTATTCTGCTACTTAGGTCGTGAATGGGAACTATCCTACCGCTTAGGTATGCGTCCTTGGATTGCGATCGCATATTCTGCTCCAGTCGCAGCAGCAACAGCAGTCTTCTTGGTATACCCAATCGGACAAGGATCATTCTCTGATGGTATGCCCTTGGGAATAAGCGGAACCTTCAACTTCATGATCGTGTTCCAAGCAGAACACAACATCTTGATGCACCCCTTCCACCAATTAGGTGTAGCAGGTGTATTCGGTGGAAGTTTGTTCTCTGCAATGCACGGTTCTCTTGTAACTTCTTCACTAGTTCGTGAGACAACCGAGACTGAATCTCAAAACTACGGTTACAAATTCGGTCAAGAAGAAGAAACCTACAACATCGTTGCAGCCCACGGCTACTTCGGTCGTCTAATCTTCCAATACGCTTCATTCAACAACAGCCGTTCACTGCACTTCTTCTTAGCAGCATGGCCTGTAATCGGCATCTGGTTCACCGCCTTGGGTGTAAGCACAATGGCGTTCAACTTGAACGGTTTCAACTTCAACCAATCCATCATTGATTCAAGCGGTCGCGTCATCAGCACTTGGGCTGATGTAATCAACCGGGCTAACCTGGGTATGGAAGTAATGCACGAGCGTAACGCTCACAACTTCCCCTTAGATTTAGCTGCTGGTGATGTTGCTCCTGTAGCTCTTACTGCTCCTGCTATCAACGGTTAATCATAATCTGAGATACAATCTTCACTATTATCTATAAGTAAAAGACGCTCTCCCAAAAGGGGGAGCGTTTTTGCATTGGGTTAATTGTTACGTTTTTTTGAAGTGCAAAATGATGGATATTGCATCAAAAGTAGACCGCTATGGTTTAGAACTTGGGCAATAATTATCAAAAAGTAAATTTTACGAGTAATAATTGCTAGCAGCGCAGATAATTGCCTCAAAGCTCAAGTCTAAGGAGAAGCCAAGAATGATTTTACACCGTGGGCGTAGGGTAGTAGCTGCTTTGTTGCTGTCAGTGGTACTACTGACAACGGCCTGTACTCCAAAAACACCTGGACGTTTTGACCAGGCGCAAAAAGAAAGCACTCAACAAAAAAGCGGTCAAGCGGTGTCTAAGACCGCAACTCAGGGTAGCGAATTTAATAAACTTTTCCCTGATGCAGGTGATGGCTACCAGCGCGTCTATACCCAAGAGAAAAAAGGCTTTGCAGAAGCGAAGTTGAAAAAAGCCGGGAAAGATATAGCATTGCTATCTATTTCTGATACCACTAGCACACCTAGTGCAGTAGCAAAGTTCTCGAAGAGTACCAAAAAGATTGGCGGTTATCCCGCAGTAGAAGTTGGTAAGACGCAAACTGCAATTTTGGTAGGTAAGTACCAAGTAAAAGCACTTTCCCGTGATTCGTCATTTACAGCAAGCGATCGCGCAGATTGGCTAGAGAAGTTTAATCTTAATGGTCTGGCTAAACTGAAATGATTTGTACTACGAATATTTAGATAACAAAACCTAACTAAATAAGGAGATTTTTGTGAGCAAATCGATTGTTGATTTAGTTGATCAATTGCCAACCGGGGGCTTGACCATTTCTATGTTGAAGTCCCTCGATTTTGTTGCTCCTGGAGAGTGGCAAAATACCGTCGGCTTTGTCAACACTATTAAGACTGTTACTGGCGAAGACGACGAAGATTTAATTCAACAAATTGGCGAAAGAGCGGTTTATTTATTCAACGACAAATCTCAAGGATACCAAACAGCCTTGTGGCTATATCAAACCGTTGATGGTACAGATAAAGCGCTTGGTGCAGCAGCTTTAGCTAACAAAGTTGGCGAGAAAATTCCTTTGTTGGGTTTTTTAAACTCTGTTACTCCTAAACCTGATAAGGCTCAAACCATCGATTTGACATTGAAATTAGTCGCTGAGTTAGTAGCTTTCTGTCAAATTAACGGCATTCCTGGAGATAGTATTGGGGATTTTGTCGCCTCTTTAGGTGAGTATAGTGGTGAGTCGCTTATCCGCATGGTGGCATTAGTTTGCGTTGATGGTTTGATACCTCTGGGGCCAGACTTCATTAGTAAAGCGATATCGGGGCTTAATCAGACAAATCCACAGGAGTTAGAAAAAAACTCAACTTTCCAAAATATCAAAGATGTGATTCCAGGGAACAATGCTGGTAGTAAACTCAACTTTATTGGCGAAAGCTTTGACTCAGTTAAAGGTTGGATGAATGGGCTAGTTAGCGCCAATAATTTAACACCACAAAAGGTTGTCCACAACTTGCAAAGTTTTGCCGATATTGCCGATGACAAGTTAGATTACCTAGCGGCATTTCTAGATGTGGCAACGAATTATTATGAACACACCGGCACGCAAACTTTAGCACGTCGCTTGATTGAACGGGCGGTAGCTGAGATTTAGGTTGATTGAGAGTGGGGGAGTAGTAATTTTAGATTTTAGATTTTGGACTTCGGCTCCTTTCGACTTACTTCGACTACGCTCAGTACAAGTCGCTCAAGGCAAGCCTCTCAGTCGAACGATTTTGGATTAAATTTCAATCTAAAAGACGCTCTCTACGAGACGTTAAAAGCGTAGCTTGCAACTCTTACAGAGTAAGCAGACTCGTTCTTTGTGGCACTATCGTCGATCTAAAATCTAAAATTGAATTGCCCTAATGTAAATTAGGGTAAACGTAAATCTGCTGCGATCGCATATAAGTAAGGTTGGAAAATAGCTAAGTTTTCCAGTTTATCAAACTTACCTGTTTGCGAACCTGGGTCAAAGGCAGTGGTAATTACGTAAAGTTTATTGCCATCAAAGGCAACATGACCGATATGTTGCTCTTGTACTCCACCTTTTTGTTTAAGTCCGGCGAACCCATAGCGGATTCCCTGAAGCTTACCAACGGGTACTGGTTGGGGTGGGTAGGTTAAGAAAGTAATCTCTTTTCCATATTCACCCTGACGCTCTTTGGCAAAAGCAGCGTAGTGATCTGCAACCCAAGCCTTGAGTGCTGATAATATCTGGGTTTGGTATTTGGAATTTTGGTAGTCTACTTGAGAACCAGGTGGAATCCCAACAGCTACGAGTTCCTTTTGGAAATCCTCATTGTTTGCTAATGGGTAAACGTTAATCTCAACTGTACCCAAAAGTTCCCCTTTGGACGAGACACACAATAAAGGCGCATTTCCCTTGCAAGAAGCAACTTGCCAGTTAGTTGGAGCAGCAGTATTTCCCAGAATTTTCTGCCAGATATTTCCCTCATTAGGGTTAGGAAGTTTCGCAACGGCAGGGGATTTAACCACTTTGGGTGCAGAAAATTGGGGGAGAAAAAATTTTGCTCCCACCGGTATTGACACCAGCAAAATAGAACCTAATAATAAATGATAAAGTCGTAACATTTTCTTGAAAATCCAGAGTCAAGGATTGCAGACTAACGATATCTACAATACTTTATGGATATACAGGAAGATACATTTATATTGCTGCAAGTTCCACAAATGGAACTCAACAAACTATCGCTCTTTATTACTCAATACGGTTCAGTTAAGGATAAATGTAGGTTGGGTTGAGGCTTTGCGAAACCCAACATTCTCTAGGTTTTGTTGGGTTTCGCAAAGCCTCAACCCAACCTACGCAATAATCAGGTTTTTGGCTCTAACTGAACCGTATTGCTTTATTACTAATCTTTTTCTAATCTTCATGAACTAAAACCTTTATATGGTAAGCGTTTCGGGGTATAATTAACTTGTGGCAGAGTAGCGGTAATTCGCACTGCCCAACATCTGAACCGATGAATTCTAATAGGGCGTTGCATCCAAAAGTACAGATTATCTGTCAGGTTGGTTGCGTAAAATTAGTTGCCTTTGGTTGAACATACTTTTTGTACTTGTTCAAAACAACGGTCTGGACGGGTCGTTGCTGGCTGTGGAGGTTACTGGAATACCAGACCTGTGAATCAGCAAACTCTAGCTGCGAAGCTAGATGCTCCCGCTACATTGCTTGCAATTAGCGGTGAGAGTCGTCACTTAGCTATGCTCAAACTGGGCTAAAATCCTTTCTGCTTCCTTACACAGCACCTCGTGATATTCGCCGTTACTAGCCAGCAAACCTCCCCATTGATTGATATCGCCGGTGTTATACTGCAACGGAGTGCCGTCAAAGTGGGTAAATTTACCACCGGCTTCTGTTAAAATCAGTTCTGGTGCTGCCATATCCCAATCTTTGGGCGCAGACTTGCCGGAAAGGGAAATGTAGATATCTGCTTGTTGCTCGACAATGGTGGCGATTTTGCAACCTACACTGCCCACAGCTTTCTGATTTTGACAGGGTAAGTTTTGTAGTAAGTAATCTAAGCGTTGATTGCGGTGAGAGCGACTAACAACTAAGGTTAAATCCTCAATTCCTTTGCCTAACGATACTTGTATCGGAACAGAACCATCACGAGTTTCTACAAATGTACCCCCGCCTTTGGTAGCGTAATATAACTTTTTAGCCTCTGGTACTACCACGACTGCCAAAACTGGGCGTGTTTCCTTAACTAAAGCAATGTGAACTGCATAGTCTCCAGTTTTTTCGATAAAGTCTCGTGTGCCATCCAAAGGATCAATTATCCATACCCAAGGTGCGGAAGGCTGTGCTACACCACTTGGAGATTGATAGGTTTCTTCGCTGATATAAGCAAAATCTTCATCACCCAAAGTTGCTTGTAGTCTCTGCAAAATGTATTGACTCACAGCTACATCGGCAACGGTAACAGGCTCATTTTGTTTATATTGTACTTCTAAATTAGAGTCTTTTGCAGTCCCATGATAATACGATCGCAGTATATCTGCTGCGCCCCAACCTATCTCACGAGCGATCGCTAATATTTCTTTTAAATCTTTCATTAAATTTGGCCTTATTAACTTGACTACTCAGCACTTTAAATTCATCCAGCGCCGAGTGCCAAAAAATTTACAGGAATCAGCAGCAATATTAGCTGCTAGTCTCAGTGCATCAGTAAAGCTTTCTCTTAAAATGTAATGACAAAAAGCACCGTGGAAAATATCTCCAGCCCCTAAAGTATCAACCGCTTGAATCTGCGGTACATCTACGATACCAGTTTTAGTGCAACTCAAGTATTCAATTGGTTTTTTTCCGTGGGTAATAACTATGTGAGGAATGTCAAATCCGCCGAGATAGGTAAAAACGTCTTCTCCAGTCTGGCAGTTGGGGGGATAAAAATTAGCTGAACAAATGGCGTAATTTACAAAAGGCAGAATTTGCTCAAATCCAGGTTTCCAACTTCCACCATCAATTACTACTGGGATATTCTTGACTTTAGCCATTTGGGCTATGGCATAACTAACCGCCATTTGATGTCCATCAATCAGTACTATATCGACATTTTGCAAAATATCTGGCGGGATAGATGCGCTGTTGGCTTGAGTTTTGACAGCATTGATGGAAATTACAGCTCGTTCACCCGTGGCTTGGGTGACAATGATTGAGGAGATGGGCGGTGCTAAATCAGTGGTAGGCTCAAGGTCTGCGATCGCAACTTTGTAATTTGCCAAATCACCCCGAATTAGCTGTGTCATTGGGTGAGAACCCACTACACCCAAGACTGTAGCCTGATTTCCTAAATGGCTGAAAGTGACAGCTGCGTTTGTAGCTGGCCCCCCTGCTGCCACAGTATAGTCAGTAGCGACAATCTTCTGATTATTCTTAGGGGCAAAATCAGCAAGGTAAATCAAATCTAAGGTTACTAAACCTACAAATAACCCACGATCCGATTTTGGATTTTGGATTTTGGATTTTAGATTATCCATTTGTCATATATGTTCGTATTGGTGCATAAATTCTTATTTTTAATTCTTGTACAGACGCGATGAATCGCGTCTCTCTTGTACAGACGCGATTTATCGCGTCTCTCCTGTCTCTCCTGCACAGACGCGATGAATCGCGTCTCTACAAAGCACAGACGCGATGAATCGCGTCTCTACAAAACATAGACGCGATGAATCGCGTCTCTACAAATTCCTAACTCCTAACTCATGCAAACCGATCCAAAACCAGGAACACTTTACATTGTCGGCACACCAATTGGCAATCTGGAAGATATAACCTTTCGGGCGGTGCGAATTTTACAGACTGTAGATATCATTGCTGCGGAAGATACCCGTCACACAGGGAAATTATTACAGCATTTTCAAGTTAAGACTCCCCAGGTAAGTTACCACGAACACAATCGTACCAGCCGCATCCCAGAATTATTAGAGCATTTAGTTAATAATAAAGCGATCGCTCTGGTGAGTGATGCTGGAATGCCAGGTATTTCCGATCCTGGATATGAACTGGTGAAAGCCTGTATTGAGGCGGGAATTGCAGTAGTTCCCATTCCTGGGGCTAGTGCAGCAATTACGGCATTGAGTGCAGCTGGATTACCAACGGATCGGTTTGTCTTTGAAGGCTTTCTCCCATCTAAAAGTCAACAGAGACAAGAACATTTAGAATCTCTGCAAACAGAATCTCGTACATTGGTTTTCTATGAATCGCCGCACCGTTTGCGAGATACTTTACAAGACTTAGCTCTTGTTTGGGGAAGCGATCGCCAAATTGTGCTAGGGCGGGAGTTAACTAAATTGTATGAAGAATTTTGGCGGGGGACAATTGCCGAAGCGATCGCTCACTACAGCCAACGAGAACCCCAAGGTGAATATACATTAGTAGTGGCAGGAATTACAGCCAGTCAGCCCCAACTGACAGAAGAGGAATTGAAAGCCGAATTGAAGCAGTTAATTAGTCAGGGGATATCGCGATCGCAAGCTAGCCGTCAGTTAGCCAAATTTACCTCCCTTCCCCGTCGCCAACTTTATCAACTAGCTCTTTCTATAGTTCTCACTCCTGAGTTGTGAGCAACTAGTACCGCTTTTGTAGAATCACAATATTTGTTTGCAAAAAAGACAAAGGAGTGAATATGCAAATGGTATCTAAAGATTTTTGATATTAGTTCTCTAGATAGATCAGAAATTTTGCAGGAAAACTTTAATATTAAATAGTCAAAAGCAAACAAATTAAGATTCTCAACCAAGGAGAAATTCAATGGGTAACATTATTGCTTGGCTAGTTTTAGGTTTAATTGCAGGTGCATTAGCTAAGTTATTTTATCCAGGAACCCAAGGTGGTGGTATTGTCTCCACCATTATATTAGGAATACTTGGAGCAGTAGTCGGGGGTTATTTGGGTCAAGTCTTACTGGGAAGTGGTTCGGCAGCCGCAGCATCTGCTGGAGCTTTCTCCCTTGGAAGCATTTTATTTGCTGTTCTTGGTGCTATGCTACTGATTTTCCTTTGGGGTTTACTGACTCGCCGAGCTGTGTAATTACCTCATATCAGTCAACACTCTTGGGAATTGCTTTAAGCTGCAACAAACCGATAAAATGACATTAGAAAAAGAGCGAACAACTATAGGAGTTTTCGCTAGCTCTTCCGATATACAATTGGTAGTTCAGGAACTAAAAGCTTCTAATTTTCCCATGCACAAAGTTTCTGTAATTGCACGGGATGCAGAAGAAGAAAGCGATATTGCTAGTGTTGAAGTTAAAGATCGCACTGGCAATAATACATCATCAGAAGTTGCTGAAGCCTTTACAAGTGGTGCTTTGGGTGGTGTCACTGGCTTATTAGTCGGTTTAGTCCTCTGGGTAATTCCTAGTATAGGACGAGTCATTCTAGCCGGATCGGAAGCAACAGCGATCGCTCTTACTTTAACAGGTGGTGCAATTAATCCAACCGCAAGTGATTTGCATGGTGTGCTGCTAGGTTTAGAAATTCCTAAAGAGCAAGCACAGGGTTACAGCGATCTAATTTGCAAAGGTTACTATTTGGTGATAGTAACCGGCATAGATATAGAGATTCGTCTTGCTAAAAGAATTTTTAATCGCGGTGATATTCAACAGTGGAGCATTTATGAGCCATACTTAACCCCAAATAGTCGCTATAAAAATGCAGTTGGTGTTTTTTCTACGCGCCAAGATACAGAAAAAGCACTTACCGAACTAAAAATTGCTGGCTTTCCTATGGCTCAAGTCTCGGTGATTGCTAAGGATACAAACATACTGAATGGTATTACTGAGGTAGATATCAGCAGTTTCAAAGATAACTACACTACTTTAGGAATTTCTGAGGATCTAGCCAAATATTATGAACATCAAGTGAACCTTGGTAACTACTTATTAGTCGTAAATAGTACTGATATCTACATAGCAGGTGCAAGAGCTATTTTAGAGAGTAACAAAATTCAACATTTTTCTATCTATAGCCCATCTGTAGTTAATGCGACTAGAAGCGATCGCGAAGTTTTTAGTCAATAGGGTTGGGTTAATACTTGATTCTCCTTAAAAAGGCTTCTGCGATGGGATTTACTTCTAAGAGATTTGACATCATACCGTAATTGTACATATCCCCGATAATTTTTAGGAAAGTATATTGTTTGTCAAAAAAATTAGATAATCATCTAAATATAAGTTTTTTTATAAAAGCTTAAGCTTACACCAAAATAAATGCTTTTAGAAGATTATCTCGTTATCTCGTTCCCAGTCTCCGACTGGGAATGCCTATTAGGAGGCTCCGCCTAGGCTGTTGACTTTGTGGGTTTTTGAGCGATATTTCTCATACAATAACTATGTCGCCTTTTCTAGAGGAGTTAAAAGCTAATGGAATTCAAAAGTCCAACCAGCAGATTAGCCCGTTTATTTCGTGTAGGTCGAGATAATTGGAAACAAAGAGCTTTAGAAAAACAGAAAAAACTCAGAGCTTTAGAAATAAAAGTAAGAGATTTATCAGCGTCACGAGAGTATTGGAAAAGCCGTGCGATCGCTGCTGAACAAGGAGTAACTAAAGAGAGTAGGGAGGTGTTCGCAGAGGAAAAAAAGATGAATATAGACTTAATAAAGTCTAATTTAGAAACAAGTAGCAAAATCGAAGATTTGAATGCTAAAAATCATCACTATACAGTTGATATAGTAATGATAAGTATACAACTTTTAATTAAATGTGGCATCAGTTTTAGAGGAATAGAAAAAACTCTAGAGTTATTTAATAACTTAGAAGAGAAAACTCCCAGTTTTACTTGTATAAGGAAATGGCTAGGTCGGATTGGATTATCCGAACTTAATCGTGAAAAAGAATATCGAAGCGATTGGATATTTATTGTCGATTTTACATTGGAATTAGGAAAACAAAAAGCTCTTGTAGTTTTAGGTGTTTCACAACAACATCTGGTTGAAGAAATTATTCCTTATGGACGAGGAGTTTCTCACGGAGACGTAGAGCTTTTAGGGTTAGAAATAATGTCATCGACAACAGGAGAAATTATCAAGCAGAAACTGGATGAAATTAGCTTACGGGTTGGTAAACCAATACAAATAGTGGCTGATCACGGTAGTGACCTGTCTCGGGGAATAAAGCTTTATAAACAGGAGAATGAAGACTTAATTTATACTCATGATGTAACTCATGCAATGGCTTTACTTTTAAAATATGAGTTAGATTCTGATGATAAATATCAGTTATTTATCCAAAAGTGTAACAGATGCAGGCAACAGTTACAACAAACTGAATTATCTTTTTTATCTCCACCCACACAACGTTCCCAGTGTCGCTATTTTAATATTGAAAGGCTCACTGAATGGGGTCTAAAGTTGTTGAGTTCACAATTAGATACTTTGGTTGAATTGGTTAAAGATATCGACCCAAGCGTGATTAAGAAGAAATTAATAGATAAATTAGGATGGTTAGTTGATTATCAATCAGAACTAGTTCGTTGGCATCAAATGACTGTGCTTACTAGGACTCTTGAAACTCAATTAAAAAAATTAGGAATTAATCAGCAGTCTCTCACTAATTTTGAGAAAAACCAGTTTGAAGTCGATAGTGAGCTATTAAATTTTCAGCAACATATTTGTGATTACGTGGTCATTCAAAGTTCTCACATCAAGGACGAAAAAACTTTTTTAGCAACTTCTGATGTGATTGAATCGCTGTTTGGAAAATATAAGCAATTTTCTGCACGTTGTCCATTTAAGGAGATGGGTCAGATGTTGCTAACAATTTGTTTATCTACCATGAATTTAACAAATACAATTGTTAAAAATGCGCTGGAAGCAATTAGTTTTGCTGATGTTGAAGCATGGTTGGCTGAAGTTTTTGGTCAATCTATGCTCTCGAAAAGAAAAACCCTATTCTCGGAGTTCGTTGACGACACAAAAACTGCATGAGCGAAAAACGCCTAAAAAGGCACAAAGTCAACAGCCTAGGCTCCGCCTCCCTTACTGGCGGCAGAGCCACCAGGATCCAATACTGCTCGGATAAGCAGGGGAGGCAGGGGAAGCTCTTGAGGCAGGGGAGGCAAAAACTCAACGCCAGCCTCCATTTCTCCCCCAGCTATTGAACAGCTTGCCTCAACCAAGAAATTCCTTAACCGAGCAGTATTGCACCAGGATCTGCATTTCCAGCCAGAGGCTGGAAACGAGATTTTAAGCATTATAAGAAAATATTCAGCGATCCTGAAATTACTTAATTAATATCCTCAAATCACTTTTATGCTCAAAAGATTATTTGAAGCTGGAATTTAACCTGAAACAGGCTCATATTGAGGTAAGATAATATATAATTATATATTATGTTGATATTTTAAAAAAAGCCTAAAATATAATAAATTTATCTATATATAGCGGTTATCGATTGGATGAGAACACCAAAGTCCTTGCTGTCAAATCATTCCAGCATTTTTTTTGTATCTCACTGAACTGCACACCGCTATATTAAAACGCAATTAATATTATTTGGTGTGCAAAAATTAAACATATACGATGTGAGTAAATCTTCTAAATTTGCATAGACAAAACATAATCTAAATAGTGGCAAAAATAGAAATTATTTGAATATCTGCCTGGAACAATGTTGAAAAGTTTGAAGATTGGAACAAAAATTGGAATTAGTTTTGCCCTGAGTTTGGCAACTTTGACCACTATTGGTCTAATCTCCTACCAAAGCACCAATGATCTAATTGAAACTTCGGCTAAAGAAAGCCATACCTACCAGGTGTTGAGTCAGCTTGAAGACCTCAGTTTGCAACTGACAAATGCCGAGACTGGGCAACGCGGTTACATTATTACTGGAGAACAGCGCTATTTAGAACCTTATAACGCTGCCATTGAAGTACTGAATCAAAAAGTCAAGGAACTTCAAAGGTTAACAGCAGATAACCCTAACCAACAAAATCGGCTTGATACTTTGCAGCCATTACTAACCGAGAGAATGGCTGTAATGAAAGATGTCATAGAGCTACGGCAAAGCCAAGGCTTAGAAGCTTCCCAAAAAGCTGTCCTGACAGACCAGGGTAAGCAGCTGATGGATAATATCCAGAAAGTTATTCAGGCGATGAAAAATGAGGAGAATGCACTGCTGAAACAGCGCTCTCAGAAGGCACAAGCAGCCGCTCGGCAAACGATCGCCACCATTGTATAGTATTCCCTTATTTTCTTTAATCTTAGCTTTGATCGGATTTATCCTGACCAGACATATCTCAGTACCTCTGAAGCGAGTTTCTGATTTAGCAGAAAAAATGGCAGATGGGGATTTATTGGTGAGTTTACCAGATAGCGATCGCCACGATGAAATTGGTGTGTTGACGCGTACCTTTAACCAGATGATCGTTAATCTGCGAAACACAACTCAAAAAAATGACGAGCAAAATTGGCTAAAGTCTAACTTGGCTGAATTTACCCAAATGCTCCAAGGGCATCGAAATCTAGAAAGTGCGTCTCGTCTAATATTGTCGAATCTAGCACCACTGGTTGGGGCATCGCAGGGCGTTTTTTATTTCATGGACTCAATCGACGAGCCTGTACTAAAGTTATTGAGTAGTTATGCTTACAAAGAACGGAAAAATCTGGCAAACCAGTTTCGTTTGGGTGAGGGATTGGTGGGACAATGCGCCTTAGAAAAACAAAGAATCCTCCTCACGCAAGTTCCTAGTGATTATATCCGCATCAGTTCCGGCTTGGGAGAAGCTCCACCGCTAAATATTATTGTCTTGCCTATACTGTTTGAAACACAGGTGAATGCTGTAATTGAACTGGCATCATTTGGGCCTTTCAGCCATCTGCATCTGACATTTTTAGAGCAATTGAGTGAAATTCTGGGTGTATTTTTAAATAATATCGCCTCACAATTGCAAACCCAGCAACTACTTGAAGAGTCTGTTGCTTTAACAGAAGAACTGCAAAACCAGCAAGAAGAACTACAGCAGAGCAATCAACGCCTAGAAGAACAGGCGCAGGAGTTGGAAGAATCGCAATTTCTTGTCAAGCAGTCTAACGAGGAATTACAGCAACTAAATGAGGAGCTAGAAGAAAAGGCAGAATTGTTAGAAGTTCAAAATCAGGAAGTTGCCCGCAAAAACCAGGAAGTTGAGCAAGCGAGGCAGTCTTTAGAAGAAAAAGCTGAACAACTGGAGTTGTCTTCCAAATACAAGTCAGAATTTCTGGCGAATATGTCCCACGAGTTACGGACACCATTAAATAGCCTGTTAATTTTAGCAAGGTTGCTATCAGATAACTCCCTGAACAACTTGACCGATAAACAGGTAGAGTACAGCCGGACTATCTACTCGGCTGGGACTGATTTGTTGGAATTGATCAATGACATTCTAGACTTGGCAAAAATTGAGTCGGGTACTATGTCGCTCGATATTGAGCAAATTGCTCTTGCAGATTTGGAGACATCTTTAGAGCAGACTTTTCGGCAAGTTGCCCACAATAAAGAACTCAGCTTTACTATTGAACGAGATGAAAAATTACCACCGACAATTTATAACGACTCCAAACGTCTGCAACAAGTGCTGAAAAATCTCCTCGCTAATGCCTTTAAATTTACTGAACAAGGAGGAGTGAAGTTACAAATTGGCATATCTTCTGAGACAGGCGAAGTTGATAATCCGATGATTGCTTTTGCAGTTAGCGACACGGGTATAGGCATTCCAGAGGAGAAGCAAAAGATTATTTTCGAGGCATTTCAGCAGGCAGATGGCACAACCAGCCGCAAGTACGGCGGAACAGGCTTAGGCTTGTCCATTAGCCGCGAATTGGCTCAACTGTTGGGCGGAAGAATTGAACTAATCAGCCAACCAGGACAGGGAAGCACCTTCACCCTCTACTTGCCCAGGCGACATGAAGGGAAGGATAAAAATCCTCTCACTCCACCACCTTCAAAGCCAATCACCTCTATTCGCGCAGCATCGACCATAAAAGAAGTGCCAATAGTCGAAAACAGGCCCACAACTCAAGACATCTCTCCATCAGCGAAAGTCCTTCCCACCTTTGCCAACGATATTCCAGATGACCGGGAAATCATTCAACCGGGCGATCGCATTTTACTAATTATCGAAGATGATGATAAATTTGCCCGCATCCTACTAGATATGGCCCGTGAGCAGGGCTTTAAAACCATTGTTGCCTTACAGAGCAAACAAGGTCTAGCATTAGCGCAACAGTTTAAGCCCGATGCAATCATGCTAGATATCCACATGCCAGAGATGGATGGGTGGACGGTGCTAGATCGTCTGAAACATAAACCAGACACCAGACACATACCAGTACATATACTTTCTGTTGATGAAAGACAGCAACGGGGATTACAGCTAGGAGCGATTACCTATCTGCAAAAACCTGTTTCTCCAGAAGCGCTAACTCAAGTATTGACAGAAATTAAAAGCTTTATTGAGCGTCAGGTAAAAAATCTTTTAATCGTAGAAGATGATCCCGTACAAGCCCAAAGTATTATCGAACTGATCGGTAATGGCGATGTTCAGAGTACAGCAGTGGGGACGGGAGCAGGAGCTTTGTCGATTTTGCGATCGCATCACTTTGATTGTATGGTACTGGATCTTGGCCTGCCCGATATGAGCGGCTTTACACTAATTGAGCAAATAAAGCAAGAACCCAGGCTTTTAAAACTGCCAATCATCGTTTACACCGGCAAAGAACTCAGCCGACAAGAAGAAACCCAACTCCGGGGACTAGCAGAGACAATTATCATTAAAAATGTGCGATCGCCAGAGCGGTTGTTAGATGAAACTGCCTTGTTTTTGCATCGGGTGCAAGCAAATTTGCCCCCACCAAAGCAGCAAATGCTAGAGCAACTACACCAAAATGACCCAGTGCTGGCTAATCGGACAATTTTGATTGTGGATGATGACCTAAGAAATATTTTTGCCCTCACCAGCTTTTTAGAAAGCTATCAAATGCAAGTGCTGTTTGCCGAAAATGGCAGAGATGGTATAGAGAGACTGCAAACTAATCCTGAGATTAATATAGTTTTGATGGATATTATGATGCCGGAAATGGATGGTTACGAAACCACCCGCGCCATCCGCCAGCAACAACAGTTTCGCTCATTACCAATAATTGCTTTAACTGCTAAAGCTATGCCAGGCGATCGCGAAAAATGCATCGAAGCTGGAGCCTCTGACTACATCACCAAACCTGTAGATACAGAGCAGTTGCTTTCACTACTCCGAGTTTGGCTATATCGGTAATACCATTTCTTTGTGAGGCTGCGCCAAACCCTTTTAACTTCTTTCTTTCTTTCTTTCTTTCTTTCTTTCTTTCTTTCTTTCTTTGTGTCCTTTGCGCCCTACCCTGCGGGAAGCCGCTCCGCGTCTATGCGGTTCGTTTCTCTTTTTTCTTTGTTCTACTTATACCAATTCAATTAATGATTGCAACACATCCTTGGGTAAAGACGCGATGAATCGAGACGCGATGAATCGAGACGCGATGAATGGTCTATTTGTCGCATTCTTTTTTCCAATTGGTATTAAATATGGTTTAGCGCATCTTCATACAGAATTGGTATAGCAGTCCTAAATCATTCGTGAACAATAAGATCCCCGATTTCGTAAAAGTTGTCGGGGATCTGAGCCTCTGGATTTTCACAACTCATTTGGGATTGCTATATAAGGCAATACAGTTCAGATAAGACCAAAACACTTGTAGAGACGGCGATTTATCGCGTCTCAAAACCCACGATTTTGTAGAAGTAGCGCTTAACCCAAGCGTATTGCTATATAAGGGAGTAGGGGAAGAAAAAAGGCAGAAAGCCCCCGAATAAATCCAGGGGCTTGGATAATTCTGATTGCGTAGGCGTAGCCCGTCGTAGACATCGCCTACGACGCGCGGGTACGCGATCGCATCTGCGGTAAATGCACTCTAAAATACTTAATTAATTACGGTGATTATTGCTGTAGTGAACCCTTGTACCAGCCCAAAGCAACTTCTCCCGTAGCGTTTGATAGTAGGAATTGTTCTCGCGCAAAATAATAAATTTAGCCCGACAATCTGCCATCCGCACATCAACGCGGTGTCCCGGCCAAATAGAAGTCCCCAAAACCCCATCTGTCCACAGCTTGGTACTCAAATCGTAATCCCCCAAAGGCCAAATACTTACCACAGAACCAGGGGGTAAAACGAGGGGACGACTAGAAAGGCTCATTGCACAAATGGGAGTGATCGTAATCGCCTCCATACCATCATGCATAATTGGCCCATTAGCAGAAACAGTGTAACCAGTGGAACCTGTGGGAGTAGAAATAATCAACCCGTCCCCGACATACTGATCGACTACCTCACCGTCAATTTCCATTTCCAGAATTGAAGTAATCATCCGGTCTGCGGAGGCGGGTTTGACACAAAACTCATTCAGAGCCAGATAATGCTCACTAACTGGTTCTAAATTAGACCCGTGACCCTCATACACAGCAGCTTGTAACATCATCCGCCGTTGGATAGCATAGCGATCCTCAAACAGTCGATCCCAAACTTTCTCAGTATCTTGAAACTCTTCCACTGACTCAGTTAAAAACCCCAGATGGCCTCCCACATTCACTCCCAGAATCGGGATGCCAGCTGGGGCTAAATGTCTGGCACCAGTTAAAACAGTACCATCGCCACCGAGTACCAAGGCGAGATCAATTGGTTGAGCCGCCGAAGCCAAAAAGACAGGATAGGGGTTGTCTTTCGGCCCGCTTGGCCCCATCAACACCTGGCACTCGCGGCTTTCTAGTTGTTTAGCACAGAGTTCTGCCCATTGTTTACTCCGGGCATCCCGCGCTTTATAAGCAATGATTACCTGCTTGAGTTGCACGCACAATTACCACTTCAGGAGATTAAACTGCTCCATATCGACGGTATCACGGTTGCGATAAATGGCAAGCACGATCGCTAAACCTACCGCCGCCTCGGCTGCGGCCACGGTAATCACAAATACTGTGAAAACCTGACCCTTAATTAATGTTGAGTCGAGGAAGTTGGAAAATGCCATTAAATTCAGATTAACAGCATTGAGCAGTAACTCAATTGACATCAGTACCCGCACAGCATTGCGGCTGGTAATTAAACCGTAGATGCCGATACAGAATAAAGCTGCTGCTAGTAATAAAAAGTACTGGAGTTGCATGAATCTGAGTATCCCTCCTGAAAAAATCTGGCTGTTTATCTGCAAATGAAGTTGCAAATATTACTCTTTTGTTTCGCTGGTTGTTGATACTAGTTCTCTGGGGCGTTCTTGCAAAGTCAAAACAGTTTGCCCCAGTTTGGATGGTGTCAATAGGTCTGGCAAATACTCGCGGCGTGCCAAAATAATCGCTCCTACCATTGCTATCAGCAGCAAAATGGAAGCCAATTCAAAAGGTAGTAAAAAGTCAGTGAAGAAATGTTCTCCAATTAAAACTATAGAACTTTCGCCACCTGCCACAGGAGAAGCTGAGTAAGCCCAAGGAGTAGCCAGCACCATCGTACTTAGAAGACCGAACAATCCGACACTAACTATACCTGTTAGTACTTTCCGCACCCAAGAGTTGGGAAATGCTACAAAATCTTCCCGCTTGTTCACCAACATAATGGCAAACAAAATCAACACGTTAACCGCCCCAACGTAAATTAGTATTTGTGCAGCTGCAACAAAATCAGCATTTAGCAACAGGTAGATTCCCGCTATGCTGATGAACACACCCCCCAGCAAAAAGGCAGAATAGACAATGTTGGAGAACAGCACCACACCAATGGCCGCCCCAATCATCATCACGCCTAGTATGCCAAGCGATACAAACTGTACTCCTTCCGCTAGATTCACTGTTTTTTGTCCTTAGTCATTAGTCATTGGTCATTAGTCATTGGTCATTGGTCATTGGTCATTGGTCATTAGTCATTGGTCAAATAACAAAGGACAAAGGACAAATGACAATGGACAAATGACAAATTACATTTATTTTTCCGTTTGTTCTACCAGGTCTTCTGGACGCGCACCAGGACGCGGTGCATCTGCGGGCAGTCCATGTGGTTCGAGAACGCCCTTGGGTAGGTAAACTAGTTCACGCAGTGGTGTAACCATTGGGTCATCTGTTACCTTGTAGGGTAGACGACCTAGCGCTACGCTGTCATAGTTCAATTCATGGCGATCGTAAGTGGAAAGTTCATACTCTTCTGTCATTGATAGACAGTTAGTGGGGCAAAATTCCACACAATTACCGCAAAAGATACAAACTCCAAAGTCAATGCTGTAGTGGTTGAGTTTTTTCTTTTTGCTGGCTTTGTCGTATTCCCAATCTACTACAGGCAGGTTAATTGGACAAACGCGAACGCAAACCTCGCAGGCGATACACTTATCAAATTCAAAGTGAATTCTACCGCGAAACCGTTCGCCAGGAATCAGTTTTTCGTAAGGGTACTGTACGGTAATGGGACGCCGCCGCATGTGGTCAAAGGTAACAGAAAGTCCCTGACCAATGTAACGCGCAGCTTGTACTGTTTCTTTGGCGTAATCACCAACTTGTTTCAGGAACTTTAGCATTGTGTTTCACTCTCTCTTTATTTGTCCCTTGTCCCTTGTCATTTGTCCTTGGTCATTAGTACAAATGACTAATGACTAACGACTAATGACTAACCCCCGAAGGCGAAGGGAAAGGCTAGTTTTAGGGCGGCGGTTAATAGGAGATTAACCAAGCCAACTGGCAACAAAAACTTCCATCCTAAATCTAACAGTTGGTCAATCCGTACCCGTGGCACTGTCCAGCGCAACAGGATGGCGACAAACACTAGCAAATAGGCTTTGAACACGGTCATGGTGATGCCCAAAGCAGCAGTTACTATCTGGAACACGGGATTTAGTTCACTGACTCCCAACCAACCAGCGATCAGGTTGAGGGGAATGGGAAAGTCCCAACCGCCCAGGTAGAGAATTGCTACTAGTAGGGAAGAAAGAATCAAGTTAACGTAAGAACCCAGGTAGAAAAGACCGAATTTCATACCTGAGTATTCAGTCTGATAGCCTGCGACGATTTCTTCTTCCGCTTCGGGTAAGTCAAAGGGTAATCGTTCGCATTCAGCTAGGGCGGCTATCCAAAAGATCAGAAAACCGATTGGTTGTCGCCAAATATTCCAGCCCAGAATGCCGTAGCCAGACTGTTGATTGACAATATCAACGGTGTCGAGGCTGTTAGACATCATAGCGATCGCTAACACCGCCAGCGCCAAAGGAATTTCATAGCTAATAGATTGCGCTGCTGCCCGCAACCCCCCTAAGAGGGAGTATTTATTATTAGATGCGTAGCCAGCCATTAACAAACCAATGGGTTGAATGCTTGACAAGGCAATCCACAAGAATACGCCCATGCCGACATTGCTAATTACGATGTTCTGCCCAAAGGGGACGATCAGGAATGACAGAAACACCGGAATCACAACAATAATTGGCCCAAGGGTAAACAGCCAGGGGTCAGATTTGGCTGGTACTATATCTTCTTTAAATACCAACTTCAAGCCATCCGCTACAGGTACCAGCAACCCAAAAGGCCCCTGGTATTCTGGCCCAATTCGCTGTTGTGCGGCGGCGGAAATTTTTCGTTCTAGCCAAGTAGCAACTAATACCCCCACTGTTGCCCCAATCAGCATCAGTATCATTGGCAGTGGCATCCAAATTGCTTTGGCTGTTCCTGCTGGTAAACCTAAATCCCGGAGGGATTCAATAAAAGTTCCTTGGAGGTCAATTCCTGAGTTCATGTTTCCGCTCTTTAAGACATCGAGTCATAGTGAATTACAACTATTAGTTGAATTAATACCTGTAAATTCACTTATTTTTGATTTTTGCCCAGATGACGCTTGATTGAAAATTTGTTGCTAATTCCCATGCCTAGTATATCCTTGGATGGTTTTAGCCCTCTGAAGCGAGATGAGAACTTCTACTTATGGTTGGCATTGAGATTGGCTATTGAGGAGACTGGGGACTGGGGACTGGGGACTGGGAGAATAAACAATGCCCCATGCCCCATGCCCCATGCCCAATTACCGTTTGTCAATTGGGGTATAAGTAACTTCGTGCAGACCGTTGTAAACCTGGGTGGGACGGAAAATCCGGTTTTCTGCTAGTTGTTCTTTCCAGTGGGCTAGCCAACCGGCAACGCGAGCGATCGCAAATATTGGCGTAAACAAGTCTGTGGGAATCCCCATCTTTCTATACACCAAACCGGAGTAAAAGTCAATGTTGGGATAAATCCCTTTGCTACCGAGTTTTTCCTCTACCACGCGTTCCATTTCTAGGGCAATATCATAGAACTTGTCATGCCCAAACTTCTCAAACAGCTGCTCTGCTAGCCCTTGTAAGATTATGGCTCGTGGGTCTTTGACTTTATACACACGATGTCCAAAGCCCATAATCTTAGATTTAGTTTGCAGACAATGGTCTATGTAGGGACGGACATTTTCTACAGAGCCAATTTTTTCCAACATCTGAATTACTTCTTCATTGGCTCCACCATGCAGGGGCCCACCCAAAGTTCCCACAGCACTAGCAACCACAGCGTAAGGATCAGTTAAGGTGGAAGCTGTCACCCTGGCACTGAAAGTGGAAGCATTCATTGTATGCTCAACTTGAAGTATCAAGCAGATATCAAAAACTCGCGCCATCAAAGGATCGGGTTCTTTCTCGTCAAGCATGTATAGAAAGTTGGCGGAGTAGTCTAAGTCATCACGGGGACGTACCGGGTCATTGCCTTTTCGCATCAGTTGGAAAGCAGCTACCATCGTGGGAATGGTTGCTATCAGGCGCACCACTGAATCCCGAATGTAGGCAGGATTATGTAAATCACGGAGCGAATAAAACAAGCCTAAAGCAGCAGCAGAGGCTTGCAGCGCATCCATTGGGTGACCGCTTTCAGGAAAGCATTTCATCATGTCCCGAATGCGGTATTTTATCCGCCGATGGTAACGAACTTCATGCTCAAATGTTTCCAGTTCTTCTTTGCTTGGCAGTTCGCCCCAGATTAAGAGATAAGCAGTTTCTAGGAATGTACTTTTTTCTGCTAGTTCCTCAATCCGAATGCCACGATATTCTAATATTCCCTTTTGCCCATCAACATAGCTGATACTTGATTGAGCGGCGGGAATGCCTTCTAAACCAGGCTTGTATTCGCACACCATCATGGCACCACCATTTGCTTTGTGAAATATCTGATCAAGCTAACTTACCAGAAATTATTGTCGCCATAACAGTAGCCCTTCTAACAACAATTGGAAATGTTGAAAAACTGTTATAGCAGGTACTTGGGTGATGTCAACCAAAACATCTGACTCCGACCCAGAGGAGAACCTGTTTCTGGTAGTTTTATCCCAATCATACCTGCTTTTTTCAAGACTAAGCTTTCTTTGACTTCCCCCGATATGAGAATTTCTGCCCAATTGGTCAAATCAGGTTCGTGTCCAACCAGCGCCAGTTGGGTATTTTGGGAATAATTTCTTGGTTCTAACCAGTCTTTTAGCCAACTAGAAATTTCACCATCGTGGGCGAGGTGGCTAGATTCCTCTAATTGGGAGCTTAGTTTTTCTGCTATGAGGATATCAGCCGTTTGGCGGGCCCGCACTAAGGGGCTGGTGAGAATTAAATCAAAGTTTAAACCTAATTTAACAAGCTTTTGGGCAACTTTCTCAGTTTTTTGGCTTCCTTCTTTGGTAAGGCTGCGCTCCTCATCTTTGATGCCTAAATCTTTATCTTCGGCGATGCCATGACGAATTAAATATAGTTCCATACTTTGATTTTTGTTAGCGTAGCGGGGTGTAGCCCGTGCTTAGTTAGGATTTACGTCTGGTCTAATCTTAATCTTAATCATTATTACGTATTCGTTGATCTGCGATCTGTCCGGTGCAACGCTGCGTTAAGTGTTCTAACGTGTTACAGATATGGCAACAGGTTTAAACCTTGAATAAATCTGTAATCCCGTTGGTTTTTTGTGATAAACGGGTAATTCCACACTATTGCTGTAGCTGCAATGAGACTATCAGCAATGGCCAAATTATGACTGAGCCGATAAGACCGCAATAAATCAACTGCTGTATCAGATACAGCCTGGTCAATCTTAATGATGTAAAACTGCTTGAGGAAATTTAAGAGTGTTTGTAGCTCTGCTTTGTTACGACAACCAACCATTAGTTCCATTTGTGTGATTATGCTAATTGCAAAGCCAGAACTCGCTTTCAGATTTTGCAAACACTTTACTGCTTCGATAACACCGCTACCTGCATCAATTAGAATATCAGTATCAACGATCGTTGAGTTAGTCATGTGAATTTGACCACTCATTTTCTCGAACACCACGCACCCAAGCAGTGCTATCAGCTAAATCTTGGCGATCGCTCCACATCCCAATAAAGCTATCATTGATCAAGTCAATATCAGATGACTGAGAGGCAGATTCAACATAATCCACATAATTTTCTGTCGGATTTTCTTCTTCTTCTTCTAGCTGGATTACACCTATTAAACTCTGAGTCCAGGAGTCAAGGTCGGTTAAAGGTTCTAAGGTTGGACTGTCAGTAATAGACGATAGGGTTTCTTGTTGAGCCACATCTTTTTCAATCTGTTTATCCCAGGCTACTGGATAGAATTCCGTAAACCAGGCACGAAATGCGGCGAGATCCTCTGGTGAAAGTTGACTAACATCGCATTCGACATTTATAAGCTGTTCGTTGTTTACGTTTAATTCTTTCTTTAGTTTCTCATTTCTTAAATCTCCATTTAATTCTAGTGCTGAAAGAAGGCTTTTCTGATTAATTAATTTTCTGTTTAATTCTTCTTGTTTATTTAATGATGCTGCATCGAATTCCCCAAACCAGGCACAAAAAGCAGCTAGAGCCTCTGATGAAAGTTGACTAATATCGTGTTTGAGTTTCCATTCCGCTAACAATTCACGAACCAAATTGTCAAAATTATGTACAACTGGCAAAGTTAGGTTTTCAATATATCCGTGAGCAAGACGATTACGAACTTCAAAACAAGCTTGAGCAAGGTCAAATTGAGAGATTGATAACTCTCCCAAAGAGTACAGATGTCTTAGTAATCCTATAACTCAAAAGGTATTATTTCCATTCCAAGCGCATATCTTGAGAAATTTTCACAGATAACTCCTCATCATATTGGGCATATCTACACTTATACAAAAATTCTACATGGTTATTCCTCAGCGTTAGGATAAAAGTCTAAGTCTAAAATTTCATCAACAGAAAACGGACAGGCGATCGCAAAGTTATCTTCTGATAAACTTGTTTCCACCATTGCCTCTCGCCGCGCTCTTTGATAAGTAGTATTAATCCACTCGGCATCATTTAAAAAACGCCGCAAGCTAGGACTTTCTTGCAGCAATTCATCTATATTCAGTCGCTCACGGGTAATGGTCAATCGCCAACTGTGACTACGACGTTCTGGTTGATACTTCCACTTCAACAAATGCGATAAGACTAACCGCAATGCACTTTGCAACGCTCGCTGTTGACTCTTTCCCAAGTCCACCACTTCCTCAATTAAGTGTTCTAAATCTAGCGTGTCCCACTGATGCGATTGCAAAAGCTCTGCTGTCTGCTCTACCCAAGCATAAAAATCTTGCTCATACAGAGTTTGTAAAATTTGGAGTTTTATAGACTTCATGGCGCTCCTTCTTCACAAATAAATAGGTAAACGCAAATTAATACCAATTCAATTAATGATTGCAATACATCCTTGGGTAAAGACGCGATGAATCGCGTCTCTACAAATGGTCTATTTGTCGCATTCGTTTTTCAAATTGGTATAACTTTGATTTCGTTGAGCTGTTGTCATAAAATCCAAATTCCCGACTTTTATCAAAAATCGGGAAGGGATGCTATCTGAACAAACACTTTGACTGCTGCATTAGTTAGGAGTTCTCCGCGTCTTTTTGAGTCCGCTCTACTCGGATTGAATCGGGTTATCTCTGGGATTAACTAACCTCAGCAGTTTTTGCTTAATTTGAGCGTCGAATACTTCCCATTTCATTTTCGCATAGGCGGAATTTTCGTTGCTGCCAGATAAGAAGCCCATTGGAATTTCAAAGCCGCCTGCGCTTGTTCTTCCACCGCCGAAAAAGCGCCCTGCACTATCTTGTCCAAAGGCTTCTTTAATGAATTCATCGGGGTCAAGAGTAAGTTTGCTGGTTCTCAGGGAACCAATGACTATTTCCAGTTCATCGTCTTCATCGTGAACAATGCCATAAACTACGGCGGTGTGGACGTTTTCTTCGGTGACGAGAAAATCAGCCGCTTGGGGGATGGCGTCACGGTCTTCGTAGCGTAAGTAACCAACTCCAGCGATGGAAAAGTTATTTTGGACGATGCGATTTTTTAGCGATCGCTCGATCACATCCATTACCCGCTTGGAACGATTCGCCTGTAAAATGGCGTTTAGCAGTTGAGCGTCATAAAATCGGCTTAAATACGCAGCTGCCATAAAGTCTTCTTCTTGCGCTTGCATTAACCGATTTGTATCCGATCGCAAGCCGTGCATCAAGGCAGTTGCACATTTAACGTGTTGATTTATGCTGCTATCTAATGCCAGTAATCCCGTTTGCAGGTATTGAGTAAAAATTGTTGCTGTCGCTCTTACATAAGGACGAATATCCTCAAACTCTGATTGCAGATCGCCTTGGATACTGTGATGGTCGATGAGGACTACTAGGGGAATTCCAGCCTGCTGCACGCCTGATAGTAGTTGTGAAGTGGTTCCCTGGTTATCAATTAATACAAAACCTTGATAACATGACAAATCCTTGGTTTTCAAGGTTTGCGGCGTCCAGCGTTGGATAGGTAAATTAGTCAACCTCACCAAGGCAATATTTTCTTGATGGCTTAATGCGCCAGCATAAATGATTTCACATTTGATATCATATTGCTGGGCAATTAACTGATAAGCCCAGGCACAGGAGAGGGCATCAGGATCAGGAAAATCTTGCAGAATTACGAGCTGGCGATCGTGTCGGTGTGCCAGAAGGGTTCTTTGCAGTTCTTCTGACTTTTGTTGTGCCAGGGAATTACCACGGTGACTGAGATATATAGCCCCGTCACCTACCGATGGCGGTAATGACGGAGTTTTAAATGAAACTTCTACTGGCGCTTTCTCTATTTCAGGTTCCTCTGGGTTTGGCTCTGTGGTCGATGACAAACTCTCAAACTGAGTAACGGGAGAATTCAAGTACATAGGGAACTTTTTTAAAGTGTGAGGCTCTTTTAATTCAGAAATACTACGATTAGCAATTCACTCAATTCAGCCACATTATTTTGATCTTCGCAAAAATGTCAGGACATTGCACTATACATCTAAGTATATTTTTTTCAGCCACAGCAGCGTTCAGCAATGGCCAATAACGAAGTAAATTCCACTAGACGGCTATAGGTGCTGCAAACAAGGAAGTTTAATATATAGGGCTGTACCTAGGGTGTTGACTTTGATGGAATTTCCCCATTTTTGGTTCATGCAACTTTTGTGTCCCTGTGAGCGCAAAGTCTATGTTAAATAAACTTTTGGCCAAATAGACACCAGATATTTTGCATGAATTTTGACCCCCTAAAAAGGTACAAAGTCAACAGCCTAGGCTGTACCTGACAGCATAAATCTGTTTGAGGAGCTTTTTTTGTGTTTAGTAAATTCAATTAGCGGGATTTTAATCTGACTTAGGGTATAATTTCTATCTGATACTTTAGGGTTAGTCCTTGATATTTTAAATAGTCTTATGCTCAATACTCTCATTATTGTGACTATTGAGCAATTAACAATTATTTTTAATGAACAGCAAGCCCCATACACAAATGTAGAGGCTTGAGCATTGAGGCATTGCGCGTGTTTACGAGACGCGATCGCATTCGTTACAACCAATATAGCTACCAATTTTTTAACGATTGATAACTAAAGCAACGCCGATATTTTTTCTTTCTCGTTGCTCCTTTGCTTTTTGCTCAAAGACCTATAACATACTTTTGCCACTCTGTATGCAGTCCACTCTTAAGATGTTTGCTGACCTCGAAATAGAGGCTGCTATAAGGTTGGCGGGGGGGATGACGTAAAGGCATGTGAGCTTCATGGGGAGTGCGACTACCTTTTTTAACATTGCAACGCACACAAGCGGTCACAATGTTCTCCCAGGTATCGCCCCCGCCGCGCGATCGCGGTATTACATGGTCTAGGGTCAACTCATCCCCTGTATAACCACAGTATTGACAGGCATGACCGTCACGGTGCAAGATATTTCGGCGAGTCAGAGGAATTTCTTTATAAGGAACACGCACGTAATGACGCAACCTGATCACGGTCGGTAACGGAAAATCCGAGTACAGGAATTTGCCGTTGTGTTCTACATGTTCTGCTTTGCCCTTAATTAACAGAACCACAGCACGACGCCAACTCGTTATATTGAGAGGTTCGTAAGATGCGTTTAAGACTAAAACCTTCCCCATTTATCTGCGCTCAGGGTGTTAGCTTTACATAAATGTTAACACAAATACACCCTGCTAGGGAGATGAGAATAAATTATACTTTCGGGATAATTCGGTAATTAAGTTATGGGTTAAAAGTTGAGAAGTGAGGAGCGTCTCTGGCTTTGTTCGCAAGTTATAAATCTTAACTTTTATTTTACTACTGCAACATCTTGTATCAATTCCAATATGAAGGTTACACTTCCTATTTAATCTGATCTCGCTTTAGTAAGCGTATATAGATAACTTGGAAGTTTAGCCGTGGTGGGATAGGAGTCAGTACAAATGTTAAGTCGCAAACAAATCCCTGGTGTAGTTCCCAATCAGCAGTGCGACACATACGCGTGGTTTTCGCAACGAGCCTGGGTAGAAATTGACTTAGGGGCATTGTCGTACAATGTAAAGCAATTAGTACAGTTTTTATCGCCGCATACTGAGTTGATGGCAGTAGTAAAAGCTGATGCTTATGGGCATGGAGCGGTAACAGTCGCCGAAACTGCCATCGAATCGGGAGCGAGTTGGCTGGGAGTCGCTACAGTTCCAGAAGCTATTCAATTGCGAGAAGGCGGAATTCAAGCGCCCATTTTGATTTTAGGGGCAACTCATACACCAGAGCAGATTCACGCGATCGCACATTGGAAACTTCAGCCCACACTCTGTAGCCCTAAACAAGCTTTGGTATTTTCTGACACTTTAGAATCTATGAATTATGGTTCCCCAGTGCCCGTACACATTAAATTAGACACGGGAATGTCTAGATTGGGAACTAATTGGCAGCAAGCTGGTGAATTTGTGCAATTAGTGCAGCGCTTACCACATCTATCTATTGCCAGTATTTATTCTCATTTGGCAACAGCAGATGATCCTGATACTACGGCAATGGAAGAACAGCATAGACGATTTGAGGAAGCGATCGCTCAAATCAAAGCAATGGGAATTGAGCCACCCTGCTTGCACTTGGCAAACTCAGCCGCCGCACTGACAAATCCGGCATTGCATTACGACATTGTGCGAGTAGGTTTAGCAGTTTACGGACTCTACCCAGCAACCCATTTACAAAATGCGATCGATCTCAAGCCTGTTTTGCAACTTAAGACAAGAGTCACCCAAGTTAAAACAATTGCCGCAGGAACAGCTGTTAGTTACGGGCATAAATTTATTGCCCCGCGTGAACTTTGCCTTGCCGTCGTAGGAATTGGCTACGCTGACGGTGTGCCTCGCAATCTTTCCAACAAAATGCAGGTGTTAATTCGCGGTCAGCGAGTTTCGCAAATTGGGACAATTACAATGGATCAGTTGATGCTGGATGTGAGTGCTATACCTAATATCCAAGAAGGGGAAGTAGTCACCTTGCTAGGGGAACAGGGAAAAGAAAAGATTTCAGCAGACGATTGGGCAGAACAACTAAACACTATTTCTTGGGAAATTCTTTGTGGCTTTAAGCATCGTCTCCCTCGTGTTGCGGTCATGTAAGTAAAACGACGTAAATAATTTGCATGTTTGTAGTAAGGACTTTAGTCCTAAAAGAAGGACTAAAGTCCTTACTACAAACTTAATTACAATAATTTTACATTACTTCACATAGTTCGATTTATTCGCACCGACTTACTTAATTGGGTATGGGCATTGGGATTAGGGCAGAGGTAAACAGGTGAGAGGTTATAGGGAATAATCTATACCCTGTAACCTGTAGCCTATTCCCTTCTTTACTTCCTATTCCCAAAAATAATTTCTTATGGTATGATAGTAAACTGATGCGGATGTGGCGAAATTGGCAGACGCGCTAGATTTAGGTTCTAGTTCCGAAAGGAGTGAAGGTTCAAGTCCTTTCATCCGCATTTTTAATAAATTGAATTGCCTTATCTAGGCTGGTAGTTATACTGTCCAGTGACTAATTGTTTTTCGTCGGTGACAGATAATTGCCATTGAGACAAACACCTTAGGGAACTCCAAAAATAAATTATTCCACTTAAAGTCGTTGACTGTTGGCTGAAAACTCATGAACCGTCAACGGTCAACAGTGAACAATAGCAATGGAATATTTTTTTACTTGGAAGTCCCTTAATCACGCGATCAATAAACATCCTCTTAGATATCTACTTTTATGAGTAAACTTGCCATTGGCAATACCGTTGGCAACTCGCCTAGCGATCGCACCAAAATATGAATAGCGATTAACCTGTTTAAGTAGTCAGACAGAATTAATTACACAATGTCATTGCGAATGAAGCGAAGCGGAATGAAGCAATCGCAAGGGCTGGGATTGCTTCGCTTCTCTACGAGACGCTGCGCGAACGCTCGCAATGACTGTAAATATTTTTGTCCGACTACTTATAAGGGAAATGCCGAAAACCCCTGAGAGACAGGTGCGTAAGCACCGTATCTGGTACTTCAGGCAGGGGATGAAGGCTAGCAGCACCGTTCACGGTGTTCCGACCTAACCTTTTTGGTGTGCAATATACTCTATTACATTTTTTGTAGAAATATTTCCAGCAGTTGAAACGAAATAGCTTGGTGTCCATAGAGTTGGAAGTTTAAGCAATTCTGGAAACTCTTTTCTTAAGTGATGAGAAGCCCGTCCTTTAATTCTATTCATGATTTGGGATGGGTTATCTGTTGGTTTCACGTTCAAAAACAAGTGAACGTGGTCAGGCATGATTTCCATTGCAACAATTTTCCACCTATTTTCAATGCAAACTTCACAAATAATTTGCTGCAACCTTTCTGCTACTCCACCTATCAATACCTTCTTTCTGCGCTTGGGTATAAAAACAAAATGATAGTTGAGTAGTGATATTGCATTACCTTCGTGTCTGTACTCGTCTGGAGAAAAACTTCCCATACTTCCCTAATTAGTGATTGTGTTTTGTCTATATATAGTGTATATTTGACTTAATCAATCAACAAGGGGGTGATAGTATTTGCTGACAAATTACGTTTACAAGCTTCGTCCTAACATTACTCAGTCAACTAAATTGAGTAGTTGGTTGGATATGCTTCGTTCTACTTACAACTGGAGTTTAGCCGATAGAATAGCCCAATACAATCAACAGTTCATCCAGGGTGAATATTGTGACATCAGGACTAGATCGGAGGCGTGTCCACTTACTTGTTTCGTTAGCAAAAATGGTGCAAGCGGAGAGCCTTGGAAGGATGTCAAAGTGGGCAAAGATGGTAAGGATAAAAATCCACGGCGCAGTGCTGGAGATATCCAAATAACAGCGTTGCCAGATTTGAAGAAAGCTAGACCTTGGTTTGCTGAAATCGACTCTACGGTGTTACAGCAAAATGTAAAACGTTTGGACACTGCTTACAAAAACTTCTTTGAGGGTAGGGGATTCCCCAAGTTTAAGAACCGCAGTAACTTTACCTCTTTCACATTCCAGATGGGTGTTAAAGTTCAAAGCAGTAAAATCTATCTTCCTAAGTTAGGATGGATGCGGTTTTTTAATTCCCGCTTAATACCGAATGGATTTACTATCAAAGCTGCGACAGTTAGAAAACGTCAGGATGGTTGGTATGTCTCAATTCGGATTGAGGACAAAGCTATACCTAGCTATGCATCAAAACCATTGGATGAAGTTAATTCTATTCTTGGTTGCGACCTGGGGATAACAAAACTTGTCCATTTGTCAGACAGGCATCAAATCGATAATCCTAAGTTTTCAACCAACAAGAAATCTAAACGGACTTTAAAGATTAGACAAAGGAGAGTTAGCAAAAAAGTTAAAGGCAGTAAAAACCGTAAAAAAGCAGCCAATAATTTAGGACGTTTTCATAAGAAAACTGTAGACAAAAGAACAGCTTACCAGTGGCATGTTGCTAATAAGATAGTTTCTAGAAAGGTTGATGCTATTGCGTTAGAAGACCTCAATGTTTCGGGAATGATGAGGCGATGTAAAATTAAAGTTGACGAAAAAACTGGTAGATTTCTCAAAAACGGACAATCTAGAAAAAAAGGATTAAATCGCGCTATCTCTGATGCAAGCTGGGGTGAGTTGATTTTAAAGATTCAGTATCTCGCTGCAAAGCTTGGAAAGGTCGTAATTAAAATTAACCCCAAACACTCATCCCAAGAATGCAGAAAATGTAAGCATGTTGATAAGTCTAATCGTGATGGTGAGAAGTTCATCTGCACCCAGTGCGGGGATCACGAACACGCTGACATAGGTGCAGCCAAGACAATCAGGGATAGAGGTTTTGAGATAGTACGCGGGGACTCTGCGAAACTTGCTGCTCGACAGCTAAACGCCCAAAAGATATTACCACGCTCCATGAGCAAACGTGGTGAGTTTGGGAACCTGAGCAATCAGGATATTAAGATTGTGAAGTCTTAAGAATCTCCGCACCTTCAGGTCGGAGAGTGTCAAAAGCCTCTAGAGTATCGAATTCCAATACTATATCGTCTAATTTACTCCGACGATCCGGAACTCTTAAGTCTGTAATAATTACGCCATAGTTTGTTACTTTAGCTACTAGTCCATTAGTATTAGTCAAGCTAAAAAGGTTTACTGATTGACAAGGATACAAAATACTCATCAAGATAATACTGATTCCCACAGTTGTGGGAATTGAGGCTAGTTTTATATTCTTAATAAATCTAGATTATAGCGTTTCCCGGACTAGTGACGTACACTCGTAGGGGCACGGCACTGCCGTGCCCCTACACCTTGCGATATAATTTTGTACCTCATTTGAATGGGAACCGCTATAGATAAACTAAAACCTATTAATAACTGAATCATGAAAAAATTATACCTTTCAATTGGTATCTGCATAGCCTTGCTTTTCAACTTAGTCTTTTCTAATATTTCTTCGGCTCAAATTACAGACCCCATTCCTGAAAAGATTGAAAAATCACAGATTTCCGTAGGTATACAAGAAGTTGTGCAAATACCCAAAAGCGTTATAGCGCCAAGTCAAGAGAGAATCGCAAGATTGAATCTGTTAGCCAATACAGGTGATGGTAGCGGCAGGTTATTCGTCAATGATATGCGTGGCAAACTCTATGTAATTAATAATAATCAAGCCTCAGTTTACATGGATTTACAGCGATTGCTATCTTTAGGCTTTAATGATAAAAGCACTCAACAAGGTTTCTCTTATTTCGCTTTCCATCCAGAATTTAGGCAAAATGGAATTTTTTATACTGTACACAGTGAAAACAAAAATAACTCCATTCCTGATTTTCCTGTGAGAAAAATAATTATTGATAGGGCAGGTAAAATCATAAAAAGTTCTCACCAGGACGTAGTTCTAGAATGGAAAACTACTAATCCTGCTGCTAATAGTTTTTCTGGAACTTTTCGAGAAATTCTGCGGATTGAACAGCCATATCCAGACCATAATATCGGGCAATTGGGCTTTAATCCTAATGCTAAACCTAGAGATGTTGATTATGGAATGTTGTACATTGCTACAGCAGACGGAGGAAGTGACGGCTTTCCTGTCAGCAATACAGATCCTCTAGATAATGGACAAGACTTGAGTACACCTCTAGGAAAAATTCTGCGTATAGATCCTTTTGGTAGGAACAGCGCTAACGGTAAGTACGGCATCCCTAAAGATAATCCTTTTGCTCAGGATAACAACCGTAAAACTTTAGGGGAAATTTGGGCTTATGGGTTACGTAATCCCCATCGTTTTAGTTGGGATACAGGTGGCCAAGGCAAGATGTTAATTGTTGATATTGGTCAAGCTTTGATTGAAGAAATCAATCTTGGGAGAAAAGGCGCTAACTACGGATGGGGGAATCGTGAGGGAAGGTGGGTGATAGATGAAAAGAATCAGAATGTTTTATTTCCTTTACCTCAAGATGATGCCAAGTATGGTTATACATATCCAGTTGCTCAATATGACCATGATAAACCTACTGATAGGCAAGGTTCTTATGCGGTTGCGATCGCAGGCGGTTATGTTTATAGAGGTAAAGCCATTCCTGAATTAGTAGGTCAGTATATTTTTGCTGACTTTGGCAACGATGGACGTTTTTTTCATGTACCTGTAGATGAACTTGTTAATGGTAAACAGGCAAAGATTAAAGAACTTAGACTTTTTGATGGTCAAAAAGAAGGTTCTTTTCTAGAAATCATTGGTAGTAAACGTTCTGACGTGAGATTTGGGGTAGACGAACAGGGGGAAATTTATGTAACCTCTAAGAGCGATGGTAAGGTAAGAAAAATTGTTCGTTCTCCATATAGCAATCCTAAATGAGTTGTGAAAAATAAAAATAAGGGAACGAACCGCTATCTCTACGAGAGGCTTCCCCCAACGCGCAGCGTCTCGCAGAGAACAACGCCAAGGGCGAACGAGCGTCACCCGAACCCGGAAAGCTTGCCGCAGGCTACCGCAGAGGCAATAGAGTTGCCAGTGCGCCCTTGCGGTTAAGAGACTTGTACCCCTACGGGGATCTTGCTACGCTCTTAGCGTTCCCGCTCTTTAGCAACTGGCGCGACATGGAGAATTGAGAGTTTAAGAGATATTTTGCGTAAGTCCTATATCTCTCAATACGGTTCGGTTAAGCCAAAAGACGCGATAAATCGCCGTCAAGACAAAGGATTAATTATTGTACAAACGGCGATTTATCGCGTCTTTGTGATTTAGAATTTTCATCAAAAAACCCTAACCGAACCGTATTGCTATATCTCTGTTCATGAAACTAAAACATATAAAAAATCAATTTACTACTATCAATAAATCAGTATTATTACTGTGGTTAAGTTGAGGTTACTCGATACAAAGTGGCTTCATCTAGTCCTATCTCCTTAAAAAATAGAGTTCACTTCAGTGTAAATACAGAAGTTCAAATATATCACTATCTACAAAATCAGTATTATTCCTGTGGTCAGATTGGGGTTACTCAATGGAAAGTGACTTCATCTAGTCTTGACATTTTTATGTCTTAATTGTCCAAAGATGTCTGTAAATCTCAGTAACAGTAAGTCAATTAATAATAATTTACGGATTTACTGAGATTTGATCATTTCAAAATGATGCTGTTTTCGTTGAGTTTCGCCACTAAATCTAGAAATAAGCTGATGTACTTGAAAATCCAAAAGTTTGATGCTTTTTACTTGATCTCAATCATGGAATAACTCTGTACGAATTTAGCTTACACGTATCGAATATAGCTGAAGTAAAAGCAAAATGAGCACAACTCCTATAGGTAGTTACAAGTTGTTCCAGAAACTACATCCGCTATCTCTGTTGGCACAATTAACCAGTCGGCGTGTTACAGGGTGCTTAAACATATTTACTGGAATAGTTTCTTGGTCAATTTATCTAGAGGACGGTAAACTTACTTATGCCTCCTATTCAGATAAACTGTTTGAGCGGCTTGACAGTCACTTGCGGCGCTTGAGCCAGCAAATTCCTGCTCTTAACAGCGCCGCTCGTTTGCAGATGCGGCTGATGTTTGAGACGAAGAATGAACACCAATCAATACCAAATGCAGATTACCAAGCTATTTGTTGGTTAGTAAATCAGGATTATATTACTTCTGTGCAAGCAGCAAGCCTGATAGACGAATTAGCAAAGGAAGTACTGGAATCATTTCTATGTTTAAAAGAAGGTAGCTATGAATTCAGCCCAGAAAACTCTTTGGATGAATTACCAAAGTTCTGTCGCCTGGATTTGCGATTACTTGTTGAACACTGTCAAAAGCAATTACGAAATCGGCAAAATATCCAGTCATCAATTCCGGCTGGTGGGGGTTCCCAAGTTTTGTCTAAAATACAACCGTCTCAAGTTCAGCCACAAGTGCAAATAAAACTTGGGCAAAAGTTCTCCTTACCAATCAATTTTGATATTGCTGAAAATAAGAAAACTACTCAGCTACCTACTGGTAAAAAACTATATACAATTGCCTGCATTGACGACAGCCAAACAGTTTTGAATTCCATTAAACACTTCTTGGATGAAAACACATTTACAGTGGTGATGATCAACGATCCTGTAAAGGCTTTAATGCAAATTCTTCGGAGTAAACCCGACCTGATTTTGCTAGATGTTGAGATGCCAAGTTTAGATGGCTACGAGCTATGTTCCTTATTACGGAAACATTCAGCTTTTAAACATACGCCTATTATTATGGTAACTGGTAGAACAGGATTCATTGACAGGGCAAAGGCGAAAATAGTCAGATCATCAGGATATTTGACTAAGCCTTTTACACAATCAGAATTGCTAAAAATGGTTTTCAAACATCTTGGTTAATTTAGTAAGAAGCAATAGCTATAGCAATCCTAAATGAGTCGTGAAAAATATAGATAAGGAAACGAACCGCCAAGAACGCCAAGGACGCAAAGAGAAGAAAGAAGAAAGAGATATATAATTTTCACAAATGATTTAGGACTGCTATATAACCAAATTTAATCACCTTAAGTTATTTTTTTAGGAGATTTAATAGTGAGTCTGACTTTACTTGGCACAATTCTGATTGTAGAAGATTCTCCCAGTGAATTGGAATTGATGAGCCATTATCTGAAAGAGAGTGGTTACAACGTAATTAAAGCAAGTGGTGCAAAAGAGGGTTTAGAAAAAGCTGTGCTAGAAAAACCAGATGCGATTGTTACTGATGTAGTAATGCCAGAAATGAGCGGATTTGAATTGTGTCGTTCTCTGAGAAGAAATCCGATTACTGCAAAAGTGCCAATTGTAGTCTGTAGTTCCAAAAATCAAGAAATTGACCGTTTATGGGCGATGAGACAAGGTGCAGATGCTTACATAACTAAGCCTTACACCCGCGAACATCTGCTACGTACTATTAAATCAGTGGTAATTTGAATCAATGACTAGTATAAACATTACACTTCCTTCAAAAGAAACCCAAAATAATTTAGCCGAGGGTTATCTGAAGTTTCAGCTAAATCAACAGACTCCTGCTGTTTTATCAATGAAACATACCCAAGAAGCAATTCTTGTACCGATTGAATCTGTAACTTCAATGCCTAATATGTCCTCCTGTATATTAGGATTGATGAATTGGCGAAGTCGGATAATTTGGGTTGTTGATTTGCCAAGAATGCTTAATTTGGAATCCCTAGATTATCGACTGCGACAATACAGTGCGATCGTTATCCAAGTGGAATCATTGGTGTTAGGTTTAGTTGTGCAAGAAATAAAAGGTACTACTAAGTTCATCCCTGATGATATTCATTCTCCTATAGGACAAGTGGCATCCAGTTTAGTTCCTTATTTATGTGGGTGCGTTGTACAACAAGAAGAAATATTACTGGTATTAGATGCTCAAGCAATTGTGCAGTCTTCTATTCTCCGTAGTGATTAAGATGTATTACTAAAAAGGATTTTTAGTGTTCTTATTCACATAGTTAGGAGAATTACTTTTATGTTTAATAAAACCAACGCGAATCAAGGTAGTGGCGCTCAAAATCGAGCATCGCTGATTTCATCTCAAAAAATAAATGGTAGTGTCATAAAACTACCAGCTAAGACTACTAATGAAACGGCTAATAATTCTTTATTAAATCAGGCGATCGCCTCTTTTACAAAACTCGGATTGGCTAAGAAAGCGACTATTTTAGCGATCGCGATCGCTACAATACCAGTATTAGGCATCGGCGCGATCGCTTTTAGCTTTGCCAACAAATCGATTACTAAGCAAATTACCCAATCTCAACAAGCCCAGTCCATTGGCTTAAGTGATAAAGTTAACCGTTTCATGTTGGGACGCTACGGAGATATTCAAGTAATATCAAGTTTACTTTTTTTGACAAGTCCCCAAGCTAGTGTAAGTATCACCACTCAAGATAAACAAGCAATTTTAGATCGAGTTGTCGAAGCCTACAAAGTTTATGACAGTATTGCTGTTTTTAATCGCCAAGGTAACTTGATTGTCCAATCCACAGGCGAACCCCTAGACAACCAAAAAGACCGTAGCTATTTTCAAGATACTTTACAAAAAGATACTCCTGTCATCAGTAAACCGGAAGCAGCAAAAAATACTGGTGTAGTGAATATTTATATAGCTGCACCTGTGAAACAGACAAGGACGGGCCAAACCATTGGTGTGGTAAGAGCGCGGATGCCCGTAAAATCTTTAGAGGAAGTCATCAAAAACTACGTAGTCAATGGGCAACAATACCATTTACTCGATGCTTCGGGAACAGTTTTCTTGAGTCCACAAAAGGAATTATTAGGGAAAGAGGCAAAGGGAGAGTATTCTAGTTTACCTAAACTGGTAGCAGCCAATAAGGTAGATAGTTTTATAGAAGTTCCCAAAACTTACAAAAAAGAAGAACTAGTCAGCTACGTACCAGCCAGTAAGTTAGATGGCTTACCAGATTTAAACTGGCAAGTACTTTTATCCACAGACACAGCAATTGTATTTGAGCCGCAAAGACAATTGTTGTGGATTATAACCATTGGCACAGCAGTTACAGCATTGATTGTAGCTGCGATCGCATCTCGGTTAGCTAAACTTACTACACAGCCAATTTTAAATGCGACTGCGGCATTAGCAAAGCTTGGTCAAGGTAAATTTAATACCCGTCTGGAAATCGAAAGAGAAGACGAATTAGGGGTATTAAGTGCAAATATTAACCTTATGGCTGAACAATTGCAGGTTTTAGTTAAAGAACAAGAACTGGACGTTGAAGGGGCAAAATTACTAACAGATATTACCCTGCGAATGCGGAGAAGTCTCAAAACTGAAGATATTTATCATACAGCAGTAAAAGAAGTTCAGCGATCGCTAAAAACAGACCGAGTAATTATTTATAGTCTAAATCAAAATACTGGGAATGGCGTTGTTGTTGCTGAATCGGTAACTGATAATTGGCCGGAAATGCTCGGAGTGAAAATTGACGATCCTTATTTTCGGCAACGTTATGTAGAAACCGATCAGTATGGACAGGTGCAAGCAATTGCAAACATTCATCAAGACCAAAGCTTAAAAAATGCCGTCGGTTACATCCAACTTTTGGAAAAATTTGCTGTCAAAGGTAATTTGATCGTACCAATTCTTGCCCAAGGACAGCTTTTATCCTTATTAATTGCTCATCAGTGCGAAACTCCTCGTGTTTGGCAACAGCCGGAAATTGACTTATTTCAACAGATAGCAACTCAAATCGGCTATGCCTTAGAACAAGCCAAGTTATTAGAAGAAATACAATCTAGGAATTTTGTAGTAATCGGTTCTGACGACGAACCGCATCAACAAGAAACACTGCAACAGCAACTTTTAGAACTGCTCAATAATGTAGAAGGTGCAGCCAGAGGCGACTTGACAGTACGTGCAGACGTGACGGCTGGAGAAATAGGTACTGTTGCCGACTTTTTTAACTCCATTGTAGAAAGCCTCCGGGATATTGTTACCCAAGTTCAACAAGCTGCTACCCACGTTAATACTGCTATTGGCTCTAACGAAGGAGCCATCCGCCACTTAGCAGAGGAAGCACTCACCCAAGCTGCCGAAATCAACCGCACCCTTGATGCTGTTGACCAAATGACCCTATCTATGAAAGGTGTAGCCGAAAGCGCCGAAAAAGCTGCTTTCGTTGCCAATCATGCGGCTCACATCGCTACTAAGAGTGGACGCGCGATGGATTTAACAGTACAAAACATCCTGTCTTTGCGGAAAACTGTGGGTGAAACTGCTAAGAAAGTGAAACGTTTGGGAGAATCTTCGCAACAAATTTCTCGCGTGGTTTCCTTGATTAACCAAATCGCTATTCAAACTAACTTACTAGCCATTAACGCCGGTATTGAAGCAGCACGCGCAGGTGAAGAAGGTCAAGGTTTTGCCGTAGTGGCGGAAGAAGTCGGCGAACTAGCAGTTAGGAGTGCCGCAGCAACTCAAGAAATTGAACAAATTGTTGAAAACATCCAACGAGAAACCAGTGAAGTGGTACTAGCGATGGAAATAGGCACTAGCCAAGTGGTAGAAGGAACTCGAATTGTGGAGGAGGCTAAACAAAGTCTGAGTGAAATTTTGGATGTATCGCGTGAAATTGACTCCTTAGTGCAGTCGATTTCCACTGCAACTGCATCTCAGGTTGAAACATCGCAAAGTGTTAGCCAATTGATGAAAGATATCGCTGCTATATCACAACGCACCAGCGATTCTTCTCGCCAAGTTTCCAAATCTCTGCAACAAACTGTAGAGATTTCCCATCAGTTACAAGAGACTGTCGAGGCTTTCAAGGTTAGTTAAGTTTGTCATTTGTCATTTTACTAATGCCCAATGCCCAATACAACTCTTGGAGAGGCTGCGCCTTAAGCGTAGCTATGCCGCAGGCTTTACGACTTCGCCCTTCTCCTTCGGAGACGCTACCGCGAACGGCTACGCTCAGGACAAGCTCAGTACAAGTGCCCAATGCCCAATGACTATTAACAAAAACCATGTTACAAGACAAAGAACTAGAAATCCAGATGCAGTTTCTGGAAGAAGCAACTGATTACTTGAATACCTTAGAAGGGGTATTACTGGAAATCGATACTAGTAACCGCATCGATTTAGATAAAATCAATGCTGCACTGCGGGCGGCTCATTCTATTAAAGGTGGCGCGGGGATGATGGGATTTAAATCTCTAAGTCATTTAGCTCATCGTCTGGAGGATTCTTTTAAAGTTTTAAAAACTAAAAAAAATTCTCTCGAAATTGATACTCAGTTGCAAAGTTTATTGCTATCTGGAGTTGACTGGCTGCGTCAGATTGTAGAATTGCTTGCACAAGGAAATGTTGTCGAAGATGCGTGGTTAGGAACCTTTTGTTACCCAATTTTTGATGAGTTGCACGATCGCTTGGGTGATCCTACCCCTGAAGATGCCTCAACCATGCTATCGCCAGAAGATGGTCAAGACGTTATCCCTTTGCTATTTAGCACAGAAGTAGAAGGGTGTTTGCAACGCCTAGAATCTATATTGGCAGATAGCGAACAGCCAGGATTGCATGAAGAAGTTGTGATCATGGCTGCTGAATTGGGCGGTTTGGGTGAAATGCTCCAGTTGGCAGCTTTTACCAAGCTTTGTGAGTCAGTAACGCAGCAATTGGAAACTGTTAGTAGTTCGGGCATTCCTGAAATTGCCCAGTTAGCATTGCTTGCATGGCGGCGATCGCAAGCTTTGATACTGACAAATCAACTAGATAACTTGCCTACAGAACTTGATGGTAGTTATAAGCAATCCCAGCCACTATTACCAGCAAAAATAATATCACATATTGCCACAGACACAGAAGTAGTGTCAACATCTATTTGGCCACTAGAAAATACTAGAGAAAATTGGACTAATCATGAAGCGTTGGCGCAGTCGGCCGCAGGTATCGCTGCTAATTTTACATTTGTAGATGCAGAATTTGCCGATGATGTTAATGCTGTCAATGTCACTGAGCATAATACAATATTTTCTAAAGAAAATAATCCTCCAGATGCCAGATATGGCGAAGGTAAAGGAGAGCATGGCGTTGCTAAAGAGCGGGAAACTCATGAAAATAGCGTCCGAGTTCCCAGTAAACAACTAGAGCAAATTAATGATTTATTTGGCGAACTGATTGTCCAACGAAATGGGTTAAACTCGCAACTAGAAAGATTACGCAAACTAGTTCGCAACTTAAACCAGCGAGTCCAAGTTCTCGACCGCGAAAATCAGGAATTACGGATAGCTTATGACAAAATTTCCACTCAATCGGGAATGTCGAGTGGGGTGCGATCGCAAGCTGAAGATAGCCAACAAACACAAGGCATAGAGAGAGAATTTGATACTTTAGAAATGAATCGCTATAACGATTTAAACCTGCGATCGCAGGAAGTTATGGAAACCATTGTTCAGGTACAGGAAGTAACAACTGACGTTCAACTCAGTGTAGATGATACAGACCAAATTGCTCGGAAACTGAACAAAACATCCAAACAGTTACAAACAAAGCTAAATCACATCCGAATGCGGCCACTGTCTGATTTAATTGAACGTTTTCCTAGAGCCTTGCGCGATTTAAATGTAGAGTATGGGAAAAATGTCCAGTTAAAAATTGAAGGTGGCAACACTTTAATTGAACGCAGCATTTTAGAAGCATTAAACGAACCTTTAATGCATCTGGTAAGAAACGCTTTCGATCATGGTATCGAAGACTCTAGCACTCGCCGCCTTCTGGGTAAACCAGAACAAGGATTGATTGAAATTACAGCTAGTCACCGCAGCAATCGCACCCTGATTACTATCCGTGATGATGGTTGGGGTATTTCTCTGGAGAAAATTCGCACCCGCGCCTTAGCTATGGGATTGGATGCTTCTTTACTCGCTAATGCTAGTGATGAAGAACTATTATCACTAATTTTTGAACCAGGTTTCACCACCTCCGAACAAGTTACAGCATTATCTGGTCGCGGTGTCGGTATGGATGTGGTTCGTAACAACCTCAAATTGATTCGAGGAGATGTGAAAGTTGATACCGAACCAGGAGTTGGTACTACCTTCACCTTATCAGTACCATTTACCCTTTCCGTGGCGCGAGTTCTGCTGGTAGAAATCAACAAAATGCTATTGGCATTTCCTACAGATGTTATTTCAGAAATATCCTTACTCCAAGACGAGCGAGTTTTTCAAATGGCAGGTAGCGAAGTTCTAAATTGGCAAGGAAATATGTTACCACTGATTCGCCTGAATCAATATTTAGAGTTTAATTGTCTGCGCTACGATCGCTCAGAATTAGAAACTCCGGCAGCAATTAATGCTAACAGCGTCTTAGTAGTCAAAGGTAATAATCAGCCAGTCGCAATCCAAATAGACCGTTGCTGGGGTGAACAAGAAGTTGCGATTCGCCAAGTCGAGGGAAATATACCTTTACCTGAAGGTTTCAGCAACTGCACAATTCTCGGTGATGGTCGAGTAGTGCCACTAGTTAATATTAATGAGTTGCTATATTGGATTGCTACAAATCGGCAGACTCCCAAAGGTAATCAATTACCATCAGCAAGGTTAAAGACACCGTTCTTAATATTTGATGAAAACAAAGTATCAGCAGCCTCTATTAAGCAAAAAGGCACAATTTTGATCGTAGATGACTCGATTAATGTTCGTCGCTTTTTAGCGCTTACCCTTGAAAAAGGAGGGTATCAAGTAGAGCAAGCTAAAGACGGTCAAGATGCCTTAGAAAAACTCCATAAGGGATTGAGAGTTGAGGCGGTAATTTGTGATATTGAAATGGCTCGCCTAGATGGTTATGGTTTTTTGGGTAAAATAAATTCAGATGTTGATACAAAAAATATTCCAGTTGCGATGCTGACTTCTCGTAGTAGTAATAAACATCGACAACTAGCTATGCAATTGGGTGCTAAAGCTTACTTTTCTAAACCTTATAACGAGCAAGACTTACTCCAAACGCTGGAGGAAATAATTCGTAATGTGGGAGAAAAAGCAGCGTCTAATTGATAATTCATAATTTGAAACAAGAATACAACAAACAGACCATTTGTAGAGACGCGATTCATCGCCATTTGTAGAGACGCGATTCATCGCGTCTTTATCCAAGGATGTGTTGCAATCATTAATTGAATTGGTATTAGTAACCCGGCGATTAGAAATCGCGGCTACACAGAGAAAACCCACCTCCGTGGGTTAAAAGACTGATTTATATCACAATACGCTTGGGTTTTTGAGACGCGATAAATCGCCGTCTCTACAATTGTTTTGGTCTTATCTGACCTGTGTTGATTTATATCACTAATAATCGCCTAGCTTTTTCGTGATACTATTTGTTTCGTTCAGAATGCTTGTGTGTTCGTTCACAACACAACTTGTTTCGTTCAGAACGTTTGTCTGTTCGTTCACAACACAACTTGTTTCGTTCAGAATGCTTGTGTGTTCGTTCACAACACAACTTGTTTCGTTCAGAACGTTTGTCTGTTTGTTCACAACACAACTTGTTTTGTTCAGAACGCTTATGTTTTTGTCACCAAAACTTAAGCAAAGCTTATCAATGAAGTTGTTTCGTTCAGAACGCTTGTCTATCTATAGCAACGCTTATGCGATCGTTAACAACGCTTAAGTAAAGTTTATCAATGAAGTTGTTTTGTTACCAGAGCTTATTTAGATTATCAAAACCCGCTTTGCAAATTAAATTTAAACATTATGATGTATCTATGTAATTGTACAAGTGGCTTTTTTTATTTTTTGACAAATTAATACAAGGAGTTTTAGGTGACAAAAAACAATAGAAAAAAGGCTGTCGCTCAAGCTATTTCTACAGCCGTTGCTCTGGGTTGGGTAATAATGCAAGTGGAATCAGCCCAAGCTGCTACCTTAACGGTTAACAATCTCAATGATAGTGGCGTTGGCTCGTTGCGAGACACCATCAACATTGCAAATAACAATGACGTAGTAGAGTTCTTATTGGGAAGTCATCCTAGTGCAATTAGCCTAACAAGTGGGGCACTTGCGATTGCTAAAAACCTAACTATTAATGGCCCAGGTGCTAACTTACTTACCATCAGTGGCAATAATCACTTCCCCGTGTTTGACATTAACGCCGCCGATGTTACATTTTCTGGGCTAGCGATCGCTGGTAATATCAACGCTTACAATTCTAGTAACCTAACGTTTATTAATAGCACCATCAACGGCGACAATCTGAATATAGATATTAATGGTGGGGACTTAACACTTATCAATAGCACCATCAGCGGCGACAATGTGAATATCAGTGCAGGAGGCACCATAAGTATCAACTCTGGTTTTATAGTCGGACTACCTGCCGAACCAAGTGCGATCGCTGGTGGTAACATTAATTCAGGAGTAGCAGGCACTTTAACTGTTAGAGCCAGTGAGGCTATAACTATTATAGGCAGTGGCGTTTTACCGACAAGAGTACTCGAACCAAGTGCGATCGCTGGTGGTAACATTAATTCAGGAGCAGGAGGCAGTATAACTGTTACAACCGGTAGCCTTTTCATAAGAGATGGTGCCACCGTCAACAGCAATTCTGGGTCAATCAGCGATGGTTTAGGAGGCAACATAAGTGTCAACGCCTCTAATGGTTTCATAGTCGCACCACCCAATGAACCAAGCGCGATCGCTGGTGGTAACATTACTTCAGGAGCAGGAGGGAACATTACTCTTACAACCGGTACCCTTTTACTGACAAGAGTACCCGAACCAAGTGCGATCGCTGGTAGTATACTTGCTGCTAGTCTGGCTTGGCTAGCGAAGAGAAATTTTGGAGCGTTTCGCAAGGCGAAGATATAATTAAGTATTAAAATCAATCCGCAAATAGTTTAAATAATTAGCCCGCGCAGACATAAGCCTGAGCGGGCTAATTATTTTATGGGCAATTAGTCGGACATAATACAATACAGTTCAGTTAAGCCCAAAAACCTTGGTAAAGACGCGAAATTTCGCGTCTCTACAGGTCTAAAATTAGTACCAAAAATCCTTAACTGAACCGTATTGGGACATAATATCAATTCCCTGAAACTAAAATACTTCCAGGAACCTTTATTAAGCCTCAACTTTTACACCTTTCCAAAATGCCACATAACCCTCAATATTCTTAGCTTTCTCCTTGGCGCTGGGATAATACCAAGCAGCATCTTTGTTGGTTTGTCCATCAACTTCAATACTGTAGTAGCTAGCAACACCTTTCCAAGGACAAGTAGTGTGGGTATTACTGTCTGTGAAATACTCCTTGTTAATGGTGTCAGCAGGGAAATAATGGTTATTTTCCACAACTACGGTATTATCACTTTCGGCTAAAACTGCGCCATTCCAAATTGCTTTCGGCATAAGTGAGTTTGCAAATAAACTATACACTTAACATTTTGACACGATCAGCTTATTTTATAGGCTGCTATCAAGGCTAATAAGTTACCAGCACAAGTTTTGAACGATCAAGGTTATGTTAATGCGGTCGAGTCGCAATACTGCTCGGTTAAGCCTAAAAAATAAAAATTACATCAATGATCAATGGTAATGATACAGGTAGCTAAAACCAATTTGAAAAAACAATGCGACAAATAGACCATTTGTAGAGACGCGATTCATCGCGTCTTTACCCAAGGATGTGTTGCAATCATTAATTGAATTGGTATAAGTACAGATGAATCAAAGTTAAGAATAAGAATTAAATATAGCGGTGTGCAGTTCAGTGAGATACAAAAAAAATGCTGGAATGATTTGACAGCAAGGACTTTGGTGTTCTCATCCAATCGATAACCGCTATAACATACAGGTTTACCTCACCCTCAATCCCTCTCCGATATATTGGCTACCGTGTATACACAAGTTGAATTACCCCCCTTATAAAGGGGGGAAAAAGAAGTAAATAGGTGATAAAAAGCCAATACGGTTCAGTTAGCGTCAAAAACCATAAACTGCGTAGGTTGAGTTGAACTTTAGTGTTACCCAACAAACCACTGTAAATGTTGGGTTTCGTTCCTCAACCCAACCTACAATTCTCCTTAACTGAACCGTATTGGATAAAAAGCGATCGCTGTACTAAGGGAACTCCAAAAAATAAATTATTCCACATTAAAGTCGTTGACTGTTGACTGTTGACTGAAAACTCGTGAACCGTCAACGGTCAACAGTGAACAATAGCAATGGAATATTTTTTTACTTGGAAGTCCCTAAAACTTTTGAGTGCCATATTTGGCGACAAGCCCGGAGTTTCAGATTCTCCGGGTTTGTGCTTTGCGTCTAAGTCTTATCTTTGGTTCAAGGCGGGGAGAGAGGAATAAAATCAATTCGCAATTTGCTTTTTCGCCCATTCGCAATTAAACTAAGCCCGACACTAGGGGTGGGGTTTCAACCTACCAAGAGAATACAAGGATTTTTTCGCTTGACTTCGGGCGTTAGCGTAGCGGGACGCAGTACGGTTTTGAACCTTTACTTTTTCAATCAAACTAACGTATCTTACTTGCTCCCGATTGGGCGAAATCACTGTGCAGGCAATTTTGGGTGTGTAGTTGAGTACTTTGCCACTATGCCAGAAATCTCAGGGTTGTAAAGTCTCAAATAATTCCAGTAGTTGCCAAATACTTGCCGCACATAATTTTTGGTTTCATCAAAGGGAATTTGTTCAACAAACTCATCTGGATCTGGTGTAGTTAGAGTTTGCAGCCATTTGGAGACATTACCGGGGCCGGCATTGTAACTGGCGATCGCTAACATTGAGTTATTGTTATATTGATCGTGGGTATGACCCAAATACCATGTACCCAGCATGATATTATCGTTGGGATTTTCTAGACTTATGGTTTTGAAATCCACCTTGATTTGTGGGGCGATCCATTTAGCTGTACTCGGCAACACCTGCATTAAGCCAGTAGCATCAGCGACAGATTTAATTTTTGGTTCAAACCGTGACTCTTGACGCATCAAAGCAGTTACTAGCAGAGGATTAAGTTTACGCTCAATAGACCACTTTTCAATTTCCCGCAGATAGGGAAATGGATAACGCGCTTGCCAGTAGCTGATTTGTTTGCTCAAAGCCTGATATTGGGCAATTTCTGCTGGTGTTTCCCGGTCTTCCAATTTAGAAATTTTGTCAATTCCAATGAGATTTTCTCCCCTTGCCAGTCGGATCAAACCTTCAGTAAATTGCTCTGCTACAGTTGGCTGAATTTTATTCTGAAATTCTGTCTGCCATTGTAACCAGGCATCGCGGTCTTGACCTAGCAGATATAATTCTTTGAAAGTCTCAGAACCAGCAGGCGGTACTGGACGCTGGGGTGTGATTACTTCTGGGTTCATGACGCGCACGTTGTCAAAGTTGCCAACATTCAGCCCCAGCATCGTCGCGGCTCGCCATGCATAATAAGAGTAGGGAAACTGGCTAATCACATACTCATAAGCAGTTCGAGATTCTTGCTGTTTTCCTAGTGAAGCTGCCCATTTCCCTACCCAAAAGCCTGCTCTTGGAGCCAAAATACTATTAGGGTTGTTGGTAACAATTGGTTCTGCCCATTGCCAAGCACCGACATAATCTTTGGCATTGGCTTTACCTTGCGCGATTTTCCAGCGATACTCTGCCGCTTCATCAGAATTAGCGTATTTGCCTATGAGTAATTGCCACGTCTGGCTAGCTGACTTTTGATTATTGAGCGCTTGGAGAGTTTTGGCTTTTTGTACTAGTGCAATACTAGCTTGTTTGGGAAATTTACTAATTACCTGCTCAAGATAGGGTAAGCCGTCTTTACCTGTTTTTGCTGTTTCTGCTAATCGTAGTAGTGCAGTTCCAGCTTCCTCGTTATTGGGAAATTGCTGCACTAGTTGTTTATAGGTAGCGATCGCTTTTTCTTTATCTTTGCCGCCTACCTGTAACCCCCGTGCGGTACGATAGAGGTTACGCGATGTTTTGGGTGCTTTGGCATAAGCATTCGCGGCTTTGAGAAATTGACTATTTTCCCAATAGCTTGTACCAATGAGTTCCCAGTCTTCGGGTTTCAGGGTAGGCTGTTTTACTAGCTGATCCAAAACGCCCACTATGCCAGGTTGGTCATAGGCATATTTAGCCAAAATCAATTGTAATTGTGGCTGATTGGGATTTTCTTGCAAGCGTTTGCGAATAATTTCCCAAGTCAGAGGGTTGGAAGGAAATTGAGCGATCGCTATTTCTTGTTGCTTTGGTTGGGCAATCAGATATAGTGCTTTCACTGTGGCCGCTTCTTTGGGATACAGTTTCAGCACACTTTGTCTGAGATCCGAGGCTTTGCCGTCCTCACCCAGAATGGCCTGTGCCTGCGCCTGTTTTAGCAGAATATATGGCGCGAGGATAGGATAGTCTTTATCTAGCCCGTCTAGTAAAACCAGCGCTTTTTGCGCTTGGGTTCTTTCAACGTAATCACTCGCCAAAAGATAACGAGCGCGATTTCGGTCTAGCGAAGGCGACTGTCCGGCAATCTCTGCTAGTTTAGCCGCCCGTTCTGGTAGCGATTGTGATATCAGTGGAAAGACGGCTGATTGAGCAATGCTACCCTCTGATGTTTGCTCTGTTTGATTTTGACTCAGTTTGAGCCATTTTCCCAGAGACTTGCCAATCTGAGGTGCTGATACCATTGCCCCAGCTAAAAAGGCAAACAGTGCCGCACCCGCAATTATCGAAATTTGCTTTTTTTGTAGTTTCTTCAGCATGAATACCGGCTGAAAAGTTCCGATGAATTTCTTGAAACTCTAACACTCTTAACCATCAGTGTTACCAATTTTTAATTTTAGATTTTTAATTTTATGTAGAAAAATACTAATTTTCAATCCTACCGTTGATAGTAATGAGTAAATAGCACATATTAGATACTATTACATCTATATTTCGGTATATAATAACAGTTCAGTTAAGCAATTTTTCCCAGCCGATATAGCAAATGCGATCGCCGAAATAACAAATGGAGTCGCCGATATAGCAAATGCGATCGCCGATATAGCAAATGCGATCGCCGATATAGCAAATGCGATCGCCGAAATAACAAATGGAGTCGCCGATATAAGCGCGTTTTTAAGCGTGGTGAAAAAGCTGTCCGCAATCTGACTTTTCACATTATGTGGAAAAGCCACGAAATACCTAACCCCCTTCCCGATCCGGGAAGGGGGAAATTTCAAAGTCTCTCTCCTCTTAGGAGAGAGATTTAGAGAGAGGTTTTCCAGATCCGGTGAAAAAGCTGTCCGCAGTCGCCTAAATTAGAGATAATATTTCCAAAGCCATAACTCTCAAAAGTCATGACTCAAGCCATACCCAAGCTAGTAACCTTTGAGGAATTCGTCGATTGGCTACCCGAAAATCGACGAGTCCGCTACGAACTACATAAAGGAGAAATTGTTGAAATGGCGCAACCAGTAGGGGAACACGAGGAAGTAAAGGGTTTTTTAGCAAGAAAAGTAACAGTTGAATTTGACCGATTAGACCTCCCCTACTTCATGCCCAACCAAGTTATAGTTAGACCTGCTGAAAAAGATTCTGGTTATTTACCAGATGTGTTGGTGCTAGATCGTGCAAATCTGGAAAACGAAAAATTATGGAAAAAACAATCTACCGTTAGTTTGGGTGCATCGATCCCTTTGGCAATTGAGGTTGTATCAACTAACTGGCGGGACGATTACTATTTAAAATATGCTGACTATGAAGAGATGGGTATCCCAGAATACTGGATTGTCGATTATGCTGCCTTGGGTGGACGTAATTTTATCGGCAATCCTAAACAACCGACAATCACCGTGTGTAACTTGGTTGATGAGGAATATCAAATTAGTAAGTTTCGAGATAGCGATCGCATTATCTCCCAAACTTTTCCTGAATTGAATCTCACCCCAAATCAGATTTTTCAAGTTGCTGTGCTGTAGCCTTTAAGCGTTATCGTTTTGCTAATTCTGGAGTCCGTCCCTTCAAACCGATCATTAACTTCAGCATAAACACTTTTAAGACTGGGACTCGCTGCAAAAACCATAAACCCAGGCGACGCACCAGTACCACAGGTAAGAAGTTATTAGAAAACATCCGATCTAATAAATCGGTGAAACCTAAAATTGTCAGATTCTCTAGCTTGCGCCAGCGTTCGTAACCTTTAAGAATTTGAATGTCGCCAATATCTTTACCCGCTTGGTGCGCTGTTTGGATTACTTGCGCCAAAGCTGCTGCATCCCGAATCCCCAGATTTAAACCTTGTCCGCCCACAGGATGGCAATTGTGCGCCGCATCACCGATTAATGCCAGTCGGGGGAGAACATAGCGATCGCTTTGCATGAGTTGTACCTGGAATACAAAGCGATCGCCTAGTAATTCCAATTTCCCCATCTGATCGCCATAGCGACGGGTAAGTTCTGTTAAAAATTGCTCATCATCTAAAGCACATAAAGCTTTTGCTTCTTCATGGGGGGCTGTCCACACAATGCGGCAACGGTTCCCCGGTAAAGGTAAAATCGCAAAGGGGCCGCTAGACCAAAATCTTTCGTAAGCGGTGTTGTTGTGCGGCTTTTCTGGTTTGACAAATGCCACGATGCAAGACTGCCAATATTTCCAGCCAGAGGTTTTGATCCCAGCAGCTTGACGAATTGGCGATCGCGCCCCATCTGCTGCTATCAGTAATTTGCTCTTGACTGTGTATAACTGATCGGCAACTTTAATATCTATCGCTACTATATCTTTCTGGTATTGCGTATTTACCACTTCAGCCGGACACAGATAAGTCACATTTGTACAACCTTCGACAAACTCCTGCAAAGGCTGCAACAGCGCTTGGTGTTCCGCCACATAACCCAATTCTGCTGTATCTATATCATTTGTGGTAAATTCCACTACATTGGGATAATCGGCATCAGAAAGACGAACTCGGCAATATTTGGCTATTTGAGGCAACATTTTGTCCCAAACTCCAATTCCTTGGTAAATTCGCGCCGAAAGCTGATGAACTGCATAAGCTTGCCCTTTAGCTACAGATGCTGATGTCACTTTCGCTTCAATCAGCAAGACACTCAAGCCAGAATCTTTTAAAGCAGAGGCTAGAGTTAACCCAACAATCCCACCGCCGACAATTACCAAATCATATTCATATCCCCGCAAGTTTGGCGGTGTAGGTTGAGGGGAAATTTGCTCAAGCTGCGTTATGGTCATTGTTAAGTTAAGTTACAGCGTCTTAACTCTTATTTTGACGCGATCGCGCTCTCATGAGCAAGTTAATTAAAAAAACCTGCTGATTGGTAGGGATTTCAGCAGGGTTAAATAATACAATTATACTTTCGGAGAAACCAACACTAAACTTTATTACAAAGCTACTAGAAACTTTTACAACTAATAGTAATTATTTATATAGGACTAGTATTTGATTTATGAAAAAATCTAAGTATATGTAGGGTGTGTTACGGCTTCCGTAACGCACCAGAATCTTCGGATGGTGCGTTAGCCTACGGCATAACACACCCTACTGAAATATTTTCAGAAATCAAATATGATTCCTATAGCAATCCGATTTGATTTCTGAATCACTTGTAGAGGTAAGGGACTGGGGACTGGGGACTGGGGACTGGGAACAAAGAATAAAGGTGTACTGAGTTTTGTTCAAAAATCAAATATGAGTCCTATATGAGTTATGTTTTTAGCATCATGCCTGTGGTGGCATTTCCAATTACAATGTGAATTTTAATTAAGAAATGCTCAGAGCGATCAATTCTTCTGATATTTCAAAGTTAGCTGTGACATTTTGCACATCATCCAAGGCTTCTAGAGTATCAATTAACTTGAAAAGCGATCGCGCCTGATCTGGATCGGTAACTTCTACACTATTACTAGGAATCCAGCGCAATTCGGCATCAGTTACTTTAAAGCCTTGATTTTTGAGTGTCTGGTTAAGGGTTTCTAAATTGCCAATGTCAGTAAAAACCTCAGCTATCTCATCTTCAGTCATCTCATAAGACTCAGCACCGCCTTCAAGGGATGCTTCTAAAAGCTGTTCTTCATCAACCACACCCTGCACTACACAAACGCCTTTTTGGTCAAACATCCAGCTAACGCAACCTACTTCACCAAGATTGCCACCATTTTTACTAAAAGCTACACGCAAGTCAGCAGCAGTACGATTGCGATTATCTGTGAGGGCTTCGATTAAAATTGCTACACCACCAGGGCCATAACCTTCGTAGCGAATCGCTTCAAAGGTAGCATTATCGCCGCCATTCGTGCCTGCACCTTTAGCGATCGCTCGTTCAATATTATCATTGGGAATACTCGCTGCCTTTGCCTTGTCAATTGCCGTGCGAAGTTGAAAATTCAGCGCCGGATCTGGTACACCGCTTCTAGCCGCAACAATAATCGCCCGCGATAACTGAGTAAAGGTTTTTCCCCTTTTTGCATCTACTACCGCTTTTTGGCGCTTAATATTTGCCCATTTACTATGTCCTGCCATAATCTGAAATTATCAAAACTCTATTTAAGATTAAAATAATTCGTAATTCGTAATTCGTAATTCGTAATTAAGTTTTGTGACGAACGCGCTGCGTCTCTAAGAGTTGAGTGCTGTTGTGGGGACGGTTTCCGTCCACAAAACTTCGGGGGATTTAGACCCCGACCCAAAACTTGCGCGATTTTGAACCGGGGGATTTAAACCCACGGTACTCGGTTAAATTACAAAAGGTTCAAGTTCGCGGTTATACCACTCATCTTCAATCCGTTCAGTAACCAACGGTCTGATGATAAACTTGGGTGGGCTACCATCCAAAACATCAATCCGCACACATGAGTAAGGCAGGCGGTTCTGGAAATTGTAATCATGACGACCCACAAAAAGCGTTGAATCGGCAACTTTCCGAGTGGGTTTACCTGCAATTTCCGTAAAAATCTCCATCAATTCAGTCCCCTCTCGCCGTTGATAACGGGGACGATGACCACTACCACCAGAGATAATGCAGTTAATGTGGGAGTCAGCAAATCCGGTATCAGTTGTGCAAAGATGCTCTAAACAGTGAGCGTGACCGTTTAAAATCAAATCGACTATGGGACGTTCTTTAATTAGAAAACCAAGAGTTTCTGCGACTTGTTCAAACACCCACCGCAAGCGGTGGCGAACCGCCAAAGTTTGGGCTTGATTCCACTTGGTAGCTTCTGTGACATAGGGTGGATGGTGGAAAAAGATTACACGTCCGCGCACTTCTGAGGTGTTCCAAGATTCGATTAGTCTGCTACGCAACCATTCGAGTTGTTCAAAGTCGATCGCAGGCATTTTATGAGATGCCAATTGTTTTTCAATGTCGATTTTGATCTCATTAATTTGGTCTAATTTGGCACTAAGGTCATCGAGTTGTTCGGCTTCGGTGGGTTTATCGGGATTGAGGCGATCGCATATTTCCAATATCTGCAATTCTTCTCGATCTATTTCCTGGCGACGCTTTTGTAATTCCCGGCGGTAAATTTCTCCGTCTTGAGTTGCAGGTAAGGGTGATGGTGTATTAAAGGTATTAGAATCTAAAGCAAAAAAATCAATCCCGCCATAACGAAAGGTGTAATAGCGATTGGGTAAGCGGGTAAACTGTCCAGGTTCGTAACGCAAACAGCGCCCTGTATCGGTTTTAGCAGTATAGTGTTGATCTAAATGACGTTCTAATTCTTGTGGGGAAGCGATCGCCCCTGTATAGTCCATAAATGCTCGTGCATAAGCATTACCTTGATATGATCCATGCCAGCCAATCTCAATATCTTTGTAGCGGAACAGGCGACGTAATGAAGATGTTGTTCCAGTGAATAAACGGTACATTAACGGCACATCGTAGTAATCATGATTACCAGGTACTGGCAAGAATGGCAGATTGAACACCATGCGATCGTAGGGAATATCTTTCGGGTTGTCGCCACCAACAAGAAATTCCCGGTAAGGTTCAATAAAGTTTGTTGAATAATACTCTTGGGAACCCACCACATAAATTACATCGCCTGTGTGCAACACAAAACTGCAATCATCGCGGTGAGTCAGCATTAGTTCGGCAACTTTTCGTTGGGGGTGGTATGGAGAATGGGATTTAGTGCCAGAATCACCGATAACCATAAAGGAAAATTCTGGACTATCTTCTGTGCGATCGTCAATAACTATGCTGGTTTGATCAATTCCCCGTTGCACAAAACTTGGATGCATCCACCGCACCCGTTCCTTCATCTTTTGAATTTTTACAGGAATCGGTGGATCGGAAATCAATTTCATGGCTTATAACTCTTGAATGCCTAATGCATACACCGATTGTAACGAATCCCCAGTGGGTCATCGGCAAGCTAGCACCCCGCTAGCTCTCTTTTTCAGATGTTTTCCGCTCGAAATACATATTTATTTTTTTGCTTTTCATAAATCAATAAGGTTCGGTTAAGGTTATTGATCGGGTGTTATGGCAATACGGTTCGGTTAAGCCCATAAAATAAAAATGTGTAGGTTGGGTTGAGGAACGAAACCCAACATTGTACTGGGTTTGTTGGGTTTCGCAAAGCCTCAACCCAACCTACAAATATTCTTAACCGAACCGTATTGGGTGTTATGGTGTCTGACAATTCAGGTTAGGGACTTCCAACAAGTAATTGAGTATTTTTTTATTTGGAAGTCCCTTATGTGGTACGACAGGTAAAGTTTCTTCGGCAATGATTGAAGCTTACATCAATGACCCTCATCACTCAAAATGATAAGAGTTTATGCCACGGCGGATAAATCCGCCGTGTCAGATTTCCGTCACGATATGAATACCAGTTAAGAGTCAATTCCTTTAATTCCTTAACTCTTAACTTTCGTGGCTACCATCTTTCCCGCGTTATTTAGGTGTCTTGCTGTTGTATTCATCTCAATCACCAACTCTGTGCCTTGACCTAATTGAGAATTACACTTCAGTTTACCTTGATGTTTTTCAACTATAATTTGCCGACTAATTGATAGCCCTAGTCCTTGACCTTTACCTACTGGTTTAGTCGTAAAAAATGGTTCAAATATATGCCTTTGGATATGAGGAAGTATACCTTTACCATTGTCAAAAATGCGAATTATAACTTTGTATTTTTTACCCCATTGGTTGTTATTTCCCCACGCTTCATTACAATTGATCAATGATAAATGACTACTAACAATTTCTGTATGAATCAAAATTTTGGGAGTAAAAGAATAATCATGCTTCATCTTCTCTTCTAAAGCATCAATGGCATTAGTTAAGATATTCATAAATGCCTGATTGAGTTCACCAGGGTAACACTCGATTAAGGGTAATTCACCAAAGGTTTTAATTACTTCAATCCCTGCTCTATCAGGCTTTTCTTTGAGACGATGCTGCAAAATCCTGAGAACACTATCAAATCCTTCATACAAGTCAACCTTTTTCATTTGACCTTCGTCAGAGTTTGAAAAATTCCGCAAGGCGAAAACAATTTCTTTAACGCGCTCAGAGCCGGCTCGCATTGACCACAGCAATTTCAAAAAGTCCGTCTTCACAAAACCAAGGTCAAGGCGTTGCAAATGTAAGGCTATGACTGGGGTCGGTGTGGGATAGTGATGTTGATAAAGTTCAATGATTTTGATTAAATCTTCAGCATATTGACTTGCCGGATGGAGATTGCCATAGATGAAGCTAACGGGGTTGTTAATTTCGTTAGCCATATCCGCCACCAGTTGACCAAGGTTAGCCATTTTCTGGTTCTGCAATAACTGTCTTTGGGTATATTTGAGTTCTTCGAGGGTAGTTTCTAGCTGCTGTGATTTTTCCCTAATTTGGTCTTCGGTAGATTGGAGTTGTTCAAATAGTTGGTATTGTTGAGTAGCGTAGGCGCAGCCCGCACTTCGACTCCTTTCGACTTCGCTCAAGGCAAGTGGCTCAGTGACCATCGTAGACATCGCTTTATCCTGAGTAATATCCTTGTGCGTCCCCGCCATCCGCACTGGCTTACCGAATTCATCCCACTGAAATACTTTCCCACAAGCCAAAATCCACTTCCACTCACCGGATTTAGTCAACATTCGCAATTCGACTTCAAACACAGGTGTGTATTCTTGCAGATAATCGTGTAATACCTGGCGAATTCTTGGTAAGTCCTGTGGATGTACAAGTTGCTCAAAGGATTTATAGTCATTATCGATTTCGTCTACTCCATACCCCAGAATGCCCTTCCACTGAGGATCATAATAGGTTTTGTTAGTTACTAAATTCCAATCCCACAACCCTAAGCCACTGGCTATTAATGCCATTTTTAAGGCGGCTTGTGAGCATTGACAAGGATCTAAATTTTCTTGAGATAAGTCTTTTGATTCTGGGAAACTCTGGGAATCTTGTACTGATAGAGCTTCCGGTTCATGGGTAGCGGGTTCTTCTATATGCATAGCTGCTGGTACGATGAGGAAGATATGCTGTAGCTCTCTCTACGCTGTCTTAGTACCCTGACCAAGAGGCAGGGGGGCAAGGGAGCAGGGGGCAGGGGAGAAAGATACGCTCATTCCAAAAGCAAAAAGGGTTTTAAAGCAAATCAATTTATTTATGGGATTTTCCCCTGCCCCTTTTCCTCTTCCCTGACGATCCAGTTATGGATAAGTCTACTTAATTGATTAGGCTGTCACTGCCCATATCATGAATTTGGATGGAATTTAGAAAAAGGTAATGCGATCGCTATGACCATTTTTTAGAAAAAAATAGCTCCATTGTCTGCATCTACATTCTAAGATATGTCTAAAAAAAGTAGTTCAAATCACATATAATTACCTAAAAACTCGAAAAAATTTGTCAAAAAAATTTTATGCTGAAGTCATGTCAAATATTTCAGGATACAAAAAAATTGTCAAGCCTTGTTTGTAACTTTTTGGAAAACGACTGGCTGCTATCCATACAAAGCAGGCTAGATTAAGTTTCAAAGAATAATGGTGTGAGCAAATTTCATGCTTTATATTTGATAAGTAATGACTATAGATGAAGTAGTATTGCTACTTAAAGCCAGTCAAGCAACCGGTTTAACGACACTCCAAGAGATTATATTACGTTCTTCGTGGGAAGGAAAAACCTACACGAATATAGCCTGTGAAGCTGACTACGACGAGGAACGTGTCAGTAAAATTGCTGCTCATTTATGGCAATTACTGAGTGCTTTTTGCGCATATCCGATAAATAAATCAAACTTCCGCTATACCGTAGAAAATCATCGTCTTAGCAAAGCACATCAGCAGTTAGTTAAGGAATTCAACAAAGCAGCCACGGCTATATCCTTAGAATTTCCTAGTAGCCCAGTATCTCTTAATTCCAGATTTTACATCCCTCGCCCGCCGATTGAAGAACTCGCCTACGCAGAAATGGCTAAACCTGGAAGTCTCATCTGCATCAAAGCACCGAAGAAGATGGGGAAAAGCTCTCTGATTTTGCGGTTGCTTGCACGCGCTAACAATCAAGGCTTTCGCACCGTGACGTTGAACTTTCAGCAAGCAGATAAAGCAGTATTTGCCAGTTTGGATACATTTTTGCGCTGGTTCTGTACAAGCGTCAGTCGGGAGTTACAGCTAGAACCAAAACTCAATGATTATTGGAATGAAGATATGGATAGCAAAGTCAGTTGCTTTATCTATTTCCAAGAGTGTTTACTGTCTGCACTGGAAACTCCTCTTGTTTTGATATTGGATGAGGTGGACTGGCTGTTTGAGCATCAAGAAATTGTTGGAGAATTGTTACCATTGGTGCGATCGTGGTATGAACAAGCCAAAGGAGTAGAAATTTGGCAAAAACTGCGTCTAGTTCTAGTTTATTCAACGGAAATTTTTGTTCCGATAAAACTGAATCAGTCACCATTTAATGTTGGTTTACCGATTAAGTTATCTCCCTTTACAAGAGAGCAGGTGCTAGATTTAGCACTACGTCACGGCTTGGATTGGACAGATGGTAAAAATGTCGAGAGTTTGATGGCAATGGTGGGAGGATATCCTTATTTGGTGCGATTAGCTTTTTATCACCTTGTGGGTAAAGGGGGATTAGAAGGGGATTTAGAACAGCTATTGCAACAAGCACCCACAGAAGCAGGAATTTATCACGAATATTTAAGGCAGTTTGTGTTAGTGCTACAAGATGAACCAGAATTGCAAAATGCTTTTTATGAGGTAATTAACGCTACAAATTATGTGCAATTAGAGCCAGCATTGGCATGTAAATTACAAAGTATGGGGCTAATTAATTTAGAAAGCGATCGCTCTACTGTTGCGTGTGAATTATATCGTTTATATTTTCGAGAGTATATGACAAGAAGTGAGAGTTTAAATAATAATTGTGTTGAACAGTTGTTTTAACTCTCAGTTTAGGCGTGGCTAGTGTTATTGCTGTAGTTTGCTAGTTTAGTTAATGCTGCTAAGGAAGTACTCTATTAAGCAAATATAAAAGGACGCGATGTCTACCACAGGCTACGCGATCGCATTATAGTTTAATATAGAACTTATCATCAAGTAAGGAACTTGAGTCATGGCTAGTGCGACCATTACGAGCAAAGGACAAATAACTATTCCTCAAGAAATTAGGGATTATCTTAATCTGGACACAGGTAGTAAGGTTGATTTTGTCATTGATGAAAATGGAGCAGTCAAACTGATTCCCCTGAATGTTCCTATTCAAAGCTTATCAGGGATTTTACACCGTCCGGGAATGAAAAGCGCAACTTTAGAAGAAATGGAAGTAGCAATCCAAGAAGGTTCAAGTGATTGGACTTGATACAAATATTTTAGTGCGTTACTTGACCAAAGATGATGAAAAGCAGTGGAAGCAAGCTGCCCAAAATTTCATTATTCCGATGCTTCTAGATGGTAGTTAAAAATTAGGTAATAAACCCGCTTGCTTACAAATTTCATTAGCAGTAATACGATCAATGGTACGATGCCGTTTTACAGGAAGAGTTTTTATATCATTAGTATAAATGGAATGATTTCCTCCCTCCCTTAATAAATAAAAGCCATTTTGTTCTAAGTATTTAATTAGCTCTTTGCGTTTGACTGACACACTCAAACCTCTATAGGAATTTGTTCGAGCAAAGAACCACCTGTGGGAATTTCTTTATTTTGTTGGCGATAAGCAAGAATCATTTCTTTGGTTGCATCTTGTAACATAGCTCTACATTCTTCTAGAGTTTCTCCTTCTGTAATGACTTCTTGCCATTCAATGAGTTGTCCCATATATCCGCTATTAGTTTTTGTATATTTTGCAGTGTATGTAATTAACATTTCTGTGTTCGTGAGGATAATTATATGATTGATCGTAGCTGATTTTTTATTGCGGGAGCTTCTCTACCAGTAATTGATAATATTGACCTCAACAAGGAGCTATCCCGCAAGGAACGGAAGTTCCTTGGCTAATAGCTAAAGTCTACTGAAGTAGACTTTAGCTATGAGCCTCTGAAATTTATTTCTGGGCGGGCGTGAAAGCCAACAGATAAGCGATTTTTAGCTTAAGTTGACACCAATGGCAAGATGCCCACCCCACAGGAGTTAATTGGATATTTTTTTATTTGGAAGTCCCCAATATCATCTGCTGCTCTGGAATTGCTAGTTGCTTCACCAGTGTTATGACTTGCTCTATATTGAGATTAAGGATTGTCATCTCTATAGCATCTCAAGTATGGAAATTTAAGGATATTTTAACTGAATTAAAACGATCGCCTCCATGAAGGCAAGCTGATCGCATTCTACACAATGACACTAATGCATTCAATGTTTTACCTGAAAGGCGATCGCTTGTCGATTTACACTTTAAACTAGAGCGATCGCCCTTACAACACCATCATTCCACCTCAGAACAGGAAACTCCGAGCTTGAAACAGGAAACTCCGAGTTCAGAACAGAAAACTCCGAGTTCAGAACAGAAAACTCCGAGTTCAAAACAGGAAACTCCGAGTTAAAAACAGAAAACTCCGAGTTCAAAACAGGAAACTCCGAGTTCAGAACAGGAAACTCCGAGTTAAAAACAGGAAACTCCGAGTTCAAAACAGGAAACTCCGAGTTAAAGCGATCGCTCATTCAAGTTTTAGCATGGTACGCTTTGCACAAAATCTGTAAATTTGTATCCCCAGGTAGTCTATTCTGGATTTGAGGGGAGGCGATCGCGCAAATATGCTAAACCTTCACGAACAGTAACAGTATTAGGATGATTCACCCCTAACTGTCGCTCACAAATATCCAAAGCTTGGATGTAAAGGGGTTCGGCTTCGCTGTATCTGCCTTGGGATTTGTAGATACCTCTGAATATTGATGAAGCATTAGCACAACTAGAACAAGAGTGATTGCAATTTATAATCACCACTTTCTTAATAACGAACTACGAATTAATAATGCAATTTGATACCCAACTGCTACCACGCATTAATGCTACAGCCAAGAGAGAAAATGGTAAACAATATTATGTAGATGCCAACGGAAATCGCTTTCCCAGCGTGACTACAATACTTAATGCCACCAAATCACAAGCAGACAGAGACAGATTATTAAACTGGAAAACGCGTGTTGGTACAGAAGAAGCTACCCACATTACTACAACTGCTAGCCGTCGGGGAACCCAAACACACAAACAAATTGAGCGCTACCTTCTTGGACAAAACCCTGTTTGTCCCGAAGCGAGTCGCCCTTATTGGGAGAGTATCAAGCCAGTTTTAGAACAAATCGACACAGTTAGACTTGTAGAAGGCTCTGTTTTTCATCATAATTTGAGTTATTCTGGCAAAGTTGATTGTATTGCCAGCTATCAAGGTATTCCCTGTATTTGCGAGTGGAAAACAGCAGATAAACCCAAAGGTTCAATTGAGCATTTATATGAACATCCACTGCAACTTACGGCGTACATAGGAGCAGCTAACGAGTATTATCAAGATTATGGTATTCAGCTAAAGCACGCTCTCTTAGTCGTAGCAATTCCAGAAATGCCAGCAGAGGTATTTTGGTTTGAATCAGCAGTCATTAAAGATTACTGGGAACAATGGGAAAAAAGAGTTGCTGAATATTGGGAACGCAGAAGTGTTTGGGGTTAGCCAGTGGAATTGTACAATTACCGAAATTGGAACCCCGCTTCCATTCCTCTCCCCGAAAGGTCGAGAGGCTTTGATTCTTGCTCCCCTTACCTTGTAGGGAAGGGGTTGGGGGTTAGGTTTGAGATAAAGTCCCACACGGCGTTAACCTTGTAATGGCAAGACACTAATTAACCCAGAAAATCTTGCAAAATCACTTGTGTTGTGAGTGAGTAACTGAGGAATGCCATAAACTAGCATCGTAGCGACAATATTTGCATCATGAACTTGCTTACCACCACTTGGAACTTCCTCCATAAGTGTCAGTAACCTTTCTGTCACCTGAGAACTATCTTCAGCCACCCGAAAGCGGTTATAAAAATAGCGGAGATCCTGAATTACTATTGCAATGGGTAGTGGGTTGACAAACTGTTGCGGACGGGTAAGGGTAGCCAAATATTCCCGCAACACTTGTCGGCTAATCCACAACTCAACCCCTGCATCATAAAAACCTTGGATAGCCTCCATAGCAGCTTGGTGAAATGGAGACTGAATCTGACTAGCGTACACCAAGATATTTGTGTCCAGAAAAACAGGATTATCGCCCCCAATCACCATACATATCCTCACGTCTTAAAGAAAGGTTTTCAGGCCAAGGGCCATAATTATGCACAGGAAAGTTTAGAGGAGGACGCTTTTCTTTCTTCTCTGCCTTCTCAGCCAAAGGCTTTTCATCAATTACTATTACCACTTGATGCTCACCCTCTGGAATATCCAATGGTAATTGCGCTGTAATCTTACCATCTTTAGTAACTGTGGCAATTGTTTCTATACTTTTCATCTCATTTATCCTTAATCAATCCATTACAGCTAACACAGCTTTCGGCAACAACTTATCTTTAAACCAAACAATTCTGGCGGGGACATCATTTAATTTTACTCCCGCCTTTTCTAAATTAAGTCGCTCAGAAATTGCTAAAATTAAGTCATCACGTCCAGCCCGTCGCACTTGAGAAAACTTCTTTTGTAAATATTCTGGTCGCCAATAACCAACAATTTCTAATAAAAAGGTGCGTCCATCAGCATGAACTAAGCGAAAATCGGGAATCATCACACTACCAGGAATTGGTATCAAATCAACTTCTCGTTCTAACGCCCAACCACTTTTCAACGCATCCCATTTATCAGCAAAGGATGCTTCTAGCATACTATCATAGGGCTTTCCTGGTGGATAATGGGATACCAAACCACATTCGGAATTGAGAGTAAAACGTCCAGTTTTCCAACTATTTGTATAAGCATCGCGGGTTTGGAGAATGGACGAAAGACTCCATTTAGTAACGTGAAGTAAAGCCGGAATAAGTTTAGCGATCGCTAACCCATATCGCGTACTAGGATTAAACAAACTCGTCGGCCCATCTATGGTAATTGTAAACCCGTGGTCAGCATCACCCTCAATATAAGCCATCAATTGAAACAACTTTAAATAGCGAAATAACAGCTTATATTCACCCGGAACATTCCGATGAGCATTTAACACCAGTTGACTGGCTTTATAAAATACACCCTGTACCTGAGATAAGTTATATCGATTTAATACATCTGGCGCTGTGGGTGCATCAAACACTGTCAAAATCTTATTTTCAGACAAATCAGCATATAGTCCATTCCGAACCTGTTCTAATAAAACTTCCCGCTCAAGTTCTTGAGTTAAATCATCAGCAATTTTACTCAAAGTAACTTGGGTTGATTCTCGACTAGAAACAGATTTTGCAGCCAACGAAAACACCCGTTCTCTTAACATCTGTGGTTCCAAAGGACTAACCACCTCAAAAGTGCAAAAACTGCTTTTGAGAATATAAGCTAACCCTCGCTTCACCCGATAATCTGTAGAATCTCCTTCAAAATCAGTCAATTGTCGCTCAAGCACACCCTGAGTCTTTCCCACTGCTGATTGAAAATAATTAATTAACTCAATCGCCAACTCCGAAGTTTTTTGATCAATCTTCAGTCTCTTCGGAATGATCTCCTCCCCGTTTTGGCGATGCATCAGTAAGTCTGTCGGTAACATCTGGTGAATTTTGGATTTTAGATACTTCGACTTCGCTCAGTACAAGTTTTGGATTTTGGACTGAATAATTAATCTCTAACTGTTCCGCAGCCTTCAAACTCCGTTCCTTCCCACTCCCATACACAACCTGTAACTTCCCCTTCTTCTCCTCCTCTCTGCGCCCTTGGCGTCTTGGCGGTTCGTTATTCCTCTCCCCTCTCCGCCGCGCCGAAGTTCCCTCCTCACTAGTATCCTCCGCCACCACCTCATACAAAATCGCCTGCTTATTCTCAATATTCCCCTTCCGTAAAATCCTCCCCAAGCGCTGAGTATACTCCCTAGCCGAACCCGTCCCCGATAAAATAATTGCAACAGTTGCCGCCGGCACATCAACCCCTTCATTCAACACATGAGAAGCAACCAAAGTATTATATTTACCCTCCCGAAACTTTGTTAATATCTCATGCCGTTCCTTCACAGGAGTTTGATGAGTAATTGCTGGAATTAGCAACTCTTGAGAAATGCGGTAAACCGTTGCATTATCAGCAGTAAAAATCAAAATTCGTGCCGGATAATGTTCTGCCAATAAATCAATCAAAATTCGCAACTTCCCATCAGTACCCAAAGCGATATCTTTCGCTTCTCGGTGCGCTAACATCGCCCTCCGTCCAGATTGCGATCTAGCACTCATTTGGACGAACATTTGCCAACCTTGCAGACTCCCCAAAGAAATCTTTGATTGCTTTAAAAAGTCATTGCGAGTTTGAATTAGTTGATTGTATCTTTCCCGCTCAAGTTGCGATAACTTAACCTTAATTTGGACAATTTGATGTTCTGCTAACGCCTTCCCCGCCAAATCTTCAGCGCGTTTGCGATATACTTCTTGACCAATGAGAATATTTAACTCAGCGTGTTTACCATCGGTGCGTTCTGGTGTAGCAGAGAGTCCTAAGCGATAAGGTGCGATCGCATATTCAGCAATCACCCGATTAAAATCTGTCGGTAAATGATGACATTCATCAAAAACAATCAACGCATATTGATTTCCTAACGTCTCAGCGTGAATTGCAGCGCTATCATAAGTTGCAACTAAAATTGCCGTTCTATCCCGCGAACCACCTCCTAGCAATCCCACTTCAGCATCGGGGAAAGCCGCTACTAAATGTGCATACCACTGATGCATTAAATCCAAAGTTGGCACCACAATCAGCGTTGTACGCGGCGTTGACTGCATCGCCATTTGCGCCAAATAAGTCTTTCCCGCCGCCGTGGGAAGCACAACAACCCCTTGTCTACCCGCGAGTTTCCAAGCCGCTAGCGCCTCAGTCTGGTGCGGATAGGGTTCCATTTCCAGACTGGGAACCAAATCTACTGGATAAAATTGCTTTGCCTCATCGATAAAATAAACATCTTCCGCTTGTAGTGCTTCCACTAGCGATCGATATCTAATTGCGGGAATGCGGAATTTTTCAACTCTATCATCCCACGTAGCATAATCCATCCAACCTTTGCCGCGTGGTGGTGGATGCAAAATTAATGTGCCACGATCAAAATTTAATGTAGGAGTACGAACCATGAGTATTGGGCATTGGGGATTGGTCATTAGGAATTGGGCATTGGGGATTGGTAATTTTTCCATTCGCTATGCCCTATTCCTTAGTCTATTGATTACTAATAACGCAAAAAGTGGATGATTCATGCAAGTAATTCCGACAAAACCCAACTAGATGCGCTCATTAGTTATGGAATGTCTGATCGACAAACCATAATAACCTTGCCCAATCCTACAAAGAACAACGACAAAGCTTTCTGCTGAAAGGGCTACAACTTAGTGGTGCATATTATGCTAATTATTTGCTTAGGTTTAATATATTTTTGTCTTTACATAAGTCACAATTATCAGAAAAATTAATGAAAGCAGCTTTTGCCGAACCGATGATTAAACTACCTATAGGACTGGAAGGATTAGATTGACCAAATAATTATTAATTCATAATTCATAATTCATAAACTTTAAAATGGGTACAGCAGCCCCCACGCTCATTGTTAAATCAGTGGGCAAAAAGACAGTGGAGCATTTCCTGCTCCCACTGATAGCGTTGCGGAAAGCGAGTCATCGAGCGTCTTTAAATTATGAATTATTAATTATCAATTATGAATTAGTTTGACATCATCCTAAAGATCGTCATGTTATTGCTGGTGCTGTAGTTGCTAAAGCGGAGATTATTGTTACCAAGCCCTTCGGGCAGGGAACTCTTAAGAGGGAACAGGGAACAGCTTTGAAAACCTGCCCGAATTTTGGGTCTAAAGCCCCTAAATTTATTTATGAAAAAAAATAAAAACATTTTTTAAGGGGACGCGCAGCGCAAGAAAAAATACGTCCTTGTACAAATCCCCTAATTTTAATTATGGGGATTTCCCTGTTCCCTCTTGCCTGTTCCCTGTTCCCTTTTAATCAACAGAAATATTAAAGACTTTCAGGAGCAAGATTTAAACTATTGGAATGTAAGAACACAGTCACTAGATGATTTTCTTTGTGATCTATTTGAACAATATCCTAAAATAACGGTTCAAATTTTGCTGCAACAATCTCAAAACTATAAAAGAAATCCTCGGACTTTTGTCGAATTACTAGATAAGCTGAGTAACCAGATACCAAAGTTTTCCGAAAAAATCCGCACTTTCATAACCTAACCTGAACCACTAAATGTTACATCTATAACATCGAGCGGTGAAAAATCAACATGAAAGCACAGGTATTTAGAGGCGTTAATCAACTTTCTTACGAAGATATCCCAGTTCCAACCGTAGAACCAGATGAAGTGCTGGTACAGGTGCGGGTTGTGGGGTTGTGTCAGTCAGATATTAAAAAAATTCGTTATCCACTCTATGAACCGCCGCGCATTTTTGGACATGAAACTGCCGGCACGATCGCAGCATTAGGCAATAATGTCAAAGGTTGGCAAGTTGGACAACGGGTAGCGGTGATGCACCACATCCCTTGTATGCGTTGCGCCTACTGTCTAAATGATAATTTCTCCATGTGTGATGTCTACAAAAACATCTCCACAACCGCAGGCTTTAACGCCAGTGGCGGGGGTTTTGCAGATTATGTCAAGGTTCCTGGACATATTGTGGAAAATGGTGGGCTAATTCCCATCCCGGATAACATCAGTTTTGAAGAAGCGAGTTTTGTCGAACCGACTAATTGCTGCTTGAAAGCTGTGAAAAAAGCCCAAATTGCTCCAGGACAAACTGTATTAGTTACTGGTGCTGGGCCAATTGGGTTAATGTTTATCATGTTGGTGAAGTATTTTGGAGCAAAAGCGATCGCTACTGATTTACTACCCTCTAGAATTGAAAAAGCCTTGAGTGTCGGTGCAGAAGCTGCTTTTGATGCCCGTGATCCCGATTTAACAGCAAAAATCCATGCGCTAACTGGTGGACTGGGTGTTGATGTTACCCTGCTGGCTGTTCCTAGTGAGAAAGCTTTCTTTCAAGCACTTGATAGTACCCGCAAAGGTGGCAAAATCTTGTTTTTCGCCGAATTCCCCGATGAGTTGGAAATTCCCATTAATCCCAATATCCTCTACCGTCGAGAAATTGACTTGATAGGGAGTTATAGCTCATCTTATCGGCTTCAGAATTTATCAGCCGATATTGTGTTTAATCAGCGAATTGACGTACAAGCGTTGATTAGCGATCGCTATCCATTAAAAGATTTATCAGCAGCTGTGGAGCAAGCGATCGCACCTACACCGGATACTTATAAAATCTTAATTTATCCGTAAAAGGAAATGAGGAGAATAAGGAAGCAATTTTTCTCCCTCATTTTCCTCATCTCCCGATACGGTTCGGTTAAGGCAAGAGACGCGATAGATAAATCGCCGTCAAGACAAAGGACTGATTATTGTAAAGACGGCGATTTATCGCGTCTCTGCAATTGGCGGCGTGTCATCAAAAAACCTTATCCGAACCGTATTGCCTCATCTCCCTCATCTCCCCAAAATGCTTATTACCCTACTTTTCGTCGCCCTACTAGCTTTCTACGTCGCCTGGAATCTCGGAGCAAATGATGTTGCTAACGCGATGGGAACCTCTGTAGGTTCTAAAGCTGTTACCCTCAAACAAGCACTAATAATTGCTGGAGTATTAGAGTTTACGGGTGCTGTGTTGTTTGGACATGAGGTAACGGAAACTCTAGCAACGAAAATTGCCAATCCCGCTTTATTCGCTGCTACACCTCAAATATTCGTAACTGGGATGGTAACGGTGCTAATTTCTTGTGGTGTGTGGTTGCAAATTGCCACATCACGCGGTTTACCAGTCTCATCTTCTCATGCGGTTGTTGGTGCGATCGCTGGATTTAGTTGGGTAGCTTTAGGAGTAAATGCAATCGATTGGTCATCAATTGGCTTGATTACCATTGGCTGGGTTTTAACACCATTAATTAGTGGTGCGATCGCTGCTTTATTTTACAGTCAAATCAAGCACTGGATTTTAGATCAACCCAATCAAGTAGTCCAGTTACAAGAATGGATTCCCTGGTTGAGTACTCTGCTGCTAGGTGTATTCGGCGTAATTGTATTACCATCGCTAACTGAACCGCTAACCAATTTTGTAATTGAGCTTGGTTTCAACATTCCCGCTTACGACATTCCCCTGTTAACCGGTACAGTAGCAGCAGTTGGACTCACAATCATTAGTTGGCGACAGTTAAAACAAACAAAAGAAGTCTTTCTCACTTCCCAATCCCCAATCCCCAATCCCGTAGAAAAATTATTCGCCCGATTCCAACTACTAAGTGCTTGCTTCGTCGCCTTTGCTCATGGTTCTAATGATGTGGGAAATGCGATCGCTCCTTTAGCTGCGATCGTCTACATCAATCGCACTGGTAGCGTACCTACAGATGGTATCACCATCCCAATATGGATTTTAATCCTTGGTGGTGCTGGTATTGTTGGTGGTTTAGCTGTCTGGGGTAAAAAAGTCATCGCCACTATTGGCGAAAACATTATTGCCTTGCAACCTAGTAGTGGATTTTGTGCCGAACTTGCTACTGCTACTACCATCCTCATCGCCTCCCGGCTAGGTTTACCAGTCTCCACCTCTCACGCTCTCGTCGGTGGTGTAGTTGGTATTGGAATAGTGCAAAATATCAAGTCGATTAAGTTTCAAACACTCAAAGGCATTGCCGCCGCATGGTTAATTACAATCCCCGTCAGTGCTGTCCTTAGCGCTGCCATCTTTAGCATCGCCCGGATTTTATTTCTCTAAAGAATTATTAATATTTTCCTAAGTTTTTCCTCTACTGCATCTACTCAAAATAGAACCTAGACTGCAATAACGCCAAAAAAGCGTATCTTTGCAGAACTGCTGCTGATTCATTAGAATGTTGTGCAGGGGATAGCGTAAGTTTGAATTTCCACAGAAAGATACTTTAATCTCCATTTAGAGATATAAACTGTCACACAAGTTACATTCCACACAAATTTACAACTAGTGCTTCATGTAATTATTTCTGAAAGGTTAAGGTGTTCAGATCCCCGACTTCGTAAAAGTTGTCGGGGATCTCGCGGATCTCGCAACCCAGTTGCATAGACGCGAAATTTCGCGTCTATACAGGGTTTTGGTAACAAACTAATCAATCAGAACTTATGAGACAGACTACTAGTTTCGCAAGGTAGATAACTTTCTACCTAAGCACACGCATCTACAAGTCTTTGACAATTAGTATTGGTAGCAAAACAATAAATATTTATTTGGAGTGAGATTTATTTAAAAGTAAAAATCTCATTGGCAAATATTATATTGATGTACATGAAAGGATCAAAAATCAAAAAGGTGTCATTTCAAGCTAGTTACAGCCATACGACAATCTAAAATCGTTCGATTGAGGAAAACCGGAGTCCAAAATCGAATGGCTAAATACTTAATCAATGCTGAAAAAATACTGATTATTAAGCAGTAGGGCAGATTTGATGCTTTGCCAAGTTGTGTTCAGTATGACAGAATTACGTTGAAATGCCCAAGTGCTGTTAAAATTTTTAATTTATCTGACAAAATACAGAAAATTAGTATGAGCGCCAATAAATTGTACCGGAAGCAGCTTTATCGTCAAGGTGTTAGAGGTTAGAAGCTAATGGGGCGATTCGAGAAGCAACCAGAAAACCCAAGAGTCAGAGGCGAGCTATCCAGAGCAGCAGAAAATGCTCTTTGGGCTGTAGTTGAAGACTTAGAAAATCTTCAGCAGAATGTCCTCAGAGGATTGCAGGAAGACGTAAAGCGGCTTCAGTCAGAAAAAAATCGGTTATCTGATGACATTCAAAGCTTGCTAGAAGAAAAAGAGCATTTACAACAAGTGCGCCAAATTACTGAGCAACAAGTGTTAATTCGGCAACTGGCAGAAGTTCTGGCGAAACATATATCTTCACAACTGCAATCCTCTCTGGCAACTTTAGCTAACCAAAACATAGAGGGCAAGTCTTACGATCAAGCTGCGCTTAAGTCGGCTGAAGTAAGCAGCAATGTAGTAGGTGAAATCAATGAAAAAGTCGAACACATGTTTGACAGCTTGGATGACACCGTTACTGTTACCTTTAACTCGCTGCAACAGGAACTGAAGAACTATCAAAGTAATCTTTCCCAACAGTTGTCACGGATGTACAGCCAGCAGCAGCAAGGGGAAACGATTTTGGCGGAGTTTGTTAATCGCCTGCATGGAGAATTAGACAAAACTATTGAAGTTGCTTCACGCAAACCAGCAACAGCAGGAACACCTACTGTTTTGCAATTTACCGAGCCAGAAAAAAACAGTTCTTTTGAGACATCCCCGCCACAGGTTGGCGAAGTAGTAAGAAATTCCCCTGAGCCAATTTCCGCGATCGCTAATAAATTTTCACCAAGGGAAACGACATCAGAGCCGACTGTTGTTAGAGAAAACGGCGCGAACCCAATTTCTATCCCCAGCAAAGACTTATCCCCAAGGGAAACAACATCACAACCGCCGGTTCTTAGAGAAAACGTCGCTAACATAATTTCTATCACCACTAAAGACTCGTCCCCAAGGGAAACGACATCAGAGCCGACTGTTGTTAGAGAAAACACCGCAAACCCAATTTCTATCACCACTAAAGACTCGTCCCCAAGGGAAACGACATCAGAGCCGACTGTTGTTAGAGAAAACACCGCAAACCCAATTTCTATCCCCAGCCAAGACTCGTCCCAAAGGGAAACTAAATCAGAGCCGAATGCTGTTGTAGTTCCGCCACCAAAAGATAATGCTGCTGAACCAATTTCTGTCCTGAATAAGGACTTATCGGAAAACGAAACGACATCAGAACCTCCGACTGTATCTGTACCACAACCGGAAGCAATAGAACCTACACGAAGGAGAAACGCTGCTGAATCAATTTCTCTCCTCCGCAGGAACGTCTCACCCAGCAAAACTAAATACCCGCCTTCTACTGCGCTAAAGCCACAGCCAGAAGCAAAGCCTCCACAATCGCGATCGCGCAATTCCTCTGGTTTATCGTCGATCCAAATCGGTTTATTGTTGATTGTCTTATCGGCAGTGCTATCGTCGCTTTATAACGTAGCCATCAAGGTGATTTTCCACGAAGGTTCCCAGATTTTTGGAGTATTAGAGGTAGAACGCTTGCTACCGCCCACTTTGGGCAATACTTTCTTAATTTTGACCCTACGGTTTATGGTAGTAGTCCCACTGATGATACTGTTATCTCCGATACTACATCCGACTTTGTGGCAAGATTTAGAGAACTTGGCTAACTCAGTTAGAGGAAATCCTACACCTGCTAATGCAGCTACCAAGCAGATTTTGCTGTTGTCAGTTGTGAGTGGCTGCTTTTTGTTTTTGTCTCAGGTTCTCATATACATTGCGATCGCTCAAGTCACAACTGGAATGGCGATCGCACTGTTCTTTATCTATCCAATGGTTAGTGGTTTATTGTCGTGGTTTCTGTTTCGCGATCGCCCTACCACATTTCGCATCAGTGCGATCGCTGCGATTTGCTGCGGTGAATTGTTGGTTTTAGGAGGTTCTCCCAACCCAGGTATGGGTAACACTTCAATGGGAAGCAGCGCCGCCATTCTTTCGGGCGTGGCTTTTGCAGCCTACATAATTCTGACGCGGGTTTGTGCTAGCAAACTACATCCCGTGACTTTTACTTTGATTAACTTCGCCACCATGTTGCTGTTGAGCTTTATCTGCTTGATGCTACCTTTACCAAGCGATTGGAACTTGGCGGTTGATCCCTCTAAGATGCTGGAACTGGTTTTAAGTGCATTTATTTTGGGTGTGTTGACTCTTGCCGGCTATTTGCTCAACAATGTTGGTATTAGTAAACTAGGTGGCTCGCGATCGGCGCTCATCGGTGGTACAATCCCAGTTTTAACCGTGATTTTCGCTGGGTTAATCATTCAAGAAAATTTGGATATAGTGCAAATTCTCGGAGTGTTGTTAGTAACCTTTGGCGCGGCTGCTTTCAGCTTTGAAACAATGCGAAATCAGGTTAAACCCCAGGGCAAACGCATCTAATTTTATTTGACAAATAATCATTTATATGTATTGCAAGTTACAGATGTATTTGGCAATTTATAAAAATGTAAAGTTGTGTATTTACTGCAATATCTTCATGAGAAAATTGTTTTAGACAACCTAAAACTACCATTTATAGCTAAATTTTCGACGTGAGAGAAGACTTAGATGGCTGCGATAACTTGAAGTAGGTAATTGTTATCTAAACCTGCGCGATATCTTTTCATCGCAACACTTCCACGCACCGTTTTATCTTTATCTAAAAGATTCAAAGATAAACGCCGTAGAACAGAAAAATTAAGAGGGGCATTATCTTTACGGATACGACTAGCATCTTCATGGAATGTCATGTCCAGTACCCAATGCACAGAATTTTCTATCCCCCAATGACTACGAACAGCATGAGCTAAAACAACAGCATCATGCTCTAAACTGCTAATATAAAAGCGAACTTCAATAGTTGTTTTATTCCAAAGCCTACGTTCGCACATGACCATTCCTACGCTCCTCAGTCCTGACCATTTTTCCTGGTTTGGTATCTCCCCTAGCTGTTCAACAGGGACACTCCAGTATTTGCGAATTTCAATCCGACCATGAGCGCTTTCGATTGTATGATGATAACTGTGGTCAACACCTTCAAAATTGTTGCTTTGAGCTTTTTCAAACCAACTGTTAACTGCACCCTCAAGTTTACTTTGATTTGCTTTGAGAGCAAGAACGTAATCTGCATTTTTTGCGATAATCTGGGCAGCGATTTCTTTCTGGCATCCCATCGCATCAATTGTAATGATACATCCAACAATATCTAGCAACTCCAATAATTTCGGAATTGCCGTTATTTCATTCGATTTGGAATCAACTTTAAGTTGACCTAACACCAGCCGATGTTCGCTTGCCCAAGCACTGACAACATGAATTGCTTTTTGTCCACTATTGCGGTCAAATGATTGCCGCACTGTTTTCCCATCAATAGGTATTACTTGAGCGCCAATAGCTTCAGTAATTGACCCCACCCACCGATGAAAGCATTGCTCAAATGCTTGGGGATTTAATCTGGCAAACACTCTTGCAATCGTGTCATGGGAAGGAATACCGTTGGGTAATGCCAGAAACGTTTCTAGCCATTCCCGTTTGGCTTGAGCATAAGTCTCAATTGCTACCCAGGTATCCGATCCACTGATAACTGCTAATATTGCGATTGCAACGATATCTACCAATTGATGTTGTTTAGTACGCTCAATTCTTGGATCTTCCAGGTTAGAAAAGTATTTGAGGATAGTATTGTCAAAGTTCGCACTCATAATTTGTCGATGTTGCGATCGCCTGAAATACTGGCAAAATTACAACCCTTCATTGTACCTCATCTTTGTCGCCAATTTTGATGCGTTTGCCCTGGGTTAAACCCTCTAGTCCCACGAATTAAATGACGAGTTCAATCAGTTTCGGTGTAGTGGGAGGTAAAATAGCTCCCATAACTCTGGGCACCAATCCTGACGCGAATACGCTTAGTTGCAACTTCCCTAAATCATCTGGACACACAAGATCCCCGGCTTCTTAAAGAAGCCGGGGATCTTGTGTTTTTACAAATAATATAGGACTGCTGTATAAGAGCAGATAACACTTAAGGGAACTCCAAAAAATAAACTATTCCACATTCAAGTCGTTGACTGTTGACTGAAAACTCGTGAACCGTCAACGGTCAACAGTGAACAATAGCAATGGAATATTTTTTTACTTGGAAGTCCCTAATAGATGAGTAAGTAGTAATCAGAATAACTTGACTTGTAATATTCTTTTAGGGATTTAGCCTGATACAGGTAGGTAAACACGTATATATAAGCAGTACGAGTAGTACTGACTCAAGCAATTTGGCACGAGTACTTGCTCAAGGAGGAGATTGGCAAGGAGTTAAGACCATTGCAGCACGTTTAACTAGCAGAAATGTTTAGAGTAACCCAGTTTTAAGCGTGGTAGACTCAGTAAGTGGGCAAGAATAAATTAAACTATGTTAAGTAATGTAAAATTCACTAAATTGAGTTTTAGCAAGGATCTTCAGACCTTAAAATAAGGCTGGAGGTGCTGATTACAAACTTTTAATTATTCACACCCATTTACTTATTGTGTTTAGTGAGATGGTATCTTTATTTCTATCGCTCTGTACTAGTGAATTTGGTCTGCGATGCCTACGGCGGTAAACTACGCCCAGACACCCAAATAAAGAAGCTTATATCGTAGCTTGCTGCGGATTTTCTTCCTTTTATTTATGCAATTCAAGCTTCTCAAGTATATAAAATAGCAAGGTAAAAATATGCTTTAAAGTAACCAAAGAATTAGTTAAATCATGAAATTTAAAATTCTTTCATGAAAAAAATATATAAATAATCATCAAATAAAATCTAAGATGTTTTATTATATATTTAACTAATAACTAATTATTGCGCTATGAGCATGTTCAAAAAGACCTGATAGCTATGGGATTAATTCAGATTAAATTGCGGCTTTTTGTGTAAACTTATCAACGCAAAAAGATAATTATGATTTACATATAGGAGTCAAAATAAAAATATCATCAAACCTTGATTTAACAAAAATATAAATTATTTAAATACGCATGATTTAAAATTTTATGAAATACATAAAATTATTACAAAACCCAAAAAGAATGATATGATAAGGAACGATATTTGAAAAACAGGTATTTTTGAAATTGGAATTAATTGCTCTACTTGATGTCTACTATCTTCCCTCAAGCCAACGGCTTATAGTGGCGAGACATCACTGGAGGTTGTGAAGATGATAGTTCGCAACGAGCCGCGTGGCTCAACCTCTGAATTTTTCTACACCTGGTAAGCGATTTCTTTTTAGACCACTCCCAATTAACTTTAGCCACCTGTGTACTAAAAATAATTCACCAAAGCTGAATAAAAGCCATCTTTTTCGAGTCACAGATATCCCAGATGAATCGCGCAAAATACTTTTTACTCCGAGTCGGCAAAGTGCGATAATTAGGTGTAAATAGCTTGACGTTATTGCTCTTGAAAGATGAGAAAAACCCCAGAAAAGTTAAAGGCTTTGTAAATTACTTGCAACACAGTTGACTTTTGGGATTTAAACCGTTGTCAAGCTGGACTTAGTGATGTCTGTAATTTTCCGGTCAGATGCAAAGACAGTTATAGTAACCACAACTAAATCTGCCTTAACACCAGAAAATATGCGAAAATGGTAGTTTGGGCTACCACGGATTTCATAGTTATCGCATACTAATATAGTCTGAAGTGAATACATCGCTTTCAGCCAGGTGTATACTACCTATCTTCAATCGATTAAAAATTCTGTAAACGTGCTATTCAATTGTCTGTAATATGAGTAACGACATAGATCTGATCAAACGTCTTGACCCCAGTGCGATGGATCAGATCATGCTTTATCTGGCTTTTAGTGCCATGCGGACGAGTGGGCACAGGCATGGGGCATTTTTAGACGCAGCCGCAACAGCAGCAAAGTGTGCAATTTACATGACCTATCTTGAGCAGGGGCAAAACCTGCGGATGACGGGGCATTTGCACCACTTGGAGCCGAAACGGGTAAAAATTATTGTAGAAGAAGTCAGACAGGCTCTAACAGAAGGCAAACTATTAAAGATGCTGGGTTCTCAGGAACCGCGCTATTTAATTCAATTGCCTTATGTGTGGCTAGAAAAGTATCCTTGGCAACCAGGGCGATCGCGCGTTCCTGGTACTAGTCTGACAAGTGAAGAAAAAAGGCAAATTGAGCAAAAACTTCCAAGTAACTTACCTGATGCTCAGTTAGTTAGCTCTTTTGAGTTTCTGGATTTGATTGAGTTTTTGCACAGGCGATCGCAAGAAGACTTACCGCCGGAACACCAAATGCCTTTGAGTGAAGCCTTGGGTGAGCATATCAAGCGCCGTCTGCTCTACTCAGGAACGGTAACACGCATTGATTCTCCTTGGGGAATGCCCTTCTATGCTCTTACCCGTCCTTTTTATGCTCCAGCAGACGATCAAGAACGCACTTACATCATGGTAGAAGATACCGCTCGGTATTTTCGCATGATGAAAAATTGGGCAGAACGGCGACGAAATGCCATGCGCTTGCTAGAAGAACTTGATATCCTCCCAGAAAAAATGGAGCAGGCTATGGAAGAATTGGATGAAGTTATCCGTGCCTGGGCAGATAAATATCACCAAGATGGGGGTATTCCAGTAATTTTACAGACAGTTTTTGGCGAAAGAGAAGACTAGCGCCGCAGCGCGGAAGTCAAAACTCACTCATGCTCTAATTTTGGGCTTTCTGGCTGTAATGAAATGGTAGTTTATTTCTGTCGGACTGTATTAGTAGCGCTACGCAAAATTTAAAAAGCTTACTTTCTAAGCTTTCCACTGATTTTGTCCCTTGCTTAAAAGTAGGGGGATGGTTGGTCTATTTAGATTGTAACACTGTACTAATAATAGTAGTACAAAAGTCACAAGCGATTTTGTGACTTTTGTATTGTAAGGGAACTCCAAAAAATAAATTATTCCACTTAAAGTCGTTGACTGATGACTGTTGACTGTTGACTGAAAACTCGTGAACCGTCAACGGTCAACAGTGAACAATAGCAATGGAATATTTTTTTACTTGGAAGTCCCTAAGTGTTCAGTTTGCATTTGCAAGCAGAGGACAATTATGGTTTTATATAGATATTTTTGCTTCAGTCAAAGTAGTGTTCTGTCCCATTAGTTATGAAGGGTTTGTAGTGAGCGATTTATCCCTCAAATCAAGGACTAAAGTCCTTACTACGAACTTTTATCGAAAAAGTAAGGGTTCAAAACCTCGCCCGAATTCAAGCGAAAAAATCCTTGTATTCTCTTGGTAGGTTAAAACCCTCTGCCCGTTGTGTCGGGCTTAGTTTAATTGCGAATTGCATTAGCGCAGCGTTAGCGAGTCTTCTCCCAAGGGGAGACGCCAAGGGCGAACGAGCGTCATTGCGAATTGCGAATTGATTTCATAACCCTTCAAAATTTTTGGGACAGGGCAGTAGTAGGCAAAGCCGTCTTACATCACCTAGCCCAATGGATAACGCCCTACCCATAAACTTATTGTATCACGACCGAATAAATTCGCTTATCCGCTTATATCCCCCTTTTAGAAAAAGGGGGATATAAGCATCACGATTCGTAATTAATTCGTCGTACCGGGTTGCGTTGGAATAACCGGTTGTGTTGGAACACTTGGTTGCGTTGGAAATGGGGTAGTCTCTAAACTTGGACTTGAACCCGCAGGTATTATACTTGACGGTGGAGAGGAAGATGAAGCACCGATAACACTATCATCAGCACTGATACAAGTATCTAACGCCTGTGTAGCGGGTAAGTCGATTTGACTACGCAAGCCAACCACACATTGCCCAAAGCGCACGGGTAACAAACTACGTCCACAGTAATCTAGAACTGCCAGATTAGCTTCTTCCTTGGTACTTAAGCTGACACCAACTACACAGGTAGCTAACTCCTCAGGACGCCGGGCCCTCCCACAAGTAGAAAGCGCATCTGTCGCGGCAATTTGGGTTTCCTTATCAATTTTAACCACGCAAGCAGCCAAATCCCTTGGACGCAGTGCTGCTGCACAACCAAGTGATGCCGCTTCTGCCGTTACACCCACTTTTAGGAGGCGACCTGCACAGACACTATAATCATTGTTGTAGGAAGCAGCGATCGCTGTATTTGGTAAAATCGTTGCCAAGCATCCAGCTATAGCCAAAACTGGTACTGTTAAAATCCTGGAGGTGGAACTGGCTTGTTTGTTCTTACCTCTACTAACCGCTTTATTGCTCATTGACGTTGCCATTCTCCAAACACCCAAAGTTATGCTAACTCAAATATCTTAAAAATCCTCTGTAATTAAAGAATTTCGGCGGTAGCAAGCTATAGACATAAGGGAACTCCAAAAAATAAATTATTCCACATTCAAGTCGTTGACTGTTGACTGTTGACTGTTGACTGAAAACTCGTGAACCGTCAACGGTCAACAGTCAACAATAGCAATGGAATATTTTTTTACTTGGAAGTCCCTAATTAATTATGCCGGAAATTGTGTTAATATAACTGTTTGAAAGATAAGTAGGCAACGTAAAAAGTATTTCAGAGTAAGAATACTGCGTAAACCAATCTGATGATTGAGTAGCTTACGAAACTAAATAAACACAAAAAACTTATTGGCAGGAGTACGGCGTGACAGGCCGGAATTAAAGCTTGGAAGCTAGTACGTCGATACCGACTTAAAGCAACTGGCGCAAAAGTTGATGCCTCTACTTTGGTAGGATACGTCATACCAAGGCAAGCAGCCTCAAAGAACCAAGAATCCCCTGATTTTTTATCGAGGGAATGTCAAAATGGAATGTTTGGGTAAAGTTTAAACAGGATTAGATTAAGGAAACTCATGTCCCGATATAGAGGGCCACGCCTCAGAATTGTCCGCCGCTTGGGCGACTTACCAGGATTAACTCGTAAAAGCGCCAGACGCGCTTATCCGCCTGGTATGCATGGTCAGAACCGCAAGAAGCGCTCTGAGTATGCCATCCGTTTAGAAGAAAAGCAAAAGCTCCGCTTCAACTACGGTTTGACTGAAAAGCAATTGTTGCGCTATGTGCGGAAAGCCAGACGTGTTACTGGTTCTACCGGACAAGTGCTGCTGCAATTGTTAGAAATGCGCTTGGATAATACCGTTTTCCGCTTGGGTATAGCCCCGACTATCCCAGCAGCTCGTCAACTGGTAAATCACGGTCATGTAACTGTTAATGGTCGTGTGGTTAATATTGCTAGCTATCAATGCCGTCCTGGAGAAGTAATTGCCGTCAGGGATCGGGCACAATCACGGAAGTTGGTGGAAGCTAACTTGCAATATCCCGGTTTGGCAAACCTCCCCAGTCATTTGGAGTTTGACAAAAATAAGTTGGTTGGTAAAGTCAACAGCGTTATTGAACGCGAATGGGTGGCACTACAAGTTAATGAATTACTTGTGGTGGAATACTACTCACGACAAGCTTAAACAGTTAGGAGTTAGGAGTTATGAGTTAGGAGTTGCAAGACGAGAATTCCTAACTCCTCACTTTTAACTCCTAACTTTTTTCATCCGCCAATTTGCGACATGGTGCGGGTATATGTCCCTGAAATGCCAGAATCGCGCCCTTTAAAGTTAATTTCTGGCTTGATTCCGAGTAAATGCCTCACCTGCTTTTGTAATTGAGCCGTACTAGTGCCAGAACGCAAAGCAGTTTTTAAATCTATTTGACCAGTTTCATTTAATAAACAAGGACGTAGCCAGCCGTCAGCACTCAGGCGCATCCGGTTACAACGATCGCAAAAACATTCTGACATCTGACTAATAAATCCTAGTGTCCCCTTCGCACCGGGAATTTGAAAGACATCAGCAGGGCCAGCACCACGAACAAGTGATTCTGTCAAGCCCCAGCGATCGCGGATTTGTTGCCGTAACTCGGCTGAAGATACCCAACCGCGATCGCCAAATAAATGCACGTTACCAATGGGCATAAATTCAATAAATCGAACGTGCCACTGTTTGTCAATTGTCAGGGCGGCTAAATCTAGAACTTCGTGGTCATTAACGCCAGGAATTACCACCACATTCAGCTTCAGGGGGTCGAATCCGACTTGATGAGCAGCTTGAATCCCCTGCCAAACTTGTTGCCAACGAGAACGCCCCTGATTACCAATAATTTGATCAAAAATGTCGGGATCAAGAGAGTCCAGACTAATATTAATTCGTCGCAAACCAGCATTGTAGAGGTTTTGTGCCATCGGAGCCAGCAAAAAACCGTTGGTGGTCATTGAGAGGTCTTCAGTTTGGGGGAGACTTGCGATCGCACTTACCAAATCTACCACACGCGGACGCAACAAGGGTTCACCCCCAGTCAACCGAAACTGCTTAAAGCCTACTGGAATAAATACCTCTTCAATTAAGGTGAGCAGTTCCTCATCAGTCAACATCTGTTGCTTGAGAATATAATCCAGTTCTACTCCCTCTGGCATACAGTACTGACAACGAAAATTGCAGCGATCGATTAAGCTAATGCGAAGGTAGTCTACCTGATTCATCGTTTTATTTTTATTGTCTCTAATTAATTAAAGACTTTACAAAGTTGGTTTACGGCTTCCTAAGCTATTACGCTTTTAAATTACATAGTCACTTCCTAAGTTCGTTGACGGTTGACGGTTAACAGTCAACAGTCAACAGTCAACAGTCAACAGTCAACACGAAAAGATGTGCAAGTTAAATGCGCGACAGCTTACTATATTTGTTGGTTGTAACTCAAGATACCGTACTCCCCCTTAAGTGAGAGTCCACAGATTGTGGCATAATAAGCCGATCGCATCCACTAGTTAGTCATCAATCGTGCAAGACACCGACTCCATAAACGACCTTGCTGCTGCTTTACTACAGCCAGCAGATATCAGCTTTGAACTGCCCGATCCAGAAGATGAACAGATTCTAGAGTCAGATTTTCAAGAGCAGCTAGAAATAGCTTGGCAGGTATGCGATCGCTTTGATTTGCAAACTGAAATCTGGCGGGGGCGAATTTTACGGGCGATCCGCGACAGAGAGAAAGTCGGTGGTGACGGACGCGGTACTGGCTTTCTGCGATGGCTAAAAGAACGAGAAATCAGCAAAAGTCAAGCTTATGCCTGGATTCAACTGGCGAATAGTGCCGATACTCTCATCGAAGACGGTAAACTTGACCCCGCAACTGTGAACAACTTCAGCAAACGAGCTTTTGTTGAAACCTCTAAAGCAGTCCCAGAGGTGCAACAGATGGTCAGTGAAGCCGCCCAAAAAGGCGATCGCATCACAAGGCGCGAAGTGCGTCAACTTAGCGATGAATGGACAGCCATGTCCTCAGATTTATTACCTGAATCAGTCAAAGAAAAAGCCGCAGATAACACCCTTCCACCGCGCTACATCGCCCCACTGGTGAAGGAAATGGAAAAACTGCCAGAATCGCACCAAAAGTTTATCCAGAAGGAAATAGCTGCTAACCCTGATGTGGATACCCTCAAACAGGTAACTACCGAAGCGCGTAACTTGGCCAAATATCTCAAAGGGGCGGCTCAAGTCCAGGCGCTGACGAAGGAAGATGTTGATATTGAAACAGCCTTAGAAGAAGCGCAAAGAGTCGGCTGTTTGAGCATTGCTGCTGACTTGGTGAATCAAGCATCGCAGATTGAACAAACGATCGCTAAATTGTACATGACTTGGAAACGAATCAGTAATTTGGCGGATAGATTATATGTAGATACTGGTGCAAGTACACCCAACTTGCGATCGCTCCTCACTTGCTTGGAACCTCTGGGTGGTGAAATTATGGAATTGCAACTTAGTGGTGCGACTGAACACACTATACGTCTGCAAATACAGGAGACGAGTTAAATAATTCGTAATTCGTAATTCGTAATTCGTAATTAAGTTTTGTGTTAGCGACACGTTAGCGAGTCTTGTCTACGACACGCCAAGGGCGAACGAGCGTCCGGGGATGATTTAGACTCTGCTATTTCGGGGTACGCATTTGCTATTTCGGGGTACGCAATTGTTATTTCGGGGTACGCATTTGCTATTTCGGGGTACGCAATTGTTATTTCGGGGTACGCATTTGCTATTTCGGGGTACGCAATTGTTATTTCGGGGTACGCATTTGCTATTTCGGGGTACGCAATTGTTATTTCGGGGTACGCATTTGCTATTTCGGGGTACGCAATTGTTATTTCGGGGTACGCAATTGTTATTTCGGCAATGCCTACGGCTGGCTACGAGTAAAAGGAGCGATCGCAATACGGTTCGGTTAAGGCAAGAGACGCGATAAATCGCCGTCAAGACAAAGGACTGATTCTTGTAAAGACGGCGATTTATCGCGTCTTTGGATCTAGGGCGTGTCAACAAAAAACCTTATCTGAACCGTATTGGGAGCGATCGCTTGTGTGAAGGTCATAAGAAGAGGCGATCGCTTGTATAAAGATGATTGCGAAATTAGCGATACTAATTCTTAATCCCCGTCGCAGCAACACCTTGAATAAACTGACGCTGACCGATGAGAAATAATACCATCACTGGAACAGTCGCTATAGTCACCGCCGCCATCATCAAGGGCCAATTATTCGTAAATTGCTCTTGAAACTCAGCCAACGCCAGTTGCACCGTCCTTAATTCTGGTCGTGTCGTAAACACCAAAGGCTTAAACAAATCATTCCATTCCCCGATGAAGGTGAACAAAAACAGCGTCACCAAGGCCGGACGGGCTAAAGGTAACATCACCCGCCACAAAATTTGCAGTCGGTTCGCCCCATCTATGGCTGCGGCTTCCTCTAACTCCACGGGAATTGTCTGGAAATATTGACGTAACAAGAAAATTCCAAACCCGTTGACAGCAGTGGGTAAAATCAGCGCTCCATAAGTATTTATCAGGTGTCCCCACTTCAAAACCAAAAAGATGGGAATCACCAATAACTGAAAGGGAATCACTAAAGTTGCTAAAACCACCAATAGCAGTGCTTGGCGTCCCCGAAACTTCAGCCGTGCTAAGGCGTAACCAGCTAAAGCAGAAGTGACAATCTGAAACGCCGTCACAGCGATCGCTACCAAGGTAGAATTAGCAAACGCCAGTAAAAATTTTCCCTGTTGCCATGCAACGCGGTAATTAGCTAAAGACCAGCTATTTTTGTCCAAATTTTCCGGGCTGGTGGCCGTTGGTGCAAAGGAGGTGAGAAAGACCACAAACAGAGGTAGTAGAACGATAAATGCCCCTAGCAGTAAGACTACTAGGCTCAAAAAATCGCCAGATTTTAGATTCAGGTTTGGTTTGAACATAACTTGAGCTGCATTGCATTTGTTTCGCTAGTACTACATCTCACCCAGCAACAGTTAATCTATAAACATAGTTACTTGTTAAGTTAAATTAAACCACAGTGATTATTACCCTCAGTTCATGCGGTAAATTGAATCCTGGTGTCAAATAATCTTTCCTTTACAGGAGTAAACATACCATGCAGCAGCTTACAGACCAATCTAAAGAATTAGATTTCAAGAGCGAAACATACAAAGATGCTTATAGCCGGATTAATGCGATCGTGATTGAAGGGGAACAAGAAGCCCATGAGAATTACATCACACTAGCCCAACTGCTGCCAGAATCTCATGATGAATTGATTCGCCTATCCAAGATGGAAAGTCGGCACAAGAAAGGATTTGAAGCTTGTGGGCGGAATTTACAAGTAACCCCAGATTTGCAATTTGCCGAGGAATTTTTCTCTGGACTACACCAAAATTTCCAAACAGCCGCAGCATCCGGGAAGGTGGTCACTTGCTTGTTGATTCAGTCTTTAATTATTGAATGTTTTGCGATCGCAGCATATAACATTTACATCCCCGTCGCCGACGATTTTGCTCGTAAAATTACTGAAGGAGTAGTCAAAGAAGAATATAGCCACCTCAACTTTGGAGAAGTTTGGTTGAAAGAACACTTTACAGAAGCCAAAGCGGAACTTGAACTTGCAAATCGCCAAAACCTCCCCATCGTCTGGAGAATGCTCAACCAAGTAGAGGGTGATGCCCACACAATGGCAATGGAAAAAGATGCTTTAGTAGAAGACTTTATGATTCAGTACGGTGAAGCATTGAGTAACATCGGTTTTACGACCCGCGATATTATGCGCTTATCAGCCTACGGACTCATCGCCGCTTAAAAAAGTTAGGAGTGAGGAATGATCACTGAGAAATTATAAGTCGTACTCCTAACTCCTAACTCCTAACTCCTAACTCCTAACTTTACTAAATTCCACCCTTTCGAGACAGCATAAGCCTAATAATCACTACATGTTTGGTCTAATTGGACATCTGACTAGTTTAGAACACGCTCAATCGGTAGCTCAAGAATTGGGATACCCAGAATATGCCGATCAAGGGCTAGACTTTTGGTGTAGCGCCCCACCGCAAATTGTTGATACCATTATTGTCACCAGTATAACTGGGCAACAAATTGAAGGAAGGTATGTAGAATCTTGCTTTTTGCCAGAGATGCTAGCTAGTCGCCGCATCAAAGCCGCAACGCGCAAAATCCTCAACGCCATGGCCCATGCACAGAAGAACGGCATTAACATCACAGCTTTAGGCGGATTTTCCTCAATTATTTTTGAAAACTTTAAGTTAGAGCAGTTTAGCCAAGTCCGCAATATTAAACTAGAGTTTGAACGGTTCACCACCGGAAACACTCATACTGCCTACATTATTTGTAAGCAGGTGGAAGAAGCCTCAAAACAACTAGGAATTGATTTATCAAAAGCAACTGTTGCTATATGTGGAGCAACTGGGGATATTGGCAGTGCAGTTACACGCTGGTTAGATGCGAAAACAGATGTTCAAGAACTTCTGCTGATAGCCCGCGATCAAGAACGTCTCAAAGAGTTGCAAGGCGAACTGGGACGGGGAAAAATCATGGGTTTGACAGAAGCATTACCCCTAGCTGATGTTGTAGTTTGGGTTGCCAGTATGCCCAAAGGCGTGGAAATTGAACCCACCACTTTGAAACAACCCTGTTTGTTGATTGATGGTGGTTATCCTAAAAACTTAGCAACAAAAATTCAGTATCCTGGTGTACATGTGTTAAATGGTGGAATTGTAGAGCATTCCCTGGATATTGACTGGAAAATTATGAAAATCGTCAATATGGACGTGCCAGCCCGCCAGTTGTTTGCTTGTTTTGCCGAATCAATGCTGCTGGAATTTGAGAAGTTATACACGAACTTTTCATGGGGACGGAATCAGATTACCGTAGAAAAAATGGAGCAGATTGGTAAGGTATCAGTAAAACATGGATTTAGACCACTGCTGGTTTAACTGTAAGAGTTAGGAGTTAAAAGTTAGGAGTTAAAAGTTAGGAATTAGGAGTTAAGAATTAGGAGTTAGAAGTTAATAGCTTTCATAAGTCCACACCTTCTAAAACCTCACTCCTAACTCCTCACTCCTAACTCCTAACTCCTCTCCCTCACTCTGAAAAACCTATAACTCGTAACTTATAACCCCTACGATGGCAACTACTGAGCGTAAACCGCTACTGTTAGATTTTGAAAAGCCCCTAGCAGAACTAGCAACCCGAATTGATCAAATTCGGCAACTTGCAGAAGAAAATGGCGTCGATGTTTCTGGTCAAATTCGTCAACTAGAAGCACGCGCCATGCAACTGCGTGAGGAAATTTTCAGTAGTCTATCCCCGTCCCAGCGATTGCAAGTCGCTCGTCATCCGCGTCGCCCCAGTACTCTCGATTACATTCAGGCTATTAGTGATGAATGGATGGAGTTACATGGCGATCGCTGTGGTGGTGACGATCCGGCTTTAGTTGGTGGTGTCGGTCGTCTGTGTGGACAACCTGTGGTGATGTTGGGTCATCAAAAAGGCCGTGATACCAAAGACAATATTGCCCGTAACTTTGGAATGCCTTACCCTGGCGGCTACCGCAAAGCGATGCGGTTAATGGAACACGCCAACAAGTTTAGTATGCCAATACTAACTTTTATCGACACACCAGGAGCTTGGTCTGGGGTAGAAGCAGAACATCAAGGTCAAGGAGAAGCGATCGCCTACAACTTGCGAGAAATGTTTTGCTTAGATGTACCAATTATCTGCACAGTTATTGGTGAAGGCGGTTCCGGTGGCGCACTCGGTATTGGTGTAGGCGATCGCCTACTCATGTTTGAACACTCCGTTTACACCGTCGCCACCCCCGAAGCCTGCGCCGCCATTCTGTGGAAAGATGCTGCTAAGGCTCCCCAAGCTGCTGTTGCTCTAAAAATTATTTCCCACGACTTGAAAAAGTTAGGAATTATCGACCAAATACTGCCTGAACCCACTGGTGGCGCTCATTCCGATCCTTTAAAAGCCGCTACCACTCTCAAGCAAGTGCTGTTGGAAAATTTGGACGAACTTAATCGTTTAACTGCTCCAGAACGTCGTCAACTGCGCTATGAAAAATTCCGCAAAATTGGCGTTTTTACAGAAGTTGCCCACTAAAAACGCTGCATAATAATTGATTAGTAAAGCAGCAATGCTATAATTGCCTATGTGCTTAAAGATTTTTAACAATCTAGCCATAGGCATTTGCATGTTTGGTAAATCTACTCAATTTGATTGAGTAACTTTTGTGTTATCAAGTAATCTGATTTGAGTGTACGGCGTGGTTTTCCAGGCGATGATTTGTTGTCTTCACTGGTAAAACCCACAATATACGCACTATTGCACTGCATCATAGCAGTTGTTTAATGGAAATCATCAGATTTTTAGATTACTTTAATCAATCTAAACCGAGAAGTGTGAATAATTGAGTGGTAACAGGCTTTGGGAACTGGCAAAAAATTGGGAGACACCATGAGTGTTGAGCAAAAACGACGCGCCCTGATTACAGGGGCAAGTAGTGGAATTGGGAAAGCAACGGCTTTAGCCTTTGCGAAAGCGGGAATAGATATCGCCTTAGTCAGCCGTTCTTTAGATAAGTTGGAGGCGGTAAGAGAAGCAGTTGAGCATACTGGGGTGGAAGCGAAAGCTTACGCTGTAGATTTAGCGCGGATTTCCGAAGTAAAAGAAAAGATCCAAGCGATCGCCCTTGACTTTGGTGATATAGACATTCTGGTAAATAATGCGGGTCTTGCCTATACAGGTACTTTGAGCGAAACCCCCCTAGAGGACTGGCAGCAGGTAATTGACTTAAATCTTACCAGCGTGTTTGGGTGCATTGTGGGGATTTTGCCTTCAATGCGCGATCGGGGCGCAGGCACAATTATCAACGTCGCCTCAATTGCCGCCAAGCAGCCGTTTCCCGGTTGGGGAGCATATAGCGTCAGCAAAGCTGGTTTGATAGCCCTCTCTCAAACCCTGGCACAAGAAGAACGCACCCACGGCATTCGGGTCACAGCTATTTGTCCTGGCGCAGTCAATACCGAACTTTGGGACACAGAAACAGTCCATGCCAACTTAGACCGTTCCAAAATGTTAACCCCGGAAATTGTCGCTCAGTCAATTCTCTACACAGTTCTGTTACCACAACAGGCAGTTATTGATGAATTGACCCTGATGCCCAGCGCTGGCGCACTCTAATTGCGAAGTTAGAAGTTAGGAGTTAGGAGTTAGAAGTTAGGAATTAAAATTTTTAACTCATAACTCATAACTCCTAACTCATAACTAAATTCAAACCATAACCAAGACTTAATCATGACTATTGCTAGTTCCAACGGTTCCAATTGCTCTCAATCGCCTCTGATTCCCGATTTGGCAGAAGCCATAACTCCTAGACCCGATCGCAACACCCACAACGGGCGACAAGCCGATGTGTCCCCGCCAAAAGAGGAACATCTGGAGGAAATGAAGGACGCAGTGCGGACACTAATATTGGGAGTTGGCGAAGACCCCGAACGCGAAGGACTCCTCAAAACACCCAAGCGAGTGGCCGAGGCAATGCGATTTCTTACCAGTGGCTACACCCAATCCCTTGAAGAACTCGTTAACGATGCCATCTTTGATGAAGGGCATAACGAGATGGTACTAGTTAGGGATATTAATTTCTTTAGTCTGTGCGAACACCACATGCTGCCATTTATGGGTAGAGCGCACGTTGCTTATATCCCCAACCAAAAAGTTGTGGGATTGAGTAAGTTGGCCCGCATTGTTGAGATGTATTCTCGTCGCTTGCAAGTCCAGGAGAGGTTAACCCGCCAAATTGCCGAAGCAATCCAGACCATTCTGGAACCTCAAGGGGTAGCCGTTGTGATGGAAGCTAGCCACATGTGTATGGTGATGCGCGGCGTCCAGAAACCAGGCTCTTGGACTGTCACTAGTGCAATGGTTGGTGCATTCCAAGACGATCACAAAACCCGCGAAGAATTTTTTAATTTGATTCGCCATCAACCAGCATTCTTTTAAGGAATGGGGAGTGGGGAGTGGGGAGTGGGGCATTGAGCAGAGGGGAAATAGATAATTAATTTTTTTTATTCTTCCCCTGCTCCCCCTGCTCCCCCTGCTTCCCCTGCTCCCTCATCCCCCACTCCCTACTCCCCAATTTCTCAAATAACTTGGCTACTTTATCTAAATCCTTATCTCCAGGTGCGCATTCTACACCACTAGATAAATCAACGCCACTGGGATTAACCTGATTCAGGGCTTCGATAATATTATCTGCTGTTAGTCCCCCAGCTAAAAACCAAGGGCAATTGGGGTTAAATTGCTCTAGCATTGTCCAATCTAAGGTTTTGCCTGTACCACCAAGCTGTTCGGGATGGTAAGCATCAAGTAGTAAAGTATCTACATATTTTGTGTAATCAGTCACTGTGTCAAGATGCTCAAGACTCCGAACTCTCAGCGCCCTAATAATTTCGACATTGGGTAAAGCTTGACGTAATTGGTAGCAAAAATCTGGTAATTCATCTCCGTGTAACTGCACACCAGTCAACCCAGAATCAACAACTATCTTACTGATTTCGGGGATACTAGCGTTGGCAAAAACACCAATTGTGTCAATATTAGCCGGGAGTTCGGCTACTGCTGCCCGAATTTGGGATGTAGTCACATAGCGAGGTGAGGTTGGCACACAAATAAATCCTAGTGCCGTTGCGCCTAGAGAGGCGATCGCTATAGACTGCTGTGGTTGAGTGATGCCGCAAATTTTAACGCGCATGAAAATTTAACAAATTTAGAATAATTATCAAGAAAGTCTAAACTATCCGAAAAACTTTTGTGCCTTGGTAATTTTATAATTTTGTAGGTCTACATTTATTTTGTAGGTCTACATTTTAGGAGACAAAAGCTTGATTTCATCTATTTTACTAGCAGCCCAGGCAACTGTTCCCGCAACACCTGCGTGGAATCCTACAGTCGGCATCATCATCAGCATCAGCAGCTTAGTAATGGTTTTACTAAGTACTAGGATCGAAAAACCCCTAGTTGGCCCCAAGTTCCCCATCCTGCCGATTAGTATTCCAACATTCGTTGCAGCGATGGCTTTTGGTCATATTGTTGGCGTTGGCATCGTTTTAGGACTGACTAACATCGGTCGTCTATAGTTTTGCGATGATCGCGGCGTTGCTTGTAACGCCGCAATCAATACAAAACTCCTAAAAGGGAGCAGAAGGGAAATCAAAATAATTTATTTCCCTTCTGCTCCCTGCTCCCCGCCCCTCTGCCTCTTACCAATTCCCCACTTCAGAGCTTTGCTCAAAGGCATTAATTGTCTATTCTAGAAATAAGAGCATTTCGTAACTCGACACTATCGAATTGATGCTCAGAAATATATGTATAAGTATATACGCGAATATTCCAGTATAGGAACTACTGGCGATATCTAGTTTTAGGACAATGTAATGCAAACAAATTGGAAAATTGGGTCTTTATTTGGAATTCCCCTGTTTTTAGACCCGTTATGGTTTGTGATTTTAGGGTTGGCAACTCTTAACTTTGGGGTAGCTTATCAGGAATGGGGGCCTGTTATAGCTTGGAGTGCTGGAATAGTTATGGCCCTATTGCTATTTGGTTCGGTGTTGCTACATGAGTTGGGTCACAGCTTAGTAGCCCGATCGCAAGGCATTAGAGTTAATTCAATTACTCTATTTCTGTTTGGTGGGATTGCTGCTATAGAAGAAGAGTCTAAAACTCCTTTCAAAGCTTTTCAAGTAGCGATCGCTGGGCCTTTGGTGAGTATCGGACTATTTTTCCTGCTCCGGCTCGGAGCTATTGTAATACCTGATACTAGTCCACTCAGTGTCATGGTCGGAGATTTGGCGAGAATTAACTTGGTGGTGGCTCTATTTAACCTGATTCCTGGCTTACCTCTAGATGGAGGGCAAGTGTTAAAAGCAGCACTATGGCAAATCACAGGTAATCGTTTTCAAGCCGTACACTGGGCTGCAAAGGCTGGGCAAATATTGGGTTATGCTGCGATCGCTTTAGGATTTGTTGTAGATTTTGTTACCAGAGAATTAGTACTTGGTTTGTGGATTGCGCTGTTAGGTTGGTTTGCTGTCCGCAATGCTAACAGCTATGACAACGTAACTACATTGCAAGAAAGCCTACTTAAAGTTATGGCGGCTGATGCGATGACTCGTGACTTTCGGGTTGTCGATGCTGATCAGACATTGCGATCGTTTGCCGATTTATACCTGTTGGAAACCGTTCCCTCACAGATTTATTTTGCTGCATCTGATGGACGTTATCGGGGTCTAGTTTCCATTGACGATTTTCGTTTAACCCAAAGGAGTGAATGGGAAACCCAAACCTTACATAGTATTGTGCATCCATTGACAGAAATACCGACTGTTTCTGAAGCAACAACGATAGCTGAGGTAATTAACAAGCTGGAAAATGAGCAGTTACCTAGAATTACCGTGCTTTCTCCGGCTGGTGCTGTCGCTGGTGTAATTGATCGGGGAGATATTGTAAGGGCGTTGGGACAAAAGTTAAATTTGCGGGTAACAGATGCTGAAATTAAACGGATCAAGGAAGAAGGAACTTATTCGCCTGGGTTGCAACTAGCAGCACTAGCCAAGTCAATTACAGATTAAGGGACTTCCAAGTAAAAAAATATTCCATTGCTATTGTTCACTGTTGACCGTTGACGGTTCACGAGTTTTCAGTCAACAGTCAACAGTCAACAGTCAACGACTTGAATGTGGAATAATTTATCTTTTGGAGTTCCCTAAATGTCATACCCTTGTTATAGTTTTGCAATAGATTCGTCAAAAGCTTGTGTGATATTTAATTTGGTATTTGGTTACAAAATGCTTTTTTTGGGTAAAAGGTAGGAAATCCTACCTTTTTTATCAAATCGCTGTAATACCCCTGCCTCAACGCTTCGTAGTTCGTGGATGTAAAGCGGTCAAAAACGAAACACCTTCTGACCAAAATTGAGCGTAAGCGAAATTAGGGAAGAAGGTAGTTGAGTTTTTGACAATCATGATCTACTATTTATGTAGCAAGAATAGACATAAATGATCGTATTTGAGGCAAAACTTGAAGGACAAAACGAGCAGTATCGAGCGCTTGATGAAGCGATTCGTACTGCTCGTTTTGTGCGTAATAGCTGCCTGAGATACTGGATGGACAATAAGGGCATTGGACGCTATGACCTAAATAAATTTTGCGCTGTACTTGCAGCCAGTATTGAGTTTCCTTGGGTTGACAAGCTGAACTCAATGGCAAGACAAGCCAGTGCTGAAAGGGCGTGGTCTGCAATCGCTCGGTTCTTTGATAACTGCAAAAAAGGTAAACCAGGGAAAAAGGGATTTCCAAAGTTTAAGAAAGAACAAACGCATGGTTCTGTTGAGTACAAAACCTGTGGATGGAAACTTTCTGATGACCGCAGGTATATCACTTTCTCGGATGGATTTAAGGCAGGAACCTTTAAACTCTGGGGAACTCGTGACCTGCATTTCTACCAGCTTAAACAGTTTAAAAGGGTGCGGGTTGTACGTCGTGCAGATGGCTATTATTGCCAATTTTGCATTGACCAAGAGCGAGTTGAAAGACGAGAACCAACAGGAAAAACTATTGGTATTGATGTTGGACTGAACCATTTCTACACCGATAGTAACGGAGAGACAGTCCCCAATCCTAGACATCTTCGCAAGAGTGAGAAGTCTTTGAGGCGGTTGCAACGCCGGATGTCTAAGACTAAAAAAGGTTCTCAAAACAGAATTAAGTTTAGAAATAAACTTGCACGGAAACACCTCAAAGTAAGTCGCCAGCGTAAAGACTTTGCCGTTAAGACAGCAAGGTGCGTGGTGAGGTCTAACGACCTTGTGGCGTATGAAGATTTGATGGTGCGGAATATGGTGAAAAATCACCCCTTGGCTAAGTCTATTAGTGATGCTTCGTGGTCGTTGTTTCGTGATTGGGTTGAGTATTTCGGTAAGGTGTTTGGTGTGGTCACGGTTGCCGTTCCACCTCACTACACCAGTCAGAATTGCTCTAACTGTGGCGAGGTTGTCAAAAAGACGTTCTTAACCAGAACTCATGTTTGTCCTCATTGTGGGCATACCCAAGACAGGGATTGGAACGCAGCGCGGAACATATTAGAAAAAGGATTGAGTACGGCAGGTCACGTCGGAACTAACGCCTCTGGAGAGACTGACCAATACTTGAGTGAGGAAACTCCTTCAAGCAAGTCAACTCGTGGAAAGAGGAAACCCAGAGAGCGATCTTTGGAATCCCCACCCTCAACGAAGTAGGGTGGGGAGGATGTCAATTTATAAACCTCTCCCTCCCTTGAACTAAAGTTCAAGTCTTTCCTTCTCCGATTCGGAGAGGGACGGTTTTACGTAGTCAAACCAGGGAGAGGTTTCTTTAACATCGCCTCAGATGATTAGAAAGTTATTAAAACTTCCAGTTTAAAGCGAGTAAAATGTAAGTACGTGATATACTACGTCTCTCACTTACCCTGGTTTTATGGCACTGCCAATTGTTGCAATTATCGGACGCCCAAATGTGGGCAAATCCACCCTGGTTAATCGACTCGCCGGGGAACAAACGGCGATTGTCCATGATGAACCGGGAGTGACACGCGATCGCACTTATCTACCAGCTTTCTGGAATGGTCGGGAATTTTTGGTGGTAGACACTGGTGGTTTAGTTTTTAATGATGATACTGAATTTTTACCACTAATTCGCCAACAGGCAATGACAGCCCTTGCAGAAGCGTGTGGTGCTATTTTTGTCGTCGATGGTCAAACAGGCCCCACATCGGCAGATTTAGAAATCGCCGAATGGATGCGCCAACAACCCGTACCTGTGCTACTAGCTGTAAATAAATGTGAATCCCCAGAACAAGGCTTAATGCAAGCTGCCGAGTTTTGGGAATTAGGATTAGGGGAACCTTACCCCATCTCCGCAATTCATGGCAGTGGCACAGGAGAGTTACTCGACGAGTTAGTTAATCATATACCTGCGATTGAAGACATCCCAGATACTAACGAAATCAAAGTAGCAATTGTGGGACGCCCGAATGTGGGCAAATCAAGTTTACTCAATTCTTTTGTTGGGGAAGAAAGGGCAATTGTCAGCCCAATTTCCGGCACAACCCGCGATGCTATTGATACCGTCATTGAACGGGAAGGGCAAACCTACCGTTTGATTGACACCGCAGGCATTCGCAAAAAGAAACACATAGAATACGGCACAGAATTCTTTAGTATTAACCGTGCTTTCAAAGCGATTCGCCGTGCTGATGTGGTTTTATTAGTAATAGATGCCGTAGATGGAGTCACTGAGCAAGACCAAAAATTAGCTGGACGGATTATCGAAGAAGGTCGAGCTTGCATCATCGTCGTTAATAAGTGGGATGCTGTCGAAAAAGACTCTTACACAATCTACGACTACGAAAAAACTCTGCAATCACGGTTACATTTTACCGAATGGGCAGAAACAATTTTTGTGAGTGCCTTGTCGGGACAACGGGTAGAAAAGATTTTAGAATTGGTGAAAACGGCAGCTGAATCACACAAACGCCGTGTCAGCACATCAGTTATTAACGAAGTCTTAACAGACGCTGTGAGTTGGCATTCACCGCCAGCATCCCGTGGTGGGCGTCAGGGCAAGATTTATTATGGTACACAAGTAAGTAGCCAACCCCCAACGATCGCACTATTTGTCAATGATTCCAAACGCTTCAACGACAACTACCGCCGCTACATTGAACGCCAATTCCGGCAACAGCTAGGATTTAAAGGCACACCAATTATTTTACTGTGGCGGAGTAAAAAAGTGCGTGATGCCGAAAGTGGTAATGTTAATAGAGCAACTCGCGTCAAAATAAGTTAGGAGACAAGAGAGACGCGATGAATCGCGTCTGTACAAGAGAGACGCGATGAATCGCGTCTGTACAGGAGTTATGAGTTAAAGTCAAAATTGCTAACTATAAAACCCTATCGACTTGAGTTTGATAGCGGCACAAGGTGAAAGCTATGAGTTAAAGTCAAAACTCCTAACTGTACAGACACGATTAATCGCATCTCTACTTCTCACTCTTGTACAGACGCGATTAATCGCGTCTCTACTCCTAACTCCTAACTTTAAAATGGATTTATTGCGATCGCTGCCACTTGGACTTTATTTAGAACAACCTCAAACTTGGCTGCATAAAATCGATCCGCGAGTCAAGTTCGCCTGGTTGATGAGCTTTTTAACAAGCTATGTTTTAGCTAACAACTTTTGGCGGGTGCTGCTAGTTGTACTATTGATTCTTGCCACCTTGATTGCCAGAATTCCCCGGCGAGTATGGCAGCAGCAAATGGGTTGGCTATTAATGCTATCGTTTTTTGTCTTAGCGATCGGAGCTATCAGTCCTGATGCAATGGGTGTAGATTATCAGCAACGTCTCCCAGCTAATGAACAAATATTAACCCAGCCAGTAAACCCCAAAAATATTGTTCAAGAGCCAGCAAGTAATAGCAAATACAGCTATGTGCTATTTCACAAAGGGCCAGTCAAAGTAACTCGCCGCTCCTTGGATTTGGCTGTACGTCTGAGTACAATTATATTTACCGTAATTTACAGCACCAACCTGTATCTGCTGACAACTGCACCAGAAGAAATCACATCTGGCATAGAAAGCCTAATGCAACCCCTGCGACGCTTTAAGTTGCCTGTCACCGAAATTGCTTTAACTTTAACCTTATCCTTGCGCTTTATTCCCCTGGTTTTAGAAGAAGTGCAAAACTTATTTCGCTCTGTGATGACAAGGGCAATTAATTGGAAAAAGCTGGGATTGAAAGGAGGATTCAAAGTTTGGATGACAGTCGCAGAGAGACTGTTAGAAAATCTGCTCTTACGAGCCGATCAAATGGCGAATGCAATGATGGTGCGGGGTTTTACCAGTCCCAACGAGCATCGAGTCCAGTGGCATGATTTACGATTTAAAGGGCGTGACTGGCTTGCGATCGCAACTTTAATTTTATTCTGGGGAATACGGTTAGCTATAGGAACTCAGGTCTAATTTTGCAACGCTTATAAACAGTATGATCAAGGCTTGGTATTGGCGATCGCTACCCTTAGAAAAGCGCACAGGTTCGGAAGTTTTTGCTGCTCTTTTTCACCCCACCTCCGCACCGGGAATTGCTACCCTACTCGAAAGTCCCTACCCAACGCCAATCGATCATCCCCAACTCAGTCGATATTCTATCTGTGCAGGCGCTCCTCGCCTAGTTGATGGCATCCCCCAGATGTGGACACCAGAAGTAGGAGAAGTTTTTCCCTTCTTAGAAAATTTGTTGCAGCAAGGGATAGGGAGAGATGAGGGGAATGAGGAGCATGAGGTAGTATTTTCTTCCCCTGCTTCTACTGCTTCCCCATCTCCCCTACCTCCCCATCTCCCCTTCACCGGCGGTTGGTTAGGTTGGCTAGGCTACGATGTAGCATGGGAAATTGAACAGTTACCACGTCATAAAATTGATCCCCTACCATTTCCTATAGCTTTTTGGTATGAACCAGATTGTTTTGCTGTTTTGGATCACGCGCAACAAATTCTTTGGTTAGCCGTTAGTGATGCAAGTAAACTCGATGAGTTCCAGCACAAATTAGAGAACAGAAAAGGGGAGTTGGGGAACAAAGTAGAATTTTCTCCCTCATCTCCCCCATCTCTCCCATCTCCCCCATCTCCCTCATCTCCTCAGTTTTTGACATCGCAATCAGATTATGAAACAGCTGTAAACCAGGCGAAAAAATATATTCAAGCTGGAGACATCTTTCAGGCAAATCTTTCATTGCGATTTCAAGCGTCTACATCGGCTTCTGGTTGGGAAATTTACCAAGCCTTGCAAAAAATCAATCCTTCTCCTTTTGCTAGCTATTGGCAGACGCCTTGGGGGGAAGTGATTAGTTGTTCGCCGGAACGGTTAGTAATGCTGCAAAATCGGCAAGCTGAAACCAGACCGATCGCCGGGACGCGATCGCGTGGTGTCACACTAGAACAAGATATGCAACTGGCACAAGATTTACTCAGCAACACCAAAGAACGTGCAGAACACATCATGTTGGTGGATTTGGAACGCAATGATTTAGGGCGAGTTTGTGAATGGGGAACGGTTAGAGTTGACGAATTGCTGACAATTGAGCGATATAGCCATGTGATGCATCTTGTCAGCAACATCAAAGGTACTTTAAAAGGCGAATACACTCCCATTGATTTGATTCGTGCCACGTTTCCAGGTGGAACAATCACAGGTTGTCCTAAAGTCCGTTGCATGGAAATTATTGAAGAATTAGAACCTGTGCGGCGCAGCTTGTTCTACGGTTCTTGCGGCTATTTAGATTGGCGTGGTCATTTAGATTTAAATATCTTAATCCGCACCCTCCTACTAGCCCCCGCGTCTCAAGAAGCAGGGGAAGCAGGGGAGGCAGGGGGAGTAAATTCTTCTTTATTTCCCCACTCAAGACTCATCCTCAAGCACTCAGGACTCAATATTGTCTGGGGACAAGTTGGCGCAGGAATTGTCGCAGACAGCGATCCTGAGAGAGAATGGTATGAATCTCTGCACAAAGCCCAGGCACAACTGGCAGCCCTGAAAATGCTAGAGAATCAATAGGGAGTAGGGAGTAGGGAGTAGGGAGTAGGTTATTGGGACTTCCAAGTAAAAAAATATTCCATTGCTATTGTTCACTGTTGACCGTTGACGGTTCACGAGTTTTCAGTCAACAGTCAATAGTCAACAGTCAACAGTCAACGACTTTAATGTGGAATAATTTATTTTTTGGAGTTCCCATTAGTTATTCTTTCTTCCCCTGCTCCCCCTGCTTCCCCTGCTCCCTCATCTCCCCACTCCCAATTTTGTGCCATTTTGCGACAGTTGTGGCAGTATGGAAAGAAGTTGAAAAGTTAGCTGTTGCAGTTGGGAATTTCAAAGGGTGTTTTCCATCGCTACGCTAAACTTCCAATAAGAGGGTCAGGACTGTTTTGTGCCTTGTGCCGCCAGGTTGGTGTATTTGAGTCACCACATAAGGCAAAATCTATCGGCAAGCCTCTACTCTTCGAGTCTACGCTTCGCGTTTCATGTTGTACCATTGCGCTTCACTACCACTAGTACAGGTTGGCAAAAATCAGCCTATCATTTCAAAACAGCCAGAAAGCCCAAAATTAAAGCAAGCATAACTTTCGACACTTCGACTTCGCTCAGTGTTAACTTTTGACTTCCACCTTGCGGTACTAGCTTCATCTGCCCATTAGAAACTAGATCAAGGTCTTCGCAACCGCAGTTTTGCATTTTAAGCAAATATTCTGGCGAAAGAAGGTATTATCGTCTGAATGTTTGGAATTCATTGCGAAAAGATATATATACTCCCACCTTGACTACACCTTGACTCTTAAATGAATCCAGAAAACGCAGAAACTTACATAAACCATCCAACTTGGGGTTTACTTTACAAAATCTGTATGGTTGATGACAACCAGGATTTGTTCACCACACTTTATGCCCAGCGCTTGTTTTTTTTGGTCGCAAATGACGTTAAAGGTGTTAAATTCCAGTCTCTAGGACGGACTGAGGCGAGAATGATGTTGGAAAATCGCTTACGTACCCTGCGGCGCAGTGGACAATCTCAGGAGTACGATCAACTTCAGAGTGTTTTCCAACGCACCTTCCAATGAATAGTTCGATTTCCGAACGTATTGTTTCCATTCGTTCCTCCCTGCCAACTTCAGTCAAACTGATTGCTGTTAGCAAGCAAGTTCCTGCCCAGGCCATTCGGTCTGCCTATAATGCAGGAATTCGTGATTTCGCGGAGAGTCGTATCCAAGAAGCCGCCAGCAAACAAGCCGAGTTGCAAGACTTACCGGATATTACCTGGCACTTTATTGGACATTTGCAAAGCAATAAAGCCAAAAAAGCCATCGAACAATTCCCTTGGATTCACTCCGTCGATAACTTGAAGCTGGCACAGCGCTTAGATCAATTGGCGCAACAGCTAGGAGTGAGTCCCCAGGTTTGCCTGCAAGTGAAAATTCTCCCCGATCCCAACAAGTCTGGTTGGAGTGTGCCAGAACTTTTGGCTGATTTACCCACACTCAATCAATACAAAAGTTTACAAATTCAAGGTTTGATGACAATTCCACCTTCAGGATTAAATGATTCGGAAATTTTGAATGTATTTAATCTCAATCGTGAGCTAGCAAAGAAAATAAGAGAGCAAAACTGGTCGCACATTAAAATGCAGCACCTGTCTATGGGTATGTCAGGCGACTACGAACTGGCAGTGCAAGCAGGCGCAACGATGGTACGATTAGGAACAATTTTGTTTGGCGATCGCCAGACAGCCTTTGATTATCAGCCTTGATCTTCAGTATTAATAGAGATCAGGATTTGATGACAAGAATTTTGTAACAAACTGGTGCAATTAGAAACAAAGGATATAGTATTGACAAAAGCAATCGCTAAGGGGAAATGGGGTAAAAAGAGCTTTCCTTCGGACAAACCTTAGGATATAATTTTAACTCATTATTATGTTTAGGCGATGCACAGACCTTTGCAAAAAGTGTCAGTTCATCGTCATAAGCCGTAATATGGGTCACAAATAGCAATATACTTGCTGTAGTATCCACCGATGTAGCGTAGTTCAACGCCGTAGGCATCGCTCCTACTCAATCAATCCTAAGCCAAGTCAATACAGGCTATTCGCACCAGGAGAGTACACAGACAATGAACAATATATTTTCCAAACTCAGAGACTTTGTGGGTCTAAATGAGCAAGTGGAATACGAATATTACGAAGAAGAACCAGATAGAGATAATAATTACCAAAATCTGTATCAGCAAGAAAATCCCCAACCAGCAGCACCACAAGAAAACCCAGCCGCTCAAAATCGACGCTGGCGGGAACCAGTGCCTACAATGGGAGATGAAATCGCAGCAGGTTCAAAGCCAATGGGGAATGTGATTGGTATGCCAGGAGCAATTAACGGAATTTCGGAAGTTTTAGTACTCGAACCACGCACCTTTGAAGAAATGCCCCAGGCAATTCAAGCGTTGCGCGAACGCAAGTCAGTAGTATTAAATCTGACAATAATGGATCCAGATCAAGCTCAACGAGCAGTAGATTTTGTTGCAGGTGGTACTTACGCACTAGATGGACATCAAGAGCGCATCGGTGAGAGCATCTTCTTGTTTACGCCAAGCTGTGTCCAAGTTAGCACCCAAGGTGGCGTTCTTCATGAAGTACCACAACCGCCAACCCGTTCCTCTCGTCCTACAGGTTCTCCCAATCAAACCTGGGGCAACGAAACTAACCGGATGGCACAATAAAGTTAAATTAGTTGTTACTCCTTTGTCATTTGTCATTAGTCCTGGGTTTTGATAATAGTGACAAATGACTAATGACAAACGACGAATGACTAATGACTAATTGATCAATGACTATGAAATTTGGCTTAATTGGTGGCGGGGTAATGGGAGAAGCGCTCTTATCCCGCCTTATTGCGCGTGGAATTTATCAATCATCAGAAGTCATAGTTAGCGAACCGCTATCTTCACGGCTAGATTTTTTAAAACAGCAATACGATGTTGCTGTGACGACAGATAATAGCGAGGTTTTCACCCAAGTAAAAGAAGTTGTCTTTTTGGCAGTAAAACCGCAAGTGTTTAGCGCGATCGCTCAAGAATTAACAGATATTGATATTCTTAATAGAGAACATTCACCCCTAATTATTTCTATATTGGCGGGTGTGCCTTTGACTCAGCTAGAAGCTGCATTTGTGCAATTGCCAGTTATTAGAGCAATGCCCAACACCCCAGCAACAGTGGGGGCGGGAATTACCGCCATTTGTTCAGGTGCATACACCAATGCCAAGCACCAGCAAATAGCACAGCGAGTTTTTTCTGCTGTGGGGGAAGTAGTAGAAGTCTCAGAAGGGCTGATGGATGCAGTCACAGGGCTATCTGGTAGCGGCCCGGCTTACGTGGCGCTGTTGGTAGAAGCACTTGCTGATGGCGGAGTATCCGCAGGTTTACCTAGAGCAATTGCCAATCAACTAGCCTTGCAAACCGTACTAGGAACAGCGAAACTGTTACATGAAACCAAAATGCACCCAGCAGAACTCAAAGATCGCGTTACCAGTCCCGGTGGTACAACCATTGCCGGAATTGCCAAGCTAGAACAGGCAGGATTTCGTTCAGCTTTAATAGAAGCAGTTAAAGCTGCCACAGAGCGATCGCAAGAACTGGGAAAATAAAGTTAGGAGTTAGGAGTTATGAGTTATGAGCTATTGAGCTATTGAGTTATGAGTTATGAGTTATGAACTATTGAGTTAGGAGTTATGAGCTATTGAGTTATGAGTTATGAGTTTTAACTTCTAACTCTTCACTCCTCACTCCTAACTTATAACTTATAACCTAACGAAGTTGACAAAAGACTCGTTAATATAGTAAACAATCTGGTTGCAAATGTGATTGAGTGAATTATCCTGCACCGTCTCCAGAACTTGACTTAGGGTCTATATTTCCCTTTGATCTGGATCAGTTTCAAAAAGAAGCGATCGCGTCCCTAAACGCCGGACGCTCCGTAGTCGTATGTGCGCCCACCGGTTCCGGCAAAACATTAGTTGGGGAATACGCCATTTATCGCGCCCTGGCGCGAGGAAAACGTGTATTTTACACGACTCCCCTAAAGGCGCTGTCAAATCAAAAATTACGTGACTTTCGAGAAAAATTCGGGTTTGATCAAGTCGGACTGTTAACTGGAGATGCCTCCATTCACAGGGATGCACCGATTTTGGTGATGACCACAGAAATTTTCCGAAATATGCTCTATGGCACACCCATTGGACAAGTTGGCATCTCATTGGTAGACGTTGAAGCCGTGATCCTGGATGAGTGCCACTACATGAACGATCGCCAGCGCGGTACCGTTTGGGAAGAATCAATCATCTATTGTCCTCGGGAAGTCCAACTGGCAGCCCTCTCAGCAACGGTTGCCAACAGCGATCAACTCACCGATTGGCTAAATCGCGTTCACGGCCCAACAGACCTGATTTACTCCGATTTTCGCCCAGTCCCCTTGGAATTTCACTTTTGCAATCCCAAAGGGTTATTTCCCCTGCTGAATGATAGCAAAACCAAAATTAACCCCCGCCTTATTCAGAAGAAGAAGGCCAGAGGCACAGAAAGGGAGAGGGGGAGAAGTGGTAGACCTGAAGCTCCTGGAATCATTTTTACCTTGAGCCAGTTAGAGCAACGGGATATGCTACCAGCGATTTACTTTATCTTCAGCCGCCGGGGATGCGATAAAGCCGTGGCGGAAGTAGGGGATTTATGGCTGGTAAATAATGAAGAATCCCAGATTTTGCGGCAACAGATTGATAACTTTTTAGCCCGCAATCCCGAAGCAGGGCGTTCTGGACAAATTGCCCCCCTATACCGGGGAATTGCTGCCCACCACGCCGGAATTTTACCTGCTTGGAAAGCATTAGTAGAAGAACTATTTCAGCAGGGGCTGATTAAAGTAGTATTCGCCACCGAAACACTAGCGGCTGGAATTAATATGCCTGCCCGGACAACGGTAATTTCTACCCTTTCCAAGCGTACCGATACTGGACACCGCTTGTTAAATGCTTCCGAATTCTTGCAAATGGCGGGACGAGCAGGCCGCCGGGGGATGGATAAACAAGGTCATGTCGTGACAGTCCAAACTCCCTTTGAAGGAGCCAAAGAAGCGGCGTATTTGGGAACATCCAAGCCAGACCCCCTTGTAAGCCAGTTTACGCCCAGTTATGGCATGGTACTCAACCTGCTGCAAACACACACCCTAGAGCAAACCAGGGAACTGATAGAACGCAGTTTTGGGCAGTACATGGCCACCTTGCATTTACGGCCAGAATACGATGAGATTGCTGAACTGCAAAAACAATTAGCTCAACTTCATGAGCAAATCGCCGCAGTTGATGAAAATGAACTGGCTATTTATGAGAAATTGCGGCAACGCCTAAAAGTGGAACGCCAGATATTGAAAACCTTGCAAGAGCAAGCGCAGGAAGATAGACAAGAAGAATTGGGGATGATGTTGGGCTTTGCAGTGTCAGGAACTCTGTTGAGTCTCAAGGGCAAAAATATCACAGTATCTACACCCGTAACCGCAGTTTTAGTGGGCAAATCGCCTGGTTCTGGTCAAGCTCCTTACTTGGTATGCTTGGGACACGATAACCGCTGGTATGTGGCAACAATAGGGGATGTAGTCGATTTGTATGCCGAACTGCCGCGAATTGAAGTGCCACCTGATATCCTGCCACCGCCAGAGATGCCTTTGAAGCCAGGACAGTCGCGCCGGGGTACTCAAGAAACATTTGCGATCGCTACCCGTATTCCCAATCCGGTAGAATCTTTGAATCTGGCACCAGAAGTAGCAGAACAACTCAGTCGCACTGCTGCCATCCAAGAGCAATTAGAAGCTCATCCCCTACATCAATCAGGCAATGCTGCCACGCTTTTCAAGCGCCGCGCCCGCTATGTTGAACTAGAAGCCGAACTTGAACAGTTGCAAGAGCAAGTAGAGCAACAGTCACAACGTCATTGGGAAGAATTTCTCAATTTAATCTTAATTCTGCAACACTTTGGCGCTTTAGATAACTTAGTGCCCACAGTACTAGGGCGAATTGCTGCCGCCATTCGAGGCGAGAATGAATTGTGGTTGGGTTTAGTATTCGCTAGTGGTGAATTGGACAACTTAGATCCGCATCATTTAGCCGCCGCCGCCGCCGGTTTGGTGATGGAAACGCCCCGCCCAGATAGCAAGGTTAACTTTGAGCTTAGTAATGAAGTTGCAGAAGCCCTAGCAAAATTGCGGGGAATTCGCCGCCAAATGTTCCAACTACAACGGCGGTATAATGTAGCATTGCCTATATGGTTGGAGTTTGAGTTAATTGCGATCGTCGAACAATGGGCGCTGGGAATGGAGTGGATAGAACTCTGCGAGAACACCACTTTGGATGAAGGCGATGTGGTAAGAATTTTACGGCGGACGTTGGATTTATTATCGCAAATACCCCACGTTCCACATTTGCCAGACTCTTTTCAGCGTAATGCCCATCGGGCGATGCAGTTGATTGATAGATTCCCTGTAAATGAGGTGGTTGAATAAACAGGACGCTTTTACAGCAATACGCTTGGGTTAAGAAGAATAGTAGGTTGGGTTGAGCTTAAGCGTTACCCAACAAAGCCTTAAAAATGTTGGGTTTCGTTTCTCAACCCAACCTACGCTAGTTTTAGTTTTTAGCCTTAACCCAAGCCTATTGGCTTTTACAGAGTATTTGATAATTCCTGTGCGTCTTTTCCTTTCAGGACTTATGCAAAACTAGACACAGTAGGGGCAATTCATGAATTGCCCCTACTACCACAAGAATGAATTTAGATTTGACTAAATAAGAGTAGTAAGCTGACACGCATTTAAATTTGATAATTTAGCGCCTGAACCGCTTTGCTGCCTTAGATTGCCTTGTAAAACTAGATGACGAACAGCTTACAATGTCCAAGCTAGTCATGAAAAGTTTGTAGTAATCACAAGCGTGCTTAGAAGATAAGGACTAAAGTCCTTACTACGAACTTACTTACCCATTAATTTAAACTTGACAGACTAGTAGTAGTATTTAGGTGAACTACCCACACTGACTTGGAGTACCAAGTACAGTGTCGGCTTCTGTACTCATAGGCGAGTGCCGCAACTTAGACTTTCGTCCGAGCTTTGGTCTTACCTCCCCTCCTACAGCAGAGACGGCTGAACCTTCCGCCTTTATCCCTACGTCGGAGATCAGGGCAAGCATTCTGATACCCTCTGATCTAATGTTCTGCGCGGCGTTCACGTCACGCGAATGATGAGTATGACAATGAGGACAAGTCCACTCACGGACATCCAACGGCATCTCACCTATTTGATAGAAACAATTAGAGCAAAGCTTGGAACTGGGGAACCATCTATCAATCTCAACTAACTTTCCACTTCTGCGTTCTAGCTTGTAAGCTAAAAAGTTGATGAATGTTCCCCAACCCACATCAGATATTGATTTGGCCAATTTGTGATTACGAACCATGCCCTTGACATTAAGATTTTCTACTATGACAGCTTGGCTATCGCTGACCAACTTGTAACTAAGTTTATGTAGAAAATCTTGCCTTGAGTTACTAACTCGCTCGTACACCTTGGCAGCAACTCTTCTATATCTATTATATATTGTGGTAAAGGACTAAAAGAAAATAATTGTTGATTCGTCATACATCTAATATTTGTCTTTGCTGATGCATTTAATTAATATTAGATGCAGGGTAAGCGCATCTAATTTTGTAGCTCTTGATACAGACAAAAAGGCTAAAACTCTATCTGAATATCAATTTTCTATTCAAAATAGGACGAATTGTCGTAAATGATTGAAAAAACATGGTTCAAATAGTTTTTTATGTTTTTAACCACATAAAGCCGAAAATGTCAATCCCACTGCTTGGCTCAGTATAGTAATTTTGAACTTATTTGTGCTTTGGGTGAACCCCAAAACTACCGTGTCAATAGGGTTTGAGATGCGCTTACCCTGATATTAGATGCAATCCTTATCAACCGCCTTATATCCCGCCACTGATTCCGAGTACAGAATTCAGTGGGGGACTTACGGCGTAATAGTTAAAAATGCTTTTTTGGTTTCGTATATGTTCTATACGTGATTAATCACGCGTATCTAACAGAAGTTATAGTCGCTATCAGCGCTATTCAATCTTAGTACACTAAGTTTCCAGTACCGCGCAACTGACGCAAAGAATTTATACAGAATGGACAGTCACATTTAAATAAATTAATTGCAGCTTCACTTTCCTCCTCAGTAAAGTCCAACATGGCAATATTCTCATCTGATACTGATGTGGCAATAGTTGAGGAACGTGTAGACGTATATGGTTGTTTTCTCTCTGAATCTCGAATGCATACAAAATCTGTTCCACCATGTGGGTTGGTGATACAGGTACGACCATCTTTTGTGTGCATTAATCGTTGAGTAATACTAGCATGGGCAGGATGAAATGCCACCAGCGTAGACATCATCGACATAAATATTGAGGAAGTGGAAAGCAAATTCAGAAGAATTTTTTTGTTCATAGATTTACTTGAGAAAATTGTCTACTAGTTTAGGGTATTCGATTCACTTTCAAACTTCAAGTGGATTTCCCCTAAGAATAGCTAGCCTGACACTTGTTACCTAAGAATGTTCCCTATCACCCAGTTTGATCGCAAATTAGCTGCTACAGCAGAATTCAGAAGTCAAACAGGCTTGATATCTGGCTTTAGGGAACTCCAAAAAATAAATTATTCCACATTAAAGTCGTTGACTGTTGACTGTTGACTGTTGACTGAAAACTCGTGAACCGTCAACGGTCAACGGTGAACAATAGCAATGGAATATTTTTTTACTTGGAAGTCCCTTAAAACCTAAGTTGTGTACTTCAGTAAATTTAAATCCGCTCTATTATCCCTAAGATGGTGATTGTTAGCTTGATGTAAGCAGTTCTTTACCTGTGTAATATTATGCAGAGCGATAAATCGCTCACTACCAACAAAAATAATATTTTACATTCAGCATTCTATACAATTAACAATCAGTATAGCTATCTTTACAATCTTAGTTTTAGCCAAAAAATAGGATAAATATTTAGCAATAGATTTGATATAGATTCTCGTTCTTAAATTATCAACTTGTAAAAAGTTCTTTTTTTTATTACATTTAGAAACAGGCTCATATATGAAGTAATTTACTAGCCTTAACAGAAAAAATGAAGCAGGAAATACATTCAGAATCTTCAGGTTGTTGCAACTGTGAACATGACCATCACGAGAATCATAATCACAATCATGATGAGAATCATAACCATGACCATAATCACGACCACGGTGGAGAATTCAATCTGAAAAATGAAGTATTGCCTTTGGTAGCGATTTTAAGTTTATATGCGCCTGGTGTAATTTTTGAAAATCAATTACACAATACATTCTACTCAATAGGGGAATATCTGCTTTTCATCCCTGCTTATTTATTAAGTGGATGGAGTGTTTTAAAAACTGCTGGGCGTAATATACTCAGAGGTAGAATATTTGATGAAACCTTTTTGATGACAGTAGCGACATTAGGAGCGATCGCAATTCATAAATTACCCGAAGCTGTCGGAGTCATGTTATTTTATAAAATTGGGGAATTGTTTCAGGATCTTGCCGTTAGTCGTTCCCGTAATTCTATCAAAGCTTTATTAGAAGTACGTCCAGATTATGCCAATATTAAAATAAAGGGAGAATTAAAAAAAGTATCGCCAGAAACAGTAAATATTGGAGATATTATCGTCGTCAAACCTGGGGAAAAGATTCCCTTAGATGGTGAGATTATAGATGGGAATTCCCAAGTCGATACATCTGCATTAACTGGAGAATCTGTACCGCGATCGGTGAGGCTATCCGAGACAGTTTTGGCTGGGATGATTAATAAAATGGGTGTTCTCAGTATTAGAGTAACAAAACTATTTGGTGACTCTTCCATTGCCAAAATTTTAGACTTGGTGCAAAATGCCAAAAGTAAAAAAGCAGAAACAGAAAAGTTTATTACTAAATTTGCCCGATATTATACACCAATAGTAGTTTTTACATCTCTAGCAGTTGCATTATTACCTCCTTTATTGATTGCTGGCGCAACTTCTTCAGAATGGGTTTATCGCGCCTTAATTTTACTAGTTATCTCCTGTCCCTGTGGACTAGTTATCAGTATTCCATTAGGTTACTTTGGAGGTGTGGGAGGTGCGGCTAAACGCGGTATTTTGGTTAAAGGCTCTACTTTTTTAGATGCTTTAAATGCAGTCAATACAGTTGTTTTTGATAAAACTGGAACCTTAACGAAAGGGGTATTTAAAGTAGCAAAAGTAGTACCATCAAATGGCTGGAATGAACAAGAATTACTGCAATTAGCTGCAAAGGTAGAATTACACTCAAATCATCCGATCGCTCAATCTATTCGCAAGGCTTATGGTGAGAAAATTGATACATTAGATGTGAGAGATTATGAAGAAATAGCAGGCTATGGAATTAGAGCCAAGGTTGAAAATAGGGTAGTGATAGCGGGAAGCGATCGCCTATTACATAAAGAGAATATTGCTCATGATAATTGCCAGTTAGAGGGAACAGTTATTCATCTAGCAGTGGATAATATTTATGCTGGGTATATTGTCATTGCTGATGAACTTAAAGAAGATGCGAGACTTGCTATTAAAGCACTCAAGGGAATGGGTGTAAAGAGAACAGTAATGTTGACAGGAGATAATGAAGCGATCGCATCCCGAATTGCTGAACAGCTAGGCATAGATGCTTACGAAGCAGAGTTATTACCAGAAGAAAAAGTCAATGCCGTTGAAAAGTTACTCAGCACCGTTGGTAAGCATAGTAAAGTTGCCTTTGTTGGGGATGGCATTAATGATGCGCCAGTGATTGCTAGAGCAGATGTTGGTATCGCAATGGGTGGATTAGGCTCAGATGCGGCGATCGAAACTGCCGATATTGTGATTATGACAGATGCACCCTCAAAAGTGGCAGAAGCAATACAAATCGCCAGAAAAACAAGGCAGATTGTTTGGCAAAATATTGGGCTTGCTTTATTCATTAAAGGTGTATTCATTGGATTGGGTATTTTAGGTATAGCGACAATGTGGGAAGCCGTATTTGCTGATGTTGGAGTAGCAATACTAGCAATTTTCAACGCAACTAGAGTCATGAAATAAAGTTATTGAAAAATCGGGAATCCGTAATTGGGAAATTGTAGAATTTAAAACTGAAAAGCAATAATTGAATATATCGAACACTCCCAAATCGGATTCTCCCAGAGGTAGACTGTGAACCCATCTATTAAAGGTATTGCTACGGTTGCGTTAGCTTTACTATTGACTAACCCAGTAGCTGCATTACCCCAGAAAACCAATCAACCAGTTACTGTTGCTAAATCGCAACCCTCAAAAGACACCTTAATTGTTCCTGGGGAAAGAGTTGGGCCGATAACACGCACAACCACCAAGCAAGATTTAGTCAAGCTGTTTGGTGCATCCCATCTCGTTGATAAAACCATTTCTGGCCCTGAAGGAATGGGTAGTTTTGCAGCTACTCAGGTAAACCTAAATCAGGGACGTTCTCTGCTAGTAGTTTGGAATGATAATACTCGTACTAAACCTCTAGATGTGCGTAACTTGGGTTCAGCTTGGAAAACCCGCGAAGGTATCGGCGTTGGAACACCCTTGAGCGAATTACGCAAGAAGTTAGGTGATTTTAAACTCTATGGATTGGCGTGGGACTACGGCGGTACTATTTTGTTGGATAGTAGCCGACTATCACGCTATCAGGGCAAACTCATCCTGCGAGTAAACGCTGATCCTAATGCTGCACAGAAATATCCCAATGACTACCAAGCAGTGTCTGGGGATAGTACTTTTTCTTCTAGCAATACCCATTGGAAACCTCTGGGAATCAGGTTAGCAGAAATTATTGTTGCATTGAATCCAAGTCAGTGATAGCCGTTTCACATTTACACGGCACTCACAAGTCTATAGATTATAAAAGGCGATCGCAACAAAAACTAGACGCACTTCTTCTTGATGAAGAGGCAAAACTGGCACATCTTAGCAATGAACTGGATAAAATTGAGTCTGCATTGCAATCATGAGGCTATGTAAATATACAGTTATTTGGCTGATGAAAATCAAAATTTCCTAACTCAGAAAACAAGGAAAACATAGATCATCAGTTAATTGGTGTTTGTTTATACTATTTTAAAATTTTGTAGTGGTTATACTCATAACTTAGGTTCTACCTGGGAATTAGGAAGTGGCTTTGCCACTTCTTTTTATTTATTTGGTAGCGCAGTAAAAAATAAATTAAAAGTTAAAAGTAACTTTTTTGAACTTTTAACCTTTATTAATTGTTATACCATTTCCCAAAATACCTGCTAGACCTACATTGGTAGAGGCATATATCTGTACACCTCTACAAACGATTAATTGTTGCAAAGATTGTTGACAATGGTATGAGATCGTGTGCGTTTAATTAGCCAGACGGAATTCTGGTGACATAGACATGAAGTTAGTCATTATTCATTTTATCTTGCCATCTCTCACGCTTGGGCTTGCTCTCCACATCGTGCGATCGCGCTTCTTGCCAAGTCCCCCACATTAGGGATTGCTGTTTTTCAACATGGTTAATAAACTGCATAATTGAGTGATCTGCTTTGATGGGAGTTTTCAAATCAAACTGAATTTTTTGCACAACCTTGATGTCACCCTTGAGAAAGAATTTACCTGCAATTTTAGTCAGCCATAGCACAATTCGATTGCATAACAAACCAAAGATTCCTTGACGTTTCTTAGCGATCAACAATATTTGGCCTTCAGCTTTTCCTGCTTCGTGGAGGCGAACTGCAAACATCATATGGACACGGAAGAAATCGAAGCCAAACGTTACAATACCAATGCTACCGTACCAATAGCAAATACTGTAATTTATGGCATTTTTGTAGAAAATACGGATAATCTTAATGAAAAAATGCTCGTTTTTGAGGGGTGTAGTGTTAGTGAAAATAATCGCATTCTCGTTCAGTTCCTGTGTTTCAAAATTAATTTCTATTGGCAGTTTGTGAACTGTATTGAGGTGTTGAGCATCGATGGCGTTAATCATTACCACATTGGGGTGACAATTCACCAAAAAATGAGAATGGATAGCAACATCACACTCTTTTTCTTCCAACTCTGGAACAAAAGGTAAGGGTTGTTGTGGTATTTCTCCAGTCCAAATCCAAATCATGCCGTATTTCTCAGCAGTAGGCCAAGTTTGTAACTTTAGGGAAGGCGGTGTATCTAAACATGGAATATCAATACACATCCCTTCAGCATCAAACTTCCAGTGGTGGAAAAAACAACGTAGTGCATTACCCTCAACTTTCCCTTCAGCAAGGTGAGCGCCCATGTGTGGACAGTAGGCATCAAAGGTAGCTACTCTTCTGTCTTTACCACGGTAAATCACTAGTTCTCTGCCCAAAATCGTGACAGGTTTTACTTCACCCACCCGCAGATTTCGAGAGGGTATTACCCAATACCATCCCTCAATAAAATGCTTTGGATTATTGAAGTTTTTAGGTTTACGGGTTGAACTAAAAGTCTGCGAGTTGAGATTCATTTTTATGGTTTCACTTGAGGTGAAGCTGTTGATCTAGAAGTAACATGAGGACTAGAAAAAAACAGTTACTTTCAGTACTATGACCAACAGTTACCCAATCAATAGAGCAAATTATAGAGGCAAAATGTTGAGTGAACTTTATTACAATTGTTAAAATTAGGCTAGTTAAATATCAGATGATGTAAGTTAATATCCATTCAGGCTAAAGATTTGAAAAATCACAACTTAGTAATATCTCTAATTATAGGAATCGTATTTGATTTTTGAAATTATCTACGTGGGCGGGGAGTGGGGAGTGGGGAGTAGGAAATTAGGCTTTTCAATCTGTACTGAACTTTTTCAGAAATCAAATATTAGTCCTATAGATAACATAAATTACTGACACCAACATTTTGTTAAACTCTCAAATGAGTTAATAAACTAGAAAAATATGTAATAATAATGACAATAATTGGGAAAATCTGCCGTGTTAACTCAGGATATAAAACTGCTTTTAATTGGTCAGGTAACAGATATAAGCAAAATCCCCATCAGGACAATTCGCTATTACGAGAGTTTAGGTTTAATTAAATCATCAAGACGAACAGAAGGAGGCTTCCGCCAGTTTTCATTGGATGTGCTGACTCGTCTAGCGTTTATTAAAAGGGCACAAAATCTTGGTCTTAGCTTAGAGGAGATTGGAAATATTCTTCAGGTTTATGACCAAGGACAAGCTCCCTGTGGTGAAATTAAAGAAAAGCTCGAAGATAAGCTATCGCAAATTGATCACCAACTTGATCAGTTGTTAACTTTACGGTCTGAAATAAAGGCATTACTTTCAGGCTGGAAGAATATGGACGGACAGCATGAGGATACAATTTGCCCCATCATTCAAAACACTAGTACAGCAGGGCGGAATTAAAAATTAAAAAATAAAGCAATTTCTTTGTTCCTCATCTAGTAGTCTGTTTCATTAATTTTGCGGGGTTCTAAAGACGCGAAATTGTACTTCGTCCCGCTACGCTAACGCGTCTCTACAGGGTTTTGGTACCAAACTAATCAATCAGAACTTATGAGACAGACCACTAGGACTCAGGACTTTTATAGAGAAGAAACCACCACAACTCTAGTCCAATCAAGGCTAAACCTGCGATCGCAACACCAACTTTCAAGCCCAAAGGTTGCTCGATGCGGTGAAATTGGCTGTTTTGCTCTGGCGAGTGGGCTGGCATTTCTGCTAATGCTACGCCTGATGTTCCAGTGAGAAGAACTAAAGCTATCAGGCTTCCCCAAAACATTTTTTTACTGAACATTTCCGAAATTATCCTGAAATTATGAGATACTTTTTGGTTGAAAGTTACGCAATCTGAGAGCATTGCTAACAACAGAGAGCGAAGAAAGAGCCATCGCAGCGCCGGCGATAATTGGATTGAGTAACCAACCAAAGATGGGGAACAGAATTCCAGCCGCAATGGGAATACCAATAACGTTGTAAATAAAGGCAAAGAAGAGATTTTGCTTGATGTTGTTGATGGTGGCGCGACTAAGTTGAATAGCTGTAACAATTAAGAGCAAATCGCCAGAAATTAGAGTGATATCGCTAGCTGCGATCGCTACATCTGTTCCCGTTCCAATTGCTATTCCCACATCAGCTTGTGCCAAGGCTGGGGCATCATTTATACCATCACCTACCATTGCAACAATTGAGTGCTGAGTGAGGAGTGAGGAGTTAGGAGTTAGGAGTGAGAATTTATGAGAATTCTTTCTCTGCGCCCCTCTACCCCCTATTTCCCCTTGCAGAGATTGGATAATCGCCGCCTTTTGCTCTGGACGCACTTCGGCAAAGATTCGCTGGATGCCAACTTGGAGAGCGGTCGCATCAGCAGTTTTACGATTATCTCCGGTAAGCATTACTACTTCTAAACCTAACTTCTGTAAGGCTTTCACCACTGCTGCTGAGGAAGGTTTAAGGGCATCGGCAATACCCATTATTCCTTGTAGTTCGCCATCTACAGCAATCAAAATGACTGTTTTACCAGCCGCTTCCCAGTCATCTTTATACTGCTGGAGACTTATGGTGTTAATTCCAAGTTCTGTTAACCAGCGTTGTGTACCAATTTGCACAAGCTGATTTGAAACAACTCCTTGGACACCACTACCTGCGATCGCCACAAAGTTTTTCACCTGTAGAGACGCGAAATTTCGCGTCTCTACGAAATTTCGCGTCTCTACAAAATTTTGCTGGGCATATTTCACCACTGCTTCAGCTAAAGGATGCTCAGAATTGCGTTCCACCGTTGCTGCTAATTGTAAAAGCTGGATTTCATTACCATTAGCTGTACCATTGACAGTTACAAAATCTGTAACCGTAGGTTTCCCCTGAGTCAAAGTACCAGTTTTATCTAAAACGATGGTTTGAATTTTGTGTGCTAGTTCTAAGCTGTCCGCGCCTTTAATCAAAATGCCATTTTCTGCACCTTTGCCCGTCCCCACCATTACAGAAGTGGGAGTAGCTAAACCCAAAGCACAAGGACAAGCGATAATTAGTACACCCACCGTTGTCATTGTTGCTAGGGTAAGGTTGCCAGTGAAATTAAACCAAATGACGAAAGTGGCGATCGCAACGGCAATCACAGCTGGTACAAACCATCCTGTAACCTGATCTGCCAAGCGTTGAATTGGTGCTTTAGAACCTTGGGCTTGTTGCACTAATTTGACGATTTGAGCCAAAAACGTATCATTTCCGACTCGTGTCACCCGAAACTGAAATGCACCCGCACCGTTAATCGTCGCCCCAATCACCTCATCTCCTGGCTGCTTTTTGACTGGCAAACTTTCACCGGTCACCATCGCTTCATCTACCGTCGAAGCGCCTGTAATCACTTCACCATCTACCGGAATCTTTTCACCAGGACGTACCAAAATTACATCGTTGATTCTGACTTCGGCGATGGGAACATCAATTTCTCTACCATCACGAATGACTCTGGCATCTCTAGCTTGCAATCCAATGAGTTTGCGGATAGCTTCAGAAGTTTCTCCCCTAGCGCGATTTTCCAGCAACCGCCCCAACAAAATTAAGGTAATGACAATAGCAGCAACTTCGTAATAAATATGAGGTATCAATCCCTGAGCAATAAAAAATTTCGGGAAAATAGTGACAAATAAAGAATATAGATATGCTGCACTTGTACCCAAAGCAATTAGCGTGTCCATCGTCGCCGTATGGCGCTTGAGGGATTTCCAGCCATTGCGGTAAAAAGATCCACCACACCAGAACACGACGGGTGTTGTCAGTACTAACTGTATCCAAGGATTTTGTAAGAAGCTTGGAATTAAGGGCAAGTTCAACCCAGTCATCATGGGGAACGACCCCAAAAATAGGAAAATGCTGATTACACCTCCCACCGTTACTTTAAGGGAGAGTTGGCGTTGTAATGCTTGCCTACTCGCAATCTCTGCATCATCTTCTTCGGTGAGCAATTCTTCCTGGAGTGAGTAAGAAGAGTATCCCGCAGATGCGATCGCACTTTGGATTTTCTCTAAATTCGCTAGAGAGCGATCGTACTTGATGGTAGCTTGTTCTACTCCAAAGTTAACGTTGCAGTCCCTTACCCCAGCAACAGAGCGAATTGCCTTTTCGATATTGTTGGCGCAAGCCGCGCAACTCATCCCTCGAAGTTTGAGTGTGAGAGTATCCATAACTAGATGAACCGAACCCCTGTGATTGATGTGGAGGATCTTAAAGTAATTCGTAATTAAATTATTTGGGGATTTAGACCCCAACAGGTAAATACCGCCAAGAAAGACAAATACCCGCGAGTGCTTCGCCAACAATTACGAATTACAAATTAGTTGGCAACTGGATAGCCAGCAGCAGCCAATGCTTCCTTAATTACTGTTTCTGATGCTTGAGTTTCTACACTGACAAGCTTGGTTGTTGGATCAGCCTGAACGCTAGCATTGGCATCGACTGCTTGAAGTGCTTTAGTGATGGTACTTGCACAAACAGAACAAGCCATGTTGGGAACTGTGAGTTGGAGAGTCATAGATTTACGGGATAAAAATGAACAACCTAGCCAAACCAAGTTGGATGACTGAGGGATAACCGTCAACAGTCAGAAATAACTGGTTGAGAGTCCCCTTGAATTCATCCTAGACTCTCCAGCCGGCTGGAGAGTCTAGAGAATTTTAAAAGTTTTTCGCTAAACTTCAAATTTCTTTACGACGTAGTATAAAAATGGGTTTAAAACCGATTCATCTGTGATTGATGTGCAGCTTGAGGCAGAAATGGTGGACGTTGTGGCGCGATTGAGTCCGGTGTTGACGTTTAAAGCCTAGCTGCTAAGTAAAAAGCCCCTGGTATTGACCAGGGGTATCCATCTTTATTCCCTGATATTAGAATCGCATCTGTGGAGCCTTTGTAAATCCGTATTAATGCAATTACCACATAAAATTGATGATTATTTTGCAATCAGTTTCAGTTAGTTAGATAAGAATTTACCTGGTGTCATAATAAAAGGCTTGGTTAAACCAAGTCTGTATATATACCAAACATTTACTACACCAAGATTAATTTAGACCGACCTTTCCTTTAGTTCATCTTGCTATAGGCTGTATCCAAATATTCTAAAAGCTGATATGCTACTGGCTGCCCTTGGGTGATGACTTGAAGAGTCAATTTACCTTTATTGCGATGAGAGTATATCTTTGACTTATCTAAGTTTTGATCAAAAAAGACCCTGAGTATTATTCCAGGGTACATACACCTTTTTCAGGCATTAACAGGCTGAATAATAACTTTGTAAAATAATTATTTCTACTATCCATAGAATGATACGAATATTGATCCAGATATGGTAGTAATAGTTTTTTCTTGCTTGGTGTATTGCGGTAGCCTGCGGCAAGCCGTTCGCGTAGCGTCTCGTAGAGAAGCGTCTACGTTATTCCGTAACTCATGCGTAAGTCCTAAGAAAGTGAGATTCATAAATTGCAGAGTAAGCATTATACTAAGGATTTATAGGTTTAATTCATCTATCTACAGTGTGTTTAAAAAATATAGATGAATCCAGTCGTTTTAAGGTTTAGTTGTAAGTCGCTTTTTCTTTTCAATAAGAACTGCGATCGCCAAATTTAAAATCTAAAATTCGCTGAAAAAGTTAAATATTTTTAGGTAGTTGCACAGTAAACAAACTACCTTTACCTAGTTCAGAGGTAACTTGGATTGTTCCAGCGTGTCCTTCTATAATCCGGTGTGATAGATGTAGCCCTAAACCACTACCTGAACGTTTATTTTTGCCTTGGCGAAATCGCTCGAAAATTGTTGCTTGATCTTCAGGCGCAATCCCATATCCTGTATCTTGGATCTCAATTGTTACCAAATCTGGATTTTCTGGATTAGGTGATTTTTCAAAAATGCGGATTGTGATGCCTCCTGTATCTGTAAATTTGATGGCATTTGCGATTAGGTTGTTTATCACCCGCCGTAGTTCCAAGCGATCGCCCATAATAATCCCAGCGTTTTTACTTAGTAGATTTAATTCAGTGGTATCTATTTTTAGAGTCAACCCTTTTTCACCAGTTAGAGGACTTAGTTCGCTCACTACTTCTTGAGATATCTCACGTAAATCGCATTCCTCCCAATTCAACGTTTTTTTACCTGCCTCGAAACGATAAACTTCGAGGAGGGTATTTACCATATCCATCAAATTTTGGTTACTGCGAATCATAACTGCGATCGCCTGTTTCATTTCCGGCGAAATTTTGCAGAATGTTTCCATCTCAAACAAATTCAACATGCGATCGGCGGCTACTAGGGGAGTCCGCAAATCATGAGTCAGACGGGAAACAAAGTCCTCCCTTTGGCGGGCCATTTTTTGCTGTTCGTCTAGACTGTGCTTGAGACGTAATAGCGATCGCACCCTTGCCAATAGTTCATCAGTATCAAATGGTTTACGAATAAAATCGTCAGCACCAGCATCTAAACCTTCGACAACACTCGATTCGTGAAAGGCTGTAATCAGCAGAATTGGAATATAACTAATTGCTGGGTTATTCCGAATCCGACGGGTGACTTCATAACCATCTATCCCTGGCATCATCACATCTAACAGAATCAGATCGGGTGGAGATTGTTCAACTTTTCGCAAAGCCTTTATTCCATCTGAAACCAGATCAATTTCATACCCCTCACTTTCTAGAATTGCTTGAACCAAAAAGAGATTATCTGGAGTATCATCAACTGCGAGGATGCGATAAATTTTATTATTTTCAACTACAGACATAATTTATCAACTTTTATCAGTTTTTTTGAAAGTAATTTATAGTTTAAATTTAGGATATCCTATTGGTGATTGCCTAGCTTGAGTAGATGAATGATGCGGATTTTTAGCAGATGAAAAAACCTGGTTGCTATCTAACTGTAAAGGTGGAGGTTCACCTCCTACAGACGATAATGAAATTTGACGCGGTAATTCAATTTTAAATGTTGAACCCACCCCTAATTTGCTCTCAAGAAAGATTTTGCCACCCATCATTCGCACCAGTGAATCTACAATTGCCAAACCCAAACCTGTACCTGGATATTTCCGAGTCAGAGTTTGATCGACTTGTCGAAATGCTTCAAAAATACGTTGAAAATCTCTGGGTGCTATGCCAATACCTGTATCCCGAACAATAATTGTTAATCGATTTGCAGGTAGTTCTTTAACTTCAACGCAAACTTCACCTGACTCTGTGAACTTAATGGCGTTGGAGAGCAGATTAATTACAATCTGTTTGAGCCGAACTGGATCATTAAATACCAAAGTATTTTGCAAATCCGTTTGCACTAACAATGATAGATTTTTAGCGTCAGCTAGGGAACGCATTTCACCTACAGCCAGATTTATTACCTTTAAGACATCAAATCTTTCTGCTTTTAAGTCTAATCTTCCTGCCTCCAGCTTGGAAAAGTCGAGAACTTCATTGACTAGCATCAGCAAATGCTTGCCATTATTCAAGATGCGCTCAACCATATCTGCTTGCTGGTGCGTTAGTTGACCAAACTTAGGACGCAGGAGTATTTGAGAAAAACCAATAATCGCATTCATCGGCGTTCTGAGTTCGTGAGACATAGTTGCTAAAAAATGTGATTTTAGCACTGATGCCTCTGATAGCTTGAAGTTTTGCATTTGAAGCTGTTGCTGTTGTCTCTCTAATTCTTGATTTTTACGAAGAAGTTCTTCATGACTTTCTCTAAGCTGGTCTTTTGCCAAAGCTACCTGTATTTCAGCCCGATAAACCCGAATCGCACTCCGCAAAACTTGTGCCAAATTTTCTGGAGATATCCTAGATTTAGAGAGATAGTCTGTAGCACCAGCTTTTAATAATTGGACAGCAGTTTGTTCATCTTCTTGATCAATTAGGACTACTAAAGGAACTTTAATTTCCGAAGAACGTAGCTGTTGAATTAAGGTTAGTCCATCCTGAGCTATTAAGCGATAGTTGAGGAAAACACAATCATAGCCAGTAGTGTTTAAAATAGAAAATGCATCATTGCTATTGGCTACTTCAGATAGTTCTATTTGAATACCTGCTTTAGTCAGGGCACAACGGACTGCCATCCGGTCTACTTCATCATCATCTACAACCAAAATTTTCAGCGTATCTTCCATCGGTTTTTATTTTTGCCGCTAAACATAGGTTGATGTATAACATTCCTTTTTTGAGATTATCTAACTAAAAAATATAATATTTTCTCACATATAAAATCGGTAACTTTATTTACTAAGACATTTGGCACAATATCCAATACTTGTTGAGTTAATAATATTAGCTTTATTGAATGCTTGCTCGACATTCATCACAGCAAACATAGCTGATATAAAGTTAAATAAAATACTTATACTTTACAGCTTAAAACAATTGTAATTGAGTCAGCAAGCGACCGTCGTCAGCCATTGGTGAGAGTTGCATACCATTGTTGTGTACCATAAGCTGAGTAGTTGTACTCATCAGATTGCTTAGACTAGGTAAATAATAAAGTAACTCCTTATACCAATTTGTGAATCTGAAGTAATCCTACCTCCTGAGATTTCGACAATTTTCTTAACGATCGCCAGACCTGTGTTAGGATTTTCCTGGCGATCGCGGTCTTCCCCATCCCGTGAAAAGTCAGTCCAACAAGCTGACCACAAAGGACAACGAACGACCTTGCTAGTAATTCCACCAAATTTTAACGCCGTCTGATTCCCTTTCATGAGGATGCCCATCAACTGCATCAATCCGATGAATCCAAAGATTTGGCTAAAAATCACTCGAAACCATCGCTCACTTTTTCGTAAGGTAATTTTTACCTTTTGTAATTTGTCGTCCATTTTTGTAAGTTTTATGCAAGATAATAGTAATTAACTAATGGAACATGGCTACTGAAAGCTAAATTTTTAGCAAAGGAGGAGCAATTTTGCATTAGTCTCAATCTTTCATCCTTATTGTGTAAGGATCTATATATCTCCAGCTAGATTTATTCTCTATCTAAATGCTAAAAAATAGGAAATTTATTATTTCTATCGGTGGATGCAGAGTGGTTGAAAGATCATCTATCTTTGGTATGGGAAAATAAAAGATAGCGCTTAGAAAAAGTAATACTTTGAAAGATGCAAACAGCATAAGAGCGAGTGTAGCGATGAATGAAATTAGCATTATTTTAATTGAAGATCATGACTTAACGCGAATGGGGCTACGAGCAGCATTACAGGCTCACAGCGCATTAAAAGTAATTGGCGAAGCAGCAAATGCTACCCAAGGACTAAAACTTTTGGAAACGGCAAAGCCAGATGTAGCTGTTGTAGATATCGGTTTGCCTGACATGGATGGCATTGAACTCACCCGTAAATTCAAACGCCATCAAGCTGAAACTGGGCAGACGGGAACGAAGATTCTCATCCTGACAATGGATCACACAGAGGATGCTGTACTTGCAGCCTTTGCGGCGGGTGCTGATTCTTATTACATGAAAGAAACAAGCATCAGTAAATTAACTGAGGCGATCCAAGCGACTCACGGCGGTAACTCTTGGATTGATCCGGCAATTGCCAACGTGGTATTGCGGAAAATGCGGCAAGGTATTCCTGGAGAGAGCCAAGGTTCTGATAAAACGCCGAAAACTGTCAAAATTGAGGCGTTAGCGTCAGAATACGAGCAAGTTTTGGAAACTTACCCCTTGACTCAACGGGAATTGGAAATCCTGGAGTTGATTGTAGCTGGGTGCAGCAATGGGCAAATTGCTGAAAAACTCTACATTACAGTTGGTACTGTGAAGACCCACGTTCGTAATATTCTAAATAAACTATGTGCTGATGACCGTACCCAAGCTGCTGTAAGGGCTTTACGTTCTGGGTTGGTAGCGTGAGGAATTGGGGATGAGGGAGACTAAAATCAGTGAACAGTTATCAGTGAACAGTTATCACAGACGATTTTCAAAACTTTTAACTGATAACTGACAACTGACAACTGCCCAATGCCCTAATCAAAATCGTTCCTGTAAACATTCCGCAATGCGTAGTGCTGCTCCGGGTTTACCCATGCGTCGCGCCCCATTTTCGGCAATAATTTGCAAAATATCAGGATCTTTGAATAGGGACTGGACAACGTTGGCAACTTCTGCTGGATGCTCGACTAAAAACAAAGATGAGCCTAGAAGACGACTTTGAGCTTCAGCAAAGGCAGGGTTATATTGAGGCCCATTACCGGGAATAGCGATCGCAGGTTTCCCTAAACCGATAAACTGTTCTGTGGCTGTACCTGCCATTGCGATCGCTAAATCTCCCAAATGCAAGCAATCATTATAAGCTTTTTGTGTCAGCAGTAGATATGCATTTCTTTGTTTAAATGTCAAGATATTTGGATCAGGAATTTTTATAGGACATGTTGATTCAGTGCGCCAGCCTTGAGATTGCACACTTTGGGATAAAATATTAGAGTCTAAACCAGGAGCGATCGCACCTAAAAACACCACTGTTTTAGAAGTATAGAAAATCGAATCTCGCTCTTGAAAACTTGCTATCAACGCAGATACAGCAATCATAATTGTTTCCCAGTTGGCGTATGCCTCTGGCGGACGGGAGCCAGGAAGAAGAGTCACCATTAAAGGCCGAACTATTTCTTGTTGTTGGCTATCCTGACCATAAAATTGTTGGCGTGAAAAGGTCGGTTGCAGACCATCCATCATGGGATTACCCAAATTAAAAGCTGGAATTGGCCATTGTTTTAATGTTTCTGTCGTCAGTGCATCTCTAGGGAACACCGCTTTACAACGGCGACGACTCATCAACCAGCGTTCCCAAGGATGGTAAACTGAACCGGAAAAATTTTCCCAACGCGCATCTTTAGATTTCCGTGGTAATAATCCAGCTTCATCGCGCACATAATATTCAGATTTCGCCGTACCTACAAAAGCATAATTAGCGCCACTGAAAGTTGCAAACAATAGTGGGACAATATCTCCCACCGCTAAAATCGCTCTTTTATTACCTAATTTTTTTTGAGAACTCACCCAACGGCGCACAGCTTTAATCTGGCTGAGGGTAAGTTGCAATAAACCACCGCGGACATCCCGCGCTAATTGGCGGCCATCCATATAAATAAACCCGCCAGAAGGCATAGTGCGGACTGAACCGATGAGGGGGATATCCAACTGTTGGTAAGCACGTCCTTCACCTACCAGAGGTAAAGCAAAGATTTCTGGTGGGTTTGATTGTCGTTGGAGTTCTTGCAAAATCCGAACTGCAATGACATCTTCGCCATGACCATTACTTAATACAAGTAAGCGTAACGGAGAAGTTGCAGCTTGAGAGTTAGAAGCTAGAGATAACCGAGATACATTACTCATAAGAAACAAAATATCAAAATTAACCGTCTGTTTGGGTAAGAGGTATAAATAGGGAAATCGGCGAAAAAGCTGGAAGTTAGTATTATCCCTATTTCTTTACTTCCCTACAACTAAACCACGTCTATCTTGAAACCTGTAGTTATTCTCTGATGAAAAGGATTTGCCCTCATCCCCCAACCTATCCCCCATATCTGGGATTCGGGGAGCTAGAATTTCAAACTCCCTCTCCCATATCTGGGAGAGAGATTTAGGGTGAGGGCGAAAACTATGGTTCTCAACTTAGATGAGGTTTAACATCAAATTCTCAAAGGATGTATTGTTTAAAATTCTTAGAACAGCTTTTTAATTAAGTCTTTTAATCTAAAATCTAAAATCCAAAATCCAAAATCGAATTATGCGAGTTTCTGCTACTGCAATTTTTACTTTAGCTACTTTAGCTGCTGCCAATGTCACTCAGCAAGCAACGGCTGCACCTACTAAAACCGTTACTCCAACTGCAAAAGCTGGTAACTTGGTGGTGCCAATCATTGAAGACACTCCCGCACGGATAGAGACAATTGCTTCCCCAGAAACTATAGTTGCACAACAATTTTCCCAAAATCCCATCGCCGTGCAAACAGGTGCAAACAAAAATTCCACAGTAATCTTAAATTCAGCACAAAAGTTAAATTCCCAAGTCATCCTCCCTATTTCCCCCTCATCTCCCTCATCTCCCAAAACCCCAAATACTGGAAACAATTTAGTAGTCACAGCTACAGATGTCCAGGTAGTGGGAGCCAATCAAGAATTGCAGCAAATCATTCGTAAAGTAATTAAAACCCAGGTGGGTGGAGAAACCAGTCAAAGCCAGCTACAAAAAGATGTCGCTGCAATTTTAGATACAGGTTTATTTAGCAATGTCAGTGTAAATAGCTTTAGCACACAGGCTGGATTAAATGTAGTTTATCAAGTGCAATCGGTGATTGTGCGATCGCTGCAATTATCTGGCGCTAAAGTCCTCACCTATCAAGTAGCCCAACAACAGTTACAATCTCAAATTGGAACCATCATCAGTCCTTCTGGACTCCAGCAAGCAGTAGCACAAATTAACAAATGGTACGCCGACAATGGTTATAAGTTAGCACGAGTGTTATCAATTAAACCCAGTTCTCAAGGCATTCTTACTGTGAATGTCGCTGAAGGCTTGGTGAGTGATATCAAGTTTCGCTTTGTCAACGACGAGGGTAAAACCGTTGATAGCAAAGGCAATCCTGTGGGAGGACGCACTAAACCAGATTTTCTACAACAGCAACTCAAGCTAAAACCTGGTCAAATTTTCCAAGAAAATGTCGTCAAGCAAGACATACAACAGCTATATCGTACTGGTTTGTTTGAGAGTGTGAATGTTGCCTTAGAAGGAGATGCGACAAAACTAGATTTAGTCTACCAACTTAAAGAAACTGGGGCGCGTGGTGTTAACTTGGGTGGTAGTTATAATGCTGATCAAGGATTAATAGGCACAATCAGCTATCAAGATCAGAATGTCGGTGGTGTTAATGATACTTTAGGTGTGAATGTTGGTGTAAGTAGCCGAGACTTGCAGTTTAATAGCAAATTTATCAGTCCCTATCGGATAACTAACCCCGATCGCTTAGGGTACACTGTGAATGGTTTTCGTAGTCAGGAACTTTCGGAAACCTTTGACGACAAGATTAAGCTAGCTAACGGCGACAAAGTTCGAGAAGGTCAAATTGGCGGTGGTGTCAGCTTACAGCGACCAATCGACGACTGGAATACCTCATTAGGATTAAACTATACTCGAACTAGTATCCGCGATCGCCAAGGTAATATTACCCCAACCGACGCTCAAGGCAATCCCCTATCTGCGAGTGGAACTGGCGTTGACGACCTAACTACCGTATCCTTCACCGCCACCAAAGACCAACGAGATAATTCTCTCAATCCTACTAAAGGTTCCGTTCTGAGTTTGAGTACAGAACAATCTGTCCCCATCGGTCAAGGAAATATTTCCCTAAATCGCCTCAAAGCCAATTACAGCCAATATTTACCAGTGCAATTATTTAACACCAAACAGCCACAAGTATTTGCTGTGAATCTGCAAGCTGGTACCGTCCTTGGTAATTTACCACCCTACGAAAGCTTTAACTTGGGTGGTTCCAA